>NZ_JACFUD010000002.1:0-609715 GCF_020295385.1 Enterococcus sp. S22(2020)
AAACACAGATCCAAGGAATGCAAAATCAAATGGATCAAATAAAACAATTACTGCCCGTCTCTAGTGAACGTGTGCAGCATCTTAGAGAAGCAAGTGGACTGATCTCAGATTATACAAGTGCAAAACGTAAGCTGGAAAAACAGTTACAAAAACTCCTCGCTTTCCATGCCTTTTCTTCTACACTTTTTACAGAAGTCACAAGATTACAAGCTGCCGTTAATCAAGGGTTAGCCCAAGTGTCAGGAGGCAAAGGCTTCGATCCAAAGACCGGCACATTTTCTCCAAAGAACTTGAAAGATACCCGTTGGATGATTACAATAGGAAATGCATGGGATAAACGCGAGAAAGAAATCGCTGAGATCAATCGAAAAGCTAGAGTAGAAAGAGAAATTGCGGCGTTGAAAAGAGCGGCGGAAGTTGCTGGAGCCGATATAGCGATGAATTCCTTCATGATGAATGTTGGTTTGATGAATATGGGGCCTTCCATTTATGGGAATTTGAAAGATTACGGCTCGCAGAAGGCGTTGACAGCGTCGTTGAGACCGACTGGAACGATGAGTAGAAGTAATACGAAAGTTAGTGGAGTTGGTATTCCAAAGAGTTCAAAAAGTAGTTTACATTATCAAAACTATAAAAATGCTCTAATGAAAGGGGACATAATTGAAAAATCAAAACCTATCATATCTGGTTCTGATTTGAAAGATCCTAAAGTAATTTCTGAACTCACCAAAAATGGGAGCTCTATATTAGATTGGGCAAAAATGGAGTCGACATATAGTTATGAAACTTCAATGGGAAAAGGTAAGGTTCACTATTATAGAAATTTGAAAACTGGTGAAATTAGCTTTTATGATCTCAAAATGAAGGTTCCAATTCCTAAAGATTTGAAAGTTAGGGAGGGACTTACTGATGACTTTTGGATCATAGATTTAGATAATAATTTTAAACCAAAGGGGATTAGATAAAATGATTGTAAAAGCAATTTCTAATAAAGAAGCTAGAGATATTACTATTAGTAAGCTCTATCCAGTCCTTATAAAAAAAGAGAATGAAATTAGAATAGTTGATGATTTTGGAGGACTATCAATATACGAACTTAAAGATTTTCAAATTTTTACAGAAAATGTTAGTTCGTATATTAAAGATACAGATTCTTTAGTATATAAGCTAGTAGACTATTCAACTTTTTTAGAAGAATATTATAATGATGAAAAAGAAGCGAGGGAAAATGTAGTTAATAGCAAAAAAAACATATTTGATGAGGATTTAACTGCAGATGAATTGGTTGAATTGATTACATCAGAAAATTATTCAAATGATGAAAAGATTTCATTTATTGACGTTATAGGCAATGAAATGAGTGACAAGTTAGCTAGAGTGTTAAGTAAGTATTTTATGAATAGTTGCAATAGAGAATTAGAATTATTGTTACCCACATTTAAACTTTTGTCTAAATATCACAACCAAGAAGTTGATGATTTATTTTTAAAGTGGATTAGTGACGATACAATTGATAATACTTCTATGCAAAATATAATTATTGAGTATTTCAACGATTTTAATTAGAAGAAAAAGGAATGAAGCCAATTTTTGGTTTGAAAATTGTATTGTATTTAGTAAGCAGTATTTCAAAATATTTGACCATTCTTTTGTGAAAAAAACAGTCGAATATAATACGAAATGATGAAACGGTATCAGTGAGTGAATAATCACTGATACTGTTTTTGTGTATAAAATATTGAACGGTTGAAGAAAATACTTCAAACAAAAAATAACTGATCAAAGAAATCAATCATTAAGACATTTACCGTATCAAAGAGAAGTTGAGTGGTATTCTGAATCAGGATATACAGCTTTTTTCTCTCCACAAACTGTTGATTCTGCTCGAATTATGTTAAAATAAATAGACTTGTTTTAGAATAAAATCCTACTCAAGAATAAAGGTGTGAAATCATGGAGCCATCCATTACAGATAAAAAAATCAACGAAGAATTAATGAAATTACTCGCCTTGATCGGTGAAGATGAATTGATTCAACGCTACAAAAAAATAGAAGAAAAAGTTCAAAATAACGAAAAACTGACAGAGCTGGTCGAACAAATCAAAGCTGCTCAAAAAGATGCTGTCCAGTTTGCACATTATGACAAACCTGAGGCAGAAAAAGCAGCTATCCAAAGAGCAGATGAGCTGACGAAAGAATTTGATGAGCACCCATTAGTAGTGGCATATCGTGAACAACTGATGGAAGCGAATGACTTATTACAGCACGTGACGGATATGATCCAATATAGAATCAATGAAGAACTAGAGAAAGAAGGGTAACAATGCCGCAAAAGACCAAAAATACGCCAATGATGGAACAATACTTAGCAATCAAAGACCAGTATCAGGATGCATTTCTTTTTTATCGCTTAGGTGATTTTTACGAAATGTTTTATGAAGATGCGATCAATGCGTCGCAATTATTAGAGCTAACATTGACGAGCCGTAACCGTAATGCAGATGAGCCGATCCCAATGTGCGGTATTCCTCATCATGCAGCGCAAGGTTATATCGATACGCTGATCGAAAAGGGATATAAAGTAGCTATTTGTGAGCAAGTAGAAGATCCAAAGACGACCAAAGGAATGGTCAAACGTGAAGTTGTTCAACTGATCACACCTGGAACAGTCATGAACAGCAAAGGCTTAGAAGCAAAAGACAACAACTACTTGACCGCCGTAGTCGAAGCAGCTGGACAATTTGGATTAGCCTATGTTGATTTAAGTACAGGAGAACTAAAAACAGCAATCTTAAGTGATGAGGACGGATTGATCAATGAAGCATCTGCCCTGCAAACGAAAGAAATGGTTTTGGGCAGCCCTCTATCAGAAACACTTCAGGAAACTCTTAAAAGTCGGCTGAATATCATTTTTTCAGAGCAAAAAGAAGCAGAAGAAAATGCTGAATTTAATTTCCTAACAAGTGAATTGACGGAACCCTTAGAAGTAGAAGTCACAGGGAAATTACTGACTTATCTGACTACGACACAAAAACGCAGCCTAGCTCATATCCAAAAAGCAGTGGACTATCAACCAGATCATTTCTTAAAAATGGATCATTATTCAAAATTCAATTTGGAGCTGACGCAATCGATTCGAACCGGCTTGAAAAAAGGCACGTTGTTGTGGCTGCTGGATGAAACAAAAACGGCGATGGGCGGCCGTTTATTAAAACAATGGCTGGATCGTCCATTGATCCAAGAAAAACAAATTCGGACAAGGCAGGAAATGGTTCAGTCATTATTGAATGCTTATTTTGAACGTGTCGATTTACAAGCGACCTTGACCAAGGTCTATGATCTTGAACGTTTAGCTGGACGTGTCGCGTTTGGGAATGTGAATGGACGTGATTTGATTCAGCTGAAGACATCACTAGAGCAGGTACCGTTAGTCCGTGAATTGATCGTCGGCATCAATCAGGGAGAATGGAACGAATTACTTTTAGACTTGAATCCAGCAGAAGATATCGTTGAATTGATCAACAATGCGATCAATGAAGAGGCGCCATTAGCGATCACTGAAGGAAATGTCATCAAAGATCATTACAATGAAAAATTAGACGAATATCGTGATGCGATGCGACATGGAAAACAATGGCTGGCAGAATTGGAAGCAAAAGAACGTCAGGAAACAGGGATCAAAACCCTGAAAGTTGGCTTTAATCGTGTATTTGGCTACTACATTGAAGTAACCAAGTCGAACTTAGCTAATCTAGCAGAAGGCAAATACGAGCGCAAGCAAACATTGGCAAACGCTGAGCGTTTCATTACGCCGGAACTCAAAGAAATGGAGACTTTGATTTTAGAAGCAGAAGAAAAATCAGTCGATCTTGAATACCAGCTATTCTTAGAAGTTCGTGAAAAAGTCAAAGCGAATATCGAACGTCTACAAAAACTAGCCAAAACGATCAGTGCCGTGGATGTGCTGCAAGCTTTTGCCACAGTCAGTGAACGTTATCAATACGTCCGTCCAACACTAAAAAGCAATAGTAAAGAACTTCATATCGTTGAAGGGCGTCACCCCGTTGTTGAAAAGGTCTTAGGTCATCAAGAATATATCCCAAACAGTGTGCATATGGATAAAGAAAATATTATCCTTTTGATCACTGGTCCAAATATGTCCGGTAAAAGTACCTATATGCGTCAGCTTGCACTTACAGTAGTGATGGCGCAAATCGGCTGTTTTGTTCCTGCTGAATCAGCAGAATTACCGATATTCGATCAGATTTTTACTAGGATCGGTGCATCAGATGACTTGATTGCAGGACAAAGCACCTTCATGGTAGAAATGATGGAAGCCAATCAGGCACTTCGTCATGCGACACCGAATAGCTTGATTTTGTTTGATGAGCTTGGTCGTGGTACAGCTACATATGACGGTATGGCTTTGGCTCAGGCGATCATTGAGTATATCCACAGAGAAGTTAAAGCGAAAACCCTATTCTCTACCCACTATCATGAACTAACAGTGTTAGATGAAAATCTGAAGGGATTAAAAAATATTCATGTTGGTGCTGTGGAAAAAAATGGCGAAGTCGTTTTCCTTCATAAAATGATGGATGGTCCAGCTGATAAGAGCTACGGGATCCACGTAGCAAAAATTGCCGGTTTACCAAGTGATCTTTTGGAACGGGCAGCGACGATTCTATCTGCTCTGGAATCAGAAGAACAACCGGTGAAGACAGTCGAATATCAAGACGAAATCAATGAAGATACAGAACAGTTATCTTTATTTAAAGAAGTGTCGACAGATGAATTGAGCGTGATCGATACATTAAAAAAAATGAACCTATTAGAAATGACACCAATGGATGCATTAAATAAATTACATGAACTGCAAAAAAGAATCTAACGAACGTGAAGCAAGGAAAGGATGGGACAGATGGGAAAAATCCAAGAATTATCAGAACAACTTGCCAATCAGATCGCTGCTGGTGAAGTCGTTGAACGTCCTGCATCCGTTGTAAAAGAACTTGTCGAAAATGCAATTGATGCTGGCAGTTCTCAGATCGATATTTTCATCGAAGAGGCAGGGCTAAAAACGATCCAAGTGATCGATAATGGTGATGGAATCGCAAAAGATGATATCTTGAATGCCTTTAAGCGCCATGCAACAAGCAAAATCCATACGAGAGACGATTTATTCCGCATTCGTAGTTTAGGATTTCGTGGAGAAGCTCTTCCAAGTATTGCTTCTGTTTCGGAAATCATCGTAGAAACAGCTGTCTCAGAAGAAGGTGAAGGCAGTTTTATTCAAATGAAGGGCGGTAAAGTCGAAGAACATCGTCCGGCAGCCTTGAGAAAAGGTACGAAAATCACTGTTTCTAACCTGTTCTTCAATACGCCGGCACGCTTGAAATATGTCAAGACGATCCAGACTGAGCTAGCGAATATTGGGGATATCGTCAATCGTTTAGCCTTGAGCCACCCAAACATCGCTTTTCGTTTAGTCCATGATGGAAATAAAATGATGAACACGACAGGAAATGGTGATCTAAAACAGACGATCGCAGGCATTTACGGCATCAGTACCGCTAAAAAAATGTTGAAAATAGAAGCGGAAGATTTAGATTTTAAAATGACTGGGTATGTCTCTTTACCAGAAGTGACGAGAGCGAGCCGCAATTATTTATCTACGATCATCAATGGGCGCTATATCAAAAACTTTTCTTTGAATAAGGCAGTGGTTGATGGGTATGGCTCAAAACTGATGGTCGGCCGTTTTCCAATTGCTGTTTTAGAAATCGAGATGGATCCTTTGTTGGTGGATGTCAATGTTCATCCAACAAAGCAGGAAGTTCGCTTGAGTAAGGAAAAAGAATTGATGACACTCATCAGTGAAGCAATCCGTGAAGTTTTGAGTCAGGAACAGCTGATTCCAAATGCTGCAGATAATCTGCGTTTCAAAAAGAAGGTCGAGCAGCAGCCGAAAGTAGAGCAAATGGAAATCCCTTTGACAGAACAAGAGGAAACAGCAAAACCGATTCGAAAGCCGGGAAGTTTAGGTTACGATCCTACTAGCGGTAATTTCTTTGTCAAAGAAACAAAGGCAGACTTTTCAACACAACCATTACCTGAAAAGTCAAAAGCAGAAAGTTCTCCAACTGAACAAGAGAAAGAAGCATTGATGGCCCATGCATTTAGTTCGCCCTATGAAGAACGACCGATTGAAGAACCTACTGTTGAATCGATTGAGGTATCTATGGAGTCAGAAAGCGCAACAACAGTAGATGAACAAGTGTATGAAGAAGAATTGAGTCATCATCCAGAGTTTGATTTTTCAGCAAAGAATAATGAACGACAATTAGAGCAGGCACTTAATAAGTTATCATCTGAACGTCCGAAAGAACGTTTTCCAGAATTAGAATATTTTGGTCAAATGCATGGCACCTATCTTTTTGCCCAAAGTAAAGATGGACTATATATCATTGATCAACATGCTGCGCAAGAACGAATCAAATATGAGTATTTTAGAGAAAAAATCGGTGAAGTTTCTGATGATCTTCAAGAGCTTTTAGTACCAATCGTGATCGACTATCCGAACAATGATGCGTTGAAAATCAAAGAAGCGAAAGATACTCTGGCTGAAGTGGGCATCCATCTAGAAGACTTTGGTCAAAACAGCTTTATTGTGCGTGCCCATCCTACTTGGTATCCAGCAGGTGAAGAAGAGAGTATCATTCGAGAAATGATCGATATGTTTTTAACAACTGGAAAAGTCAGTGTGAAAAAATTCCGTGAAGCAACAGCGATCATGATGAGCTGTAAACGCTCGATCAAAGCAAATCATTATTTAAATGAACAACAGGCTAGAGTGTTGTTAAAAGATCTTGAAACATGCGAGAATCCGTTTAACTGTCCTCATGGCCGCCCAGTATTGATCCATTTTACAAATTCCGATATGGAGAAAATGTTTAAACGAATTCAAGACCCACACTAAAAATTGAAAAAGGTGACAGAAATGGCAGTAATTCTAGCTTCACAATCTCCGCGCAGACGGGAGTTGCTTGGACGAATCGTCTCGGATTTTGAGATCGTCCCGGCAGATATCAACGAAGAGGTAAAAAGCTATTTTACCCCAATGGACTATGTCTTAGAGATGGCTACACAAAAGGCAAAACACATTGCTAAGAAATACCCGAATGATTTAGTGATCGGTTGTGATACCATCGTTACGATCGATAATGAGATTTTAGGAAAACCGACATCACGAGAAGATGGTTTCCGCATGCTGAAGCAGCTTAGCGGTCGGACACATAAGGTTTATACAAGTATGGTTTTGATGAAAGACGATCAAGAATCCTCAGCGACTGTTCCGGCAACT
This sequence comes from Enterococcus sp. S22(2020), assembly GCF_020295385.1. Lineage (NCBI taxonomy): Bacteria > Bacillati > Bacillota > Bacilli > Lactobacillales > Enterococcaceae > Enterococcus > Enterococcus sp. S22(2020). Next base: position 7,365 of record NZ_JACFUD010000002.1, read on the forward strand.
GTGGAATTCTATGAATTGAGTGATGAAGAAATCAATCGCTATTTAGATACTGATGAATATAAAGACAAAGCAGGAGCATATGGGATCCAAGAACAAGGCGCTTTGTTCATAAAAAATATTCAAGGTGATTACTATTCGATCATGGGACTTCCCATAGCCACGCTGTATCGCATGCTGCCGGCGTTTGATTAAGAATAATAGAAAGAAGGACTATCGATGAAATGCTCAGAAACAAGAGCGATTCAAACTCATATTATTACGTATCCTTATCTAAATTTTCATAAGACATTATTTGGCGGTCAGTTGATGGCTTGGCTGGATGAAACCGCTGGGATCGCGGCTGTGCGTGTGTCAAGATCAGCCATTGTGACGGCTTCTGTGGATCATCTAGATTTTTTAGCGCCATTAAAAGCTAATCATTCTGTTTGTATCGATGCGTATGTATCTGGTGTTGGTACACGCTCAATGGAAATTTTTGCTAAAGTGATCGGTGAAGATTTATTTACGGGTGAACGTTATCTGGCGGGGACGTGTTTCATGACATTTGTTGTGCCTAAAGGTGCGGAGTTGCCGGAAATGATCGAACCTCAAACAGAAGAAGAACGCTTTATCTGCCAAGGGTATGAAACAAGAAAAGCAGCTCGACAAGCCAAGCGTCAAGAAAGTATCGATCTTGCAAAAAATGTCGATTTGGACATTCCTTGGAATCAATAAACGTTTAAACACTTATTTTCTAAACAGGAAATAAGTGTTTTTTTCTGAATAATGCTATTATTAAGATAATAAAACTAGTAAGGATGTGATTTGTCGTGGAAAAACCTTCAAAAGAAGAGCTGAAACAAAAATTGACCGATATTGAATATGCAGTAACCCAAGAAAACGCAACAGAACGCCCATTCTCAGGAAAGTATGATGATTTTTATCAAGATGGGATATACGTCGATATCGTCAGTGGTGAGCCACTCTTTAGTTCGACTGACAAATATGATGCGGGTTGCGGTTGGCCTTCATTTACTCACCCTATAGAAAAACGCGGTGTCAAAGAAAAAGCCGATTTTTCATTGGGAATGCATCGGGTCGAAGTGCGCAGTAAAGAAGCAGATTCACATTTAGGTCACGTGTTCACAGACGGTCCTCAAGATCAAGGCGGTCTCCGCTATTGTATCAATGCAGCGGCCTTAAGATTTGTTCCAGTAGAAAAGTTAGAAGAAGAAGGATATGGAGAGTATAAATCCTTATTTGAATGATCAATAAAGCATCTAGTGTTTACTCACACTAGATGTTTTTTTATTTTTGTATACCACTTGTTATTTTATGTGGGACTAAAACAGTTGCTATTCTGGATTCTTTTTAGTATTATAAGAATATTCAAAATATTAAAATTTGAAAAGAAAATTATTATTTATTAAGGAGAATAAAATGAAAAAATCGAAGATGACTAAATTGATCAGTGTTATGATGTTGTCGACACTTGCTTTAGCAGCATGTGGAGGCGGAGGAAAAACCGATTCGACAGGTAGCAGTACTGGAGGAAAAAAAGCTAGTGGGGAACAGCTTTTTAGAGTAGTTGTGCAACAAGAAATGCCAAGTGCTGATTTATCAGTCGCAACGAATACAATTAGCTTTTCGGCGTTAAACAACGTTTATGAAGGGTTATATCGTCTAGATGAGAACAGCAAACCTCAGCCGGCTGGTGCTATTGAAATGGCTGAAAAAAGTGAGGACGGACTGACATATAAATTCAAACTTAGAGAAGATGCTAAATGGTCTAATGGAGATCCTGTCGTGGCTGCAGACTATGTGTATGGCTGGCAACGTACAGCAGATCCTAAAACTGCAGCAGAATATGCCTACATGTTTGAATTAGTGAAGAACGGGGCAGATGTCTCAGCAGGCAAAAAAGGGCTTGATGAGCTTGGGATCAAAGCGAATGGCGATCATGAATTAGAAGTAACATTGGAGCAGACAACACCTTATTTCGATTACTTATTAGCATTTCCATCGTTCTTCCCGCAAAATAAAAAAGTAGTGGAAGAACAAGGGAAAGACTATGCAACGAAGAGTGAAGCTTCTGTTTACAATGGTCCATTCACATTGACTGATTTTGATGGTCCGGGAACAGATACAGAATGGTCATATACAAAAAATGATCAATATTGGGATAAAGACACTGTACAATTAGATAAAATCGAAGTGAAAGTGGTCAAAGAAGCACCAACTTCTCTAAACTTATTCCAAGATGGTCAGACAGATGACGTTATTTTAAGTGGTGAACTGGCTCAGCAAATGGCAGATGATCCACAATTAGTCATCCAAAAAGAAGCCCGTACTTCTTACTTGGAATTTAACCAAAGAGATGCAGATTCTCCTTACCATAATGAGAACTTAAGAAAAGCAATTTCTTACTCTATCGACCGTGATGCTGTTGTTGACCGAATTTTAGGTGATGGATCTATCGCTTCAACGGGATTAGTGCCGGAAGGAATGTCATTCTCGCCAAAAGACAATAAAGATTTCGCAGAAGAAAACAAAGGAATCTTGAAATCCGACAAAGAACAAGCGAAAAAATACTGGGAAGCAGCGAAAAAAGAACTGGGCATTGATTCATTCAAATTCGATATTGTCGGAGATGATACAGACTCGACGAAGAAAATCTTAGAATATATTCAGGGTGCTGTGAAAGAAAACCTTGACGGTGTAGATGTAACAGTGACCAATGTACCATTTACCGTTCGTTTAGATCGTGGTAAAAACGGTGATTTCGAAGTGATCATGGGCGGTTGGGGTGCTGATTATGCAGACCCAAGCAGTTTCACTGATTTATTTGTAACAGGTGGCGCGTATAATAGAGGCCGTTACTCAAATAAAGAATATGATACTTTAGTACAGGATTCTGGTAAAAAGAATGCCTCAGATCCTGAAAAACGTTGGGATGACATGGTTCAGGCTGAAAAGCTGATCCTTGATGAAATGGGTGTTGCTCCAGTTTATCAAAAAGCGGAAGCTCACCTACGGAACTCAAAAGTCAAAGGTGTCGTTGCACATGGTGCTGGCGCAACTTACGATTATAAATGGACGTATATTTCTGAATAATCATAGAAAAAATAGGCTAGCCTTAAGGTCAATCTTAAGGCTAGCCTATTTTGCTCAGAATAAGCCTGTTTTTGATGCTACTTCTTTTCTCTAACTTGTGTTAAAATGGAAACGTATGTGCGTGTCAGCACAAAAATATGCTGAATAAAATGTTGGAACAGCATCGCTCAGAAAGGTGAAATTATGTACGAATATATCCTTGGTAAAGTGACCTTTATCAGTCCTTATTATATTGTTGTAGAAACAAACGGCATCGGCTATCAAATCTCAGTAGGCAATCCTTACCGCTATTCAGGAAAGACAGAACAGGAGATCAAGATCTATGTTCATCAAGTCATTCGTGAAGATGCGCATACGTTATATGGCTTTAGTGATCTAGATGAGAAACAGCTCTTTTTGAAGTTGATCAGTGTTTCAGGGATCGGTCCTAAAAGTGCGTTGGCGATCATGGCTTCTGAAGACCATGGCGGCTTGATCAATGCGATCGAAAGTGAAGATGCGAAGTATTTGACGAAATTCCCAGGTGTAGGGAAAAAAACTGCTCAGCAAATGGTGCTGGATCTAAAAGGCAAACTCGGTGAATTAGAGACATCAGACGCAGCGGTTGAAGCGATGGCACAGACACCACAAGCATCTTCGAATAATCAGGCATTGACAGAAGCATTAGAAGCGCTTAGTGCTTTAGGCTACAGTGAAAAAGAAATCAAACGAATCACACCAAGTTTAGAAGGTTTAGGCGTTCAGCCAACAGATGAATATTTACGTAATGCATTGAAATTGATGATGAAGCGTTAAGGAGGAAGAGCTATGACTGAAGATGAGAGACTACTTTCAGCGCAAAGCAGCGAAGGTGAAGAGTCACTGGAAAAATCACTACGCCCGCAATTTCTCGAACAATATATCGGTCAGGATAAAGTAAAACAAGAGTTGACGATTTATATCGAAGCCGCTCGAACGCGTGAGGAAGCTTTGGATCATACCCTTTTATATGGTCCTCCTGGTTTGGGGAAGACCACAATGGCAATGGTCATCGCCAATGAAATGAATGTCAATATTCGTACGACTAGTGGGCCTGCGATCGAACGAGCAGGGGATTTAGTGGCTATCTTGAACGAGCTGGAGCCCGGAGATGTGTTATTTATTGATGAAATCCATCGACTGCCTCGTTTAGTAGAGGAAATGCTATATTCAGCGATGGAAGATTTTTATGTGGATATCATGGTTGGACAGGGAACGACTGCTCATCCCGTTCATTTTCCTTTACCTCCGTTTACATTGATTGGCGCGACAACTCGAGCAGGAATGCTCTCGGCACCACTTAGAGACCGTTTTGGGATCATTTCCCATATGGAGTATTACGAGACGAAAGATTTGAAAGAAATCGTTCAACGTTCAGCCGACATTTTTCAGACAGAAATCGTTGAAGAAGGCGCCTTTGAAATTGCTCGACGTTCTCGCGGCACGCCTAGAATTGCTAACCGCTTGTTGAAACGTGTTCGTGATTTTGCTCAGGTGCAGTCTAATGGTGTGATCGATCGAATGATTGCCGATCAAGCGCTGACCCTTTTGCAGGTGGATCATGAAGGGTTGGACTATGTCGATCAAAAGTTGCTGAAAACGATGATTGAATTGTATGGCGGCGGACCAGTGGGATTAAGTACGATCGCAGTCAATATCAGTGAAGAAACTGAAACAGTCGAAGATATGTACGAACCCTATCTGATACAAAAAGGATTTATCAAAAGAACGCCAAGAGGGCGTGTTGCGACAGCATTGGCGTATGAGCATTTTGGGTATGAGACTCTCTTATCATGATAGTTATTTTGGCGGCATTTGTGAGTCTGAATATCTTTATGATATGGAATGTAGTGCAATCTAATCAAAACTGTAAATTCAAAGTAATGAACTGTGAAAAGAAGCAATAGAGGGTTAAAAATTTGGATAGGAAAAACGGACAGAAAATCTTTTACGTGATTTCCTGCCCGTTTTTTTTATTGATTAAAGAAATTATAGTTCTGCTAAATATTTATAGTTGATTTCTAGAGGAGTACCGTCTTTTACTGCGATAAAATCTGCTTTATCGGCACCTTCATATGTGCTTTCAGTCCAAGAAAAATCAAGTTGGAAATCATCTACTGTTACTAAAGAACCAACTTCAACATAATGAATTTCTTCTTTGTATAATTCATAGTTGCCATTTAGTTCACTATCCACATAATGTCTAGTAACAACAGGAACGATATAGTGAGAAGATGTTCCTGAGAATACAACTTCATGTGTACCATTTTTCTTCAATTGTGTTACTTCGTTTTTACCTACAGCAGTTGCAGCGTTTGTCCGAGTACCAATAACAGTACCGTCTTTAAATGGTTTTGTTACGTCACCTAATAGTCCACCATTAGCTAAATAAACGCTTTCTGGTGTTGAAGACCAGTTGTAGTTAGCCATATTTGTCATGTTACGAGCCACTGTTGTATAGTTTTGAGTTAAATTCAGTGGATCTTCATCAGAAATTTTGAAATCTGGTTTTACGTATTCTTCACGAACAACAGCTCCATTATATGCGCGCAGCATTTGTTTGTCTGCATGTAAAGCAGATAAAGAACTATTGATATCGTGAGAAATACCTGTGATTGAGCTTCCTGCATCTTCTGCTTGGATATGTGCAATGATTGAACGAGCTCCGGCAACTTTCCCTTCACCGATAACTGTAGCACCTTTCCATGCATAGATATCACGGTACGCGTAAATTCCTGTACCATTGCTACTTACACCTTTAAGAACAGCATCATAGTAAGGTTTGATATCATTGTTACTGTAAACACCGTACTCTGAACCAGAGGCTTCAACAGAACCGCCTTCCATTTGGATTTCATTTTCTACTTTCAATCCAATTTTTGAAGCAGAGGCAGTAACTTTCCCTTTACCATATTTAGTTGTTTTGAAAGCTCTGAAATGCGTTCCTACATTGATAGCGACATCATCTGTCGTATCTACGTTCATTTCACCATTTCCACGCAATTCTAATGTGTGTTTTGCATTGATTGAATTCACGTTTACAGGCTTTGTATTGTTTAAAGTAATGATGATTGATGATGAACTGTAAATTTTCGCATTTTCATTTAACACGTATTCACCTTTTTTTGTCGTTAATATGTTTGTTCCATCATTTTGTGTAGTGATCGTTGCAGCGTATCCTTTTAAATCTGTACTCTCAGTCAAAATCGAAGCGGCATCAGCAGATTGACCAGCAAAAAGACCCAAACCTAAAGCGACAAGTGATCCACCTAATATTTTTTTGTAACTAATCATTTTACCCATCCTTATTATTTTTTTCTGCTAATTATATAAATAACACTAGCAGTACATTGAATATAACATGACGGAAGAGGTCATTTTTTCCTCTTATTTTCCAGTGGATAGAACTTTTTGATAAAAAAATGTCTTTTCGTTCTTTTAAAAATCATATATATTTTATAAATGGAATATATGTAGCGCTAAAGAACCATTAACAATTGTTAAAAGGGTACTGCAACTTTATATTTTTCTGTCATTCTTTGGTATGATGAGTGTATCTAAAAAAAAGTGAGGACAAAACGATGAGCGAAGCACAGATTACCAAAAAAGCGATTTCGTCTGCATTGATCGACTTATGCGGTAGAAAATTATTTAGCAAGATCAGTGTACAAGACATTACGAAAGAAGTCGGCTTAAACCGCCAAACATTTTATTATCATTTTACAGATAAAAACGACCTACTACGCTGGATTTACACCCATGATGCATTGATCTATTTGGATTCACCAGACACAAGTATCGACAATTGGGAAGAGCAAGCCTTAAAAATGCTTAAAGCGATCCAAGAAAAAAATGATTTTTACTATAATACAGTCAATTCTGATTCTGAAATTTTAAGAACTTGTTTTTCTGAGATCACAAACAAATTATTTATTCATTTATTTGAACAGATGGATAAAGAAAAGCAGCTGCTTCCAGAAGATAAAGTCTTTTATGCTCGTTTCTTTTCATATGGCTGTAGCGGAGTACTGATCGACTGGATCTTAGGTGGTTATAAAGAGTCCCCGTTAGAGATTGCAACACAGCTCTTTCGATTAGCAAAAGATACAGAATTTTTCTCTTACCGTCTTTATGCACAAGAAAACGAACTATTATGACAAATCGACTAGAGTGTCTAAAAAGCTGACGGAATGGAAAGGCTATCACAAGACTTTTCTAATGAATCATTGTACGCTAGGCTCATAAAATGAATCGGAGGGATTTTCATGAAGAAAAGACATATTGGATTAGTTACTGCGGGTGTGTTAGGTGCAGCCGTTCTTGCCAAAAAAGCATCCGTCGATAAAAAAACAGCAAAACTTTCAGAAGTGGAAGAAGAAATCAATAGCCGTTATTATGGTGATAAGCAAGTCTATCTCATCGGTGGCGGTATTGCGACGATGGCAGCAGCAGCTTACTTACTTCGTGATGCAAATTTTAACGGTAAAAATATCCATGTGATCGAAGGAATGAAAATTCTTGGTGGTAGCAATGATGGTATAGGTACAAATGAAAAAGGTTTTGTTGCTCGTGGTGGTCGCATGCTGAATGAAGAAACCTATGAAAATTTCTGGGAGCTATTTAGTACTATTCCTTCATTGGATTGGCCTAACCACAGTGTGACAGAAGAAATATTGAATTTTGACCACTTACACCCAACACATGCACAAGCACGTTTGGTTACAAAAGAGCAAGAAATTCTTGATGCCCATACTATGGGCTTTGACAATGAAGACCGTTTGGCTATGTCTAAATTATTGGCAACTCCTGAAGAAAAGTTGGATGGTGTGACGATTGAAGAATGGTTTGGCCCTCATTTCTTTGAAACGAATTTCTGGTATATGTGGCAAACAACCTTTGCATTCCAAAAATGGAGCAGTGCCTTTGAGTTGCGCCGCTATATGAATCGAATGATCTTAGAATTTTCTCGAATCGATACGTTGGAAGGTGTTACTCGTACACCGCTCAACCAATATGATAGCGTGATCCTACCTTTGAAAGCTTATCTAGAAAAACATGGGGTTGACTTTACACTAAATGAGGATGTTGTGGATCTAGAATTTAAACCAGGTTCCGATATTACCGTGACTGCATTAAAACTGGGCAATGGTGAAACGATCGAATTAAATGAAGAAGATGTGGTCATCATGACCAACGGTACAATGACAGACAGCTCTACCGAAGGAGACTGGAGTCATCCGGCGCCGGAAGTGACAGAAGAGTCACGTTCAGCAAGACTTTGGCGTAATATTGCGAAGAAAAAAGCTGGATTAGGAAATCCTGAACCGTTTTTCGGTAATGAAAAAGAAACCAATTGGGAAAGCTTTACCGTGACGTGTAAAGGTGACAAGTTATTAAAACGTATTGAAGAATTCTCCGGTAATATTCCAGGTTCGGGTGCATTGATGACCTTAAAAGATTCAAGCTGGTTGTTAAGTACTGTTGTGGCAGCTCAGCCGCACTTCAAAAATCAAAATCCGGATACCACGATTTTCTGGGGCTACGGCATCTATACGGATAAGATCGGTGATTATGTGAAAAAACCAATGCGTGACTGTACAGGAGAAGAAATCTTGTATGAATGGATCTGTCAAATGGGCTGGCAGTCAGATTGGGAAGAAATCAAACAAGACATCGTCAATGTGATTCCAGCATATATGCCTTATATTGATGCCCAATTCCAACCGCGAAAAATGAGTGATCGTCCAGCTGTCGTACCTGAAAACAGCACAAATTTTGCGATGGTCAGTCAATTTGTTGAGATACCAAAAGATATGGTCTTTACAGAAGAATACTCTGTTCGAGCAGCGCGAATTGCGGTATACACACTGTTTGATATTGATAAAGAGATCGTACCAGTGACACCTTATAACCGTGATCCTAAGGTTTTGGCAAAAGCGGCACAAACGATGTTTAGATAGTAATGAAAGTGACTGGGATACAACGCGTAAAGTTATATCCCAGTTATTTTAATATAGAAGACTAGCTATGTTACTATAATAAAATGAGGAGGGATAGGATGAAAAAAGTACTATTTGTCTGCTTAGGAAATATTTGCCGATCACCTATGGCAGAAGCTGTATTTAGAGAGAAAGTCAAAAAGCACAGGTTAGAAAATCAGGTACAGGTTTCTTCGGCTGCGACTAGTCGCTGGGAAGTAGGCAACCTACCACATCAAGGTACACAAGAAATCTTAAAAAGGCAGGGGATTTCTTTTAGTGGAATAAAAGCAACACAAATCAAAGAACTGGATTTTTTTGAGTTTGACCTTCTTATTGGAATGGATACAGAAAATGTAGCGGATTTAAAACGGGTCGCACCTTATGGAACAGAAGAGAAGATTCATTTATTTATGGAAGTTGTAGCCGGTAAAGAGAAGATGGATGTTCCAGATCCTTATTATACTGGTGATTTTGATCAAACCTATACATTAGTCGATCAAGGAACAGATGCTTGGTTAACTCATTTGGTTAAAGAATAAAAAATAGAAAAGAAATCAAAATCTCAGACTAAAGGTGGATGTATCTTTTTTATGAATATTTTACAATAGAAAAGTAGAGCAACAACGTAAAATGATCATTAAAAAGATTGGAGGAAATAGAAGATGAAAGGCTCATATAAAACAGTTGTATTTGAGACGAGCTTGTATTATATTTTATTGGCGATTGTACTGCCCTTGATTTACGCTGTTACGTATCATGTCGCTTTTTTATCTGTGTTTACTACAGAATGGCTGGCAGTGACACTATTTCTATATCCGATCGTTTTAGTTTTATCGACCATCCGTTATGGCTATATTCGAATCAGAAAGACAAGTCATTCATAAAAAGACTGAAACAAAAAATCGATCATTTTTTGTTTCAGTCTTTTTTTATTTTATAATGTCATTTGTTCCATTTGGAAAGCATCCGTCATTTCTTTCGTCGCTTTATCGATCGGAGTCACAGACTCCAGTTCACCTTGGACTGCGATTCGAGTTGTCGCATACATGTCACCGCAAGTAATCAGCGTGATCATTTTCTTGCCGGGAACATCATCGATCAACTCCACGCGTGAAGGATCGATCTTTTCTACATAATTGATTTTATACGTATATACGTTATTCAAGTCCGTAGTGTAGATCAGCTCACCTGGTTTTGAATATTCTAATGGTGAAAATAGCGAAACCATATCTTGCACACGATGACTGGCAAGCGCATAGTTGCCTTTACCCATCTCCTGATCCGGTTTCATTGTACCAGCACCGGTCAATAGCACAACATTGTCTAGTCCTCTGAAAATCGGTAAGTTGATTTTCACATCAGGAAGCGCTACTGCTCCGATCACAGGTAAATTTCGGTTTCCAAATTGAGCTTTGATGACAGCTTCTGTACTAAGCGATTCAACAGCTTCAAAGTCAAAGGAAACATCTTTTTTATTATTTTTTTCGATATCTTCAGGCGTTAGTTTTTCTACAGCATACGCTTTTCCATTTTGCTGGATCAGCAGATTTCTAATTTGTGTGTTGAAGACTAAAGCTAAACCAACGATCAACAATAGGAATAAAAATATATTGAGCAGCCAATTTCGTTTTCTGGATTTTTTCTTTTTAGGTACTTTTTTTCTTGAGGCCATAAGCTCCCTCCTTTTTTATAAGTGTATCATAAGTTGATTTGAAACCCTAGCTTAAAAACTTTATTTTTTTCTAAAAGTTCGTTTTTAAAAAGGGTCGTTAAAAAAATGAACGACTTTTAAGCAATGAGAAAAATAGCTTATATAGACTGCGCTAGATGGAACGTTTTTAACTCTTTGTAACTGAAACTTAAAATAAAAGACACAAGCTTTTATTACAGAAATATTGTAGAATGGAAGTAACGAAAAATGATAGGGGGATCGAACGAATGGTAGAATTGATTTATGTACATATCGACATGACCAGTAATGCAGTTTTATCAAAAGGAATCACACATGCAGATTTTACGCATTCGATCGTTCATCACCCGAAAAATCTTCTTTTGCTGAATCCATCTGCAGAAGAAGGAGAGTATGATATGCATAGTGGTTTGAAGATCATTCGCGGTGAAGAGAATGTAAATCAGTATTTTTCAACCACTCACCGCAGAAAAATGAACGAGGAAATCAAGTGGATCGATTTTTCAGATGTCACGATGCTGAAAGAGCTAACACCATTAGAAATCTCAGAACTGCTCTATTTTGGTCATATGAAGACAAGTCTTCATTCACCATTTTTTTATAAATTACAAAATAATTTTGTGTTTTTTGAATTTGTTGATCATATGACACGTATTTATTATCGCTATATCGATGAGTTTTATCGAATCTTAGCGGATAAAATCACTCGAGTGATTTTAGAAAAAGTCAATGATCGTAAAACATTCTTTAAGAGAGGGATTCCAGTTGAGAAATTGGATGTCGATATCCTAAAAGAAATGAAGACGATTCTACAAGAAGGTGTGGTCTTTTGCTTCGATCAAATGGACATCAAAGGTAAGGAGTATCACATTCCCATCCATGTTGTAGAAGATTCATTGTGGAAAACGAAAAACTTTGCTTACCGCAATGAACCTGTGATCGCTATTTTGATTTATAATACAGCCAAACGCTCGTGGCGTTTGATTCATGAAGATGATTTTGAATTTTCTGGATTCCCAAAACAAGCATAATTTAGAAACACTGATAAGAAAGCCGTAGTTGCTCTCTTATCAGTGTTTTTTTAGATGTTTTTTTGTAATCTCAGACGTTTAGCAATTTTTTCGATCAAGAAAAGGGCAGGTAATTGAGAAGTCAGCTCGATCGTTTTGTCATGGTTATCACTTGTTTTGTAGATCGTCTCCCGATTGATCGTATAAGGAATGTTCAAATCGGACATTCTACTGATCGTTGAGCTGTCGCTGTTGGTGATGGAAATGATCGGGCATTTTTTTGTATTCAGACGTTTGATGTAGTGGATGATTTCTTTCGTTTCACCTGTGACGGATAGGGCGATCACACATGTTCGTTCAAGGATATCATCAGGAAACCATTCAATTGGGTAGTTAGAAGGATCCTCGATTCGTAAGGCTGTTTGAGACAAATTAGTGAAATAAAGAGAACCATAAGCGGCAATCGGTTCAGATGAACCGGAACCGAGAAAAAGGACTAACCCTTTATCTGATAAAAGTGTGACAGCTTGTTCAATTTTATGATCAAGGAAAGGCTCATTGACACGTTCTAAGAAGTGGATATGCTGAGTTTCATCGACATCAGCAATTTGAGCCTGATTGATCGATTCATAATATAAATGTAGTTTGACTTTGAATTCAGAGAAACCATTACACTCAAATTTATGACAAAAGCGTAAAATACTTGCAGTACTGGTATGTGTTTCAGTAGCTAAATCTCTGATACGCATGTAAGTGACAGTCTTTAAATTGTTGGCGATATAGTGGTAAATTTCATATTCTAAAGGATTCAAATCAGGGATATAATCTAAAAAAAGCATAGTGGCCTCCTTGTAGTTACAGACTGTGACAAAATTGTGAGAAGTGACAAAAGCCGTCAATTATCACAAAGGAATGAAAGCGTATAACAAACATTATAATCAATGCTATACTCCAATTATAGATTGTGAAAGCGCAATCTGCAAGCAGAATAAAAAGCGTTTTAGCTAACAAAAAATCAATATTGGAGGATAAGGTGGATGAACATAGAATTTCCAAAAAGCTTCTTTTGGGGAGCTGCATCAAGTGCAACACAAGCGGAAGGCAGACAAGCAGGAGATGGAAAAGGAGAAAACATTTGGGATTATGCTTCTAAAAAGTATAATCATCGATTTTATGAAGGTGTAACGACAGAAAATACCTCGTATTTTTATCGGGATTATAGAGAAGACATTCAAAGAATGCAGGATATTTCTTTTAACTCTTTCCGGACCTCGATTTCCTGGTCACGTTTGATCCCAGATGGCATTGGAGACGTGAATCCTAAAGCAGTAGCATTTTACAATGATATGATCGATACACTGATTGAAAAAGGTGTTGAACCATTTATCAATTTGTACCACTTTGATATGCCGATGGAATTACAGAAAATCGGCGGATTTGAAAATAGAGAAGTGATCACCGCATATAAAAACTATGCGAAAACTTGTTTTGAATTATTTGGGGATCGAGTGAAATACTGGTTTACGTTTAATGAGCCAATGATTCCGGCTGAAGCAGGGTATCTTCATGATCGTCATTATCCATATGTTGTTGATTTCAAACGTGCGGCAACGGTTTTACACCATATTATCGTGGCTCATTGTGAAGCAGTTAACGTCTATCGTGAATCAAAACAGGAGGGGAAAATCGGTATCATCATGGATGTGATCCCAGTGTATCCAAGAAGCCAAAATCCGGCAGATCTGTATGCAGCAGAGATGGCAGACCTTTTCTATACGAAAAGTGTGAATGATGCGATTTTAAAAGGAAAGTACCCAGAGAAACTAAAAGAAGTGCTAGTAGAATATGATCAATTACCGGAAGTTACGGAGGAAGACATAGCGCTGATCAGTGAAACGAAAATCGACTTATTAGGCATCAATTACTATCGACCTCGTAGAGTCAAAGCCAAAGAATGTTTACCGAATCCGCAGGGTGTTTTTTCACCTGAATGGTTCTTTGACGAATATGTGATGCCGGGCAGACGAATGAATACGTCACGAGGGATCGAGATTTATCCAAAAGGAATTTATGATATTGCTAAAAAAATTCAGACAGAATATGACAACATCGATTGGTTTGTTTCTGAAAATGGGATCGGGATCGAAGGAGAAGAAGCATTCATCGCAGAAGGGATCGTTCAAGATCAATACCGTATCGATTTTTTGAAGGAACATTTGAGGTATTTGAACAAAGCGATGAAAGAAGGAAGCAATTGTCTTGGTTATCATATGTGGACGTTTGTGGATTGCTGGTCATGGGGCAATGCTTATAAAAATCGATATGGTTTTTATCGCTTGGATTTAGCGACAGGAGAAAAGACGGTGAAGAAATCTGGGTTGTGGTTTAAAGAAATGGTGAAGGAAAATGGGTTTGATTAAAGAAAGGAAGACAGATTTTTATGATGAAGATGTTTGATAGTTTAGCAATGAAGTTACTGCCGATCGCGAATGCGATCGGTAACCAGCGGCATCTACAGGCGATTCGAAATGGATTGATTTCGATTTTACCATTAACGATCGTTGGATCATTTTTTACAATACTGCTGAATTTACCGATTCCAGGCTATTCAGAATTGATCGCTCCGTATTTGACAGCGCTGGATATTCCATTTCGATTTACGGTGGGGTTGATGTCTTTGTATGCAGCGTTTACGATCGGCTCTTTTTTGGGCAATACGTACAATTTAGACAAGATCACTAGTGGATTTCTTTCCATGCTGGCTACATTACTGATGGTTGTGCCGATCAATCTTCAAGAAGGAGTGGATATTGCCGGCAATGCGGTTGCTGGCGGCCGTTATATTCCGATCACGCCATTAGGTTCGCAGGGACTGTTTGGAGCGATCGTTGCCGCACTGATCTCTGTTGAGATTTATCGCTTTACTAAAGAAAAGAACTTGGAAATAAAAATGCCGGAGGGAGTTCCACCAGTCGTTGGAGAGTCTTTTGCAGCCTTATTGCCTACACTATTAGTGATTCTGATTTTTTGGATTCCTAGACATTTCTTTGATTTTAATTTGAATGATCTGCTCAGTCTAGCAATTTCCCCCCTAAAGGTTTTCTTGACTGGAAATAATTTGTTTGGCGGGATCATCACTCAATTTATGATTTGTCTATTTTGGGTCTTAGGTATCCACGGGCATGCCGTTTTAGGACCAATTATCCGCCCATTTTGGGATCAGGCAATTTTAGAAAATGCTGAATTGTTTCAAAATGGGACCAGCGCCTTTCATCTACCTAATATTTTCACAGAGCAATTTTATCAATGGTACGCTCAAATGGGTGGAACAGGTGCAACACTAGCATTAGTATGTTTATTTCTATTTTCTAAATCAACCTATTTGAAGCAATTAGGCAAATTGTCGATTCTACCTGGAATCTTTAATATCAATGAACCAGTGATCTTCGGAACACCGATCGTGATGAATCCTTTGTTAGCGATCCCATTTATTTTAGTGCCAATCGTGAATACGATTTTAGTCTATATAGTGACCGCTTTAGGGTGGATGCCAAAAATGATGGTCAAGCCGCCATTTTCAATACCGGCCCCACTAGGAGCACTAATCACCTCTAACTGGAATTGGGTAGCTTGTGTAATGGTATTCGTTTGTTTTGCAGTATCGTTAGCGATTTACTATCCTTTCTTTAAAATGTTCGAAAAGATTCAAGTAGAACAAGAGTCGCAGGAAGCGGCAGTTGAAAGCGCTGATGCGTAAGCTAAAAAAGGAGTGGACAAGATGCTTTATATGATCTATGGTGGAATTATTTTTGCTACACATTATTGGCTAAAAGAAAATCAGTGGGTATTGCAAAAAAGATTACGCCATGTGATTTTTGTGACTCTTTTGACTATAGGTGCAGCGATAATAATCAGTACGTGGTTAGGTAGCTTGATTCCGGTTATTGTGATGACCTTAGTGGCAGCAACGATTTTACAAAGTAAGTACCTGAGCCAATTGGCTGTTCGAAAAATCAAAAAATAGTAAAAAAGTGAGTCGATCTTTTCGAACGATACTAGTCGTTCTACTCATTGACTCACTTTTTTGCTGATTCTATTTCTACTTCTTTATCTTTCAAGGCATCTTCGATTTCTTTATGCAGGAAGTAAGAAATCACTGTTCGAATGACGACTAAAATCGCCAATTTTAAAATATCTTGAAAGGTGGGCTTAATGATCGATTCGATGATATCTGCAGCAATCAGTATCTCCAAGCTTAATAAGATATAGCTGCCTAAAAAACTTTTGATGAAATTATTTTGGCGTGTCATGACGATTCGGTTTCTATTTGTGCGTTCACTTTTAACGAAGTCGATGCCGGCAACGATAACCCCCCACACTAAAATAGCGATCGAGAAGACATTCAACGCTAAAATAAACAGATCAAAAAAAGGGATCAAATCATTCATGATTGTTTGTGCTAAATCGTGCATTCAACGATCCTCCTTATTCTCACGTTATTTTTTGTGCAGAGACTAATAACATCATCGGTCTGCGTAGTTCATTTCTCATATCTGCACTGGCTTCCAGCATTTCAGGTGCTGGCATTGGCTCAACGACTCGAGTGATTCGAAAGCCATTTGTCAGTAAACCATCTAAATAGGTGGTCAATGTTTTATGGTATTTCATGACCGTTTCGCCTAAAAAAGTTGTTTCACGAATACTTTCATCAAAGTAACGGTCTACCGGCCAATAAATTGGCTGCCCATTTTGATCATAGATCCAGTCCTCTGCTCCTTGAGCAGTGAATATTGGGTGTTCAGCAGAAAAAATAAAGTTTCCATCTGGATTTAAACACTGATTCACTTTTTTTGCGATGTCATCAAAAGATCGAACATAATGGAGTGCTAATGAACTAATGATAATATCAAAGTGTTCATTCAATCCTTCGATTTCTTCCATCCCCATCAGCTGATAAGTGATTTTTGGAGAAGTTGTCATTTCTTTCGCTTTATTGATCATTTTTTCAGAAAGGTCGATCCCAATGACTTTTTCTGCCCCTTGGTCAACGGCATAGCGACAGTGCCAACCATACCCGCAGCCCAGATCTAAAACGGTTTTTCCAGAAAAATTAGGCAATAATTTTTTAAGTTCGTGCCATTCTCCTGCACCTTCCAGACCTTTCCTCGATCGATCCATTTGACTATAAGCTTCAAAAAAAGTCGGATTATCGTACTCATTTTTCATCACGAAGCCTCCTTTAGACCAGTGTTTTTTACTATACATTTTATTCTATCAGATTTTTAAGTGAATACCCATTAAAGAGCGTTAGCTAAAAGAATGACCACAAGTGCTTAAGACTTTGATCGCTTGCTCTTTGTCTTTATTTTTGATCAATAGATAATCTGTATTATAGGTTGATAAGGCGAAAATAGAGATGTTATTTTCTGCTAAAGGGTTGGCTAATTGTGTGAGAATACCCACTAAAGAAAAATCTAAAACGCCAGTGATTTGGATAATGAACCATCCGGGATCGATAGCTAATGCATTGGTTGTATCGATCAAATCCGTTGGTGCGATGATCGAGCATTCATCATCTGTATACGTGACGCTTTTAAAGGTTTGTAGCTCATGGAAAGATTTTGGATGTTATAAGTTGCTGGAAATTGAATGATCGAAAAATCGACTGAGTCTATTAGTGTAAGGTGCATGTATTTTCTCCTTTGAACTAAATTGATGTTTGGAAAGAAACCTGGCCATCACCGATTGGTATTGAGGGGTTTCCTGTATCTTCAAAGCCCGCATATTTACATAGGGAGCGTGTAAAATTTTTATCTTCAGTTATTAGCAGTATTAAGTGAGTAACTTCTGGGAAATGCTCTTTAACAAATTCAGGAAGTAATTGAAGCGCTCTGGTTGCGTGTCCTTTCTGTAGATGGCGGTAATCTGTTGAGATATCTTCTACGACCAAACAGTTTGTATCGTATGGCTCATCAGAACAGCGATGCAAAGTGAAAAAATTTACCAAAAGTCCATCTTCAAAGGCTAAAACAGAGAAGCGCTGCGAATCATTGACTGCTATTTGAGGTTCTCGGACATAGCGAAGTTTTCGTTCAGACAAACAGTAATTAGCAATGAGTGATTTGTGTGACTCATTATACAGGGTAAGGTACATGACTATTCCTCCTACTTCGTTAAGCGATAAGCGACAACTGATGAAAATGTATTCTATCTATAGTATAGCCTGTTTACTATTTTTTTGTAGTGATTTTCTGACGATTGTTTGAAAAAAATAAAACTGCTGGCAACGACTAGTGCTTTGCCAGCAGTTTACTTTATTTTATTTGGCGATTGTCATTTTTTGACAAGGTACTTACTTTTTTTATGTGGGCAACAGTGATCATCCGTATTTGCTGATTATCTTCTTGTAATCGTAACATGATTGAGTCTCCAATCGTTTTAGAGACGATCCATCCGGCAACTGTTTCGAATTTTTGGGAAGTCGGCACTTCTTTTAATTGTAAAACAACTAAGCTCTTTTGAGCAGAAGCAATTTGTAATTTCTTAAGAATTTCTTCACGCTCTTTATTTTTATGTTGTTTATCTTTAGCGTCGTCTAAAAATGCCGAAAAGAAACTTTGGGAAGATTGGCTGATCAATTTTGAAATGCTTTTCATTGTTGATTTGTGGTCATTATCCATTCTTCTTCCTCCTTTACGAATTTACTGCGTTTATCAGACACTGATCGTTCAGATAGTACTATTCTACCTAATAAATGTAAAAATTTCAAGAAAATATGTTCGCTTTCATTTTTCTAAAAAGGATTGCTACTTGATTTTTTCGTTAGATTCAGTAATATAAGGAGTACAGATCACTCTTTCGTGATCTGCTTTTGAAAGTACTTAGAAATGAGAAAGACTTTCAGCTTAAAAGAGGGAGATATCCATGAAACCAACTAAGAAGTCAAATACCTATATAATAGCATTACTTACCGTGACCGCTTTTGCGGGAGCACTTTTAGCAAAGGTAGCACCAATGGAAGAAGGACATGGCTTTTCAGCGGTGTTTAATGAGAAGCCGAAAGAAGAAGTGAAACCGACCGAAACAAGTGAAAGTAAAAAAGAGCCAAAAAAAGAAAAAAAATTGACTTATGTAGAACAAGTCAATGAAAATCTAACCCAAGGGAAATATGCTAACCGTATGCCGATCAAGCTGTTACTGCAAACCGATGATCGCTGGAAAGCGACACCCTACGGAATAGGTAATCCAGATGGCGATACGTTAGAAATCAATGGCTGCGCAATCTTATCTTTAGCAATGGTGGCTACTTATCTAGATCAAAAGGACCAGACACCGCAAGACATCCTGAACTGGTCAAAAAATGATTATTATTTAGAAGGTGAAGGAACGGCTTGGGCAGCTTTTTCTGATTTTGCTATGGTCAAAGGCTACCAGTTTCAAGACTTGGAAACAGATATAACAGCCGTCGAAGAACATCTAAAACAAAACCATCCAGTGATCATTTCAGTCAAACCCGGCTTATTTACAGAAACAGGCCATATCATGGTGCTCAGCGGAACGAATAATGGTAAGTTTTGGGTCAATGATCCTAACGATACAGAGGAAAAAGGACACTCTACAAAAGAATTCACTGCAGATGAGCTATTGAATGAGGCGTTGAATTTTTGGGTGATTTATAAATAATTTATAGCAGAACAGGGAATGTGATTGAAGTAATTCCCTGTTCTGCTTATTCCCAATGAAAAGAAAGCGTTTTTTTAATTTGTGGAAAATCATTGACATGGGATGGTTCCCACAAAGTACAATAAAGATATAAAAAGGAAACGGAGTGAACCGAATGAAAATTATTATTGAAAAAGACTTTGAAGCAATGAGTGAAACAACGAAAAATATTTTACTTGGCCATATGAGCCAGGATAAACGTGTCAATTTATCAATTACAGCAGGGAATACACCTGTTGGCGTATATAAAAGAATGGTGGAGATCGTGAAAAATTCACCAGATTATGCGAATGTTCACTACTATAATTTTGATGAAATTCCTGTACCTGATCAGGCGGAAGGTATCACTATTTCAGATTTGAGAAAATTATATTTCACACCTGCAAATATCAGTGAAGAAAACATTCATCCTTTGACAGTAGAAAATTATGCAGAACAAGACAAGCGTTTAGCATTAGATGGCGGTTTAGATGCGATGATGATCGGTTTAGGCGCAGATGGGCATTTCTGTGGCAATATGCCTACGACTACAAGCTTTGAGAATTTAACCTACAAAGTAAAAGTGACTGGTGATGAGCCGTGGTTTGTTCCAGGCGAAATGATTAAAGGTATGGAATTTGTCACAATGGGTCCTGTCAGTGTATTAAAAGTGAAGCATTTGATTTTGATCGTCAATGGCGCGAAAAAAGCAGAAATGGTCAAAAAAGTTCTTCAAGGGCCAGTAACAGAAGAATATCCGGCATCTGTATTACAGCTACATCCGAACTTGACAGTGATTCTTGATGAGGAAGCAGCAAGTCAATTAGATAAATAAATCCTAGAAAGAGAGCGAAAAGAACTAAGAACCAGTTTTATTTCGCTTTCTACACTTGAATAACTGGCGCGAAAAAAAGCAGTTACTACGCTACCATCCGATTACGTCGAATTCTAAGTGCTAAAGCACTAAGATTTGAGGGTTTTGGAAATAGACTGAACACTTTTTTTCACGCCTCTTTTTTTACGTCGTTCACAAACGTACGTTCCCGTGTTATTCTAGTATAAACGAAAAAAGGTGGGAAAGTCTATGGGAAAAAAGCGTTGTGACTGGGCAAATGGTAGTGAACTGGAAGAAAAATATCATGATGAAGAGTGGGGAACAGCAGAACATGACGATCGTAAGCTTTTTGAGATGTTAGTTTTAGAAAGTATGCAGGCAGGTTTGAGCTGGTCGACGATTTTGAAAAAGAGAGCGACGATGGCGCAAGCTTTCGATCAATTTGATTATGAAAAAATCGCTGAATACCAACAAGAGAAAATCGACTCCTTATTGCAGGATCCTGGGATCATCAGAAATAAGCTTAAAATTGCTGCGGCGATCAATAATGCACAAGCATTTATGCGCATTCAAAAAGACTATGGCAGCTTTGATCGATTTATTTGGTCATATGTGGAAGATCAACCGATTCGAAACAACTGGAAAGATATCAAGGATGTTCCGGCTACGACTGAATTGTCAGATAGAATCAGCAAAGATTTAAAGAAATTAGGATTCAAATTTTTAGGGACGACAACGGTCTATGCTTTTTTACAGGCTACAGGAATTGTAGATGATCATTTGCAGGGCTGTTTTAAGAATGTTAAACATTGATTTTATTTTCTGAAAATCGATTGGCGAGTTTCGATCCCATTTTTATAAAAACAATGCAAAAAATAGAAACGACCTCTTGTACTTTTTTTTAAATAAGATAAGCTTAAATGGATGGATTGTAGATAGTTATTATGTTAGGTCGCCTTTTTTGGTGTTGGTTGGTAGCGTCACTTAAAGAGCATTGTTTGAATAAGGAGGGATTTGGACAAGGTGACAGACATATACAAAGAGATTAATGCCAACTATGAAAAACTATCAGAGGCTGAACAAGAGGTTATTGACTTTATCCTAAAATTTGAAGACATCGGAAATCTGAAATTGAAAGATATCAAAGATAAACTGTATGTATCAAATGCAACAGTCATTCGGGCGTGTAAAAAGCTGAATTATGCGACTTTTAATGAATTAAAGTATGCATTTGTACGTTTAATGAAGGAAGAAAAAGATAAGCTTCCTATAGAGGCTGATTTTCTTCAAATTTTGGAAGGAATAAAGAAAGATATGCTAACAACATTAGAACTTGTCGATGAAAAAGAACTAGATTTGATTTGTGATTGCCTGCTTCAATCACGTAGAATCTTTTGTGTCGGAACAGGTTCCAGTTCACAAGTGGCTTCTGAGTTTAATCGTAAGTTAAAATTGATTGATTTGTGGACGAATGATTATTCAGATAAATTTTCAATTGAACGCATACCGCAAATTAGTACAGATCAGGATGTTGTTGTTGTTTTCTCACTGAGTGGAGAAGTAAGTGAGATCAATGAGATCATGATGCGAGCGGAAAGTAACGGAACTAAGGTTATTGCTGTGACCAATATATCCGCTAACCAGTTGAAATCATTAAGTACGTATTCAGTACCGATGTATAGCAGCCCTAACAACCGCAAGAAAATTCGATCTCGGTTGATGCTGTATGTAATGAGCACATTGATTTATGAAAAATTAGTCATAAAAATACCTATTGAATAAAAAATATTCAATAGGTATTTTTATTCGAGATGTTTTATTTAACAAGATTTTTCATCTTATAAGGCATATTATGGCCTTGATGATAGTAAAATCGGAAACGAGAGATGAAATTAAAAGTGGAGTAGTTTAGGAGAAATTTGTTATTACATATATCGATTTTACTGAGTGTGAGACCATTAAGAGAATCGGTGTTACTTTTATGAACGTTACGATTCTGGAAATGTGTTCATCTTTACAAAGTTAATTTTGCTTCAATCTTTTATTTTTATTAGGTAACCATTTAATTCTTTCTGTTTTTTTTATCATTCTTAGAGTAGAAATATTAATTTTTTATTGATATGATTGTTAATAGAGTTGTAAAGTGATTAGGGGGAGAAAACCATTGGAGATAGTAGATGTTTCAAATTGGTTAGAGGATGACACCGATGCTTCTGGGTCTAGAAAGAAGCAGTGGCTTAAGAGTGAGAATCACCTATATCTATTTAAAGAACCAAAAGATCGTGGAGAACTTTATGCTGAACATTTAGCTTACAAAATAGGAATTGAACTTTTTGATCTAAACATACCGGAAACTAATGTAGCAATTCGTAATGGAGTGGAAGGAATCTTGTCTAAAAATTTTGTTGATAGCGACAAAGTTCAATTTTCTGAGATAAGTGATTATTTTGAAAAGAGGAATCCGGAGTTTGATCCAGAAAATCTTTTTCATTATCAATTAGATTCTTGTATTGAGATTGTAGAGGAATTGAATTTGATGGAAGATTTTTTTAATATGTGCTTGTTTGATAGTATCATTGCTAACCAAGATAGGCATTGTGAAAATTGGGGAATATTACAAAGTAGTAGTCCTTTAGCGCCAGTTACTTTATTTGCACCTTTGTATGATAATAGTCCCTCTTTAGGTTGTTTACTACGGTACGATGATTTAGAAGAATATTTGAAGTTAGAAGAAAAATTTAAAAAATATACAACAAAAGCAAGAACGTTATTCTCAATTGGAACTAATAAAAAAGTGAAAATCAACGAGTTGATTTGTTATTTAAAGAAAATAGATGATTCTTTATTGAAGAAGAATTTTGACAGGTTTTCTGTAAAAAGTTATGATAAGATATATAATATAGTTGACTCTGTTGACGAAAACTATCTTTGCTCGAAGAGAAAAGAATTGGTTACACAATTAATTTTGCATAGAATAAATACTTTAGAAACCTGGATTTTAGAAAAGAGGTAGAAAAATATGAATAAAAAGTTATGTTTACTGTGGCAAAATACTTCTACTAGACAATGGTATCATGTGGGGAATTTAGAATTTACCGCAAATGATTATTTATTTTACTATGAAATAAGACAGCAAAGAAGAGGTGTGCAAGAGGCTTTAGATAATGGATATCAACTACACCCTGCTTTTCCTGATTTGAAAGAAAAATATCGAGCGAATCGTTTGTTTAATACATTTTCTAGAAGATTGCCTAATTTCAAAAGAGCTGATATTAAAGAGAAATATAGTCGTTTAGGATTCGAAAATTCAGATGACGCTTATGAACTTTTTGTACTAACAGGTGGAAAGCTAGCTGGAGATAATTATGAGTTTGTCAAACCGGTCGAACGAAGCAAGGATGGCAAACATCTGGCATTTGATTTTTATGTTCGTGGGCTGAGACATTATACTAATACAGACTTTGAGTTGCCGAAAGGAGCACGATTAAATTTTAGGGTAGATAAAAAAAACGAGTATGACGGTTGTGCTGTGGAAGTTATTTGTAACGACAAGCGAATTGGTTATGTTCCAGCATTTTACTCGCCATTTATTAAACAAGCACTAGAAAATAACGAAGAAATTGTGCTTGGAAAAGTTACTTTTGATAGTCAAGAGGCTTCTAGATTTAGAATGCTGATGGAAGTAACAATTGAGTTGAGTGAAAGCAATCATAAAGTAAATGTAGAACATTGTTTTACATGTCTATAAAAACGATATCAATAAAAGTTAATAGGTCTAAGAGAAAACCAAAAGTTATCTCTTAGACCTATTTTATTTTTTGACTTTTTGTTGCGCCCATGTCGCTGAATATTGTTCACCAGCAGTTAGGTCATATTGGATATAATTATAATCAGCTAAAATCTCTTTCTGTGCTTTGGTCAATTCATTTTCAGAAATCATCTTATTTTTATCAGTGACAAAAATTTGTTTGCCGTTATAGCGATTTGAAACACTTGATACAGGATCGATCGTTGCTGCTGGAAGATCGTTTGCAACTTGTGTTAGTAACGCATAAAACGGTGTGACTTTGATATTTGCTTGTTCGAATGCTAAAGCAGAGAAGTTATTTGGAGAAACAACTTTTTTATTTAGCTTCTGCATCTGTTCACGACTATAAGCATTACTGTAGATAAAGTAATCTGTTTCATGATGCTCCAAACCATATTTTTTCATGTCATTTCCACTGTATAGAGGAGGCAAATGATCGCCATAAAAGACAAATGTGATTGGTTTTTGAATTTTATCTAGTTCTTCTATAAATTCTTTGACAGCTTTATCTGTGTAATTCAGACCCTGCATGAATGTTACTAATTCGTGTTTTTTACTGTCAATTACAGCAGTTCCCTCAAAGCTGAAGTCATTTTGATCGTAAAAATCACCATAAGGCATATGATTTTGCATTGTTGAAAGCTGAATAAACTGAGTGGTTTCAGTATTACTTTGTAATGCTTTGAGTGTTTCTTTATAAGCAGACTCATCTGAAATATATCTATTTCTAGCGATTTTATCTGTATAAGTCAATTTGTCAGGACTGTCAACGTAGTAAAATTGTTCAAAACCAAATTTTTCAAATACTTCTTTTCGTTTATATAAAGAAGCGGTAAAAGGGTGGATCGCGATTTTTTCATCGAATAGATTTGTGATATTTGGACTGATCTGTTGGCTATCGACAAGCTGGGTATAAGGTGTAACTAATGTTGGCGATAAACTGCTTATGTCCAAACCGGTCAAGCCTTGCCATTCGATATTTGCTGTACCGCCGCCGTAGCCAGACGACAGCATCAGGCCACTCGTAGTGTCCTTTTTGATCTGTGAAATTTCAGGAATCGGATTACCTGAAACAGTGACATTAGGTAATCGTGAAGGATCACTGAAGCTCTCGCTCAAATTCAAAATCAGTGTTTGGTTGTTCAACCAGTCATGCCTTGTTTTGTTGATATTTTCTGCTTCTGCATCATATTTCTTCATGATCTCTTCGATTTTTTCTTTAGAATACCCTTCTGGCTCTGGCATGATCTCAATATCTATATTGTTCAAAAACTGAATGATCGGTCCGTTTTCTCTTACAGCATCTCCTTGGTTAAAGAATGTCTTATTCACTCTAAACAGGTTGAAAAGAAGATAAGAAGGTGAATTTTTGTGATTAATAAAAAAGACACCAGAAAGTAAAACAAGCAACGTCAGAATTCCAACGACTCTTTTCTTCCAATTAAATTTAAGGGCATAGCGATGTTGTAATTTTCGTTGGATAATAATGCTGGAAATGGTTAAGAAAATCACGATAATAATCCCAGCTACTATCAATATTGGACTGACCATCGCCAATAATTCAGAAATACTATTCAGCATTTTTAAGTCAGAAGGAAAAACAGGTTCTTCTCTAAGTGTGACTTTCAGTACGCTGGAAACGGTGAGTAGTAAATCGATAACTAATGTAATCGAAAAAACATACCAAAAACGGTTTGTAAGTAATAATAATAATAAGAAGAAAGCCATAATAATAAACGTAGTCAAAACTAAAATAGACTGACGCTGAGCAAATACCTTAAGCGCAACTTGGATGGTTTGCTTCCAGCCCTCTTTTTTCTCTAGTAAGAAGATCTGTATGAAGGTAAAGAAGTAAAAGAAAATACCGACATAGAAAATTGCTCTTTTTTTATAGATCCATTCTTTTACAGCATGGAGTTTTTGAGATAGTTCAGACAAGGAATTAAAGGCTAAATAATTATTTATTTTTTTGAAAGGCCATGTTTTCTGCAGCAAGAGACATACTAAAGTAAATAGAATAGCTGCGAGTATATAAATTCCTGCAAACTCAAAAATATTCAAAAGCCAAGCTTTGCCGGAAGTTGGGAATGATTTCTTTTCGTAAGTGGTTACTCGATAGCTGATCAATGGCCAATAGGCAAGAACGATCGTAGTAATCAAACTTGTGGAAAGAATAGGTCCTTTTACTCGTAAAGCCATTTTTTGTGACAGCCATTGCAAGAAGGTGAACAGACTGAGCGTATAGTACATAGAAAACAAAGAATACGGGACAGAAAAACGATTAGCAGTAGAGGCATCTCCTCTGACAATCAATGAAATTTGCGTCATCAGTAGAATCAATCCACCAAGGATTATTACACTCAAAACAAGATGCAAAAAGCTAAATTTTAATTTACTGATCCAGCTGAACTGTTTGATTATATAACCTAAAAAGAATAGGTAGAAAATCCAGATAAT
The DNA here is from genome assembly GCF_020295385.1 of Enterococcus sp. S22(2020). Taxonomy (NCBI): domain Bacteria; kingdom Bacillati; phylum Bacillota; class Bacilli; order Lactobacillales; family Enterococcaceae; genus Enterococcus; species Enterococcus sp. S22(2020). Next base: position 33,958 of record NZ_JACFUD010000002.1, read on the forward strand.
ATTTTGCCCCTCTTGAAATCCCCATAAATCTTTACTAAATAAGGTTGGGAAAATGACGAGCAGCAATGTTAAAGCAAAAAAGAGGTTCTTCAATAACTTAGGTGAAACTTGTTCCAGCCATTTGACCAACCATGGGATGCTGCAAAACAATAGTACACAAGAAACAGCATAGATAAAGTAGTTTTGGCTGATCGGAAAGAGTCCTAACCAGTAATCATGCAGGTTCAATGCAGAAGAACGAATATAAAAAAAGACATTGCTGCATAATCCGATAAAGAGATAGAGTAGAAAGAATCGACTTAAATAGCTAAACACATTCTTTCGGTAAATTTTTTGGTAATGATACCCTATATATAAAGGGATCAGATTTAAGCCTGCTCCTGCAATGACTTTCATAAATGAATAAATATAAAAACGTCCAGGATTTGTTGCGTATTGAGGTATCTCAACTGCAGAGAGCAACACCCGCTGTAAGATAATCAAAAGACAAGCCGCTAAAATAGGTAAGACATCATAATTTCTAGATTTTGTTTCTGTCAAAATACACACCTGCCATATACATGTTTAATGATACAAGTTCCAAACGAAGAACTTGTATCATCGATCTCAATCTATAGTACCGTAGAATATGTGCTTTTACAATAAAATACACATATAAAAAGTATTGGAAAGATAGATAAAAGAGATCAACTATTTTTGAAATGTTCCTCATAGACCAGCATTAGTTTGTCAAAACTTTGGGCGTCAGGAATCAAAGGAATCATCACTATCGGTACGGTATCAGTATGAATTTCGGGAATGTTTGTAATGACACAATCATAGTCGGATAAAGATTTTTCAACATCCGCAAGTGTCGTCACACGAATTGGTGTGCAGGAGAAACGGCCTCTTAAATAATAGGTGATTCGCTCGGACAGCATCTGCATATACTCCATACTGATATCAAATAAAAGGCAGGCATTTAATGTTGGTGTCGAGGCTTCTAGTCGATCTAACAAATTTGGCCAATAAGTAAATAGCATCGAAATAGATTCATAAACCATGTATTCTTTGTAAGGATTTGAATAGAAGATTGCTTGCAGTGAATGGATAATTTCTGTCGATAAATGTCCATATAGATTTTTAACGCCTAGAAAGAACTCTTTATTACGATCGTATAGGATATATGTCCGTCCATGAGTCATGCAATCCAAATTATAAAGTTGTAGAAAAATAGCTTCGAAATTATGACACTCACAGTCCATCCTGCGTTCGATTTCACGAATTAAATGGATGATTTTTTGATATTTAAGCCGTTCTTGATGATCGCTTTTGATCAACTTCTTTGCAGATTCAAGAGAATCCACATAGTCATTACTAAAGAACAAGAAGAAAAATGTGTTCAGAGTTTTAGGAGTCAAAGATAATTGAAACTGGGCAAAAAATTCATTACAGGCATGTGTATCCTCGAGGATCGAAAACGCCTTTTTAGGAACATCATAGAACTGATTTTCGTTGTTGTATTTTAAAAGATTGATCACTGTATATGTATAAAGCCGCAAACGATTCAACAAAGAGAAGTACATTCTGTAAGATTTACGGTCGGGAAGAGCTTGTTTAACGATTTGTAAACCAACTTGGTCTAAAGAAGCAAGCTGAGTAGCCGTCAAAAGTTCTTCTGCTACACCGTATCGTTCTTGAAAGTAACAGTGCATAAAATTACATATGCTATGTGGGTCGCCAATTAACTGCATTTTCTTCAAATTGATCGTAAAGCCTTCTAATTGAAGCTGCTGGTTGACCCGTTGAACAATTCGTTTGATCGTCGAAATACTGATGTACAGGTCGTCAGCCAAATCGATAATAGTAGAAAAATTATGTAAAAAGATTTTTTCGATCAGTTGAAATTCAATACTGTTTTTTAAGAATTTCTGATAAATGCTTGATATACAGAAGTCAAGATTCGTCGCTAGACGTAGTCCGTATTTTTTTGAGGTTTCAATGGTTGTTGGTGTTAAGAGCGCTTCTAGTTCAATAATATCTGATTTGAGGGTTTTTACAGGAACATTCAAGATTTCGGAGGCTCTTGGAAAAGTGAGCCAATCCGCGTCTGCTAGGAGTTCTAATAGTTCTAATTGGCGTCTGGTTCGAGAGGAAAAAATAGCCTTCATGATATCATCACTTTCTTATTTTTTTGTTTTTTTATATTTGTTCATCATGCTTTGAACTAAATTTCATTATAATATTATTTTAACTCTAAATATACCAATTTGTCTAGATAGTATTTGGATTTAAACAACTTATTATTGAAATAATTGTTTAAATATTGGTTCATTTTTTTATTTTTAAGAGAAAAATATGATCCTTTTTTAAAATAAAAAACGTTATTTAATTTCTGATCTATGTGGAAAGCCATACTTGGATATAAAAAACTAAAAAAAGGTCAAATCTGTCTTTTTTTTTCCTTAAATGACCTTTTTGTTTGACTCAGAGTCTTTACACTAGGAATGAGCCAATTGATGGCAAAAAAATGAATGGAGGAAAATTATGAACAAGTTAACAAGATGGACAATGATAGCAGCAGTTGCTTTAGGTGGGGCGAGTGTGTTGTTTGCTGCTGAAGCAGATGCACATGGATATGTTGAAAGCCCGGTAAGTCGAGGTTATCAGGGGGTATTAGATCGTAATACATTGGGATGGACTGAGGCGTTTAATAAGTACGGGAACGTGATCACAAATCCACAATCGTTAGAAGCGCTTAAAGGATTTCCGCAACAAGGACCTGCTGATGGACGTATAGCATCAGCGGATGGAGGACTTGGTCAGATAGGAGATTATGTGCTAGATAGTACTGGTGTCGATCGTTGGAAAAAACAAGAAGCAAAAACAGGTGTAAATACATTTACTTGGAAATATACAGCACCACATTCTACATCAAAGTGGCATTACTATATCACTAAAAACGGTTGGAACCCAGAAAAACCATTAGCGAGAGAAGATATGGAGTTGATCGGTGAAATCAAGCATGACGGATCGACTGCAACAAATAACAAATCTCATCAAGTGATGATTCCAAGCGATCATACAGGATACCACGTTGTATTAGCTGTTTGGGATGTAGCGGATACTCCTAATGCATTTTATAATGTGATCGATTTAAACTTGAGCTCAGAGGGAACGACGCCACCTATAGAAGAAGCACCTGCGAAGCCAACGAATATAAAAACATCAGAAGTGACAGTTTCCACTGTGAAGCTAACGTGGGATACTGTATCCAATGTAAAAGAGTACAATGTTTACCGTGATGGTAAAAAAGTTGGTACAGTCGGCGGCACACAATTTAATGATTCAAATTTAGCGGAGAATACAACGTACTCGTATCAAGTGGAAGCTGTAGGTACAAATGGAAAAGTCTCTGAGAAAAGTGCAGCAGTGAAAGTAACTACGCAATCATCAGCAGTAGAAGATAAGGAAAAACCAACGGCACCGACAAATCTTCATTCAATGGGAACAACGGCAAATTCAGTCGATTTGATGTGGACAAAATCTGCACACTTTTTGGGTGTTAAAGAATATGATGTATATCGTGATGGCAAAAAAGTAGCGACAACAACAGCAACTCGTTTCAAAGATACAGGGTTGAAAGCTGAAACAACATACACATATACAGTTAAAGCAATCAGTCTTGGCGGGAATGTGTCAGAAGAAAGTGCAGCATTTTCTGTAACAACTAAAGAGGTTAGTGGTCAAATCACGACATGGGAAGCAGATAAAACCTATGATACTGGAGATCGCGTGTTTTATGAAGGTTTAGAATATGAAGCAAAATGGTGGACGAAAGGAAATCAGCCAGATCAATCAGATGTGTGGAAGCTCCTTCCGAACCAAGTTGCAGAATGGAATATAAATAAAGCTTATGATGGCGGTTCAAAAGTAACCTTCCAAGGGAAAACGTATCAAGCGAAACATTGGACAAAAGGTGACCAACCAGGAGCGTCTTCTGTGTGGGAACTTGTATAATCTAAATCATTGAGCATAATTAACTTAAAAGAGTCCAGACCAAAACTAGAAAATAGTTTTGGTCTGGACTCTACTTCTTAATAAACGGTAGGCAAAAGTCAGTTTCTTCGGAGATTTCGCAAAAGCCAAGTGGTACAAAAGCGTATTGTTTGGTTTTTGTATTACCCGAATTTAAACGACCTTTGTCTCATCCTTATTTTCGTGCGGCTACTCTTTTTTCGTCACTGGAAGCCAGACCTCAAACGTTGCATTATTTGGATTTGCATCCAGATAAAGCTCGATATCAGGACCATTTGCATACTCATATCCAGAGCTTGGCAGCCAGTCAGTCACGATCCGTTTCTCCAACTCCTGAATGGCATGCGGCATAGCTCCTTGTCCAGTAAAAATCGCCCAAGTAAATGATGGGACAATGTATTCAACGAGCTTGCCGGAAATTGCCTGATCGCTCGCAACAGCAATGTAGTATGACATTCCTTTACTTCCTTTTAGATCACTTTCTACACTCATATCTCCATCAAAACCTGCACTGATTCCTAAAACTCCCTTAGGTTCTTGGTTCATCATAGGCAGCATTGAATTGAGTGTGCCATCCATACTGATTTGCTGCCAAAACTTCGGTACCTCAGCAAAATTTTCCTCTATGTTTGCAGATAATTCTTTTTGTGCGCCGATCACACGAAAGGCTTCTTTTGTTTCGATCCGATATTCCATCTCTACATCTCCTTTGATCGTAATCTGGAATTTGATTCTAGGAAAAGAAGTCAAACGACTGCCTTCTTGCTGTGCCTCAGAAGGTGTGATGCCATGCTGTTTTTTGAAAGCTCGGGTAAATGAATTCGGTGACTCATAGCCATATTTAATGGCCACATCGATCACTTTTGCTCCTTGCTGCAATTCTACACCAGCCAATGATAATTTTCGCCGCCGAATATAGACTGCTAAAGGTACGCCTACCATGTAAGAAAATACGCGCTGGTAATGATAAGAAGAGCAATACGCGATTTTTCCTAACTCAGCCACATCTATTTCCTCTGTCAAATGATCTTCAATATACGTCAATGTCTGTTCCAGTCGAGTAACCCATTCCATATCTAATCAACTCCTACCTTTAGTCTAACGATTCTAGCTTTAGTTTACCTCACTTTCCCTGCCCAAAAAAGAGGGACTTCTTTTTTTACGATTGATTGGTTTATATAAGTCAGAACGTTTATACTATAATCAAAAGAACAAAGGAGAGAACCGATGAAATATGAATGGCGTAAACAAGAAAAAGAACTTTATTTACCAAAAGCAAAACCAACAGAAATCACAGTGCCAAAACAAAATTTTTATACGATCACAGGCAAAGGTGACCCGAATAGTGAGCGATTTAGTGAAGAAACAGCAGCGCTTTATGCAATGTCTTACGGTATCCGCATGATGCCGAAAAGAGGAGTCACACCGGAAGGTTATTTTGAATACACGGTGTACCCGTTGGAAGGGATTTGGACGATGTCGGATGAAGCAATCATAGAAGGTAGAGACTTTGACAAAGCAGATCTAGTCTATAAGATCATGATCCGTCAACCGGAATTTGTTACAGAAGAACTGGCATTAAAAAACCTAGCGGAAATCTCTGAGAAGAAACCGAATCCGAATAATCGACACGTGAAATTTGAAACGATCGAAGATGGCAGAGCCTTGCAAATGCTGCATGTCGGGCCTTACGATGATGAAGCAAAAACCTTTGAGATCATGACGAAGTATTGCGAGGAGCATCAGCTGAAAAAAAGAAGACTGGATCATCGGGAAATCTATTTATCTGATCCAAGAAAATCAGCACCAGAAAAAATGAAAACTGTTTTGCGGTATTTTTTAGAAGAATAAACGAATAGATATAAATGCAAATATAGGATTTTATAAGAAACTTAAAAAAATATCGTTACATAAATATTTCTTTTGTGTTACAATTTGGTTACAAACGAAAAGGAGTGTTTAGTATGAAAAAAGCATGGATCGTTGGTTTATCAGTATTATTTTTAGTAGGTTGTTCTGGAGAAAAGCAAAAGAAAACAGAAGTTAGCTCTTCTATCGTACAAAGTTCGCAAACTACACAACAAAAAAAGATAGAGGGAAAATCATCGAAATCATCAAGTATATCGTCACAAATGAATGAGGCTCTGCCTTTAGATCAGCATTCTGATTCAGTTGTGGCCAATGATTCAAACGAAAGTGTTACTATTGATAGTTCTGAGGTAAATGAAAATGCGGATGCGGTAACACCTGCACCGCTAAGAGGAACATGGGTGGGGAACAATGATGAAGTAGATATTGAATTCACGATAACAGAGAACACGATTATTTCAAATGGTCAAACGTATGCTGTCACTGATTTCTCTCAGAGTGGAAATACATATACCATTTATTGGGATATTGATAGTGTGGCAAACCCAGGTAATCCACAGCCCTTTGTTTATACTTATTCACCAGAGACTGATGAATTAAGTAATAGCGTCGTTTTTCATCGTAAATAAACCTGATACTCTTTGCTTGATAGACGATAAATTACAAGAATAAAAATAAACAGCTTGAGAGCTAATGAAGCTCTCAAGCTGTTTATTTTTATTTTATACTTTCCGGTAAACATGAGCTTCATAATCCGACAGAATCATCTTATGAGCGAGTGGTTTATACTCTGTATTCGTCAATACTTCCTCCCAACCAGCAGTTTCCCAAGAATCAGGAAATGCGACTGTTGTTTGACCTCGGTCCAGTTGAACTAAAATCAACCAGCTTTCCGTTTCTGTCGTACGAGTATAGCTAAAAACAGTTGGATGTTCTGGCAACAGTAAAGTAAATACACCGTAGATAAGTGCCTCTGTGCTTTTCCGTAAACGGATCAATTGTTGATAATAGTGGAACACACTGTTTGTTTCTACATCTTTTTGCGTTGCATTGATCAGTTGGTGGTTTTGGTTTACCTTCAGCCAAGGTGTCACCGTAGAAAAGCCGCCAAATAGTGACTCATCCCACTGGAAAGGTGTACGGCTATGATCTCTTGACCAATTGATTGCGATATTCAGTGCTTCTTTTGTCGTCTTTCCTTCCGTCAGCAACGTCTGATAAAAATGGATCGTATCAGCTGCATCGATTTCTTCGATAGAGCTGAAAGGGAAATTCGTCATTCCTAGTTCCTGTCCTTGGTAGATGAACGGTGTTCCCTTTAGCAGCAGTAAAACAGTCGCCAGTGCCTTCGCAGCTTCTGGTGAATCATCTCCATAAACGGAAACACTGCGCGGTGTGTCATGATTTTCTAAATACAAGGCATTCCAACCAACATCTGCTAAACTTGTTTGCCATTGATCCAGCGAATGCTTCAAATGAAAAATCGAACCTTTTTGACTGCCCAATTCACCTACGCGCTGACAGTGCTCCAATTCAAAAATCATATTGAAATAGCCATGATCTCCTGTCCATTCTGAAGCTTCAGAATGGGGCACTCCGCTAGCTTCACCAACAGTCATCACGTTGTACTCATTGAAAATCGCTCTAAGCTCAGCTAAATAGTTTTCGATACCAGCAACATTCATAAATGGCGCCCACTGGTTATCGGTAATCTTAAAGTCCCAAGGTTCTTTTTGGATGTGGCTGATGGCATCGATTCTAAAGCCATCGATCCCAAGCTCCAACCACCAGCGAATCATTTGGTAGATTTCGTGACGAACTTTAGGATTTGTCCAGTTGAGATCAGGCTGTTCTTTCGCAAATACATGAAAGTATGCTTGTTTAGTTGTCTCATCATATGTCCAAGTCGAACCGCCAAAAAAGGATTGCCAGTCATTCGGCAGCTGTTCCGGCGTTGCATCGACCCAGTGGTAGTAATCGCGATACGGATTATCCAGTGATTTTTTTGATTCAAGAAACCATGGATGCTGATCACTCGTATGGTTGACAACGAGATCCATGATGATTTTTATGTCTAACTCATGTGCTTCTTTTACTAACGATTGAAAATCTTCCATGGTACCGAAATCTTTATGAATAGCTTGATAATCTGAAATATCATAGCCATTATCTGCATTTGGGGAAGCGTAGATTGGATTGATCCAGATAAAATCGATCCCAAGCTCTTTTAAATAAGGTAATTTTTGGCGAATACCGTTCAAATCACCGATCCCATCGTGATTACTGTCTTTGAAACTGCGGGGATAAATTTGATAGCCGACGGCGTTTTTCCACCAAGTGCTTTTCTCAGTCAGTAGTTGACGCTGAATGTCGATCGCTGTGTTAGGCATCTAGGTTTCCTCCGAGCGTGACGACAAATGCTTCATAAGGATCAAGCGTTCTGTTTAAAAGACTGCGATACTCTTTGTCTGTATTTGCGATAATGGTTTGTTCTGCATTTATATCCAGTGAAAATGGTTGCTCTTGATCAGAAAAATTGCAGACGATCAGCCAACTTTCTCCTTTGTAATGACGATAATAAGCAAAAATCTCTTCCGTTGTATCTGTGAGCAATTCAAATGTTCCCCACACGATCAACGGATATTTTTTTCTCAAAGTGATCAATTGCTGATAGGTATAAAAAAGAGAGTTCGCATCTTCTAGGGCCTGTGCTACATTGATTTCAGGATAATTTTGGTTGACTGTAAGCCAAGGAGTTCCAGTAGTGAAACCGGCATGTTTACTTGAATCCCACTGCATCGGAGTACGAGCATTATCTCGTCCCTTAGCATTGATGGATAATAGAATGTCTTCTTTTGCGTAGCCTTTTTCCAATCGATCCGCATACATATTTTTACTTTCGATATCTGCTGCTTCTGAAATGTCAGTGATCACACGATTGGTCATGCCGATTTCTTCTCCCTGATAAATATAAGGTGTCCCTTTCAGCATATGGAGTAGAATCGCCAGCATTTTGCCGCTTTGAACGCGATAGTCTCGATCATTGCCCCATCTGGAAACGATACGAGGGAGATCGTGGTTATTCCAAAACAAAGAGTTCCATCCCTGGTTGCCGAGCTCGGTTTGCCATTTGCTGAACACATTTTTTAATTCTGAGATGACAAGCGGGCGCAAATCCCATTTGCTTTTGCCGGGCTGTTCATCTAAAGCGACATGCTCAAACTGGAAAACCATCGAGAGTTCATGTCGTTTAGGATCAGAATAAAGCTTAGCGATTTCGGGTGTTGCCCCCCAAGTTTCTCCGACAGTCAGCAAGTCTTTTCCGCCGAAGGTTGCGGCATTCATTTCTTGGAGGTAGTCATGTAGTTTAGGCCCATTTCCTGTGATTTTTTGATCAGGGATTTTTCCGACCAAATCGATGACATCCATGCGGAAACCACCGATTCCTTTATCGATCCAAAAATTCATCATATCATAAACTGCTTTGCGGGCAGCGGCGTTTTCCCAGTTTAGATCCGGCTGTTTTTTGCTGAAAAGGTGTAGATAATAGTCGCCGGTGTGTGTATCTAATTGCCAAGCGGAGCCTAAAAAAGTCGACTCCAGATCATTTGGCTCCTGTCCATCGATCCCTTCTCGCCAGATGTAAAAATCGCGGTAAGGATTGTCCTTAGAGGAACGAGATTCGATAAACCATGGATGTTCATCGCTCGTGTGGTTGACAACGAGATCCATAATGATTTTTATTCCTCGTTTGTCTGCTTCCTCGATCAGTTGCTCCATATCTGCCATTGTTCCAAACTCTGCCATGATTTGCTCATAATCACTGATGTCGTAGCCATTATCATCGTTTGGTGATTGGTATACTGGGCTAAGCCAGATAGCGCCGATCCCAAGCTTTTCTAAATAATCTAAACGTTGGATCAATCCTTGTAGATCACCGATTCCGTCACCGTTACTATCTTGGAAGCTGCGAGGATAAACCTGATAAACCACTGTTTCCTGCCACCAAGGAGCGTTTGTTTTGATGTATCCCATTTTTTTCATTCCTTTCTACTATTTCAAGTGATGAGGCAAAACCGAATGGTGCAAGTTCGATAGTATCTTGGTCTAGCCGTTGTGTTCGGTTGTAAAATAAAATATCTGATTTTTTTACATAAACAGGTTGTTCACCAGTATTGAAAATGCTGCGTAAACGTGTTCCTTCATATTCGTAAGCGAAGTCGATCGTTCCTGTTTGTTCGTCGACCTCAAACCAGCGAAGCTTGCCTTCGGATAGTAAAGTTTGGTGTTCCTTTCTAAATGCAATCAAATGTTTTACGAAGCTGTACATCTCCTGATCTTGTTGCTCTGGTTCCCACACCATGCATTTTCGACAATCGGGATCGGCTCCACCGTCCATTGCATATTCGTCTCCGTAATATAAACAAGGGACGCCTTTTTGTAGATAAGTGAATGCCATGACTTGTTTCATCAAGTTCTTATTGTGTTGAGCGATCGTCAATAAGCGGGGAGTGTCGTGTGAGTCTAATACATTGAACATGATTTGATTTGTCTGTTCTCTATATAGCATCAATTGATGATTCAACTCTGACACAAGCTTGCTTAGAGGGATCGTTTGGTAAACAAAATAAGAAAGAATAGCATCAGTAAAGGCATAATTCATCACAGCGTGGAATTCATCTCCTTGCAGCCAGCGCTGAGAGGAATGCCAAATTTCTCCTAAAATATAAATATCTTCTTTCGCTTCAGTACAAACATCGTGGAATTTTCTCCAGAAACGATGATCTACTTCGTTGGCGACATCTAAACGCCAGGCATCGATATCGAATTCTTCGATCCAGTAACGAGCGATTTTCAATAAATAGTCTTGCACATCTTTGTTTGCTGTATTTAATTTTGGCATATGTGGTGTGAAGGCGAATGTGTCGTAAGTGATATCATCCGAAAATTCAAAATCAGCAGTCGGTGTATATGTCACAGGGAACTTATGGATATGGAACCATTGTGCATAAGGTGAATCCTCGCCATTTTTGATCACATCTTGCCATTGCGGTGAAAAATCGCCCATATGATTGAACACTGCATCCAGCATCACACGAATGCCTCTTTTATGGCATTCTTCTACTAGTGTTTTGAATAATTTTTTGTCACCAAAAGCGGAATCGATTTCAAAATAATCGATCGTATCGTATTTATGATTGCTGCTTGCTTGAAAAATCGGGCAAAAATAAAGCCCGTTGATCCCAAGATCAACAAAATGGTCTAAATGATCTAAAACACCTTGCAGATCTCCGCCAAAAAAATCATCTCTACTAGGAGAAATAGAACTATCCCATGGCAGTGTCCCCTGAGGATCATTGCTGAGATCGCCGTTAGCAAAACGCTCTGGAAAAATTTGATACCAAATGGTTTCCTTGACCCATTGAGGTGCTTTGAAACGATCGGCTTCATGAAAATAAGGTAGTTTAAAATAGTTATTTGCTGTTTTTAATGTTGCTTCTTGATAAGGGAAAAAACCATGATCGCCGTAAAATAGAATGCTTCCATCCATTCCCTCGATTTTAAATGCGTAGCTAAGTCTACGGTGTAAAGCAGATGTTTCGACGATCCAATAATCGTGTGTTGTTGTTGATAAGTATTTTTCCATCGGGATCGTTTGGTTGAACCACTCATGATGGTCCAACTGATAAGGGTCTCCGTTGATCAAGGAGACGTGTTTAACATCTTCACGACCAGTTTTTAAACGGATGTGCATTTTATCTAAGGTATATAGATAGGCAAATTCACTTTCGGGTTGATGATGGATTGCGGCAGTATTCATTTTAGTTATTCCCTCCTACAGTTAACAAAATACATTTTTCAAAAATCACCCATATTATGCCATATAAGAAAAACGTTTTCAATATGTTTTTCGCAAACGATTGCATTTTATTCTTTTAAATTAGACTATACAAAGAGAAGAGCCTGATTTCGGTGATTTTAGTTAGAAAAAGCATTTTAACCTGATTTTAAGCCAGCTTATGAAAAAGCATTTCGTATCTTATAAATTATTTTTTCGAATTTTTGCACATTTCTACTTGACTTTTTACGCAAACGATTGCATAATGCGAATAGATCAATCATTTAAATAATTCCTGGGAGGAACAAAAAGATGAAAAGAAATACGAAAAAGCTTTTAGCATTAGGTGTGACAATGGCAGCGGCTGCGGTGATGTTGGCAGCATGTGGCGGAGGTTCGTCTGATAAAAAAACTTCTGCAGAAAATGAAAACGCTTCTATAAAGTTGTGGGTGGATGTAGCGTTTGTTGATACGTATAAACCTTTAGTTGAAGAATTTGAAAAAGAACATAAAGACTGGAAAGTGACGATCAAACCAAGCGAATCTGCATCGGCGCAAGAAAACTTGAAAAAAGATCCTAGTGCTGCAGCTGACGTATTTATGATGCCTCATGACCAACTTGGACAAATGGTAGACGCTGGAATTATTTATGCGAATACAAAATATGAGGACAGCGTGAAAGAAAATAGTACTGAAAGTGCAGTAGAAGCTGCAACCTATGATGGTAAATTATACGGATATCCATATGGTGTAGAATCACAAATTTTATATTATAACAAGGCGAAATTGACTGAAGATGATGTGAAAAGCTGGGAAACGCTGACTTCTAAAGGGAAGTTAGGAACCAACTTTGGTGAAGCTGGAGCGAACTACATTTTCACACCGCTGTTTATGTCAAACGGAGATGAATTGTATGGTGCGAACGGTGAAGACATCAATGGAACGAATTTCAACAATGATAAAGGTGTGCAGGTCTTAAAATGGATTCGTGCACAAAAAGATAATCCGGGAGTTGTTCAATCAAATGCAGATGCATTATCAAATATCGGTAATGGAAAAACAGATGCATTCTTGTCAGGTCCATGGTCTAAAAATGATGTAGAAAAAGCTTTAGGCGATAATTTTGCTGTTGCGCCTTACCCAACTGTTGATTTAGGGAATGGCGATGTGCAACAAAAAGCCTTCTTAGGTGTTAAATTATTCGGTGTGAATGCGTCAACTAAGAGCCCCGTTGCAGCAATGGCTTTAGCTGATTTCTTAACAAGTAAAGAAAATCAATTAACAGTATTTGAAAAAAATGGAACTGTGCCGGCGAATAAAGATGCACAGGAAGATGAAAAAGTAAAAGCAGATGATGTAGCAAACGCAGTTATGACGATGAGTGACGCTGATCATTCGGTTGTGATGCCTAAACTGCCTGCGATGGTTTCGTTCTGGGGACCAGTTGAAGCGGTCATCAATGATACGTATAATGACAAAATTTCTGAAGACCAATATTTACCTAAGTTAGACAAGCTTGTGAAAGATACAAGTAAATCAGATAAATAAAAACGATAATTGAGGTTTAGAGTATGGACCGAATATGCAAATGTTCGCTTCATACTCCTCCTCTTTTTAGCTCAAGTTTAGTGAAAAAGAACAGGATGTGAATCACGATGAAGTTAAAACCGAAAGCGGATGATCAGATTAGTTTTAGACAGTTGTTCAAAAAAGGAGATAAATCGATCAAACTCTCTTTTATTTTCATGGGAATGGCCAACTTGCTGAATGGTCAAATAGTCAAAGGGCTCCTTTTTTTAGCGTTACAGCTTGGTTTTATCGCTTGGTTGGTGCTGAATGGATTTCATGCGCTCTCAATGCTTCAAACCTTGGGGACAAAATCTCAAGGCTGGGTCATGGATGAGACGTTGGGGATCGAAGTGCAGCAACCAGGTGATAACTCGATGCTGCTTCTGTTATTTGGGATTGCAGCTATTATTCTTATTGTCCTTTTTATTTTTCTTTATTTTGTCAATCTTAGAAGTGCCCGTAAAATATTTGTGCTAAAAGAAGCAAATAAGCCGTTGCCGACGTTAAAAGAAGATTTAAGTAGTTTGCTGAATGAAAAATTTTATGTGACATTGATGAGTATTCCATTGTTAGGTGTGTTGGCATTCACGATTTTACCCTTGCTTTATATGATTTCGATCGCATTTACAAGCTATGATCATAATCATTTGCCACCGAAAAACCTTTTTAGCTGGGTCGGCTTTGCGAACTTCGGGAATGTGATCACAGGAGATATTGCGAGTACCTTCTTCCCAGTTCTGAGCTGGACGTTGATTTGGGCGGTACTGGCTACAGCTACGACTTTTTTCTTCGGGATTTTATTAGCTCTTTTGATCAATGCTAAAGGAGTTAAAGGAAAAAAAGTTTGGCGTACGATTTTTGTGATCACAATGGCTGTGCCTCAGTTTGTGAGTTTGTTACTGATGGCTAATCTATTCAACGGATCAGGACCGGTCAATGCGCTGTTGCAAAACTGGGGGTTGATCGATCAGCCGATTCCATTTCTAACAGATGGGCTATTAGCGAAAGTCACTGTCATTTTTGTAAATATGTGGGTTGGGATTCCAGTAACGATGCTAGTTGCGACAGGGATCATCACTAATTTGCCTGATGACCAAATCGAAGCTGCTGAAATTGATGGAGCTAATAAATTCCAGATTTTTAAAAACATTACGTTCCCTCAAATTTTATTTGTGATGGCACCGAGCTTGATCCAGCAGTTTATCGGAAATATTAATAACTTCAATGTGATTTTCCTGCTGACTGGCGGACAACCTGCTAATAGCAATTATCATTCAGCGGGGGAAACAGATTTGCTGGTTACGTGGTTGTATAAACTGACGGTCACTGCAGCGGATTATAATTTAGCTTCGGTTATTGGGATCATCATCTTCGTTCTATCGGCGGTCTTCTCCTTGATCGCTTATACACGAAGCAGCTCATTTAAAACAGAAGGGGCGTAACACATATGAAATCGAAAAAAAGAAAAACGTTGATCGTTCACTACACATTGTTGACGATACTATCGATCGTCTGGATTTTTCCGATCGTTTGGATCGTGTTGACAAGCTTTCGTAGCGAAGGTGGGGCATTTGTAACGTACTTTATTCCAAAGCAATTTACCTTTGAAAATTATAAGATGCTTCTGACGAGCTCGACGTATCCATTTGTACAATGGTTTTTAAATACACTGTTTGTTGCAGTTTGCAGTTGTATTTTGTCTACGCTGATCACGATTGCGATGGCGTATTCGCTTAGCCGTCTGAGATTTAAAGCGAGAAAACCGTTTTTGAAGCTAGCGCTTGTTTTGAATATGTTTCCAGGATTTATGAGTATGATCGCTGTCTACTATATTTTAAAAGCGATGAATTTGACTGGAAGTTTATTGGCGTTGATTTTAGTCTATTCCTCTGGTGCGGCATTGAGCTTTTATATAGCGAAAGGGTTCTTTGATACGATTCCAATGGCGTTGGATGAATCGGCGATGATCGATGGGGCGAGTAAGTTTGAGATTTTTACTAAGATCACACTTCCGTTAAGTAAACCGATCATTGTTTATACAGCGTTAATGGCGTTTATGGCACCGTGGATGGATTTCATTTTTGCAAAAATTATTTTGGGTGATAATGTTAATAAGTATACTGTTGCGATCGGCTTGTTTACGATGCAAACGAGAGACAAGATCGATCAGTACTTTATGACTTTTACTGCCGGCTGTGTGTTGATCGCTGTACCGATCACGTTACTGTTTATCTTTATGCAAAAGTACTATGTAGAGGGGATAACAAGTGGTTCTGTAAAAGGGTAGTGAGAGGCTGAGGCAAAAGTGTTTAGCTCCGAGAACCAAGTAGGTACTGTGCCACATCAACTCGTTCCTCGTTGTGTTTTACAGTAATTTCAGCTTATTTTCGAAGCCTTCAACTCTTAGTGCTTTAGCGCTTAGAAGTTGATGTGATCGAAGCGTAGCGTAGTAACTGCTTTTTTCTCGCCGTATATTCGGTTTTAGAGAGTGAAACAAAACTAATTTTTAGTTTTGTTTCACTCTTTTTTTTGTTACCGTCGTTCTGTTAAAAAAGATTGTCTGCCTTCAACTATATTAGTGATTTCCATCGCTAATTGTTCTCTAGTGATGGGATCATATTCTCTTACGAAGTACTTAAAGATAGGCAACTTCTTGAAGCATAAGATGGCTTTACCGCCAATGACAGAAGTTGGGCGTTGTTTATCCATGATTAGGCTAGGATAAACGATCGTATATGGAAAATGCTGCTCGTGAATCACCTGTTCAGCCTTGAGCTTTGCTGACATATATTTTTTTAGTGGAAATGGTGCAGCATTGGCAGATAGGAATAAAAATTTCGCTGGTTGCAGTTGCGCAGTTAAAAAAGTTGACATTCGCTGAACGGGTTCAACGATAAAGCGCTCGTAAGTAATGCCTTTATTTGGTTTTTCCGTAAGTATGCCGATAGCATCGATCACCCAGTCTGCATTGATGATCGCTGATTGCCACGCAGTGTCGTTTAAAATATCGGAATGTATCCAATGTACGTTATCTGCCCATTCCTCTGTAAGGGTGTCGGGGCGTCCGTGACGGGAAATGCTCGTTACAGTATGCTTGCGCTGGAGGAGTTCTTTGCATAAGGCAGTTCCGATGAAGCCACTGCCGCCGAAAATAACGATATTCATTAAAATCACCGCTTTCTTCTTTTTACAAGTGTAACGTACGAACGTATTTTTATACAAAAAAAGAGATCAGCATAAAACAAAAATATCGTTTTATGCTGATCTCAAAATGCTGGATACAGATGTTTTTAATTCTTTTGATCGGCTGTAACAGCTACGCCAAAATGATCACTGATGATCGGCGTTTGTTTACCATCGAATAAAATGTGATAATGGTCGATCGACAATTCTGGTGAAGTGAAAATGTAGTCGATCCTAAGTTTTTCTTGGTTTTCGCCCCAGCCGTCGATTGCTTTTTCTACGGTAAATTCACCTGTTCTTTTTTGGGCGGATAAAAAGCTATCCTGTAAGTGTAAACTACTATTGCATACAAGTTCATAACCAGTTTCTACTGCAGAAGCAGGATTGTTGAAGTCTCCCATGATTATCAATGGTGAAGGACAGTGCTTTAAAAGGGCTTCTGTTTGCTGCCATTCATAAGCGAAGCCGTCTGTTTCTGTCCACCAAGAATAGTGGCAGCTTGCTGCGGTGATCGGCAGTTCGCCAACGAATGTCTGACCGAGCAGCACAACTCTTCTACGATAATCAGCTGGATTTTGTTCTTTTGAGACAAGTGCTGCTTCCGGTTTGATCGGCTGCTTTGATAATAGTGCAACACCTTCATGGTAGAGATCGTAACCGATATGGTTGTAAGCCCAGCTCCAATGATAAATGGCGTGTTGTTCTGCTAATTGTTGAACCAGTAGATAAGCAAAATTATCTTCGTGGACTGCAAATTGATCATTCGTAGGGTGAAAATTAAGGGGTTCTATAACTGATCGGCTGTCGATTCGTTGGTTGACTTCTTGCAAAGCGATCAAATCATAGTCGTCTTCTAAAATTTGCTTTACGAGTTGTTGTAATTTTTCTAGAGGGTGTTCTTCCATCCAGCTGTGTGTGTTTAACGTCAATACTTTCATTGTCTACCTCTTTCTATAGAAAGAGACTGAGACATAACTCTACGAGTTACGATCCAGTCCCTTTAAAAACGAATAAACGGTGGAAACAGAAGTAACTCCTTCTTATTTCTCGGAGTTACTTCTGGTCCAACCTCTTGGTGATGTCATTAGATCTCTAATTTTCCAATGGTTGTTCTAGGTGCTTGTTTTCCTGTTTTGTCTAATGTGAACTGTTTGACTTTTTCTCCGTTCGTGAAGACAACGATCATCGTCGTTTGTTTGCCGGCTGCTTCGATTTTGGCTAAATCAGCAGTAGCGATAACATCTCCTGCAGTTACTTTTTGTCCTTCTGTGACAGAAATCGTAAAGGCAGAATCCTTCATTTCCACTGTATCTAATCCCATGTGAACTAGAACTTCGATCCCTTCGTTTGTTTGGATCCCTAAAGCGTGTTTTGATGGGAAAATACTGCTGATCACACCATCTATCGGTGCATAGATCGTGCTATTTTCCGGGATGACAGCAAAGCCGTCGCCCATCATTTTTTGTGAGAAAACAGGATCATCTACTTCGTCAATTGCGATCACCGTTCCGTCAGCGACTGGAACCAGTGTTTTAGTGATACCAAGATAATTTGTAGTATCTGCAGCATCCGTTGTTGTTTCGGTTTGTGTTTGTTGAATTGAAGGAATCACAGCACCGGAATCCAGTAAGTCTTGGATATCTGATTTTAGCACATCCGCTTTAGGTCCGTAAACTGCCTGTACGCCGTTATCTTTGACGATCAATCCCATAGCTCCCGCTTTTTTCCATGACTCTTCATTTCCGACCTTGTCTTTATCGTGTACGCTGACCCGTAAGCGAGTCATACAAGCATCGACATCGACGATGTTTTCTTTTCCGCCGAGTAGATGGATCACCTCGATGATTTGAGGGTCGATTCCATCGATCGTTGTTGCTCCGCTTGTAGCTGCTGAATCGCTTGAAGCATCGTTGCTATCATAGTTTCCGTTTCTACCAGGAGTAGCAAAGTTGAATTTTTTGATCATAAAGTTTGCGATGAAATAGGTCAATACACCAAATCCAATCGTGCAAAGAACGAAATTAAGTAAATCCATTCCGAGGCCAGCTTTGAGTGCAAGCGGTGTTCGTGTCAATAGTTCGATATTTCCGAAAGAGTGAACACGTAGCGAAACAATATCTGCCATCGCGAAAGCTGCCCCTTGGATAACTGCATATACAACATAAAGCGGTACGGCAGCAAACATGAACATAAACTCTAATGGCTCAGTTACACCTGTTAAAAAGACAGCCAATGCTGCAGAAAGATACATTGATTTGTAATTTGAGCGCTTGTCAGGATCGACATTACGATACATTGCGACAGTCATGCCCATTAAGATACCTGAAGCACCGATCATTTGTCCGACTTTGAAGCGGGCAGGAGTCCAGTTGTTTAGAACGAAATCATATTGAGACATATCGCCGGCGCCTTTTAAGTTGACCAAATCAGTTGCCCAAGCTAGCCATAATGGATCTTGTCCGAACACTTGCGTTCCTGCTTGTGCACCGGAAAGGATTTCATACGTTCCGCCTAATTGCGTATAGTTGATCGGGATCGTCAACATGTGATGAAGTCCAAATGGTAAAAGAAGACGCTCTAGTGTTCCGTATAAGAACGGTGCTAGGATCGGAGCAGTATCTTGTGATTGTGCGATCCATAAACCAAAGTTATTGATTCCAGCCTGGATAGATGGCCAAATAATTGCTAAAAGGATGGAAACGATCGTTGACCATAGGATAACAACGAATGGGACAAAGCGTTTTCCATTGAAAAATGACAAAGCATCAGGCAATTTCCGGAAGTTGTAGTATTTATTAAAGGCCATAGCACCAACAAAACCAGCAATGATCCCGACGAACACTCCCATATTCAAAGCAGGGGCCTCTAAGACACTAGTGAAGAACCCTTTGACCATGATCTTAGTACCAAATAAAGTATGAGTGAATGCTTTATCGTCCGTTAGCATCTCACTTGTGACACCGAAAATCGAACCAGTGATCCGATTGATCAAGATGAACGAAAGCCCGGCAGCAAATGCTCCACCAGCCCGTTCTTTTGCCCAACTTCCGCCGATCGCTAATGCGAACAGTAAATGAAGATTGCCGATAACAGCCCAACCGATATTTTCGATCACGCCTCCTGTTGTTGCTAAAGCAGTCCAGTCAGGATTGATCAGCGGGATCGTTTTACCGATACTGATCATCAAACCGGCGGCAGGCATCACAGCAATAACGACCATCAACGCTTTCCCGAATTTTTGCCAAAACTCAAAACTTAGTAACTTTTTCATTCTTTTTCTCCCCTTTGCAATTTTTACGCAATCGTTTTCGTTGATATTAGTATAAAATAGTTTTTTAATTTTGTAAACCCCGAAGTGGAATCTAAATTTTATGAACAAGTTACAATCAGTATAAATCAATAAAATTGGTGTAGTAAGGAGAAAATCAGATAAGTTTATGAATAAATAATTGACAATGCAATCGGTTGCGTTTATTATGGTGTTAAGAAATGAAACGAGTATAGGAGGAAATCAAAATGAATCATCTATTTGAAATAGATCCATGGAAAATTTCAACACACCAATTAGAACGTGACGAACGCCGTTTGCAGGAGTCTCTTACATCTATAGGAAACGGTTATATGGGGATGCGTGGAAACTTTGAAGAGCGCTATACGGGTGATCATCATCAAGGAACCTATCTAGCTGGTGTTTGGTATCCAGATAAAACAAGAGTCGGCTGGTGGAAAAATGGCTATCCAGATTACTTTGGTAAAGTGATCAATGCAATGAATTTCATTGCACTGGATATTTTTGTAAATGGGGAAGCTATAGATTTAGGTATACAAGAACCTAAGGATTTTTACTTAGAATTAGATATGCATAATGGTTTATTGACAAGAACATTTATTTTAGAGAGTGACAAGGCAACAGTGAAATTCCGTTTTGAGCGCTTTTTAAGTATCGTTCAACAAGAATTAGCTGTTATTCGAGTAACGGCTGAGGTTCTTAAAGGAAGTGCAGATATTCAGATCCTTTCAAAAATCGATGGTGATGTTCGTAATGAAGACAGCAACTATGATGAAATGTTTTGGGAAGCTCGTGGCACTGGATTCACTGATGAAGTCGGTTTTTTGACAACGCGCACGATTCCTAATGCTTTTGGCATTGAACAGTTTGCTGTGACAGGTGCTATGAAGCATAACACAACGATGAATACTGAAGGTTCAGAAGCAGAAACGTTGAAAATACAACGAATTTTCCAAAAGCAGCTATCAGAAAGCGAATCACTTGTGCTGGAAAAACAAGTCATTGTCCTGACAAGTCGTGATATTCCAGAAGAACAACAACAAGAAAAAGCAGTTCAGTTGTTACAAGAAAGTTCAAAACGATTTGAGGAGCTTCTTCAAGAACAAAATGAAGCGTGGCAAGAGCGTTGGGCTTTAGCGGATGTGACGATCGAAGGAGATGAAGCTGCACAACAAGGCATTCGGTTTAATTTATTCCAGTTATTTACGACATATTATGGTGAAGATGAACGCTTGAATATTGGACCAAAAGGCTTTACGGGAGAAAAATATGGCGGTGCTACTTATTGGGATACGGAAGCTTATGCTGTACCATTATACCTTGCATTGGCAAAACCAGAAGTAACAAAAAATCTGTTGAAATACCGCTATAATCAATTAGAACAAGCGAAGCATAACGCTCGCCAACAAGGGTTGGCAGGTGCTTTATATCCAATGGTGACTTTTACTGGAGTAGAGTGTCATAACGAGTGGGAAATCACATTTGAAGAGATCCACAGAAATGGTGCGATCGCCTATGCTATTTACAATTATGTGAACTATACAGGTGATAGTGACTATCTAAAAAATGAAGGCTTACAAGTTTTAACAGAAATCGCACGTTTCTGGGCAGATCGTGTACATTACTCAAAACGTAAAGGGAAATACATGATTCATGGTGTCACAGGACCAAATGAATATGAAAATAACGTCAACAATAATTGGTATACAAACACTATCGCAACTTGGGTATTGCAGTATACTTTAGAAAATTATCTTAACTATCAAACAGAAACAACCGTAGAAATATCAGCTGAAGAACAAGCTTCGTGGCAGGATATCATTGAGCATATGTATTATCCGTTTGATGAAGAATTGGGTGTTTTTGTCCAGCATGATACATTTTTAGATAAGGATTTGATGCCAAGCAGCGATCTTTCACCGGAAAATCTGCCGTTAAATCAAAAATGGTCTTGGGATCGAATTTTACGTTCTTGCTTCATTAAGCAAGCAGATGTATTGCAAGGCATCTATTTCTTTGGCGAACGCTTTACCCAAGCTGAGAAGGAACGTAATTTTTTATTCTATGAGCCGATGACTGTGCATGAATCATCATTGTCACCAAGTATTCATGCTGTTTTGGCAGCAGAGCTTGGGATGGAAGAAAAAGCGGTAGAAATGTATCAGCGAACAGCACGCTTAGATTTAGATAATTATAATAATGATACAGAAGATGGTTTGCACATTACGTCCATGACAGGCAGCTGGTTGGCGATCGTTCAAGGGTTTGCTCAAATGAAAACAGCGAATGAGGCATTGAGTTTCGCGCCGTTTTTACCACAGAGTTGGACAAGCTATGCGTTTCATGTAAATTATCGCGGACGCTTGTTATATGTAGCAGTTGATCAAAATGAGGTTCGTTTAACATTAGTTTCCGGAGATAAATTATCACTTAAACTATACGGAAACCAAGTAAGTTTAGAAGATGAAGTAGTTGTTAAGGTGGAAAAGGTGGCAGAACATGTTTAAAGGTGTGTTGTTTGATTTAGATGGAGTGTTGACGGATACAGCGGAGTATCATTATCAAGCTTGGAAACAGTTGGGCAAAGAGATCGGTATTACTATTGACCGCGCGTTCAATGAGGAGTTAAAAGGTGTCAGTCGAGAAGATTCTTTAAAATTGATGCTGGCTCACGGCGGACGGAATGACGCGTATACTCCAGAGCAGTTTGCTGAACTGGCGCAGCGGAAAAATGAATACTATGTAGAAATGATTCAAAATGTGAGTCCGACAGATGTTTATCCAGGCATTTTAGAGTTATTGAAACAATTGAAGGAGCAAAATTTTAAAATTTCTTTGGCTTCTGCTAGTAAAAATGGCCCCTTCTTGCTAGAAAAAATGGCATTACTTCCTTATTTTGATGGGATCGCTGATCCGGCTAAAGTAAAAAAAGGAAAGCCGGACCCCGAGATTTTTCAACTGGCTGCAAGTGAAGTTGGCTTAACTGCACAAGAATGTCTTGGGATCGAAGATGCCAAAGCGGGGATCCAAGCGATCGCGGCAAGTGGTGCGGTACCTGTTGGGGTAGGTCGTGAAGAAGATTTAGGACAGGATATTGCATTAGTTTCTTCAACAGAAGAGTTGACACTAGCGTATTTGACAAGTGTTTGGCAGACAGAAAGAAAAGAGAAGTAAGTCCTCAGGTCAAGGAATTTGTACAGTCGTAAAATGACGATAGCAACGAGCTGCTGATATGTGGTATTATTTTCTACGATGGCATGATTTGTTCTTAAAAACATGAACCTGGAAAGGAGTGAAGCCGATGACGATTACTGTGAAAGATGTTGCGAAGAAAGCTGGAGTAGCAACTTCCACTGTATCAAGGGTAATCAATGATCACCCCAGTATTTCTGACGCGACCAAGAAAAAGGTCTTTAAAGTGATGGAAGAAATGGGGTACGTTCCGAATATTGCTGCACGTAATCTTGGTAAAAGATCTTCGGGTGCAGTAGGTGTGATTTTGCCGCCCTTGGATTCGCGTGAACGGATGGGCAATCCATTTTATTTAGAAATCATTGAATCGATCAACGCTGAAGCCCGTAAACATGATATGACGACGGCGATTGCAACGGCTCAGTCTTTTGATACCTTGTTAGAAAATGTTCAGCTGATGCATCGTCAAAAGCAGGTAGATGGATTTATCTTGCTCTATTCAGATAAGGATGATCCAGTGATCGATTACTTAGTTGAAAATCACGTGCCATTCTCTTTGATCGGACAACCGTACACAAACGAAGAGAAAGTCATTTATGTAGATAATGATAATCAGCTTTTAGGAAAACATGCAACGGATTTTTTGATCGAAAATGGACATGAGAATATTCTGTTTATCACTAATACAACGCACGAAAATATTTATTATGAACGTTACTTTGGTTATCAAAAAGCAATGATGGTTGCAGGTTTGACCATGTTTCCTTCGGTGGATATGGAAAGTCCAGAAGCGTATGTTGCATTTGAGGACTTGCTAAAAGAAACGAAAGCAACAGCTGCAGTTGTGATCGATGATATTTTTGCAATGCGGATGATCCAGTTGGCTCAGATGTATGGGTATCGCGTCCCAGATGACTTTTCCGTGATCAGTTTCAATAACTCGATTTATTCGACATTGGTCCATCCTTATCTAACGAGTATCGATATCGATATTGCTGAGCTAGGCAAAATGGGTATGCAAAAGCTGATCGATACGCTGCAGCAAAAAGAACCGACAGGAGTACGATTAGTGATCCCTCATCAGTTGATCAAGCGGGAGACGGTGCTTGATTTGAATGGCATATAATATGAACTGCGAATGAACATTTTTTAGATGTTTGTTCGCAGTTTTTTTTGTATGGAACTCGATTGTGTATTTATGGATTGATAAAAAGTGATAAATGGGTTGACAAATATATTTTACTGTCTTAATATAAAGAAGAAATAACTCGACTACATTTATAGTCGTTTTGGAAAAATATGAAAAAGTACATACAGAAAGAAGGAGCGGGAAAAGTGGAAGCTAAAACATTTGATATAGAAGGGATGACGTGTGCGTCTTGTGCACAGACTGTTGAAAAGGCAACGGCCAAACTAGCGGGTGTATCAAAAGCGACGGTCAACTTGGCAACTGAAAAACTAAATGTGGAATATGATGAAACAGCATTATCAGAAAAAGATATTCAACAAGCGGTTGCTGATGCAGGCTATGAAGCATTGAGCAATACTCAGCAACGCACATTTGATATAGAAGGAATGACGTGTGCATCTTGTGCACAAGTGATCGAAAAGGCGGTCAATAAACTAAATGGTGTGCAGACCGCTGCCGTAAATCTAGCGACAGAAAAAATGACAGTCGATTTTGATCCAGCTGTTCTGAATGTGTCAGATATCACGAAAACAGTTGTTGATGCAGGCTATGGAGCTGTTGAACAAATCGATTCAGCGGATACGGTAGATAAAGATCGTGAGAAAAAACAGAAACACATCAAAGAGATGTGGCAACGCTTTTGGTTGTCTGCTGTTTTCACGGTGCCTCTATTTTACATTGCAATGGGACACATGGTTGGTTTGCCATTACCAGGATTCTTAGATCCGATGATGCATGCGACAACTTTTGCGACGGTCCAGCTGCTTTTGACGATTCCTGTGCTGTATTTTGGACGAAGCTTTTTCATCATTGGATTCAAAGCATTGTTCAAAGGTCATCCTAATATGGATTCTCTTGTAGCATTGGGAACGAGTGCGGCTGTCGCTTACAGCTTATATGGCACGATCATGATTTATACGGGTGACACTCATTTTGCAATGGCGCTTTACTATGAATCTGCTGGCGTGATTTTGACCTTGATCACACTAGGGAAATATTTTGAAGCTGTTTCAAAAGGAAAAACCTCAGAAGCGATCAAAAAATTGATGGGTTTAGCACCAAAAAATGCACGTGTTTTACGTAATGATGAAGAAATGGAAATTCCAGTAGATGCAGTACAATTGGATGATATCATTGTCGTTCGACCAGGAGAAAAAATTCCTGTTGACGGACTTGTTGTTGAAGGGTCAAGTGCAGTCGATGAATCGATGCTGACGGGTGAAAGTATACCAGTTGAGAAAAAAGCTGGTGATAATGTGATTGGTGCAAGTATCAACAAAAACGGCAGCTTCCGATTTAAAGCGACAAAGGTAGGAAAAGATACTGCTCTTTCACAAATCATTAAATTAGTCGAAGATGCGCAAGGATCAAAAGCACCGATCGCTAAAATGGCAGACAAAATTTCAGGTGTATTTGTGCCGATCGTCATTGTTTTAGCAGTGTTATCTGGTTTGGCTTGGTATTTCTTAGGACAGGAATCTTGGGTTTTTGCCTTGACGATCACGATCTCTGTTTTAGTGATTGCTTGTCCATGTGCTTTAGGGTTGGCAACACCTACTGCAATTATGGTCGGTACAGGAAAAGGTGCTGAAAATGGTGTGCTGATCAAAAGCGGTGACGCACTGGAAACAACGCATAAAATCCAAACGATCGTTTTTGATAAAACGGGTACGATAACAGAGGGAAAACCTAAAGTGACAGATATCGTTACAGCAAATGATTTAGCTGAAAATGACCTACTGCGTTTAGCAGCATCAGCTGAGAAAGGTTCTGAACACCCTCTAGGTGAAGCGATCGTCAATGATGCAGTGGAGAAAAATCTTACCTTTGCCCAAACAGAAAACTTTACAGCCATTCCTGGACATGGGATCGAAGTGACGATCGAAGGCAGCCGCTTTTTATTAGGGAACAAAAAATTGATGGATGATCGTCATATTTCGTTAGAGAATTTAGGTACGATCTCTGATCAATTAGCAGAACAAGGGAAAACACCGATGTATATTGCGAAAGATGATTTGATTGCAGGAATCATCGCTGTAGCAGACACGATCAAAGAAACCAGTATTCCGGCAATCAAAAAGCTGCATCAAATGGGCATCGAAGTAGCCATGATCACAGGGGATAACAAACGAACGGCACAAGCGATCGCGAAACAAGTTGGGATCGACCGTGTATTAAGTGAAGTTTTACCAGAAGATAAAGCGAATGAAGTCCAAAAGCTTCAAAAAGAAGGTAAGAAAGTTGCCATGGTCGGTGACGGAATCAATGATGCTCCTGCCTTAGCTCAAGCAGATATCGGCATTGCGATCGGTTCTGGTACAGACGTTGCAATGGAATCAGCAGATATCGTTTTGATGAGAAGTGATCTGATGGATGTACCAACAGCAGTAGAATTAAGCAAGGCAACGATCAAGAACATCAAAGAAAACCTATTTTGGGCGTTTGCCTATAATACGTTAGGGATTCCAGTGGCGATGGGTGTCTTGTATCTATTTGGCGGACCGCTATTGAATCCGATGATCGCAGGAGCTGCGATGAGTTTTAGCTCAGTTTCAGTGTTGCTGAATGCCTTACGTTTGAAAGGATTTAAACCATCGGCTTTGAAAAAATAGAAAATATAATAAGGGTGGAGGGGAAAATCATCGCTGAATGAGTTTCCCCTTTATTTTCCTTTTTCTGGGTTCGTAGTGTACATTGGAAAAAATAAGGATCTATGCTACTATGGTTGTGCAATCATTAAGTTGAATGAAAGATAGTAAAGGATGTGAGCGAGTAGATGGATACCTATAAATTAATATTGATCATGCTCCCGCCGCTTCCCGGAGAAAGATGTTTTTTTTCATCCCTTTAAACTAATTTTCTAGCTGAACAGGTCATTCTTGTAACAAGCTGGATCGACCTGTTCTGTTATAGATTCAGGAGGAATTTTTTTGAAAAAAAGCATCAAAACTCAAACACCATCTTTATTATTATTGATCGTTTTGGTAGGATTTCCGCAAATCAGTGAAACGATTTTCACCCCATCATTACCAGATATTGCGACGGACTTGCAAACGTCGATGGCGACAGTTCAGCTAACATTGAGTATCTATTTTCTGTCGTTTGCTCTCGGAGTCTTTTTTTGGGGCTGGCTGTCAGATCTAAGTGGTCGTCGAAAAGCAATGCTTTACGGCTTGTTTGTCTATGGTATCGGCAGTTTTCTATGTTTCAGGGCCTACTCGATCAATGGTCTGCTCTTTGCCCGCTTTATTCAAGCGTTCGGTGCTAGTACAGGTTCTGTTGTGACACAAACGATTTTAAGAGAAAGTTATGCAGGCAATCATCGGCATGCGCTGTTTGCTCAAATTTCAGCAGCTTTGGCATTTACGCCGGCGATAGGACCTTTGATCGGCGGGCTTGTTGATCAGTATTTAGGCTTTAGAGCTGTTTTTCTTGTATTAGTTTGTATGAGTATCGTCATTTTCTGCTATGCATTTTTATGTCTACCTGAAACGTATCAAGTAGAAAAACGAGTGCAAGTAAAGCTGTTACCTTTGATCAAGCGATTATTGACTGATCCCAAGGTGATGACCTATGGCTTCTTGATCGGTGCGATCAATGGGATACTATTCAGTTATTATGCGGAAGCTCCGTTTATCTTTATCGAACATTTTCATTTGTCTACAGCAGTTTATGGTTTTTTAGGCATTGGAGTAGCAGGTGCTTCGATTTTAGGCTCGTTGTTGTCTAAACGCTTATTACCGATTTATTGCCCGGAAAAAATCATTTATATGGGTATTTGCTGTTTGCTGCTGGGTAGTTCCTGTCTTTTGTTGACAGTATTGTCTGTATTTTTACCAAATACACTTCAGATGTGGCTTATTTTGCTCGGTGTTTTTGTTGTCTTGACGGGGACAGGAATGGCGCTGCCTAACTGCTTAAGTCTAGCTTTAGTTGAGTATCAAGAGGTGATAGGATCAGCAGGAGCGCTTTTTAGCCTAGGGTATTACTTATTAGTCAGCTTGTTTACCTATGGTATGAGCGTGATTCATAATGGGACACTGGTAGTGATGCCAATATATTTTCTTGTGATCGGACTGTCTATGTTGGTTTTTGTGCGTAGGTTTTTGTATCAGAAGAATTTGCGTTAGAAGAGTATAAAAAAGGAATGCACAGTGCTTATTTGAAGCAGTGTGCATTCCTTTTTTTAATGTTGGGTTGCTGAGAAAGGAAAAGGCAGCTGTCTTTGTTTGATGATGAGATATCCACCTAGAAATTGGAGTAATCCTAGGAGAAAGAAAATGAGATGAAGTGCAACGATAGACCATAGCATCAGACACTGGATCATGATCCAGATACATAGAACAAGACCGATCAAACACTCTAAGTAAGGAAATGTGTGTGTTTGTCTTAAGTTAGCCCAGCCGATAGCAAGGTTCCCGCAACCGATCATTACTAACAAAAATAATCCGGGAATCAAAAAAGTTGTAAACGGTGAGTATCGCAACATGTCTTCTGATAGCCCAAGAATGGAATGTGCATTGCTGGATAAAGCCATCACGCCACCTGCTATACCACCGAAACCGATAAATAAGTTACTGACCAACAAGAGTTTTTTTGTCATAAAAAAGAACCTTCCTCGTGATTTTCCCTAATTGTAGCACATATAAACAGGCAGACAATTGATTTAAATGAGTTGCACCTCCCTTTTTTTGTTATACTTTGTTTAAGATAGTCAAGTAAAGAGACGAGGGTGAAATGGTTGAAAGAGATTTTGTTACAGGCGGCTAGTTTTTGTTTTGTCATCATTTTGGGGTATTTGATGAAACGCTTTGGTTTATTGAGTAAAGCAGATGGTGGGACTTTATCTGTGATCATAGTCAATATTACATTACCAGCAACAGTTATTGTTAGTTTGGCAAATGTGGTTGTTTCAAGCACATTGTTTTTTTTATTAGCAATGGGGATTTTATTAAATTTGATCGTGATTTTAGCAGGAGGATTGTTGTCCAAAAAGCGTTCGACGTTGGAACGGACATTTCAAATGTATTCGATGTCAGGCTATAATATTGGCAATTTTACATTGCCGTTTATTCAGGGATTTTATCCGTTAGCGATTCCGTTTTTACTGATGTTTGATATAGGGAATAGTGTCATGCTGACAGGCGGCAGTACGCTGTTGATCGATAAAATAGTTGGTTCTAAAGAAGAAACGACGTTAAAAAAAATTCTATCGACATTGTTTAAGTCTGTTCCTTTTACGGCCTATATGATCATGCTGCTGTTGCGTGCAGTTCAAGTTGGTTTGCCAGTGGAATTGATTCAAATACTAGAGCTAGTTGCAAAAGCAAATGGCTTTTTATCGATGTTCATGATTGGATTATATCTTGAATTACGTTTGCCTAAACAAGCACTGAAACTAGTGAGAGAAGTGCTGTTTTGGCGATACGTGTGCGGGCTAGTCTTTGCATTGATATTTGCCTTCATTATTCCGTTGGAGCCATTATTGAGAATCGTATTAGTGGTACTGAGTTTAGCACCGATGCCGACATTTTCTGTGATCAATAGTGTGAAGGCTGGAGTAAAAGAAGAGACGGTTGGTTTTACTTCCTCTATGAGTATTTTGATCAGTTTATTACTGATGACGCTGGTGATGGTCTGGATGGTATGATTTTTGGTAAAATATGACAAACTGTTGTCATCTATTGGATGCTAAAGTAATAGCAGACGATAGAGGAGATGATACGATGGATTATCACATTCAACAAAAGCCGAAATTTAATCTAGTCGGCTATCAAAAAACACTAGGTATGATTGATCACTTTGAGGATTATCAAGGAATATCAGCATTTTGGGCTGATTTAACAGAGGCCAAGATCAATCAGCTATTATCTGAAACTAAAGAAAAGACAGGCGGGTTCTATGGCGTTTCTGACAGCAATCGACAGGTGGCAGAAACGTTTGATTACATGATCAGTGTAAGTGCTCAGGGAGAAAAAGAAATCGCTGAAGAATTGACGAGTATCCAAGTGGTCGAAACGTCTTGGGCAGTCTTCACTTGTCAAGGAGCGATCGCAAATGCTGTTTCTACTTTTGACGCAAACAAACCGAATCATTTGATGCAATTAAAAAATCAATTGACTGCTCCGTGGATAGCTGAGTCATTAGAAGAAAATCAGCAGCTGCCGCGGATAGAATATTATCCTATAGGGGACATGATGTCTGATGAGTATCGTTGTGAGCTATGGATCCCGCTCAAAAAATGAGGTGAGTTAAAATGAAAGAAATCAAAAATAAACAGGTTGCCGCTGTTTTTGAACAATATCCAGAGGTTATTCGCTTATCATTGCTGGAGCTTAGGGCGTTGATCTTTGAGGTTGGCGAAGCAACTTCTGGAGTTGGTGAAATCGAAGAAAGCTTAAAGTGGCATCAACCAACTTATTCTACTATTCAAACAAAATCTGGGACACCTATTCGACTTGATCGCTTTGGCGAAACCAAGGTCGCCCTTTTTTTCCATTGTCAAACGACCGTGATCGAAGAATTTCGGGCGTTGTTTTCCAAGGAACTGGAATTCTCTAAGAATCGCGCCATTGTTCTTGATCCTGCAAAGGAATTACCTCTAGACGAATTAGCTTTTTGTATCCAACGAGCACTGACCTATCATCAAAAGTAAATATAGGCTGGGATAGAAGTGTTTGATCCCAAGAAATAAGAGGACATTTGACCACGGTTTATTAAGAAGTAGAGTCCGGAACAAAACTAGAAAACAGTTTTGTTCCGGACTCTTGTTTTAGTTGTATATTCTAACGGTCGATCAAACGCTCTGCAATAGCAAAGTCACCTTCATAGGGGGTATCTATCCCATGGATCTTTTGATATAAATCTGCTCCTTTACCTGCTAAAATAACAGCATCTTTTGGACTGCTCAAGGAGAGTGCTTTTTCTATTGCGGCACTGCGATCGATAATCGTTTCGACTTGGATCGGTGCAGTTATATATTCTGCGATCTCTTTGCAAATGGTAGTAGGTTCTTCATCAGCAGGGTCATCTGTGGTTAAAATCGCGATATCTGCAAGTTCAGTTAACACCCTGCCGAAATCTTTACGTCGGGAAATTGCTTTGTTGCCCGTGCTGCCGATCACTACAATCAAACGGCCTTCTGGGTGTTCTTCTTTTATAAAAGTCAGAAGGTTTTTCAAGCTATCATAATTATGAGCATAATCAACATAAACTTTTGCCCCATTTGTGTTTGTTAAAAGCTCCATTCGTCCAGGAACCGTTGCTTCTTGAATTCCTTGGACACATGAATCGTGAGTAGCACCGACCAAAGAAGCAGCAATCATTGCACTGAGTGCATTTCCTTTATTAAAGTCTCCGCCTAAGCGTAAATGATAGTCACCAGCAAGTCCAAGTGTGTCCTTTTTGGCTGTAACAGAAAAGGCTAAGGAATCTTCTGGATCGGTTTGATAAGCATAATCTGTATCTGTCTGCTGACTGCCATAAATGATGTATGACGTGTGATGAAGCTCTGCTGTTTCCTTCAATAATTGGAAATAGTCAGAGTCGTGGTTTAAAATAACTGTCTTAGAATGTGAGATCAATTGTCTTTTACAATAAAAATAATCATCGAATGTCGGATGCTCGATCGGACTGATGTGGTCAGGTGTGATATTTAGAAAAATCCCTACATCAAAGAATAGACCATATACTCGATTCGTCTTATAAGCTTGTGAAGAGACCTCCATGATAAAATGGGTCATCTGGTTATCGACTGCTTCTGCCATCATACGATAAAGATCTGATGATTCAGGTGTTGTCAGCTGTGATTTGAAAAAAGTTTGCCCATCCAATGTCGAGTTCATAGTAGACAACATCGCCGTTTTATTGTTTGTAGCATGATCTAAAATGAATTTTGTGAAATAAGCGGCAGTTGTCTTTCCTTTTGTACCTGTAAAGCCAACTAATTTTAGTTTATTCTGTGGATAATCATAGAACGCCATGCTCAAAACAGCCATCGCTTTTTTGATATCTGTGACGATGATTCCTAGAGCCGCTTCAACCTCATAAGGCTGTTCTGCCACATAAACTTCAAGTCCAGCTGTAATGGCTGTTGTTAAATAGTCTTCTTTGAAATTCAAGCCTTTACAGAAAAAAAGTGTGTCGCTATTTACGGTGCGGGAATCATAAGAAAGAGCATCGAATTGTTTATTTTCTAATGAAATTGGTGATGTTAAGCTCCAGCCTTCAGCTGAAGTAAATTCTTTTAAAAGGTGTTCTTTAAGTAAACATTCCCGGATTTTTTCTAAAGAAATAGTCATTATTCGGCCTCCAAGCACCGGTTAAAATCTGAATGTCAGGTTTTATCGGTATAGCTATACTAGTTTAGGATTTCATCATACAATTTAAACAGTAAAACTTCAAGATGTGTGCTATTTTATTATATAAGCAGAATAAATAGTCGTGTGAATTTTTTTATAAATAGTATTATGAAATTTAGTTGTAGGTAAGAAGAATAATTGGTTAATTTTGGATAAAAAAACGATGTTTTTCTACTCTTTATTTCAGTTATTTTAGATTAATTTATATAAAAGTTGAAGAAGTGATAATTTGATCGATGATTATGAAAATAGCTTTTTAAGTGTTTTTCAATGATTTATATAGGGAAACGATAAATAAGTGAAATTATTCGAGAAATTCGTTGCATATACTTGATTTAACAATTAAAATAAAGAAAGCATGTTTGAAGAAAGTTGGAGGAGTTAAATGATCAATCAATCAAATCCTGCTGATCAACCAGTCTTGACGAACCAGGAAAAAATGGTCAAAGGTTCGGCCTGGATGACAGCTAGTAATATAATTTCTCGGTTGTTGGGTGCAGTATATATCATTCCTTGGTATGCATGGATGGGTGAACACGCCAATGAAGCGAATAGTTTGTCTTCAATGGGTTATACTGTTTACGCGCTTTTTTTATTAATTTCTACAGCAGGGATTCCTGCAGCGATCGCTAAACAAACCTCGTATTATAATTCTCTCAATGAGTATAAAGTGAGCAGACAGCTCTTTTATAAAGCTCTTCAGTTGATGGCTATTTTAGGGGCGATTTTTGCCATCGTCATGTATCTGGCTTCGCCTTTATTGGCTGAGTGGTCAGGCGGCGGTGAAGATTTGATCCCAACGATGCGGTCACTGAGCTTGGCAGTCTTGATCTTCCCTTGTATGAGTGTGGTTCGTGGCTACTTTCAAGGAAATCAGGATATGATGCCGTATGCGTTATCACAGATCGTTGAACAAGTTGCCCGTGTCTTCTATATGTTACTGACAGCGTTCATTATCATGAAAGTTTTCGATGGAAATTATGTAGATGCAGTGACACAATCTACCTTGGCAGCAGCGATCGGAATGTTAGCTAGCTTTGTTGTACTATTTTTCTATATTCGTAAACAAAAGCCGATGTTCGATTACTTGGAAGCACATAGTGCGAACGAGCACGAAGCATCTACTCGTGATTTACTGACAGAAACGTTAAAAGAAGCAATTCCATTTATCATTGTAGGTTCAGGTGTTACTGTATTCAAATTGGTCGATCAATTTACATTCTCAAATTTCATGAATACTTTTACCACATATTCAGGTAGTCAGTTGCGCACATTTTTCGCTATTTTTAATGCGAATCCTGATAAATTGACGATGGTCGTCATTGCTTTAGCAACATCGATTTCTGCAACAGGGTTGCCATTGATCACAGAAGCGATCACCTTGAAAAATTATCGTGATCTTTCAAAGCTGATCAGCAATAACTTGCAGTTGTTTATGTTTGTGATGCTGCCGGCCACGTTCGGGATGATCGTATTAGCGAAACCGCTATATACGATGTTTTATTCGCCGGATCATTTAGGTGTATCGGTTTTAGTTCAAGCGTGCTTTGCCGGGCTGTTCATGGGCCTATACATGTTGTCATCGACGATGTTGATGGGGATGTATGAAAATAAAGCAGCCATCAAGTACTTTGGTTTAGGGCTTGCGCTGAAGCTGATTGTTCAATATCCAGCTATTCGATTATTTGAAGTCTATGGGCCAGCGATTGCTACGATGATCGGTTTTGCTTTTGCCTGTACGTTGATTTTGAGAAAAATCAAAAAAGTCAGCCGTTTTAATTTTAGCTTGACCTTGCGCCGCGGATTATTGATCTTTTTGATCACGTTAGTGATGGTCGTTGCGACTGTTATCATGCGTCAATTCTTATATTTATTCTTAGACCCAACACGTAAGTTCCAGTCATTTATCATCATTATGCTTGTTGCAGCTTTTGGCGGAGCCGTATATGGTTACATTACGTTGAAACTGAGACTGGCAGATAAATTATTAGGGAGTAGCGTGAATAAAATTCGCCGCAAATTAAAAATAAGATAAGAGCATTTGCTCATGATGGATTTAAATTTAGAGTGTGCAGCAGGAGTAGGGATACTTTTGCTCACACTTATTTTCTTATAAAAGGAGATTTGATTGAATGCGTTTAGATAAATTTCTTGCCGAAGCAGGTGTTGGCAGTAGAAAAGAAGTCAAACTGTTGCTGAAAAAAAATCTCGTAACGGTAAACGAACAGCCTGTAAAAGATGGTAAGCTGCATATCGATGAATATCAGGACATCGTTTTATTTGCAGGAGAACGAGTGAGCTATCAAAAATTTTATTATTATCTATTACATAAACCACAAGGCGTTGTGTCCGCAACGGAAGATGCAAGGGATCAAACAGTGATCGATTTACTGAAAGAGGAAGATTATCGTACTGATTTGTTTCCTGTTGGTCGTTTGGACAAGGATACAGAAGGATTATTACTCTTAACGAATGATGGTCAATTGGCACATCGATTATTGTCGCCTAAAAAGCACGTGGATAAAGAATACTTTGCTGAAATCGAAGGGTTAGTCACAGAAGAAGATGTGCAGATCTTCGCTTCTGGCTTTGCTCTAACGAACGGTGAACAGGTAAAGCAGAGCAAGCTGTTGATCGACGAGATAAATGAAGCCAATCAAACATCAAAGATCCGGTTAGTCATTCAAGAGGGAAAGTTTCATCAAGTGAAACGAATGTTTGAAGCGGTCGATAAAAGAGTTGTTTATCTAAAACGTTTACGCATGGGCAGTTTAGTATTGGATGAACACCTGCCTTTGGGAGCATACCGCCCGTTGACAGAGACGGAGCTTCAAGAGCTGCAAGATAGCTAGGATTACTATGTAGAGGATAAAATAACTATGCTTTGATCATAGCTGTTTTATTCTCTTTTTTTGACGAACTGTTGCCTTAGGTATATACTTCAATTGACTGATGAGTCAATAAGGAGGAATGGTGAAATGAAGGCCATTGAGCTAGAGGGATTAACCAAGCTGTATAAAAAGAAACCTGTGATCAATCAAGTAGATCTAACTGTAGAAAAAGGAGAAATTTATGGCTTTATTGGGCCAAATGGTTCTGGAAAATCAACGACGATCAAATCAATGCTGAATTTTATTTATCCAGATCACGGGACTGCGACGATTCTTGGCTTGGACAGTGTCAAAAATGCTAAGGAGATTCGTAAACGTACAGGGTATGTCTCAAGTGATGTGCGTTTTTATCCAGCCATGACAACATTAGATATTCTAAAATATGTAGCAGAGTTTCACCAACTTAAAAACAGTAAAGAACAAATCGATTATTTTATGGAGCGATTCGATATTGACGGAAAGAAAAAAATGTCTGAACTGTCATTGGGAAATAAAAAGAAAATTGCGATCATCGCTGGAATTTTGCCAAATCCAGAATTGTTAATTTTAGATGAGCCTACGAATGGTTTAGACCCACTGATGCAGCATCGCTTATTTGAAGAACTGGAAAAATATAATAAAAATGGCATGACTATTTTTTTATCTAGCCATGATCTAAATGAAATCCAACAGCATGCACATCGAGCGGCATTTATTCGTCAAGGTGAAATTATTACGGTGCAGGATATTTCTAAAGAAAAATCATTAGGGAAAGTCATTACCTTGATCGGGGATCATATTCCGCTATCTTTATTTGAAAAAATCGGTGCAGCGATCTTAAAACATCAAGGTAATGAAACGCGTTTATTCTATGAAGGAAATTTGCAAGAAGTATTGCCATTATTGAGCGATCCATCGATCCAGGATTTTACCATCACAAATCCAGAACTCGAAGATCAATTTATGGCATTGTACGAAGGAGGGGAAACAAAATGATCACAGCAAAAATCGAAACGCGTTCATTGGTCAAAGGGATGCTGATCTGGATCATCTTATTTTCGGTCATCATTTTTGGATTCAGTGCTGTTTATCCGCAAATGCATAGCTCTGCAATGAAAGATCTGCTGGATGCCAAGTTGACAGGGCTTTCGCCTTCCCTACTCAAAACGTTCAATATCAGTGTAGAAGGACAAGCCAGCTTCTTAGTAGCAACAGGTTTTTTTGCTTACTATTTTCAGTATATGTTTTTAGCTTCCTCTATTTATGCGATGATGCTAGGCAGTCAGTCCTTGATCAAGGAAGAGACAGATGGGACAATAGAATTTCTTTATGCGCAACCAGTGACGCGCAAAGGAATCGTGACGAGTAAATTCGTAAGTAATATGTTTATTTTGGGTATTTTTTGGTTGATCTCCTATGGTGTTTCTTTAGGATCGACAATGCTTTATCGTCAATCAACAGATTCAACAGCGACGATCGTAAAGGAAATCAGTAAGATTTTTATTCAAGAAAGTTTGATTCTTTTATTTTTCCTAACGCTGGGATTTTTGATCTCAACCTTTTTAAAATCAAGTAAACAAAGCACTAGTATATCCTTAGGTGTCGTATTTGCTTTCTATTTGATCGGTATTTTTGCTGATTTAAATGACTCGTTTAGTTGGGCAAAAAATATATCGCCGACTCATATGGGCATTCCAAGCAATTTATTAGATAAAGGATTATCAGCTAGTCACACAGGATTTCTAGTAGTGTTGATCATATTGTTTTTAGCTGGGACTTATGTGCTTTACCAACGAAAGGATCTGAAGATTTAGTGGCAGAAATCAACATCGATCCAAAAAAATATGAACGGATAATACAAGCTGCCTTGAAGCAATTTGCTAAACAGGGCTATCAACGCGCAAACACAGAAGATATTGCTATAGCAGCGGGTGTTTCAAAAGGATTGGTTTTTCATTATTTTGGAAATAAGCCAAAGCTGTATGAACGCACGATCAGCTATGTGATCGACTGTTTAAATGAACAGTCAAAAGAATTGTTTGAAAAAGAGTATGCTGATCTAGTTGAAGTGGTAGTTGCTTCGACACAGCATAAGTTAAATTTAGAGCGGACTTTTCCTGACCATATCCATTTGCTGATTGCCTCGTATGCACAGAAAAAAATGCTTCCTGATAAAGTACAAGTAAAATTGAATCACTATATGACTGAAAATATGGCTATTGCACAGCAGCTTCTAACGAGGATCATCAACAAGCTTCCGCTCAAAGAAAACATCTCTAGAGAAGATGTGGTTCGTTTAGTACTAGGTGTTTTCAATCAGATTTATTTAGAGAGTCTGACTTTTTTAGAAGAAAACCAACAGGTAACAGAGATTCATCAAATGCAATTTTTAGTTGAACGTTCACAAAGCTATATGAACATTCTGCAGGCTGGTTTTTTAGAACAATGAATGAGGTTGGGACAGAAGTGTTTAATCCCGAGAAATAAGAAAGAATTCATGAAAATTGTTTTTCAAATTTTTGTGAATTCTGGCTTATTTTTGAAGGGATCACTTCTGCTCTCACCGTTTATCCGGATTCCAGGTGTCAGGAATTTGACTCGCAGAGTTTTGTCTCGCTCTCATTTTAAAATGTAATAAGTGATGGTCGAAAGTCAGATTTTTCAAAGGGGGAAAGACAAAAGCATTCGTTCGGGATTTTAAGTCCGAACCGTTTCCCTCATTGTTCAAAACGTTTCATATAATAAGGAATTTGCTTGCTGATTTCTGTTGGTAAGACGACATAATGATCTTGTCCGAGAAAATCGCCAATCAAGCTATGAAGGTAAACAGCAGCGCACAGGGCATCTTTTTTAGCATCAAATTGAGCTAAAAAACCAGCGATCATTCCAGCAAGTGTGTCTCCCATTCCGCCAGTCGCCATGCCTGGATTTCCAAGAGGATTGACAAAATAGTCGTTCAAAGTATAAATAGCCGTACGATGACTTTTCAATACTAAGTTGCTGCCTAATGTTTTTTGAGCAGTTTGATTATTTTTTATTGTTTGGTTTGGAATGGTCAGACCGCTTAAACGCTGCCATTCCATTTGATGAGGGGTAAAAACAGCTTGCTGAGGATAAGCTAGCTGATAGTGATATTGAGCAAACAAAGTAATGCCTGAACCATCAATAACTAGCCAGTGTTTTGCCTGCTGTTCCTGGATCACTAATTGTAATAACGTATGACTATGTTCGCTCAAACCAAGTCCGGGACCGATCAAAATAACATCAGCCTCTGCTAAAACAGCTTGAATATCTTGTATCTGAAGCCAATCGATGACCATTACCTCAGGCAAGCGAGCATGCAGCGGAGCGTGATTTTTTTCTGCTGTAACGACAGTAACTAACCCAGCGCCAGAGTTGACCGCAGCTTCAGCACTCATAATGATCGCACCGCCGTATCTTTCATTGCCG
The DNA here is from genome assembly GCF_020295385.1 of Enterococcus sp. S22(2020). NCBI lineage: Bacteria > Bacillati > Bacillota > Bacilli > Lactobacillales > Enterococcaceae > Enterococcus > Enterococcus sp. S22(2020). Next base: position 72,785 of record NZ_JACFUD010000002.1, read on the forward strand.
CCAATCAATACAACACGCCCGAAAGTCCCTTTGTGGGAAAGCTGAGGGCGTTTTTTGATCACGCTATGTAGTAGTTCTTCGGACAATTCGTTCATTTGAAGGCACTCCTTTCACTCTTACTATTAGTATAAAGCTGTTTAAGACGAAGGGCAAAATATTACAGAAAAAACTTGTCCCGCCTTTTTCTTTTAGCCAAGTTAGTGGTATGATGAGAAGGTAGAATAATGAATTGGAGTGACTAAAAAATGACAATTGATTGGCAAAAAGAAGTAGATGCCCGCAAAGAGGCACTATTAGAAGATTTACAGAATTTATTACGCATCAATAGTGAGCGTGATGATGCAAAAGCAACACCAGAAGCGCCTTTTGGCCCAGGACCTGTGGCTGGTTTGAAACATATGCTTTCTTACGGTGAACGTGATGGCTTTGTCGTAAAAAATGTGGATAACTATGCAGGGCATATCGAATATGGTGAAGGTGATGAAACGTTAGGTATCTTCGGCCATATGGACGTAGTTCCTGCAGGTGATGGCTGGGACACTGATCCATATGAACCAGTGATCAAAGACGGGAAAATTTTCGCCCGCGGCTCAAGCGATGATAAAGGACCAAGTATAGCTGCTTATTATGCATTGAAAATCATCAAAGATCTAGGTGTACCATTATCTAAGAAAGTTCGTTTTGTAGTCGGCAGTGACGAAGAGAGCGGCTGGGGCGATATGGAGTATTACTTCAAACATGAAGAAACACCTGATTTTGGTTTTTCTCCAGATGCTGAATTCCCGATCATCAATGGGGAGAAGGGGAATGTTTCATTATATGCACGCTTCAGCGGTTCAAGTGAAGGTGAATATGACTTAGAGAGCTTTAATGCTGGTTTACGTGAAAATATGGTTCCCGGTACAGCAACAGCGGTGGTCACTGTCCCTTCTGAAGAAGCTGCTGAAAAAATGCAAGGTGCATTTAGTGTATTTGTCGGTGAAGAACCAATTTCTGGTACTTTGGAGGCAAATGGAACAACTGTTACGATCAAAGTTGTCGGAAAAGGCGCTCACGGTGCTAGCCCGCAATCAGGGATCAATGCAGCGACATTCTTGGCTGTTTTCCTAAATAGCTATAGCTTTGGCGGCGCGGCAAAAGAATTTATCGAAGTGGCTGCAACATTAGTGCATGAAGATTTCTACGGTGAAAAATTAGGCGTAGCTTTTGAAGATGCTAAAATGGGCAAACTAACAATGAATGCGGGTCTGTTTGTATTCGAGAAAGGGCAAGAAGAAGGCAATTTTATGAGCTTGAACTTCCGCTACCCTAAAGGAACATCGGCAGAACAATTAGAAGCAGGTGTTAAAGCAACGGCTGGTAAGATCGGTGCAGAGATCGTTCAAGGCGGCCGCAATCAAGAACCGCATTATGTACCAGCAGATGATCCATTGGTAGAAACATTACTGCAAGTGTATGAAGATCACACTGGACAAAAAGGTCACGAACAAATCATTGGTGGCGGAACTTACGGACGTTTATTAAAACGCGGTGTAGCGTATGGCGCAATGTTCCCAGGCTATACAGATACAATGCATCAAGCGAATGAATTTATGGCATTGGATGATTTATTCCGTGCAACAGCTATTTATGCGGATGCGATTTATCGTTTGGCGAAATAAACATAAAAATAAATATCATCTCAATAAACCTGACAGACAGTTGTCAGGTTTATTTTTGTATAATGGAAACAAGTCGTTAGAAACAAATGACAATTTCCAGTATACTTAATAACATATCTTCCCAGCTTTAAATAAAAATGAGGTGAATACATGATTCGGTTTCAACAGGTTTCCAAAAAATATAATGATCAAGCAGTTTTAGAAGATTTTGATATAGCGATCGAAGATGGTGAGTTTTTTGTATTGGTCGGTCCCAGCGGCAGTGGAAAAACGACAACACTGAAAATGATCAATCGATTGATCGAGCCGACAGATGGGGATATCTATTTTAATGATCAACGTTTGATTGAATATGACTTAAAAGAGCTTCGACTAACGATCGGTTATGTTCTTCAACAAATTGCTCTCTTTCCTAATCTGACTGTGGCTGAAAATATCGAATTGATTCCAGAAATGAAACGCTGGAACAAAACGCAGCGAAGAGAAAGAACGGAGGAGCTATTACGAAAAGTCAATTTACCGCCAGAGGAGTATTTACATCGTAAACCGGCAGAATTATCAGGTGGTGAACAGCAGCGTATCGGTATCTTAAGAGCGATCGCAGCAAAACCGGATATCATTTTGATGGATGAACCCTTTAGTGCATTAGATCCGATTTCAAGAGGTCAGCTGCAATTATTGATCAAAGATTTGCATAAAGAAATGGCGAGTACAGTCGTATTCGTCACGCATGATATGAACGAAGCATTACTATTGGGCGATCGAATTTGTGTGATGAAAGAGGGAAGAATCATACAGACGGATACTCCAGAAGAAATCCGCAGCCATCCGGCTAATGAGTTCGTAGCGCAGTTTTTCCAACAAGATCATTCGAACTTGGAAAATTATTGTGCAGAAGATTTACTAAAAATAGATTCATTAGCTCCTGCTAAAATAACAGGAGAAGTGAACGTAGCGCTGGATACGACATTACCAGTGATCATTCGTGCGCTTATAGAAGGAAAGCGTGTCACATTGGTCGAAGAAGAAATAGTTCATGGAGAAATCACAGATCGGGCAATCCTAAGATTCTTAGAGACGAAGATGGAAAAAGGTGATCAATAATATGGGAAAACTGATAGAAACATTAGCTGCACGAAAAGAAGAGTTTATTCAGGCAGTGGTTGAGCATATCCAATTATCATTGTTATCTTTGTTGATTGCGATTCTTTTAGCGATTCCACTGGCGATTTTACTTACAAATTATAAGAAAGTAGCAGAAGCAGTATTGCAAATCACAGGGATTTTTCAAACGATCCCTTCATTAGCTTTATTAGGTTTACTGATACCGATCATCGGAATCGGAACACCACCGGCAGTTGTAGCGTTAGTGATTTATGCGTTATTTCCGATCTTGCAAAATACGTATACTGGACTGACGGAAATCGACCCCTCATTAGAAGAGGCAGCTGAAGCTTTTGGAATGTCCAAAAGAGAAAAGCTGATCAAATTTGAGTTACAATTAGCGTTGCCATATATTATTTCTGGTATTCGTACGGCAACGGTGATGATCATCGGTACAGCAACCTTAGCTGCTTTGATCGGTGCTGGCGGATTAGGTTCGTTTATCCTGCTTGGGATCGATCGAAATAATGTCTATTTGATTTTGATCGGTGCAATTTCCTCTGCTGTACTGGCTGTGCTGTTTAATTACGGGATCCATCTATTGGAAAAAGCGACAGTCAAACGAATCGTTACAGCCTTTATGGTATTACTAGCACTATTGATTGGGTCATTTGTTTATACACATCAAGAAGCAGAGCAAAAAGAAATCACGATTGCGGGAAAATTAGGTGCTGAACCAGATATCATTATCAATATGTATAAGGAATTGATTGAAAACAACAGTGACATCCATGTAAATTTAAAAACAAATTTTGGGAAAACCAGCTTCTTATTTAATGCTTTAAAATCAGGTGAGATCGATGTTTATCCAGAATTTACAGGGACAGTTCTTGAAACATTCCTAAAAGATAATAAGAACACATCTAACGATCCGCGGGAAGTTTACGAATATGCGCGTGACCAAATCAAGCAACAGGAAAATATGGATTATTTAGAGCCGATGCGTTATCAAAATACCTATGCAGTAGCAGTCAAACGTTCCTTTGCAGAAGAAAACGGACTGAAAACCATCGACGATTTGAAAAAGGTCGAAGGTCAGCTAAAAGCTGGATTTACGCTTGAATTTATCGATCGTGATGATGGCTACAGAGGCTTACAAAAATTATATGGACTCAATATAGAGGTCAAATCAATGGAACCGTCTTTACGCTACCAAGCAATCAATAATGGTGATGTGAATGTTGTAGATGCTTATTCGACAGATAGTGAGCTTAAGCAATATGATCTTGTTATTCTGAAAGACAATAAGCAACTATTCCCACCGTATCAGGGCGCACCATTATTGAAAGCAGAAACACTGAAAAAATATCCGGAACTGAAAGACTTATTAGAACCTCTAGTAGGAAAAATCACTGAAGAAGAAATGAGTGATATGAATTATCAGGTCAATGTGGAACAAAAAGATCCGGCGACGGTGGCTCATGATTATTTAGTGAAGCATAAGCTGTTGGAAGAATAAAGGATAGTAGGAGAAAAGACGATGATTATCAGTTGTCTTTTGCTTACTTTATAAGGTATAAGAAATGAGAAAGTAATCACGTGTAAGTGCAATTACAAAAAAGCCCGAAGGTGTATTATATCGCCACTATCTTACTTTAGCAGGTAAGATAGTGGCCTTTTTTTGTCTAGCACCGCGAACGAATGTCAATTTACTTAAGGATTAAATGAGTTTGTTCAGTTTCTATGTATCAAAAACTACATAAAATCCAGATTATAATTATTTCTTTCTTTAAGATTGTTTATGAAAACTTGAAAGTACAAATATTTAATGTTATTATTTTATTTGTACTTTTTGAAGATAATTTTTTGTTGTTCGGGTTTGTTGGTTATTTTTATAATTTAATATGGAGGAGCGAAATGAAAAAGAAAATTTTTTATATGTTGTTTGGTCTGTTGTTGTTACTTAGTTTTACTATGAAGTCGGAAGCTGCAAAACCACCTAGATTTAAAGGAGTCTTATCTCAAGGTGTTAGGAACATCAAGTATTATATTGCCCCCAGTGCATCCGGAGTAGCGGGGCACATTGACAATGCTAAACATAATTGGATGTATACTGGTTGGGCAAATCCAATCTATATGTATAAGCAAAATCATAATTGGTTATCCAATATTGACGCCCACGGTTACACAAGTTCTGGTAGCAAAACTGGAGGATATGTAGAGTTTTACGATAATACTGATAGAGCGATTGCCACTGGAGGAAATGCACCAAATAGAAACTACTTCTATGCAATCATTCGTTTCAATATGCATTATAAAAATAATAGTTATATGAGAGATCGAATTCCAAAACATGAAATGGGTCATGCCTTAGGTTTAGCTCATATAAATGATAAGACGAGTATCATGCATCCAAGTGTAGAAGGTGGTCCTCGTAAAGTGGATAGAGATGCAAGCAATAAAATTACAGATATTTACGGATGGTGATAAGAATGAAAAAACTAACAATAATAACTATTCTGTGCGTCAGTATTTTCTTAAAAGGTTGTAGCAACACTTCTTCCAAAACCGCTAAAGTGAAAGAAATACCTACAGAAAAAAGTAATTCAACCTCAACAACTAAAGAGCAAGTATCAGAGGTCAAAAAAGAAGACTACTACTCTTATCTCGACAACGTTGATCGTACGAATGTACAATCATCAACAGTCGAATCATTTTTGATGTACGATAATACTAATCCAAAAAGTCTTCAGGATAATACCAATAATATATTTCTAGCGCGTGTCATCTCTATAGATAAAGCAGATGTTGATGCCAATATTCCTGAAACAGATAGTAATAGTATTTTACCTGACACTTATGGAAGGTTAGAAGTATTGAAACAAATCGAAGGCACAACACCTGATCAAGTATCCTTTATCAGATCAGGTGGTATTATCAAAGAAAAAGATCGTTTTAGAAACGCAGAAAAAGAAGAGGTGGACAAACATAATCGCTTACGAACTGAAGCTGGACGTCCGCCGATCACACAAAGTGATGATTGGGTTGAAGTGAGAGAAGCTGGGGATATTGAACTTCAAGCAGGTGAAGTATATTTATTTTTTGCAACATACAGTGAAGAAAGAGATGCATATGTTTTAGAAGGCTATCAATATGGTGCTTTGCTACTAGAAGATGACGAACAACCAATTTCAAGAACTCGTTCGCTTCCAAATCAGATCGGAAAAACATGGAAAATTAAAAATGCTGCTTCTGGTGAGGAACAGGATTTAGGTGATTATCTAAAAAATGAGTTAGGAATCGAAATGCAAGAAAACTAAATGAATAAAATCGAAACTTCAAGTTCTTGTATCATCGAGCACTTGAAGTTTGTTTAGGATTCATCTACGTTTTTCTCATAATAAAGTACTTTCTACCAAAAAGAAATGCATTTTTTCTAGACTTTCGTTATAATAAAGAAAACAATAAAAACAGGAAGTGTAAACATGAAAAAAGCAGATCGTCAACGCTTGATCAAACAATTGATCACTGAAAAAGAAATAGAAACTCAGGATGAGTTGATCGCACTTCTTGAACAATCAGGAGTTAAAGCAACTCAGGCGACCGTTTCAAGAGATGTTCGTGAAATGAGTATCGTAAAAACGCATGGCTCAGATGGCCGTGTGAAATATGCGATTTTTTCTCAAAGCCAGCCATCCAGTAGCGAAGAAAAACTGAAGGAATCAGTCAAAGACTCTGTGATCCGTATGGAGCGTGTACAGTTTATGGTCATTGTTCACACGGACATGGGTGCGGCGGATGTTGTCACTAATTTTCTTGACGAAGTAAAGTATGATGAGATTGCAGGAACAGTCGCAGGTGTAGACACGATTATTATCATTGCACGTTCAGAAGCAGATGCTAAAGCAGTAGTTGAACGTTTTGAAAGCATGATGAATTAATATTGACCAATGAAAAATGAAGGGAGATTTGGTTACATGGGATTGAAAGCGTTACAAAATGGTTCAGACATTAGAGGGATTGCTGTCGATCATGAGGATAAGAAAGCGAATTTGACACCTGAACAGGTTGGGGAAATCGCTGTTGGAATCGTTCGATGGCTATGTGAAGAGAAGCGATTAGCTGAAAAGCATCAAGCAGGAGATTTAAAAATCGGGATCGGCCATGATAGTCGAATTTCAGCAGATAGCTTGAAGCAGGCACTGATCGATAGTTTTGTAAACCAGCAGGTGGATGTTTTGGACTTTGGTTTAGCGACGACACCAGCAATGTTTATGACGACACAATTTCCTCAGTATGATTGCGATGCTTCTATCATGATCACTGCGAGCCATCTACCTTATTATTTCAATGGATTAAAGTTGTTTACAAAATCAGGTGGAGCCGAAAAAACGGATATAGCGTATATCCTTTCACACACTGCCCCTTTAGAGACGACCGGAAAAGGAAATGTGATGAGCGCGGACATCATCGATGATTATTCTGCAGATTTAACTGAGAAGATTCGTAAGGGAATGAAAACAGAGGCTGAGAAACCATTGACTGGTTTTCGTATCATTGTAGATGCTGGAAATGGAGCAGGAGGTTTCTTTGCGGAAAAAGTACTTCAAGTGCTGGGAGCGGATACGACAGGTTCACAATTTCTAGAACCGGACGGCATGTTTCCAAATCACATCCCAAATCCTGATAATAAAGAAGCAATGGCAAGTATTCAGCAAGCAGTACTTCAAAATAAAGCTGACCTAGGCGTGATTTTTGATACAGATGTCGATCGTTCAGCGTTAGTAGATGCCTCTGGTGAGGTGATCAATCGAAATAATTTGATTGCTGTTTTGGCAACCATTGTATTGGATGAATACCCAGGAAGCAGTATTGTCACTAATTCACCTACCTCTAGTCATTTAAAAGATTTTATTGAAGCAAAGGGCGGCAAGCAAGTTCGTTATATTTCAGGCTATCGAAATGTGATCAATAAAATGATTGAACTGAATAATAAAGGGATTGAAACACCATTGGCGATAGAGACGAGTGGTCATGCGGCGTTCAAGGAAAATTATTTTCTTGATGATGGAGCCTATGTCATTGCCAAAATCTTGATGCTTTTGCCGAAATTAAAAGCTCAAAATGAAACATTGGGTGAGTTGATCGAATCATTAAAACAGCCTCTTGAAACACAAGAGCTGCGTTTTGAAATAATGGCAAACGATGTAAAAGGATACGGGAATCAAGTGATTCAAGAGTTGGAGGCTTTTGTGACTAGTCATGAGGGAATGACCATAGACCCAGAAAATGAAGAAGGCATCCGTGTCAATGTATTTGATGATTATGGCTCAGGCTGGTTATTATTGCGAATGAGTCTACACGAGCCTTTATTAGTGCTTCAAGTCGAAAATGACGAAAAAGAAAAGAATCAAAAAGTACTAGAGACACTAAATGAATTCTTTGGAAAATATACTGAATTGGATTTAACAAAGCTTACTCAGTTTTTGGGAGAATAATAAATAGTCGGGAAAAGAGCAGCCTCTTTTTCCGACTATTTTTAAATAAACGTAGTTAAAAAAATTATTTTGTGTTCTCTTTTTTCTTCCTGTAAACATAACCTAAGCCAAGACCAACGACCGCTGCCAAAATAAATAAAAGATCGCTCATATTTCTACCCCTCTCCTTTTGCAACCTTTAGTGTAACACAAAGAAGAGAAGGGGGCAGGTAAAGTTTAAGTAAAGATTACTCGATACCAGGTTCAGCTGTAGCAACTATTGTTTCACCACTAAACGGATGGACAAGATGAAGCTCATAAGCATGAAGCATCAAGCGGCCTTTCGGTTTGGGATGATAGAGTGGATCGCCAATGATAGGATGCCCGATACTCTGTAAATGAACTCTGATTTGATGTGTTCGACCGGTTTCTAATACGCAATAAATCAACGTTTGATTTTTTTCTTTTGAGTAGGAAACAGCTTCTACATGAGTGATCGCTACATCTCCTTTATGTTCATCGATCACTCGTTTGCGTCGATCGTGTCGATTTCGCCCAATTTTTTTACGAATAGTGAAGGATGTTTCTTTAAGAGCACCAGAAACGATTGCTTGATAGCGACGGTAAATCTCTTTTTTTTCCAGTAGCCGTCCTAAAATAGGCAGTACAAATGGGTTCTTTGCAAAGAGAATTGCCCCGCTGGTTTCTTTATCTAAACGATGAACAACATATGGCACTTGATTTTTGGGCGCTAGATAAGCTGCTAAATGATTTAAAAGTGTCTCTTGTTCATCTGGCTGATTAGGATGAGTTTTCATACCGGCGGGCTTATTTAAAATAATTAGGTGTTCATCTTCAAAAAGGACATGTACGTTAGCTGGATTGCCGAGTCGTAATTTTGGCATGGGATAGTCATCTGCTTCGAAGTTCAGCGTGATCTTGTCACCTGCTTTGGCTGTAAAATGAAATAATGCCGGCTTGTCATTGATCGACACATTTTTTCTGATACGTAGAAAATGGCGCACCTTGCGAGGAACTAGCCATTCTTGTTCAAGTAGTTCTCTGATGGTCTGTTCTTTGAATGTTTCAGGTAATAGGATGGATAATTCCATAATTTTTCCGCCTTTTCACTAGAGTCAATCCTAGTTTAACAAATGCCGGCAGAAGTTCAAGCGATTCTTTTATTTTTGGGTGAATGGGCAAAGTTAACTTAACCCAGTAGGTAGCGAAAATTGGGACAGAATCGATCGGTAAGGAAATTTTAAGGAAAAAAAGAACCCGCCCTTTGGGGAAGGACGGGAAAGGAGTTAAAAATGAAAAAGTGTTTTGTTAGGGTTGTTTGTTGGTATGTGTATATAATACAAAGCAATTATGAATTTTTTGTGTGCTAAATTATTTAAAACTGTAAACTTTTTCTAAAGTAGTCTTTAAATGTTGAACAGAATTAGTTTTTCATCGTATTGATCAAACGTTTGGTCCAGCTAAAATCAGTTTTTGTGATAGTATCATCGCCGAATAGTTTGCCATCACGGTCGATAGCATACACAAACATTCCGCCTTTTTGACCATCCTTAGGGTTCCAAACAGCATAAGAATAAGCACGGCTCGTTTCATAAGGATCGATCGTATCATTCCAGCGGTTTCGGTCTTGTTCCTCTGGGAAAGAAACGCCAGGCAGAAATTGTTTTGTATTGATGGATGTCTTATACGTATCCCAAGTACGGTCTAAAGAAGTAGTTGAACGACCATAGGCTTGAAGAAAGAGATAATCACAATAAGGAGCTACTTTTTTAAATAAAGAATGGTTATCTTTATTCGTATCATAAATCAATAGTTTTCCAGTGTTTGATAAGGGTCCTAATTTGTTTGAAAGAGCTTTGAATGTCCCATCTGCCATTTCTTCTTGCACAGCAGTCAAAGTCGATTCCATATCAACATCCAATCCATCCAAATCCCAAGGCGTAAGATAGGTATCGATCAATTGCTGCGCATAGGAATCATATTCAGCGAGCGTTGGTTTGGTTCCTGTATGAGGAACATTCCATAACTCTCGAATATCGATCGTGCGTATGACGCGTGTCCCTCTAGCATGAAGTGTAGGGACATATGTGTCCTTTAGTGTGTCCCAAAATTTTTGCTGATCTGTTCCAGGATTGACATAATGAAAAACGGAAACAATATCGACACCTTCAGGAATGTCCGTCATGGCAGTGACATTTTCATCGGGTAAATTAGAATTTGCATCATGCGGCATAGTTACGTCTCGCCATGTGCGGTAATAAGCCATCATGATAGGATCAGGTTGTGCCTGCGCATTAGCTGAATCGGGAAGTAAATTAGACCCTAATAAGAGCAACGTAGCAACAAATAAAACCTTGAATGATTTAGACATAAAGACATCTCCTCTTTCTTTCGTTAGTAAGCGCTTTCTTTTTTTGGTGCTTTAATACAAAAAAATTGTAGCATAAACAGTAAAGATACCATAGCAGGATGGTTTAAAATAAGTGAACTAGTAAGTATTTTCATTTAGGATAGGACTTTTTTGAAAAAAATACAAAAAAGACCTGCCTTTGGGGAAGGCAGGAAAAGGAGTTAAAAATGAAAAAAGTGTTTGTTAGGGTTGTTTGTTGGTATACTTATATAATAGACAGGAAATATGAATTTTTATTGCCTTAAGTGTTCAAAAAGTGAGAACTTTTCATGATAAACGATAGAAAAATGCGTAAATGAAGCAAAATAGGGATTTCTTGAGGTATTCTTAAGCTTTTCTACATAAATTCAAAAGAAAAGCATGTTAAAATAGGCAGAACAAAATTTGTATGCCTTTATTCATGCTAAAGCCGTATGAATAAGTGTATCTTTCTATGTTAAAATGGCTTAGAAACTTTTATATAAAGAGGGAGTACTATGGATTTTAAAACAATTATGGCAAAAATTGCGGCAGGGTTCAAACGTTTTTGGATATGGATCAAACCGTACCTCAGTCGTTTTCATCATTGGCGTAAACGAATTTGGAAAAAATACCAGATCAATAAAATTATTTTATTGTTAGGTTTGGTCGTTGTATTAGTGACCAGTATTTATTTGTTTACTCTAGCCAAATCAGCGAATGTCGGAGCCTTAAAAAAGGGGTTAGAAGAGTCCACCGTTATTTATGATAAGAATAATGACGAAGCCGGTAAGCTTTTCGGTCAAAAAGGAACCTTTGTCACGATCGATCAAATTTCTCCTTACGTCAAAGACGCCTTGATCTCAACAGAGGACCGTAATTTTGAAACGCACCATGGCTATGACATCAAGGGACTTTTGCGGGCGGTCGTAGGAAAATTGAGCTTTGGGAAAATCGGCGGAGGTGGCGGAGGAAGTACCATCACCCAGCAATTAGCCAAAAATGCTTACCTGACCCAAGAGCAAACGATGACTCGTAAAGCAAGAGAACTATTCTTAGCGATCGAAATCGAGAAAAAATATGATAAACAGCAAATTTTAGAAATGTATCTGAACAATTCTTACTTCGGAAACGGGGTATGGGGGATCGAAGATGCTTCTCATCGATATTTTGGTGTCAGCGCCAGTGAATTGAGTGTTGGTCAAGCAGCAACACTTGTTGGAATGCTGAAAGGACCAGGGATCTACAATCCGATCGACTATATGGAAAATGCTGTCAATCGTCGTAACACTGTTTTACAATTGATGGTCGATAACGGCAAATTATCCCAAGGTGAAGCAGATGCACAGGAAAATACGGAAATTGCATTGGCTGATAATTATTCTGATGTAAATTCAGACTATCGTTATCCGTACTATTTTGATGCGGTCATTGACGAAGCCGTTAATAAGTATGGGTTAAAAGAAGAAGATCTGTTGAATAGAGGCTACCAAATCTACACAGCGCTGGATCAAAACTATCAAACAGCGATGCAGCAAACGTATGAAAATGATGCATTATTTCCGCCAAATGCAGAGGATGGCGCAATGGTTCAAAGCGGATCAGTGGCATTAGATCCAAAAACAGGCGGCGTACAGGGCGTGGTTGGCGGACGCGGTGAGCATGTCTATCGCGGATTCAACTTTGCCACTCAAACAAAACGTTCACCAGGATCTTCATTGAAACCTATTTCAGTGTATACACCAGCACTAGAGTCTGGAATGAAGCCGAATGCGATTTTAGAGGATAAGCCGCAAGATTATTATCCAGCAGAAAACTACAGCCGGACATTTAGCGGTGAAGTACCGATGTATCAGGCTTTAGGAGAGAGTTTGAACTTACCTGCTGTTTGGACACTGCATAAAATCGGGTTAGATAAAGGATATGAAAAAACAGAAAAATTTGGGATTCCTTTAGCTAAAGAAGATAAGTATTACGGATTAGCATTAGGTGGATTGAAAACAGGAGTATCACCACTGACGATGGCTAATGCGTATAGTGCTTTTGCGAATGAAGGCGTTCAGCATGAAGCTCACTTGATTACAAAAATCATTGATTCTACGGGTGCAGTGATCGTAGACAACACAAGTACGAAATCAAAACAAATCATCACAAAAGATATCGCGAATCAAATGACGAGTATGCTTTTAGGTGTATTTAGCTCTGGAACAGGGATCAATGCCGATCCAGCAGGCTACGTAATGGCAGGGAAAACAGGAACGACTGAAACAAACTTCGATACGAATAAAACCAATGACCAATGGGTTGTCGGCTACACACCGGATGTTGTTCTTGCAACATGGCTAGGCTTTGAGCAAACGAGTGAAAATCACTATCTAGAAGGCAGCAGTGCCACTCACGCTTCGACAGTATTTAGTAGTCAGGCACAAGGCATCTTGCCTTATACAGCACAAACGCCGTTTACTATCGCGGATGCATATGCAACTGGCGGAGTCATGCAAGCAGCTGGAGAAGTCCCAGCTGTAAATCAAGACGATTGGCAGGATAGCATGAAAGAAATCGGCGGTCAGGTCAAAGAAGGAGCCAAAGATGTCGGCGGGAAAATCAAAGAAGGCTGGGAGAAAGCGAAGACTGGCTTAAAAGATTTATTTGGCGGTTTGACAGGAGAATAATCGGTTTCAAAACGAATCAAACAATGGTACAATCAAAGGGAAGAATTTTGTAGAAATGAGGGAACGTACATGAGCAATATTTATGATACAGCCAATCAAGTAGAACGCGAAATCCGTGAATTAGCAGAATTTAAAGCATTAGAAGGAGCCTATGATGCAGTAAAAGCAGATGAGGAAGCCTACAAGCTATTCAAAGAATTCCAAACTTTCCAACAAGGATTACAAGAAAAACAAATGCGTGGAGAAGAATTCACAGACGAAGATGCAGAAAAAGCACAAGCGTTAGCAACAGAAGTACAAAAAGCTGAAGTGATCAATGAATTGATGCAAAAAGAACAAGCTTTCAGCTTGATCGTCAATGATTTGAACCGCATCATCATGACACCGATTCGCGATTTATATAACGATTAATAGAGAATAAAATGAAACTTCAAAGAAGTAGTTTGTTACTTTCTTTGAAGTTTTTTTGTTTGTAAAGAAAATAGTTGTCAGAAAGAATCCTTTTAGTGAAAGGGATTCTTTTTTTTTGCAAAAATTAAGATAAATAAAAAATATTTGAAACAAATATAAAATATTATAATTAGTGAAGTTTTTCAATAATATCTTTTTGGAGTGAAAAACGAGAAATAAAAAAGAAACATAAAAGTATATCATTAGACTATAAATAGAAAGAAATGAGGTGAGGAAGTGAGATTGTTCTTGGACGAAATATATGATCGAAGATTAAAAGTGCTGAACGTCATCAATAACAGCGGAGAAATAAAAAGTATAAAAGAGATAGCAAAGGCTACGAATTTAGCAAATCGAACAGTCTCAATGATCATTAAGCAATTTGAACAAGAATTGGATGTTCCCGATACAGTATTTAAAGTCGAGTATGTAAATAAAACAATCAAAAGTGTCTCTGCAAACAATCTTGATTTAAGCAGTATTGGGAGAAGTTACTTGCTGCAATCAACGATGTATAAGGTGATCAAGCATATTTTTCTCTATGACAAACTGGATGTAAATAAATTTTGTGAAGCTGAATTTATTAGTGCCCCCACTTTTTCGAGACATAGGCAACGATTGAAAAAAATCTTACAAGAATGCGGATTAGATTTATCAAGAGAAAATCGGATCATTGGAGATGAATTTAGGATCAGAAACTTTTTTTTTCTCTTCTTTTCAAATGCGTCTAATGTTTGGGAGTTTGCAGCTCAAGATTACTTAGAAATCGAGCATTATTTCTCCACACGTCTTCCTCAATGGAAAGACATGAATAGTTTAAAACGATTGAAGTTTATTTTGATCATCTACATAAGTGTCACCCGATCAAGAAAAAAAAATTTTGCTAAAAACAAAGTCTTGATCGATTCCTTAGTAAAACATGAACACCTAGAAAGCACGTCTCTCATGCTGAATTATTTTTCATCTGGAAAAAGTAAAACGACTGAGCAGGTGAAAGGAGAAGTCACAGCGACTTTGTTCTTTTTATATAAGGAACAAATGATTCTTGAGAAGATGGAGCTGAAAAGTTATGAAGATTATTTTTTAGAAGAGCATTTTCTTTTTGTATCAGAAAGCAATAAGTTGACAGCGAAGCTTTTAGATGAGTTTTTTGAAGGAAATAAAAGTGATGACTTATTTTTAAGTGTAAGAAGGGAGATAGATCTATTTTTTTTAGTGCTAGAGATTTGTTTTATCGATTATAAGATTTTCTATTATGTATATGATGCAAAAAGGTTTTATTATGCAGATTCTGTTGAACAGAAGATGAAGGAGAAGCTTGCAATCCTATTTAATGAAATGGCTCTTTTTTCGAATAAGAGATTAAAAGGGTTCAAACAAGAAGATTTATTAGATTATATGTATTTAGCTATTTATTCATTGCAAGCGCAATTCAAAGTGACCTCCTACGAACCAGTTACAGTATTTATTCAAAATACCAAGAACTTTGTTCGGGAGATCATTCAGGAAAAAATAAGTCCGCTTTTTGGAGATCGAATCAAGTGTGTAGATTTATTGACACCACAAGTAGATATCGTTGTAACGGATGTCAAACTGACGAATGAAGAGCATAAAGCGCATCAAGTCTATGTTACGACATTTTCAGATCATGATGATATTTCATTTTTGATTGAGCAAATCCAAAACAAAGTGCTGGAAAAATACAATAAAAGAAAAATGCATTTACAAAAATTAGAAGTCTAATGTTGCAAATGCATCAAATTCAAGACAGTTTAGAACAGATTTGTTGGTTGATGAATTTCGTTAAACTTTGCCAGACAGCTTCATCATAAGGATATTCAAAATAAAAAATCATGGGCTCATTTGATTCTATGAGTTCTAGTGATTCATAAGAATCAGAGATAATGATATCTGCTTTGTCGATATCAAATGTAAATTCAAGAACAGTTGAATTGAAAATAGTAGAAAGCTTATTTTTTATCAAATCATAGCCGTAAGTTGTTTTGGAGTATTGAATAAATAAGTTCAATTTTGTTTGATTTCTAGCACTGCTCAAGGCCAAATAGAGAATCCTTGCAAGGTACTCAACGAGACTAGATTCCTTTTTTAATGTTGGAAAGAGCTGTTTACTAAGGTTGTCGTATACATAATCTGTCAGATCTTTTTTCTGCACATCAAACAGATCCGGAGTATCTTCTTTATAAGGAAAAACTTCATCAGTTACTTGTGTAAAAGGAACGTCCGTTCCAAAAAATTGCGTGTAAAGTAAGTTGAAAATAATTTGATAATAGAGTAAATCGTAATTCTTTTCAGATAAATTGATTTCAAATTGGAATAGAAATTGATCTAAAAATAGCATAGCAAAATCTGTGAGTGGCAATTTGGATCGTTTCAATTTTGCTACAATCAGTTGTTTATCTTCAGAAGAATCGATATTAGCAATGTAAAAGCGTGCAAGAAAGCCAAAATATCTTTCTTCATCGCGAATAACACTCTCTGGAACTTGATTTTTATAAAGTAAGTCTTGAATCGTCTCTGGAAAATGAACAGGAGAAACTTCCTCGAAAAAATCTAAATAGGCTGTAAATTCTGGCTGTAAAATGACGTAAGATTTTTTATAAATTATCTGCCAGTATGTAAATGTTTGAAAATAGATCAGTCTTTTTTTCTGAGAGGGAGAAAGTTGAGTGATCTTGATCGGTGCAGGTAATTCTGAAAAGTATTTAGGTGAGCGAAAAAAGGGCCATTCCAACCCTTTGTAGATCGCCCAATAGATATAAAACATCGTGATACGAATACTTTTTTCATCACCCACCATGTTTTTATTGATGTCACCTTCTGAAAAAACAATGGAGATATTAAAAGGCTCAAAGGACTTGTTCATTCTTTTTAAAATTTTGTATGTATGAGAAAGACTAAGATTGACTTCTTGAGCTAGCGCTTCAGCACTCGGAAAATTTTTATAAAAGAGAGCTTGTGAAAGGCCAAATTGCTGTGAAATTTGTATGTAGTATAACCCCATGGTGTCTATGACATAACTAATACTAAGTGATCTATCTATAAAAACTTTATAAATGTTATTTTCTTTGAATAATAAAACTTTATTTTCAGGAAAAGTTTGAGATAACCCATCGGATAATTGTTTTTCATAACGATAAGCAGCATGCAGAGAAATATGTAAGTAATCAGTAATTTCCAATGCGGTCATACCTTCCGGCTTACGTATCAATTGTTTCAATAATTCAAATTGTTGGCGCTCTGTTTTCTTCATTAAAAGTGTTTGCATATCATGCTCCTAAAGATAATTAATGGATAAGATCGATGAAATAGTATTTCAATAATCTCATTATACGGAGAGTTTTTCGAAAATCAAATAAATGGCTTTGTGTATATAATAAAAATGTAATTGTGAGGAGAAAAAAATGTTTAATATTGGAATTTTTCAATTTAACGAAAATGAACTATCTAGAAAATATGTAAATGAACTGAGAGAAAACTACAAGCTTTCTCTACTGGAAGAAGAAATGATCAAACAACAAACGATGAATGAATTACACGCAATTATCGCTTTTGAAAATGATTTAAAAGATATAACAAAATTGTGTGAATTGATTTTAGTAACGAAAGAATATCAAAACTGCTATTTGTTTGTCATTTCAACGAGTTCTTCCGATACAGGAAATATGGTTTATTTGCGCCTAGGATGTGATTATGTTTTCAATTTAAAAGAACAAACATCAGAAGAAATTCATTTAGTGATTCAAAATGCATTGATGCGGTCAAAAAATGGACAGGGGAACGCTTCGAAAGATGAAAAAATAACCGATGTCCCTCTATACCTGATTCATAATAATTTTAGTGTATTGGTCAATGGAGAAAAAGAAGTTTCTTTAACAAAATTGGAATATAAAGCACTGGACCTTCTTGCGAAAAAACCAAATGTAGCTTTTTCGTATGAAGAAATCTATGAAGAACTATATAAAAATGGAGAAACAGAGGAAGGAAAGGTCAAAAATTATAGAGTGGCCAACATTATTTTCCATCTAAGGAAAAAAATAGAAGAGATCACGTCAAATCCTAAATATATCAAAACAGTACGCACTAAAGGGTATATGTTGGATATACAGGAAAGAACGCAGTAAGCAAAGTGATAAAAAGGAGTTGAAAGGTTCCAGTGATGAAAAAAAAGAGTCTGAGAAGAGTTAGTATAGTTGGTTTGGTGTTAAGTATAGGCGTAATATTCGCAGGGAGTTGGTCTAGCCAACAGAGTAAAGTAAAGGCAATGCCGGATGACAATTCAGCTGCTGAAAAGAATGTTGCCAGTATAGAAAAAAGTGCTGAAAAAGCGAGTCAATCAACAGACAATACGCCAAGAGTTGGCTCGTTTAAAGATACAGCAGAATCTGTCGCTATTAATGATACGATCACGGTATATTATGATACCGTTTGGGTCAATACCAGCGAAATTGTAAGTAAATCTTCTGCAGAAATCATGAATGACATCAATGCCAATTTAACAGTTAGTAATCCTGTGACAGCAACAATCAAAGTGACAGACATCTCTGCAATCAAAGAAGAGAGTCTTGGAATGGTAGCGGTAGGTGCAGAAGTCAAAATTGGCGCTTCTGTATACAAGCCCCAAGTCAACATTTTGGTTGTTCCTAATGGAATGTTTAAAAGTGATGATGAAATGAACTGGAAGAATTTACCCTTAAACTCTGGTGAAGGAATCATTGAAAATAAAATCAATAACTCTAAACTTGGCTTTCCCGAACGAGGAGTAACACCAAAAGATTATATAACTGGGAGAGATCCAACTTACGATAAAATGCTTCCTACAGATATTGGTTTTCAAGTTGTTGATAAAACGTGGAGAGGTTATGCCTTTGGAACAGGTGATGGATATGGAACGGGACGAGCGATCACTATCCCGCTATATAATAATGAAACATTATACCCCAGAACTTTTAGTACAACTAGTAGACAAGAAAACTTACGTCTTGCTGGATTGGGAAGTCCTGGAATCGGTAGTTCTGGAGGATTAAATTCTTCAAGAAAAGATATGAAATATGGCTACGATTGGTATGGCAACAGAATGAGCGAGGATCGTATGTTTATCGATAGGAAATACTTTTTACGCAATGAAAATGGTAAACACTTAAAAGAAATTTTAGTCGATACGAAATCTCAAGTATATTACGTATATGATTTAACGATGTCGAAAAATTTGAACTTCTTAATTAGTTTTTCCATGTATAACATGTCGAATACGCCCAAAAAATTTGCTTTGATCGATCATACGGATACTGACTATCGAAGTGATAAAGTATCTATTTATCCATTAGCGAATAACGAAGGATTTTCTTTTTCGCCAGATAATATAAATCGTTTTACAGTGAAGTTGAAGAAAAATGGGGAATGGCTGTCTGATTATCAAAAATATAAAACGGCTGATTTCACTAGGTCATCTAATGTTCCTTTGTTTGGACTCGATGCCTCAGGAACAGGTCATGAAATAGAAAAGCATGACAATTTAGATATTCCCTTAGTATCGGGTGTAGATAGTATGTTCCAATTAGGAACACCTGCCAAAATGGTTGCTCCTGGAGAAGCTGTGGTAGGTGCCTATGAAATGTTTGTTGGAAATGAAATCCCCTATATGGGATTAGAAATAACAACTCAAAATAGCTATGACATTTATAATAACCATCCGACAAGAACATTGACTAACAATTATAAGTTGACGAAGATCCAAGCGAAACCTACTGGACCAAGTAAAGGAAATATTCATGTAAGTTATCCAAATGGAGAAGATACGACCGTTCCTTTTGTGGCAGATGCTGCTAAAGAGGCTGTAGGAAATTTTGATATTCAATTGGATAAGTTGCCTAATGATGATGTAGGTACGATCAAAGAGAACACGATCGGTGTCTTAGGGATCATCGAGGGAGAAGCGGACAATCCATATGATGGGTTACCTTCAAATGATGGCTTTGTAACAGTTAATGTTTACAATTTTGGCGGTACGGGTCAATTACAGCACGTGCTGCAAAATTCAGCTTGGACAAAAGATGCTAAAGAGTTGATCGTCGATCCAGTTGCTCTACCTAACCATACAATAAGCTATGAGTATGAAGAAGGTAAAGTTCCAGATACGTCAAAAATTGGGTTACAGTGGGTAGGCGTTCGAATGACAGATAACATGGATAAGACACAATCAAAAGTTATTCAGGTTCCTGTATTAGTAGAAAAAGGTCCATTAAGCAAAGGCCTTTGGTTAACTGCTGATGATATATACCTCGTACCAGAAGAGATCAGAGGACTGACAAGTGCACAGATCAAACAATTGATTCTTACTAAGTCTAAGGCCTATGGTGTCGATTTGTCTACCAAACTGTCTGATGGAGTCATACTGGATGTGACAAACACTGATCTAACAGGTCGACCAGCGGCAGAAAAATATGTATTTACAGCAACGATTCAAGCAAGTAAAGAAGGAAATATACCAATAACAAAAGATATTAAGATATATTTTGTTTCTGATCCAATGATCAATGATCCCATAATTTTCGCGAGTAAACAGGAAATAAAGCTAGGAGAGAGTAATCAATTTATCTCTATATTTCAGGATATACTAAGCCCTGCTACAAAATTACTGGATGTTCAGTATAAGTCAGCTGCGTTTCCGGAATATGTAACACCAAACAAAGAGTCTGTAAAGGTTGTAGTAGATGGAGCAACATTACCTATTCATTCATCAGGTATCGATTTTACTAGTGATAGAAAATTAAAAATTACGATTCCAGAAATTCCTGCAGGTGCTTTAGTAGAAGTTTATTATGATGTAACCACAGCGATCGGTGTAAAACCACCAGCTTACCCAACGACTGTATCACAATCCTATACTCTTACTGGAAAAAGAGCAGATGGAATTACTTTTGATGAAGTGGGGATCCAAATGCCGGCAAGTTTCAACATCAATAAGCCGACTTCGACGATCCAAATCAAGTATTTGATGGAAGGGACGAATACCCCCATTCCTAATAACTATCCTGCGACTATGTCAGGAAATATAGATGATGAGAGTGACTTAATAAATATTGATTTGGATAACTATGTTTTGTCGAAAGTACAATATGACGGAGTAGATCAGCCTATTCCTACAAAGGCATTTAAAGTGAAGTATGGTGCTGTTGAAATAATTACTTTCTATTATAAAGGGGTTTTAAAAATCAAATCTGCGCCAAATACGATTGATTTTGGAAGCAAGAAAGTAAGTGCAAGATCAGAGGAGTATGATGATTCAACGTATGATCAGCCTTTAGTTATTTGGGACAATCGTTTGTCCTTAACAGAATGGAAAGTCACTCTAAAACAGTCAGATGATATGAAGCTTTCTGGAGAAGCAGAACAGAGACTTGCTGGTGCTCTACGTTATAAGATGGCGGATGAAGAAAAAATTCTCTCCAAAGATTCACAAGAAGTATTCAGATCTGCTCACCAAACTTCTGGTGAATACGATGTAAGTAAAACCTGGGGGCCAAATAAGCAAGGCCTTCGTCTAAAAGTCCCTGTTGGAATGGTCAAACAGACAGGAACTTATGAAACAACACTGACTTGGCGGATCGAAGAAACTTATTAAGGAGATGAAAGCAAAATGAATAAAGTAAAAAAAATAAAATTTCTGCTATTTCCCTTAATGTTTCTATCGATCGTTCTGTTTTCTTCTGCCGTTCATAATGCCGCAGAAGAAGGTGGTCAAGTACAAACTGATGCAGGAATTGTTTTACACCCGGCAGAGACCTCAACGAGTGATTCAAGTAAGCCGGATGGCTCAAGCAAGATAGATGAACCAAGACAAAAGAAGCCTGTCGGACGATTGCCAAGTACAGGCGAACTGATTCAAATGAGTTTTGTTATTAGTGGTGCAATCGTTGTTCTTGTTTTTCTACTGCTTCTTGCTAGAAAAAAGAATCGTGGGAAAGGAGAACAAAGCTGATATGAGAAAGTATCTATTTATCTGTTTTGCTTCAACGATCCTATTAGCTAGTTCGGTTGTATTAACTGATATGGTGGCTAGAGCGGAAGCAAATGATTTTTCTGGAAGTGGTCACGTTCAATTTGAAGGGAAGCAACCAAAACAAATCAATGATCCGGAACGACCAGGTAAAGCTGTTGATCCAGGTGAAAGTCCAAGTACAGATCAAAATTTGCGTTTTGATTTTGTTCCAAAATTAAATTTTGGGGAAGCGAGCATTTCTAAAGAAGATCAAACATTCTATGGTAATGCGCAACTTTTTAAAGACGATACTGGTCCAAGAGGAAACTTCATTCAAGTGTCTGACTTTAGAGATAAAAGCACAGGCTGGCTATTACAGCTCAAGCAAGAAACACAGCTGCGGGATACGAAAGATCCAGCGAAAGAGTTGAAAGGAGCGGTCCTATCATTTGATCATTCTTGGACAAATTCCCTCAATGATCCGAAAACAAGCCCGACCGTCTCTAAAGAGGTCATTCGGATATTGAATGTAGGAGAGCTTTATAATCTTGCAGAAGCGAAGCCGAATAATGGAGAAGGAACATGGTCGATCAGTTTTGGTGCATCGATCGATAATGATAAACACCAACAAGATACACTACAGCCTAGGTTGAATCCAGAAGGAAATGTACTAACAGATCCTCAATTTAATGATCAACCTATCTATGAAAATAAAGCAGTATCCTTATTTATCCCGGGCAAAGCAAATGCTGAGCCGGGAAACTACCAAACGGTGTTAACTTGGATTTTATCCGAGCTACCATAAATCAAAAATCAAAGAAAACTTTAGGAGGAAACACAAATGAAATTAACACACAAATTATGTGGAGTTGCTTTGTTAGCAGCATTAAGCACAGGAGCAATTTTACCGACAGTAACACACGCAGCAGAAGAACCATTAGAATGGGCTGGAAAAGGTACGATCAAGTTTCAAGATGATGATGATACTGGTAAACCAATTGATCCTAAAGATCCAGATGGACCGGAAATTGTTAAGCCACCAGTAAATCCAGCTAAAGGTCCATTAAAAGTTATTGCTATCACAGATTTAGAATTTGGTACAAATAAAGTAACACCAGCTGCAGGTAATGGTTGGGAATACACAGCTTCAGCATCTGAAGTAGAGTATGTAGATGGTACAAAAAAAGTGATGCCAAACTTTGTCCAATTTAAAGATACACGTGCAGATAACTTAGCTAATAAACATAAATTAACAGCCAAAGCAACAACTTTTACAAATGAAGAAGGTCAAGAGTTAAAATCAGCTGAGTTGAAATTTAACAATGTGACATTAGTGAATCCAGCAGACCAAAACCAAGTAAATACAGCAGGCGTACCAGCAGCTCAAGTTCTTAAAACAGATGGTACGACACCTACAACATTTGTTACTCAAGATGCAGAAGATAAAGGATTCGGTCAATTTGTCTTGCAATTTGGGGATACAGATGATAATACGGCAGCAGATTCAGTTAAATTGTGGGTTCCTTCTGAAGGAAACAAATTATCAACAAGCAGCGGCTATTCATCAACGATCACTTGGACAATTGCCGACGCAAGATAATTCGATCAGTAGATAATTTATATAAAGAAAGAGTAAGAACAAGTTTGTCAGCTATTGGCATCTTGTTCCTCTTTTTCAAGAAAGGGTCATAAGCAGAATGAGAAAAAGAATAGTCGCATGGTTAACAATGATTTTATACATAAGTATCAGCTGTAATTCCTTTTCGATATCAGGAATGGCAGCAGAACAAGATGAAGGTGGATTTACTTATAAAGTGATCGTACCTGAAAATCAACATAATAAAGACGTAGGCTATTTTGATTTACGTGTAACACCAGGACAGGAACAGACAGTAGCAATCAAAATGAACAATAGCTCTGATAAAGAGATCACTGTTGAAGTATCATTGAATAGTGCAAAAACCAATACTAACGGTGTAATTGAATACGGTCCCTCAAAGCTGGAAAAAGATAAATCTCTAAAATATGATTTTATCGACTTAGTCAAAGGAGAAAAGACAGTAAAAATACCAGCTAAGCAAAGCATTGACTATAAACTGGGGATAAAAATGCCTGATTCTGAATTTGATGGCGTCATCTCTGGCGGAATCTATATGATTGAAAAAGGTCAAACGGACGATCAAAAAGCAATGATCAAGAATGAATATGGCTATTTAGTTGGTATGATTCTTTCAGAAAATGATACGAAAGTCGCACCGGAATTACAATTAAACAAAGTTTTTGCAGAGCAACAAAATTATCGCAATGCTATTTTTATCGATATGTCTAATGTGAAACCAGCATATATAGACGATATGACGATAGATGCACAAATCATGAAAAAAGGCTCAGAAGAAGTTTTGTATGATACAAAACAAAATAAAATGAGAATGGCGCCGAACTCTAAAATCAAGTTTCCAGTTTTGATGAATGGAGAAAAAATGGTTGCAGGAGAGTATCGAGCACAAATTTTAGTTACGACAGAAAATGATGGGAAATGGCAATGGGAACAAGAATTCACGATCACAGATGAAGAGGCAGATAAATTTAATAAAGAAGATGTTTCTTTACTGCAAGAAAGCAGGATCAATTGGCAGTTGATCGCAATGTTAGTCGCTGCTGCTGTAGGACTCATATTGCTTGTATTTTTTGTTGTTCGATATACTAGAATGCAGAAACAAAAGAAAAAGAAGAGGAAAAAGAAGAAAAGAAAAGGGAATTGATCAAAATATTTAAGAGCAGTAGAAGCGAAGTAAGAGAAATCGAGTTCTTACTTTGCTTCTTATAGTTATTATTTCTATGGAGGATAGATAGATGTCAATATTAGATTGGACGTTCATTGGGATACTTACAACAGCGATCCTCTTTGCTTTTTTTTCTAGTGTCTTTTTTGTGGTTCATTTTTTTACGAAGCAGAAATATCGAAAAATAAAACAAGTGCGGTCAAAAAATAGGAAAAAACGTAGAATATTAAAAAAGAAGGCTTTCTTTTTAAAGAAAAAAAGTAAACAGCAGCTTAAATTAGGGGTAGTCTTATTGGTGTGTGCACTCCTGTTAGGAGGAAGCGCTAGTTTTGCTCGTTATTATCAGGCAACTAATTTGGGAGATCGTGATTCAACAGCGATCGTTGAAGGATACTATTTATTAGAAAAGACGTCTCAGCAGCTAGGAGAAGTACCAACGGTATCAAACATTGAAAAAGCACGAAACAATTTAAGGGAGCTTGCTGCAAAGCTTTCTGGATTCGGTATTCGCTATGCTGACCCTAAGTTGACAGCTGACGGACAAAGAGTTTTGAATAGATATTATACACAAGTGAAAGAATTAGGATTGAACTTGAATAATCAGTCCATTGAAAATTTACAGGAAAAGTCAATAAACGATCAATATTTAGCTGATATTGAAAAGGTTCAAAAAAAGCAAAACGAAGTATTTTCCTATTTTAAAGTCAATGAATCTGCGTTACAACAAAAGAAATAGTGCAGTAAAGAAACGGTTGTGTGACAGATGAAAAAAGCTAGGACTGCAAGTGTCAAGAAAAAAATGAGGCGCAGAAAAAAAAGAAAAGAATTTTATAAGGAATTGTCCAAAGAATTGATCCTGACGTTGCTGGTTGTACTTTTCCTATTTTTTCTATGCTCCAAAGTCGTTTTTTCTTTGCCAGAAAACGAAGGATACGGGATGCTGAATACATTGACAGATGGAGATCGTGTCTATGTGAATCGATTTGGTGAACCAAAGCGTTTTTCACTGATTTATTTTAACCAGCCGGATGGTAATGGCACTTCTATTCGCAGGGTCATTGGTGTGGGTGGTGAGCACGTTCGATATGTCAATGATGAGCTATACATCGATGATCGATTGGTCATTGAGCGTTTTTTACTTAAGGAGTTGTCACAAGCAGAAATCGACGATGAAATAGTTACTAAAGATTTTGACTCTATCGATATCCAAGGCGTCGAAAATGGGTTGATCCCAAAAGGCAAGTATCTTGTGCTTGGAGATAACAGAAGATATGCAACAGATAGTCGTTATTATGGATTAGTTGATGAAAAAGAAATAATAGGAACGGTCGTCCTACCATAGAGTTGAGTGGGTGCTACTTATAATGGATGAAGCTCTGTTCTGTGTTGCTAAATAGAAGAAAACTAGGTAGAGTAGATAATATCAGAGAATATGCTGATTGATTTAATGATTATTTGAATAAATGATTATACAGAAACTGAGAGGAAGCAACTTGCTTCTTTTCAGTTTCTTTATTTATTGAAATGAAAAGTGAAAAACGAACAAATTTTCGTATGTTTTTACTGACCGAACCTTAATAAAATGATATGATGGAAGAAATGATTCTAGATGAAGGAGGAGGAGAAAATGAAAGTCTTACATGCTGCAGATTTGCATCTGGATCGATCCTTTGAAGGTTTAAGAAATATCCCTAGAGTACTCGCAGAAAGCTTACAGCAGGCAAATCAGAAGGCTGTGACAGCGATCATCGATATAGCAATCAAAAATCAAGTCGATTTAGTGATTTTTGCTGGAGATACATTTCATCAAAGTCGGACATCGATTCGGACACAGGCTTTTTTTATAGACGAAATGAAGCGGTTGGAGCAGGCACAGATTCCTGTAGTTCTGTCATTCGGCAATCATGATCATTACGTTCCTGAACGTTACTGGTTTGATTTTCCAGAGAATATGTTTCTTTTTCAGAAAGAGCAAGTAGAGACTCATTATGTAATGACGAAAAATCAAGAAAAAGTTGCGATTTCTGGTTTTAGTTATGAACATTCATGGATCAATGACCCAAAATTACCTGAATTTCCTATGAAAGATATAAATGCTGATCTTCATATCGGTATCTATCATGGCGACATACAAAGCAACGGACAACAGAATTATGCTCCCTTTTCATTTAGTGAAATGAAAGCCAAAGGGTATGATTACTGGGCATTAGGCCATATCCATCAACCGCAGGTAGTCAGTGCCGATCCGTTGATCGTCTACCCTGGAACACCACAAGGGCATACGAAAAAAGAGCGGAACTTACAAGGAGTTGCGATCGTTTCGATTGCTTCAGGGCATGCGACCGTCCGTTTTGAACCTGTTGCACAGGTGATTTGGCAAGTAGAACCTTATTCCTTGAAGCAGGTATCAAGTCTACAGGAGGCGTTGAGTGTTCTCACAAATCACCTTATAAGCAGTAAAAAGGAACGTGGACAGCTACTGTTGAAAGAGATTCGATTGACAGATACCGAGCATTTAGGAGATGAATTTCAGCGTTCTTACGAAACGGGTGAATTGCTCTCTTATCTGCAAACGACAGTAATGAGCCAAACCGATCAGGAAATATTTCTATTTCAAATCACGCTCGGTGCAAGTATTGGAGAGCAAAAAACATTGATCACAGCGGCTCCAGAGCTGTTGGAGCAACTTGAAAAAACATATTTTCAAGCGGATATATTTTCAAATACCCTACAAGAACTACTTCAAAATCCAGCCTTCACCTCGGTTGTTGCAATTGATAGTGAGTGGCGTGAACGTAGCGTTGAACAAGCCGATCAGCGGATTAAAGAAGACTTTGTCATTCAGGAGGATCAGTCATGAAACTCATTGCAATAGAAATAGTCGGCTTTGGCAAATGGCAGCAGCAAAAAATTGAGTTTTTACCCAATAATCAGCTGCTATTTGGTGCAAATGAAGCAGGCAAGTCAACGATCTATCAATTTATTCAAGCGATGCTGTTTGGTTTTCCGCCTAAAGGCAAGCGCAAAAAGGATTATCAGCCTAAAAATGGTGCAGCATATGGTGGTCGCTTATGGCTGTCTCATCCTGTTCATGGAGAAGTACAGATTGAACGTTTTAAAGGGCAAAATAAAGGACAGGCGAAGGTCTACTTCAATGATCAAATCGGAGACGAAGCAACCTTAAAAAACATGCTCCACCCGCTGACGAAAGAATTATTCCAATCTGTTTTTTCTATTCAGCAAGAGCAGTTAGGTCAATTGGATAAACTGACAGAAGTAGAGCTGCAGACGTCATTGCTGTCTTTAGGCTTATCAGGTAGCCAGCAACTTCTCGTTCGTCGAGAAGAATATTTTAAAGCAGCTCAAACGATCTATAAAGGAAAAGGCAGCCAACCGCCATTGAATCAAAAGCTTGCACAATATCAAGAGCTGCAGCAAAAAATCAATGATAAAGAACAGCAGGAACGACCGTTTCAAGAAATAGGCATATCATTAGCCAATACGGAAAAGCAAATCTCAGAACAGTATGCACTGATCCAGCAAATAAAAAATCAGCTGTCCCTAGTGGAAAAACAGGTCATGAACTTACCACTGTATGAAGAATTACAATCGATCGATCAGTTAAGTGAAGCGCTTGTTATTAAGAAAGAAGATCAAGACAAGCTGTTGTCACTTTATCAGCAGCATCGCTTCTTAAATGAAGAATTGATTCGTTTAAATCAAAGCCTAGCAGTTCAAAGTGAACATGGGGATCGGCAGGAAGAGTATCAGTTTTATCTTGAAGAAGAAGAAAATATCAAGCAGTTATTGAATCAACGTTATGCCATTGATAAACTGCTTTCTGAAATCCAGTGGATGAGTCAAAATTTGGAGCAAAACCAAAAAGAAATGCAACCGTTAGAAAAGCAATGGGGCTGGTCTAAACAAAATCCCCCTCAGTTTGCGATGGATGAACAGGAAGTCAATGAATTGCGTGAATCCATCGTTGAGCGAACAGTCAAGCTGCAGACCGCTCAAACTGATCTACACTTATTAGAAGAAGAAATTGCTACGCGGGAAGAAAATCTAAGCACGTTTGAAGCAATCAATAAAGATATGTTCCGTAAAGGTAGGCAAAATAAAGAAAAAAGCGTTAATCTTGTTTTTTGTATTCTTGCGGCAGTCATTCTGATTCTCAGTTTCTTTTTCTCTGCACCAATTAGATATATAGGTGTAGGAATCAGCATCATAGCTGTACTTATTGGCGTATCACCTCTTTTTTATCAGGCGAAAGAGCCTTATGCGAATGAAAAGCGCCAATGGCAAGAGAAGCTTTCTCAACTAGATTATTTAAATGATCAGCTTTTAAAAATCAAAGCTGATATTAAAAAAATACATGATGAAGAACGAGAAGTAGCTCGTTTTGTCGCAGAAAAAGTTCAGGAAAACCATTTAGGCCGAATGGATCAGGTAGAATTTTGGCTGAATCATCGGGGAGATATTACTAGGTACTTGATTTTGATCAATACAAATCAAGAACTGGAACAACAATTATTGGATGATCAAAAGCGGATGGCAGAGATCACCCAACAAACGGAACGATTTACGGCAAGGCTGCCGATTTCAGGTTTGCCTTTAGCAGAGCGTATCCAAATCATCAGTCAATTTGTTGATCAAATGGAAAAAATTCGTTTTGAACAAGAGTATCAAGCGGATGCATATACAAGGCAGACCATCCGTGAGGTCAAAGAAAAACAGCATCAAGTTGATGAGCAGCTTTCACCATTAGTGTATCGTTTTCAAATTGATTCGATCAATGAAATACCAAATAAGTTAAAGAGTTACCAAAATACAACGGCAAGCCAAAAAAGAAAACAAGAGCTGCAATCGATGTTGGCAGGGATATACAATGACACAACGATGATAGAAGAACTTCCGGCAAAAAGACAACATTTAGCTGAAAAGTTAAAAGAAGCAGAAGAGCAACTTTTGCACTCACAAAAAACAGAGCAACAATTACTTTATCAACAAAAACAAATGCTGTCAGATGGTACGTTAGACGAATTGTATCAAGAACAAGCTGCTTTGAAAGCAGAAGTTGAAGAACTAGCTTTAGAATGGTCAGGCTATCAATTAGCTGGTCAATTGTTGATGGATCTGCTCACGGAATTATCAGAGAAACAATTACCGAATTTACTGAAAAAAGCTACAGAGTATTTTCAGCTTTTGACGGAGCAGTCATACCAGTCGATTCAGTTAGAAGCTGAGCAGTTGATTGTGATTCGCCAAGATCATCAACGGTTTTTGCTCCATGAATTATCGACAGGAACAAAGGATCAGGTGATCATGGCTGTTCGCTTTGCTTTCTTATACTTACAAAAGCATCGGAATTTGTGCCCGATCATGATCGATGACGGCTGGCTGCATTATGACAGTCAACGGAAAAAACAGTTGGCGGAACTTTTTGCACTTTTTTCTGAACAGCAGCAGGTCATCTGTTTTTCTTCCGATAAAGAAATGGTAAGCTATTACCAAGAGCTAAAACAACCGATTATTGAATTAAAAGGAGTGTAAGTATGAAAAAAATTCGCGAATTAACTGTAGATGAAACATTTGAATTATTTCTGCTGATCAAAAATGCAGATGTCCGTGTAGCTAAGAATGGTAAAAAATTTATTGCGTTTACCTTCCAAGATACCTCAGGTACGATCGATGGAAAATATTGGGATGCTTCTGAGGAAGAAATCAGTCGCTATACTGCTGGTCATGTTGTTCTTTTGAACGGCAAAAGAGAGGTTTATCAAGGCAATCCTCAAGTCAAAATTATTCATATGCGCTTAGCGCGTCCGGAAGAACCAAATGAACCAACTTTATATATGGAAAGAGCTCCTTTAAAGCGTGAAGATATGGTAGAGGAGATCAATCAGACGATCTTTGAAATCACTAATGCCCATTGGCAGCGAATCGTTCGTTATTTGTTAACACAATATCAAAAAGAATTTTTTGATTTTCCAGCTGCTAAACGAAACCATCATGCATTTGCCAATGGTTTGGCTTATCACACAGTCTCTATGCTGCGATTAGGAAAAGCGATTTGTAAGGAGTATAATGAATTGAATGCCGCTTTACTTTATTCTGGGATCATCTTACATGACCTTGGTAAAGTAAAAGAATTATCTGGTGCGATGACGACTGAATACACGATTGCCGGTAATTTGATCGGACATTTGGTTTTGGTTGATGAAGAAATCACAAAGGCGTGTATTGCACTGAAGATCGATGAAAATGATGAAGATGTGATCGTGTTACGTCATATGGTTTTAGCACATCATGGTTTATTAGAGTATGGTTCACCAGTTAGACCGCGAATCATGGAAGCGGAAGTCCTGCATCAAATCGACAATATTGATGCATCGATTCAAATGATGTTAGGATCGATTCGTCAAACAGAACCTGGGGAATATACAGATCGTATTTTTGGTTTAGATAACCGTAGTTTCTACGTACCAAAAAATATATAGATAAAGTGAGTGAGAGGAATGAATCAATCGGCACTTGAGTTGTGGACACAATTTAAGCAAGATCAAGGGATTTCGCATGATCATTACGATGTTTGGGCATTTGGCAATTCTCCTCAGATGGCAGATGAATTGTTGGCACTTGTCATTCAAGGAAAAAAGACCGGAACGTCTTCTTTGAAGTTATTATATGAGTTGGAGCCAGAAGGAGAACAAATGCCGGAAATTGGTCATTACAGCGTGTTGCTTGATGGGAATGATCAAGCACAAGCGATCATTTGTACAAGAGTCGTTGATGTGCTTCCTTTTTCACAGATCACCGAGGTTCATGGGTATCTGGAAGGAGAAGGCGAACGAGACCTGAGCTATTGGCGCAAGGTTCATAGACCCTTTTTTGAGCAGGAACTAAATGAGCGTAATTTACCGTTTTCAGAAGACTTGTTGATTGTTTATGAGCTTTTTGAAGTTGTGTATAAGAGATAAACATGAATAGTTTACCGCTGCTTTTGGATTATAGATTAGGAAGGTAGGTATCTCATGGAAATAACGGTTTATGTTGTAAATGGGTTTAGTAAGGATCATAAAGGCGGGAACAAGGCTGGAGTAGTCTTGATGGAAAAGCCGTTGACTACTTATCAAAAAATGGCTATAGCCAAACAGCTGGGATATGCGGAAACTGCCTTTATATCCAGCTCTGATCAGGCTGATTATAAATTTGAATATTTTACACCAAAAGAAGAAGTTGATTTATGCGGGCATGCCACGATCGGTTCTTTTGCGCTATTGAAACATCTAAATAAAATTTTCAAAAATCGTTATACGATTGAGACGAATAGTGGCGTTCTTACCGTAACTATAGAGGATGATACCATATTTATGGAGCAAACCAATCCGGTATTTTATGAGACTCTATCATCAGAGGAACTCGCTGAGTGTTTTGATATCGAAAAAATAGATCAGGAGTATCCAATTCAAATTGTGTCTACGGGATTAAAAGATATTTTGATTGCTATCAGAAGTGAATCAGAATTGCATGCACTACAACCAAACTTTGAAAAGATCAAGGAACTTAGTGAGTCGTACCATGTTGTCGGGATGCATCTATATGCATTCAATGATGATCGAATAATATGTAGAAATTTTGCTCCATTATACGACATCAATGAAGAAGCTGCGACAGGAACTTCAAATGGAGCCTTGGCGTGCTATCTATACAAGCAACATGGTTTGCGAAAAGAAGTTTATGTATTTGAACAAGGTTATTCTTTACGTTTACCTTCTGAAATACTAGTTAAGTTAAAAACGAATAGTAACAATGAAATAGAAAAGGTGTATGTTGGCGGTAAAGGTGATTACTGCGAGACGAAGGTTTTAACTATAGAAAATGACTAATGAAAAAAGGAGCGGGATGTTTATCCGCTCCTTTTCTATTTTGATTATTTAGAAGAGTCTTCAGTTTTGCTTGATGATTCTTCTGTTTTTGAAGAATCACTTGATTTAGAATCTTTTTCTTTAGAAGAAGATTCTTTTGCTTTAGACTCTTTTGTAGAAGATTCGCTTGATTTAGAAGAATTTTCAGTTTGGATCAAACCAGCTAAAATATCTTTGAATGCGTCATCTTTGATTTTAACGTTAGCTTCTGTTAAAACATCAGACATCACTTTTTGCACGAATTCTTGATCGTTTTGTTTGTTTGTTTCAGCAATTTTCTTCAACTCTTTTTTGTAAGGAGCCATGTCGTTGCCTTTTTCTTTGTTTTTCACCATTTTAACAACATAATAAGTTGATTGGTAAGTTGTTGCATCTGTTGCTTGGATCGGTTCAGAAACGGTACCATCTTTTAATTTGAAGGCAGCTTCTTTTACTTGTTCTGGAACAGTTGCTGATTGTGAATCAAATTTCACTTTTCCGCCGTCTTCTTTAGTTGTTGTGTCTGTTGATTTTTCTTTAGCGATTTTAGCAAAGTCGCCGCCGTCATCTAATTGTTTTTTGATATCTTTTGCTTCATCTTCAGTAGCAACTTGAATCAATTGCGCTTCTACTTCTGGGTGGAAAGTTTCCCAAGCCGCTTTTAAATCTTCATCAGTGATTTTGATGTGTGCTTTGATCCCAGCTTGATAAGCTAAGTTTTGTCTGATGATTTGTTTGTAGCTTTTTTCTGTGTAACCAGCTTGTTTTAACTGATCTTCAAAATTTGCACCTTGTTCTTTAGCGCTTTTCTTAGCGTCATCATACGTTTTTTGTACTTCTTTATCAGAAACATCTTTACCATATTTTTCTTCAAATACTTTGTAGATGATCATGTTACGAACGTCTTGTTGACTTTGTTGGCTTGTTTTCACTTGGTTGTAGAAATCATCAACGGTGATAGTGCCACCTTTCATTGTAGCGATTTCTTTTGATCCGCTTGAGCATGCTGCTAGTGCAAAAACACTGAATAAGCCCGCTGCGGCTAAAATTAATTTTTTCTTCATTCTTCTAGCACTCCTAAGTTTATTTTATTTTTTATTATGTAGAAATTAATTCTCACGCTTATTACTATACCACACTATGTTTCAGAAAAGAAATATTGAATTAGTAGTTTCAAGAAATTTTCGAATTTAAGACACATTTTCCTCTATAAATAGGTTTATTTCGGACATTTTAGTGATTTAAATACACGAAAAGAGTGATTGTAAAAAAGTGTTGAATTATATAAATAGAAAATGAATTTAATTTAAACGATGATTAAATCAAAAAAATAGAGGATGAAAAAACATGAATCTGACGTTTTTCCATCCCCGTATAAACATGTGATCTATTTAGCTATTTCAGGTAATTCATCCTGAATTTTTTCAACTTGCTCTTGAATTTGCTCGATTCGTGGTTCTGTTTGAAATTTAAAATTCTCGATGTCTTGATTGATGCCTTCAATGAACGGCTCGATATAAATTTCTGCCGTTGCCTGTAAGGCTTGCGCAGATTCTTTAAACTGATCAAGTTTGTCAGAAAAGTCTTCTCTTAGATCTGACCATTCCTCTAATTCATCGACAAATTTTTGACGGGTCGCTTTTCCGCTTCGTGGCGCAAAAAGTAAACCGCTGGCAGCACCGACGATGGCGCCAAAGAACAATCCTTTAGAAAATTTACTCATTTATGCTTCCTCCTGTTGTCTGATCTTATCAGCGATTTCCTGCATTTCTTCGGCTGTATACTTTCCTTGATTATTACCAAAGTGGATCGAAAAGTCATCTGTTTCTTCATAACGCGGAATCAAGTGGATATGGGAATGGAAAACAGATTGATAGGCTAGTTCTTTATTATTATTGATGATGTTTAATCCTTGCATCTCAGGAAAAGCTTTTTCAAGCGCACGAGCAACTAGCGGCACTCGAGCAAAAACTTCTCCAGCAAGTGCAGGCTCATACTCGAAGATATCTGTCACATGCTCTTTAGGAACAAGCAAGGTATGTCCTTTAGTTACTTGGGTAATATCTAAAAAGGCATAGACTTTGTCATCCTCATATACTTTATAGCTAGGAATTTCCTGATCGATAATCTTGCAAAAAATACACTCTGTCATGATGTCCCTTCTTTCTTTAAACTCTTTCTTTTACTTTACCACATCTTGAATTTCAATTGGGAGTAAAAGTTCATGAAACCTTCAAAAAGTTCGTGGTATAATAGATTCACGATAAAATTTAGTTGGAGGTACCTCATGAGTTTAGTAATTGAACACTTAACAGGTGGATATGGACATATCCCTGTTTTAAAAGATATTAATTTTGAAGTAAAGTCTGGTGAGATGGTAGGTCTGATCGGTTTGAATGGTGCTGGTAAAAGTACAACGATCAAAAATGTGATCGGCTTACTAACGCCGCAGAAGGGAAAAATTTCGATCGATGGCGAAACGTTGAAACAACAGCCTGAAAGCTATCGTAAAAAAATTGGTTATATTCCAGAGACCCCTTCTTTATATGAAGAATTGACTTTAAGAGAACACATTGAAATCACTGCGATGGCCTATGATATCCCAATCGAAGAAGCATTTGAACGGGCAGATGGATTATTGAAAACTTTCCGACTTGAAAATAAGTTAGATTGGTTTCCAGCGAACTTTTCAAAAGGAATGAAGCAAAAAGTCATGGTATTATGTGCATTTTTGATTCAGCCCAGTCTATATATCATCGACGAACCATTTTTAGGACTTGACCCATTAGCCATTCATGCGTTGTTGGAGTTGATGGATAATATGCGTAAGCAAGGAGCAGGGATTTTGATGTCCACTCATATCCTTGCGACAGCAGAACGCTATTGTGATCGCTTTGTTGTTTTGCACGATGGTGAAGTCCGAGCAGTCGGCTCAATGGAAGAGTTACGAAAAGAGTTCGATTTACCTGATTCATCTTTGGATGATATTTATATTGCATTGACAAAAGAAGAAAAGGTGGGGTAGTATGTCTGGATTTTTTGGCATCCGTTTAGCGCGCCACTTGAAAAAAATGATGAAGTATATGCGTTATGTTTTTAATGATCACTTTATCTTGGTTTGTGTCTTTTTGTTAGGCGGATTAGGCTTTTATTACTCTCAGGTGCTGAAAACTTTGCCGGTAAATTTTGTTTGGGGCAGACCGATCATCTTGATTCTTTGGTTATCATTACTACAGATCGGTAGAATTGCTACGTTGGCTGAGGAGGCAGACAAAGTTTTTATATTACCTAAAGAGCCTGAAATGAACAGTTATTTGAATCGTGCGATGCGTTATTCTTTTTGGCTGCCGTTAGTCGTTTTAGGCTTGATGAGCGGTATGTCGATGCCGTTAGTTGTGGTATCAACTGGCTGGGCGTTTTCTACCTTCATCTATTTTTTTGTTATGTTAGGAATATTGAAAGCCAGTCACTTACGATTACAAAAATATGAATTGTATCAAATCTCTTCAAGTCAACACAACCAATGGTCTATGTTATGGTTGGCTACTTGTTTATTAGCCATTGGGCTTAGTCTTTATATAATGCCTTTGGTAGGGATACTTATCGCGCTTGTTCAATTTTTAAGTTTCTATTATATATTAGGTGAAAAAGAACAACAGGTATCATTAGACTGGGAGAAAATGATCAAATTAGAAAAAAATCGGATGCATCGGATTTATCAATTCATTCATCTGTTTACTGATGTACCGGAGATTTCCAGCAGTGTCAAACGTCGGAAATTCTTAGATCCATTTTTAGCTAAAATCAAGAAGACAACTCAAAATACCTATCTCTATTTATATGCTCGTAGTTTTTTAAGAGGCTCTGAGTATAGTGGTTTATTTATCCGACTGGTTTTAGTTTGTGGTGTGATTCTATTTTTCCTTAAAGAGTTTTGGATTTCTATGGGTGTTTCTGTACTATTCATCTATTTGATCGGTTTTCAGCTGATTCCGATTTATACGCAATTCGATTATATGGTGATGACGCAGTTATACCCTGTGCCAAATGAACAGAAAAAACAAGCAGTCAGTCGTCTAGTGTCACTATTACTTTTTGCTGCTGCAGTACTATTTAGCTTGTTTGTATTGATTGCACTGCCAGATGTGAAAGAAGGCTTAATGATTATTGCTGCCTTGGTAGTGGAAGTTGTATTATTTGCTAAGTTCTATGTTCCGTATCGTCTGAAGAAAATGGAGGCTTAACCATGCATATTTTGTGGAATGATCAAATTGTTGAACGTGATGAAGTAAAAATCGATATCGAAGACCGTGGCTATCAATATGGTGATGGACTTTATGAAGTTGTTCGAGTGTACAACGGGCATTTATTTATGTTAGAAGAGCATTTAAACCGTTTGTGGGATGGAGCAGAAAAGATTCGTATGACTTTGCCATTTACGAAGGATGAACTGGCAGCAAACTTACAAAAGCTGGTGGCTCTTGAAGGAATTCCAGAAGGAAAGCTTTATTTTCAAGTGACTCGCGGAATTGATTCACCTAGAAACCATGCTTTGCCAGATCCTAAAAAGGTCACAGGTGTGTTAACAGCGAATATCACTGCTTGTGAACGTCCAGTGAAAAAAATGCAAGAAGGAATTACGGTAGCGGTCGTTCCGGATACACGCTGGCTGCACTGTGATATCAAATCATTAAGTTTGATGGGCAATATTTTATCCCTGGATGAAGCAAGACGACAAGGCTTTGACGATGCGGTGCTTGTTCGTGATGATAAAGTCACAGAAGCGTCAGCAGCGAATTTTTGGGCGGTCAAAGATGGAACAGTTTATACTCATCCAGATGGAAATTTGATTTTACCTGGGATCACTAAACGGAAAATTTTAGAATTGGCCCGAGAGTTGAATATCCCTGTCAAAGAAGAGGCCATTTTAGAAGAAGAACTGTTCACGGCAGATGAATGCTTTGTTTCCGGATCAGTGACAGAAATCGTCCCAGTCGTAAAAATCAATGAGCATATCGTTGGTTCTGGAAAACCAGGGGAAATCACGCAACAACTGATAAACGCCTATATTGCTAGCGTAGACCAAGTTTGTGCTGTAGCAGAATAGAGAAAGAAGCTGAAAGAACAAGAGAGATGCTTGACGTGAGATGCTATGGAAGCTAAAATGATAAGTACTGTAAACAATGAACGATAGACATAGGGCGTGTGGATCATTTTTCTAGTCGAGACTAAGTTGGCTCATTCTGCTTTTGCTGAGAAACACAGTGAATGAAGTGAACTGATGTAGAACAGTACAAGACTTTCGAAGAAAGTGTTGATCATTTGTATTATCTAGCTGCACAAATCAATCCTTAGGAAAATAGATAAATTGCCAGTGAAACAAAAAGCATTTCAATGTCAATTTCCTAATTTTCTACAGGATTAAGCGATTTGTTCTGCTTTTATTGTTATCCAGCTACATGAGCCAGTCTCTCGAGAAAAAGATAAAACCTGAATGAGGCAAAAAGCGCCTCATTCATGTTTTCCTATTTTCTAGTCGAGACTAAGCGGGCTCATTCTGCTTTTGCTGAGAAACACAGTGAATGAAGTGAGCTGATGTAGAACAGTACAAGACTTTCGAAGAAAGTGTTGATCATTTGTATTATCTAGCTGCACAAATCAATCCTTAGGAAAATAGATAAATTGTCAGTGAAACAAAAAGCGTTTCAATGTCAATTTCCTAATTTTCTACAGGATTAAGCGATTTGTTCCGCTTTTATTTAAATCGTGTTAAGATAGGAGATAATTTCCATGGCATTTCAGTTGGATAAGGAGTGGCGCTTGCAGCCAATAAAAGGCGCAACCGGTCAAACTTTCATGGGCATACGTGCGGCTGAACGAGTATTCATCAAACGAAATACGTCTCCTCTTTTGGCCGCTTTATCTAAAGAAGGAATCGCACCGAAGCTAGTTTGGACTAAGCGGACAGTCACAGGAGATATTTTGACTGCACAAGAATGGTTAGATGGACAGGTGCTGCGTGCACAGGAGATCGGGCAAAGAAATGATGTGGTCGATGTGCTGTATCATTTGCATCATTCGCATATGCTGAAGAAAATGCTGGAAAAGATCGGCGGGAAAGTACAGACTCCTGCAATGCTGCTTCAAGCATATGAAGAAAAACTGCCGGCAGAACTTCGAAACAATTCGTATCTCGAACGTGTTTATAGCTATTTATTGCGTACGGTTCCTACTTACTCAGTTCATAACTATATGGTCGTTCATGGGGATGTGAATCATCGAAACTGGATCGTTTCTAAAAATTACTTATACTTAGTTGATTGGGATTCAGTGATGATTGCCGATCCAGCCTTAGATTTAGGTATGCTGCTGGGGCACTATGTGCCGCAAGAGAGCTGGAATAAATGGCTTCTGTCATATGGTATGCATCCAACAGAAGAAAATTTGACCAGAATCAAGTGGTATGCACTGTTCAATTTTCTTCAAGAAATCCTGCGGCATTATCAGTCAGGGGAAAAGCGGGAAATGAATGCAGAGATTTTAAAATTGAAACAAGCTTTTGGCTATTAAGAAATTGAGGTTCCAGTCGTTGCTTCATGTAAACGAGTGACTTAAAAATAACAGAGGGCGGTACAAAATCGGCAGGTTTTGTCCTACCCTCTTAAAATTTGTGATAAAGAAAGGGAAACTAAAATTATGCGCATGAGAAAAAGAGCAGGGGCTGCTGAGTTGTTAGCAAGTCATCCTGAATTAGTTGTAGAAGGGCCGGAAAAATGGCAAGGACGCTGGCAGGAACGATTTGGCAATGATCATCCAATCCATATCGAGATCGGTTCAGGCAAGGGCCAATTTATCGTAGGAATGGCAAAAGCTCATCCAGAAATCAATTATATCGGGATCGATATGCAGTTAAGTGTGTTGTCGATTGCTTTAGATAAGGCGTTGGAAGAAGCTCTCCCTAATCTCCAATTGCTGCATGTCGATGGAAGTGCACTGACTGAGTATTTTGCTGAAAATGAAATCGATCAAATTTATTTGAATTTTTCTGATCCGTGGCCAAAAACGCGTCATGAAAAGCGTCGATTAACGTTTAAAACCTTTTTAGAAACAGATGAAACGATTTTGAAACCAAACGGAGAAATCCATTTTAAAACAGATAATCGGGGATTATTTGAATATTCTCTAAGCAGCTTCTCAAAATACGGCATGATTTTAGAACAAGTTTGGCTTGATTTGCATGCAAGCAATTACGAAGGAAACATCATGACCGAGTATGAGGAAAAATTCTCTGCTAAAGGACAGCCTATTTATCGTGTAGAAGCGAGATTTCAGTCTAATCAATAAAAAACGTAAAAATAGCGTTTGACACCGGTTTCACACTGTGGTATATTTTAACCATAAAACACAGGGTGTAACTATTAAATTAGGCACGACCTAAGAAAAGTCATTTTTCTTAGGTCGTTTTTGCGTAAAAAAAGTTACGTTATTTTGTCTGTTTTTAACTCGAGTTTGTTAGAAATAAACGAAAAGGAGTGATTGGAAAAGTCAACAAAAGTACGTAGTAAAAAGTCACTTAGCCTTTTTGGAGAAGGGATTGTTAATGAAAATGCTTATCGTGAAAAAGATCAATCACAATGTTGTTTTGGTGGATGATCATGGGGTAGAAAAAATTGCTATGGGGAAGGGCATTGGTTTTTCAGCGGTCGTAAACGAGGTATTTGATGAGTCGTCAGCTGATAAAATTTTTGTTTTAGATTCGAAGGAAAAAACGAAGATGTTCAGTGAGATGGCAGCACAAATTCCATTGGAATTTATTGAGTTTTCAGAAGAAATCATTCACTTTATTCAATCAAAGATCCAAGTGCCCTTAGATTCAAATATTTATATCGCTTTAACAGATCACATTTATTTTGCGATTCAGCGAAAAAGAGAAGACAGTCAGGTGACAGCGATCATGCTGCCGGAAATGAAGCTGCTTTATCCTGAAGAATATTCAACGGCTGTTGAAGTGGTAAAGCTGATCAATCAACGCTATGAGACAGAGTTAGGCGCAAATGAAGTTGGATTTATCACGATGCATATTATCAATGCGGAATTAGGGGAGCGAAATAGTTTAAACAGCTTAAAGATTTTAGAAATGACAGCAGCTATTTTGCAGATGCTGGAAAAAGAGTATTTTGGTGTATTAGATAAAGAATCGCTTACGTATCATCGGCTGATGATCCATATAAAATTTTTAGTAAAACGTTTGATCTATCAAGAAGAGGTGTCTGATGAAGATTATTCATTCTTTAATCCGTCTTTTCAAGAAAGTCAGCCTTATAAAGTGGCGAAATTCATTACAACTAAGATCGAAGAAACATACCAAATGACTATTCAAGAAAATGAAACAGTGTATTTAGCAGTGCATTTGGCAAGAATTAAATAAAACAATGATTAGGGTGTTACTATTCGGTAGGCGTAACCTAATGAGAGAGTATTCAGTTTTATACTGGAGTTCTTTTATTAGGGTACGCCTTTTTTACTGTTTAGAAAGGAAGAGGAAAAATGGGAAAAGTAATTATCAACTCAGACGATTTTGGATACAGTCGCGGGGTGAATTATGGGATCATTGATGCTTATCGTGAAGGGATTTTGACTTCAACCACGCTAATGGCGAATATGCCGGGATTTGAACAGGCAGTCCAGTTGAAAAAAGAAAATCCAGATTTAGGTGTTGGCGTTCATTTGACATTGACTTGTGGACAACCACTTTTAAAAAATGTTGATACATTGATGGATGGAAAGGGTTCTTTTAAGAAATTAGCTTATTATGAACAACCTTTTGAAATCGATTTGGATGAGCTATTCCAAGAATGGAATAGTCAAATTCAAAAGGTTTATCGTTCAGGGATCGTACCTACTCATTTAGACAGTCATCATCATGCACACACTTTTGGACAAAATCAGGAAGTAGTTGTTGCTCTAGCAAAGAAATATGATTTGCCGGTTCGCGGGAATTTTGAAGAAAAAGAGCAGGTGCGTCATGTTGATTACTTTGAGCGATTCTTTGATGATGTAGGCGTAGATGAGCCAAAGGAACGTCAAATAGACAAAGGAATCCATGAATATTTAGCGGATCTACTGGAAAAATTAAGATCAGTAAAAACAACGGAGATCATGTGT
This sequence comes from Enterococcus sp. S22(2020), assembly GCF_020295385.1. Classification (NCBI taxonomy): domain Bacteria; kingdom Bacillati; phylum Bacillota; class Bacilli; order Lactobacillales; family Enterococcaceae; genus Enterococcus; species Enterococcus sp. S22(2020). Next base: position 114,392 of record NZ_JACFUD010000002.1, read on the forward strand.
CATACAGCTTATATCGATCAAGAGTTATACCAGGGATCAGGGTTTGTTTTTCCACGAATCAATCAGGTCGAGTTTTTGATTCATTCAGAGTTTGCGAAAACAGTGAAACAGGATAAGGAGATCGAACTGGTCACGTATCGGGAGATTTGCTGAGAATTATAACGAAAGTATTGGGTTGATGATGAGCAGTACAAGACTTTCGAAGAAAGTGTTGATCATTTGCTGAGAAACACAACGAAAATGATTGAGTTGATGTTGAACAGTACAAGACTTTCAAAGAAAGTGTTGATCATTTGTATTGTCCAGCTGCATGAGCCAGTCTCTCGGAAAAAAGATAAATTGCGAGTAAGACAAAAAGCGTCTCAAAGTCAATTTCCTAATTTTCTACAGGATTAGACGATTTGTTCCGCTTTTAATTTAAGGAGGAGTTATCATGTCGAGTTTTAAAGCGAATATTCAAAAATTGGGAAGAGCAATGTTGCTTCCTGTTGCTGCAATGCCGTTAGCGGGTTTGATCATGCGTTTATCTGCGGATGATATGCTGAATATTCCGGTGATCGGTGCTGCCGGGAATGCTGTTTTTGGGAATTTAGATATTCTGTTTGCGATTGGTGTAACGATCGGTTTTGCTAAGACGAAGGATAAAGGGATTCCAGCTTTGACTGGGTTTCTAGCAATTGCAACGTTGAAAAAAGGGTTGGAGATCATGAATCCGGCTGTAAGTATGGGGATTTTTGGCGGGATCATTTCTGGGCTGGTTGCTGCTTGGACCTATAATCGTTTCAAAAATCAAAAATTACCAATGGTATTTTCTTATTTTGCAGGCGAAAAATTTCCGTTGACGATGGTCATGATTTTACAAACGATCACAGCAGTTGTTTTTGGGGTTATTTGGCCGATCATCCAAACGGGGATCGATAGTTTCGCAAAATTATTAGTAGATATGGGTGCATTTGGAGTCGGTATTTTTATGTTCCTGAATCGACTGTTGATTCCATTTGGGCTGCATCATGTCTTGAATACCTATGTTTACTATGATCTAGGAAGCTATACATCGCCAAGTGGAGAAGTTTTCCGTGGTGAGATGACTCGCTTTATCAATGGAGATCCACAAGCAGGATTATTCTTATCTGGATTTTTCGTGGTAATGATGTTTGGTATACCAGCGATTTGTTTAGCGATTTATCGTGCAGCGTTCAAAGAAAATAAAGAAATGGTCAAAGGGATCATGGGGAGTGGTGCGGCAACGTCATTTATCGCAAATATCACAGAACCTGTTGAATTCAGCTTTATGTTCATTTCGCCAATGCTTTATGTCGTTCATGCATTCTTTGCAGGTTTGGCAGGATTTGTCTGCTACCTATTCAATATTCGAATCGGGTTTACCTTCGGTGCTTGTATCGTAGATTATCTAATCAACTTTAGGATCGCAACGAATGCTATCTTGATTCTGCCGATCGGTTTAGTGTTCTTTGCTCTCTATTATTTCACATTCTATTATCTGATCAAAAAACGTAATATTCCAACTTTAGGAAGAGAAGTAGCAACAGAATTTGGAACAGAAACAATAGAAGAAGAGGAAAAAGAATTAACATTAGCAAGTAAAAACTATGAATATATGGCGAAAAAATTATTGGATGCTTTCGGTGGTGCAAAAAATATTGCGGATGCTTATAGCTGTAATACACGATTGAGAGTAGAGGTTTTGGACAGTTCTGAAGTGAATGAGCAACGAATCAAGCAGTTAGGTGTTAGCGGAATCATCAAACCGACAGAGAAAAATTATCAAGTGATCGTTGGTTTGGAAGTAACGTATATCATGGCTGAATTTGATAAATTATTAGAAAATCAAGGATAGGTGAAAAAAATGACAAAAAAACAAATCATTACAATCGCAGGCGGCGGAAGCACATATACGCCAGGAATCATTCAAGCTGTTTTAAATAATGCGGATCGTTTACCAGTTGCGGAAATTCGTTTATACGATATCGATAAAAAAAGAAATGATGATATGTATCTAATCATTGATTTTATGCTGAAAAAAGATGGCTACGATGAGGTGAAACTATCATCAACAGAAGATCCTAAAACAGCATTTACGGGCTGTGATTTCATTTTCTCACAAATTCGTGTAGGCGGAATGAAAATGCGGGAGCAAGATGAAAAGATCGCTTTGAAGTATGATTTAGTTGGTCAAGAAACCTGTGGCTTAGGCGGTTTTGCTTATGGGATGCGTTCAATGGGCGGTTTACTTGAAATCGTTGGGTATGTTCAAGAATTTGCTCCAGATGCTTGGATTTTGAATTATACGAATCCTGAATCGATCGTTTCAGAAGCCGTTCGCCGGACGTATCCGACAGCGAAAATGATCAATGCGTGTGACATGACGATCTCAATTGAAGAAACGATCGCTATCAACTATGGCTATGATCGAAAAAACTGGATACCTAGCTACTATGGGTTGAATCATTTTGGCTGGTATACCTCTATCTACGATAAATCTCTAGGTCGCGATGTGATGCCGGAAATCATCGAGAAACTGACGACTCAGGAAATGGCAGTAGCTGATTTCAACGCTGGAGATAAGAACTGGCAAGAGGCATTCAGTATGATGTCTGTGATCACTAAGAATTTCCCAACACACATTCCAAATAACTATTTAGAATATTACTTATACCCAGATATGGTCGTTGAGCATGCGGATAAGAATTATACACGAGCAAATATGGTCATGGATGGGCGAGAAAAAAATACACGGGAAATGGCGCAAAAAATTCGTGATGGTTTGACAGAAGACGTCTTAAATTTCAATTTTGGCGAGCACGGTCAATACATCGTTGATATGGCAACTTCATTGTTGAATGACGAACGTCGTCGTTTCATGCTGATCGTACCAAATCAAGGGGCGATCCCGAATCTTAGGGCAGATGCAGTAGTAGAAGTACCAGCTTATGTGGGTGCTACAGGTGTTGAACCGATTTCCTTGAGACAACCGATCAATGATTTCCATAAAGGCTTGATGGAAGCACAAGTTGCCGCAGAAAAATTATTAGTGGATGCATACTTTGAAGGATCTTATCAAAAAGCACTACAAGCCTTCACGTTAAATCAAACAGTACCAAATGCCAGAGTTGCAAAATTAGTTTTAGACGACATGATCGAGGCAAATAAAGAGTACTGGCCAACATTGGCATAAAGGTTAGGTGAAAAATGAGATTCTTTAAAAAGAAAAAGTCATTAAAAGCTGTAGCAGAAGGCCGATTGATCCCTTTAGAAGACGTGGATGACGCTGTTTTTTCCAAGAAAATGATGGGGCCTGGCTTTGCGATCACCGAACATACAGGGCAAGTGTATGCACCAGTCTCTGGAAAAATCTTAAATATTTTTCCAACACTTCATGCGATCACGTTAGAAAGTCGATCGGGAGAGACGATCTTGATCCATATGGGATTAGATACAGTAGATCTAAAAGGAGCCCCTTTTTCATTACTTGTAGCAGAAAATGAAACAATTAGCTGTGGGCAAAAGCTAGCGGAAATGAATCTTGCACTGCTGAAGAACGAAGCAAAAGATCCGGTGATAATCGTTGTGTTACCAGAGACTGACAAAGGGGAGATCATCAAAGGAAAAGAGCATGTTTCTATCGAAGATGATGTGTTTAAACTTTGAGCAAATAAAATTCAGTAGAGAAAACAGCGGAACGCTCTGCTGTTTTCTCTCTTTGTAATTAGAAGGAGATATCGATGTATTTACTTTATTTTTTACCTGCACTTGGCTGGGGCTTGATGCCAGTGATCGCTTCTTTAACAAAGGCCAAACCGATCAATCAGTTGATAGGAACTACGATGGTTGCTTTGCTGTGCGGAATCGCTGTCTTATTTTGTTTGAAGCCGCAGCTGACTGTCTCGCTGTTTATTGTCACCTTTTTGTCAGGTTGTCTGTGGGCGATAGGACAGTATTTACAGTTTCACTCATTTCAATTGATGCCCGTTTCTGAGGCAATGCCGATTTCTAACGGGACTCAATTGATAGGAACAACGTTAGTTGCGGTATTCTTTTTTCGAGAGTGGCAAGGTATCCAAGCGTTTATCATTGGAGGGACAGGTATTTTGTTGGTCATTTTTGGAATCGTCTGTACGTCATTTTCTAAAGAGCAGGAGCAACAGAAGCTTACAGCAGATTTTAAGCAGGGACTTCTTTTTTTACTGTTTTCTTCAAGTGCCTTAGTATTTTATGTGACATTGCCGCAATTTTTTTCGATCTCTGGAACAGCTGTTATTTTTCCTCAATCAGTAGGGATGTTTATGAGTTCATTATTACTTGCTTGGGCTGAAAAATCAAAAGTCGATCCTGTAGCAATCATGAAAAATTGGACGACGGGATTGGCATGGAGTGTTGCTAATCTAAGCTTATTTTTAATTATTCCATTGATCGGTGTTGCGAAAAGCTTTACCTTTTCACAGCTAGCGGTACTAGTTTCAATCTTTGGTGGACTTTGCTTTTTAAGCGTTCAAAAAACAAAGAAAGAATTAAGGCAAATTATTTTAGGAGCCTTTTTGATCACAGCGGGAATTTTACTCGTTGGACTAATCAAGCAATAAGAAGAGAGAAAATGGGATAAAAGTGTTTATTCCCGAAGCTTCCACTGTTTATTCATTTTAAAGAGGACTGGGTCGTAACTCGTAGAGTTATGTCCCGGTTTCTCTTTTTTTGTAGGTACCTACATATTTTTGTTGACATTTAAAACAGGTACCTTTATAATTCTTCTTTGTAAGGTACCTGTTTTAAATTTGTATAATCGATTAAATGAATAAAAGCATAGGAGATGATGAGATGATTGCTTGTTTATTTTTATTTTATGATTTTTGTAAGACACATCAATTGAGAATCAAAAGAGATATGACTGTATATGCATAAATAATAAGTAGTAGATGAAAGAAGGGAAATACATGAAAAAAATAATCAAACGTCTTCCAAAGGCGACAACAGCAATTGCAGTTTTATTTTTATTAGTACAAACATTTAGTGATTTGTATTTACCCACGTTGACAGCTCAATTGATCAATCAAGGAGTTGTTCCAAATGATCAAACGATTATTTGGCAAAAAGGATTTTTAATGTTAGGGTTTGCGATTATTAGTTTTGGTGGAGCATTGATCAACATTTATTTTGCGGCTAAGGTATCGTATGGCTTAGGCGGTGAATTAAGAGAAGCATTGTTCAAAAAAGTTACTTCATTTTCGCAAAAAGAAATGGATCGATTTGGCTCCTCTTCATTGATCACCAGAAATACAAACGATGTGACTCAAGTACAAAATCTAGTTGAAATGGGCTTGAAATTTTTGATTTTAGCACCTCTTTATCTAGTCGGCGGAATCTATTTTGCCTATCGGTTAAGTCCATCATTAACTATGGCATTTGTTTCTGTAACACCGATTATTTTGATCGTCTGTTGGTTGATTTTCCGTTATACCAATCCTTTATTTGATAAAATGCAGCGAAAGATCGATCAGCTGAACCTAATTTTTAAAGAAGGATTGACAGGGATAAAAGTGATCCATGCGTTCAATAAAGAACAGGAAGAGTATCAACGTTACCAAAAAGAAAATGAATTGTATACCAAATTAGCGATTCGCTCAAATACAGCCTTTAGTTTCTTGATGCCTTTCATTACGTTGATGATGAGCTTAGCAACGATCGCAATCACTTGGTTAGGTGCAGGACTGATCGATACAGGGCAGATGGAGATTGGAACGATGATGGGTGTTGTGTCTTATGCAGCACAAATTTTAATGGGTGTCGCTATTTTAACAATGGTTCTTTCTTCGATTCCACGTGGACAAATTTCTGCGAAACGAATCAATGGTGTGTTGGAGACAGAAAATGTGATTCAAGATGGTTCAAGTGTTTTCGCTGAGCATGAATCTAAAACCAATAGTTTGATCCTAGACCAAGTTTCATTCAGCTATGATGGTGCGGAGGAAGATGCCTTAGAAAGAATCTCTCTTTCTGTTCGATCAGGAGAAACCTTGGCAATTATCGGAAGTACAGGTTCAGGAAAAACGACGTTAGTCAATTTACTAGACCGCTTATATGATCCACGTAAAGGATCGATTCGTTTTAATGAGCAGGAAATCAGTCAAATATCTCAAAGCAATTGGCATGAACAAGTTAGTTTAGTACCTCAAGTAAATCAGTTATTTTTTGGAACGATCCGTGAAAATTTATTGGTTGGAAATCAATGGGCGACAGATGATGAGCTTTGGGATGCTCTAGCATTAGCACAGGCCACAGATTTCGTCCAAGCACAAGGTGGTTTAGATGGCGCGGTAGAAAAAAATGGCGGCAATTTTTCCGGCGGTCAAAAACAACGACTCTGTTTGGCGAGAGCATTTGTAAAAAATGCTGCGATCTATCTTTTTGATGATTCATTTTCGGCACTTGATTTCAAAACAGATGCAACGATCCAAAAAAAGATGAAGGCTCATTTAAATCAAGCAATCAAAATTATTGTGGCACAAAGAATCACCACTGTGAAAAATGCTACAAAAATTCTTGTATTGAATGAAGGTCAAATGGTTGGTTGGGGAACACACGAGGAATTGGCCGAAACAAACGCGGTCTATCAAGAAATCATTCTTTCACAAGAAGACAAGGAGGCAGCCTGATGAGTAAAGGAACACCGATGAATAGAGGCGTCAAAGCGACACCAAAAGATTTAAGCGGAACATTTAAGCGATTGATGAGCTACATGAAAGAAAGTCTTTGGCTGATCGTGTTAGTCGCAGTCATTGCAATCGCAGGTACACTGCTTCAAGTGCTAAGCCCTAAATTATTAGGATCAGCAACGACATTGATTTTTGCAGGAGTCAAAGCAAAAACAGGAATTGATTTCACAAAGCTGGCCATGATATTGGGGATCGTCGGAGCAATGTATGTTGGTAAAGCAATCGCGGACTTTGTACAACAGTGGTTGATGACAGTTGTTTCACAAAATACAACCAAAACCTTACGAAACGAGTTAAAGGCAAAGATCAATGAGTTACCAAGTGATTATTTTGACAAGCATTCAAATGGAAACCTGATGTCGATCGCGATCAATGACATGGACAATATCGCAACGATGCTGCAGCAAAGTTTGACTCAATTACTTTCTAGCGTGATTTTAGTCATCGGTGTGATCTGGTTGATGCTGACGATCAGTTGGAAATTGACTTTGGTCGCTGCATTGATTTTACCCTGCAGTTTTTTGATAACGAAACTGTTTACACCAAAAGCACAGGAAAATTTCAAGAAATATTTACATGTGCAAGGCAGCTTAAATGGTCAGATCGAAGAGGCTTTCAATGGTCATACGGTAATCAAAAGCTTTAATTATGAAGAAAAATCTGAGCAGCAATTTGAAGCGTTCAATAAAGAAATGTATGAAGCCGGTTGGAAATCAAAATTTTTCGGCGGTTCAATGATGCCGGCGATGATTTTATTGAAAAATCTAGTTTATGTCGTGATTTGTACTGTCGGTGCTGTTGAAGTGGCTGCAGGCGCGATCTTGATCGGAAATTTACAGGCATTTCTTCAATATTCAACGCAATTTTCTCAACCAATTAGTCAATTCTCTCAAATATGGAGCGGGATTTTATCGATCGTTGCTTCTGCGGAACGGGTCTTTGAAGTATTGGATGAAGAAGAAAGAAAACATTATGAACAGACATTTCCTGATCAGTTGGATGACTCGGCTAAAGTTCGTTTCGATCATGTTCAATTTGGCTACGGAGAAGAATTATTGATGAAGGACTTTTCTTTAGCGGTTGCACCCAAAGAAACGATTGCGATTGTTGGACACACAGGTGCAGGTAAGACAACCTTAGTTCATTTATTACAACGGTTTTATGAAATTTCTGGCGGTAGTATTAAAATCGATGGAATCGATAGCCGAAACTTTACACATGAACAGCTGCATCAAAAGATCGGTATGGTCTTACAGGATACTTGGCTTTTTTCAGGAACGATTTACGACAATATCAAGTACGGTAATCCTGATGCAACGAAAGAGCAGGTCTATGCTGCAGCTAAAGCGGCTTTTGTGGATGAGTTTGTTCGAAAATTACCGGAAGGTTATGAAACGGTTTTGAATGAAGAAACAAATAATATCTCACAAGGACAAAGACAGCTGATTACGATCGCCCGAGCCTTTTTAGCGAATCCGGAAATCTTGATTTTAGACGAAGCAACATCGAATGTCGATACTAGGACAGAGATGCTGATCCAAAAAGCAATGAAACAATTGTTGGTTGGTCGTACAAGTTTTGTTGTAGCTCATCGTTTGTCTACGATTTATGATGCCGATAAAATCATCGTGATGGATCAAGGAGATGTTGTAGAATCAGGGAATCATCAAGAATTGTTAGAAGCTGAAGGTGTTTATTCGGATATCTATAATAGTCAATTCTTAAGTGATGTTGCCTGAGTGCAGTGACAACAGGAGGAATGATGATGGAAATAGCGGGAAAAAAATTAAGGATCGAGCTATTCAGTGATGCAGTGATCGCTATTGTGATCACGATTGCAGCACTGGAAATACCAATTCCCAACAGTGGTGACTATACTGGATTTCTTGAAAGCTTGCTGACATTTGCAATCAGTTTTTTCATCATAGCGGGCTATTGGAACGATCATCGGAAATTGTTTGAGCAGATCAAAAAAATCAATGAACCATTCGTTATTAGAAATACATGTTTTCTTTTCTCTTTAGTTTTGATTCCATTTTTTACAAGCTGGTCTATGGAAGCCGCGGATAAACAGCTACCTACACTTGCTTATGGTTTATTACTGATTGCTGTCAATGGAACATTTAGTCGTTTGTTTAAAGCAGGGATCCCGTTGGCAGTGGAAGAAGAGAGCAGACAAAAACAGTTGAAACAATTATATGCAGCAAGAGATCGTTTATACTATGGAGCCATCTTATCAGTCATGCTCATTGGCTGGTATGTGCCTTCATTAGCGCTGGTATTGTTTATTGGTGTTCCGATCGTTAGTTATTTTTTGAAAACAAATGTGGAAGAATCTTTTGGGCGTAATGGGAAACGCGCACGAGGAAGATTTGACCAAAATAGAAAGAATCAGAGAAAAACGAGTCATTAGTTTTTCTCTGATTCTTTCTATTCTTTGATTCTCTTGACATCGATCACTGTACCAGTGAGCGCATCTGCTGTGAATTCATATTGGACCATAACGCCGTCTTCTAAACGAGAAATACCGCCATTATAGGTTTTTGAATGAATCGCAAATTTCCGAAGTGGCTTTTTCTCAAATTCGATCCATGATCCTTCTATCGGGCCTTCTTTTAAAAATGCTTCTTTGACATTTTCTAAAACTAGGTCAGCATCTACGGTTCGTTGTTTTTGATACCATAATGTAGAAGCAATCCCACTTATGATACCCAGACTCACACCGATCGCTAAGCCGCCTTTGAAATAGCTTAATTCATTTTCTTCATTCATGGGAATAACCTCCGAGTATAGTCAATGTTTGCCGAAAAAATCGACCTTTCTTTTATTTTACCATACATGAAGGAAATATCGAAAAACAAAAAACGTGGGCAATTAAAAAAATTTGCGTTATAATAAATGATGAAAATAGATGAAAGGAGTATCTGCCGTTTCTGTTTGAATGACGTGTTATTTTTACAGAAAAGAAAGGTTCATCCTTGAAACTTAAAAGGGTAGCTGGCAGATAATATAATGATGGAAGAAAAAACATTTCAACGCATCAAAGAATTGACTGAATTGCAAGGAACCAGCGGATTTGAAGACGATATTCGTGCGTATATGAAAAAGCATATGACGCCATTAGTGGATGAGATCCAATATGATGGTTTAGGCGGTATCTTTGGTCTTAAAAGAGCAAAAGAACAAGATGCACCACGTGTGATGGTTGCGGCTCACATGGATGAGGTCGGTTTTATGTTGACTCAAATCAAAGATAATGGTCTATTTCAAGTCGTACCTTTAGGTGGCTGGAATCCCTATGTTGTTTCAGCACAACGCTTTACTTTAAAAACAAGCAAAGGGAATTATCCTTGTATTTCTTCTTCCGTTCCTCCGCATTTATTGCGTGGAACAAGTGGCCAAAAGCAGCTTGAAGTAACCGATGTGTTATTTGATGCAGGCTTTGAATCAAAAGAAGAAGCGGAAAGCTACGGCGTACGTCCAGGAGATTCGATCGTACCTCAAACTGAAACGATCAAAACGGCGAATGGTAAAAATATCATCAGTAAAGCTTGGGATAATCGTTACGGCTGTACTTTGGTTTTAGAAGCATTGGAAGAATTGCAAAATGAACAATTAGGTCATACATTGATCGCTGGTGCGAATGTTCAGGAAGAAGTTGGGTTGCGTGGTTCTAAACCATCTGTTCACAAGTTTAAACCAGATTTATTCTTTGCAGTAGACTGTTCAGCTGCTGATGATCTACAAACGAAAAAAGGGACGTATGGACATTTAGGTGAAGGAACGCTATTACGTATTTATGATCCTGGTTTGATCACGTTACCTCGTGTCCGTGAATATTTACTGGATACTGCAGCGACGCACAATATTCCATATCAATACTTTGTTTCTAAAGGCGGTACAGATGCAGGTGCGGCTCATACAACGAATAACGGGGTTCCAAGTACAGTGATCGGTGTTTGCGGACGTTACATTCATACGCATCAAACGATGTTCAATATCAAAGACTATGAAGCAGCTCGCGAAATGCTGATCCAGGTCTTAAAAGGCTTAGACAAGACAACAGTCAATACGATCATTTACGGAAAGTAGAGGGGCAATATGATTATTCCAACATCTTATGAAGAATTAGCGGATTATGTAGGAAAAGATAAGAGTGTCTTTTTCTTCACTGCAGATTGGTGCGGCGATTGCCGATATATCAAGCCGGTCATGCCTGAGATCGAAGCCGAATTCTCAGATTTTCAGTTTATTGAAGTTGATCGGGATAAATTTATCGATCTGGCCTCTAAGTGGAATATTTTCGGGATCCCAAGTTTTGTCGTAACAGATAATGGCAAAGAGCTGGGCCGTTTAGTCAATAAAGATCGTAAGACCAAAGAAGAAATCACCACCTTTTTAAACGGTCTTCGTTAGTAGTAGTCAGTAAAAGATCCAGTGTCAGAATCAAATGAATTTGATTGGGAGATGGGTATCATGTTAACACAAACGTATAAAAATATTTTAGTCGGTGTCGATGGTAGTGAGCAAGGGAATTTAGCTTTTGAACAGGCGGTTGAGGTGGCTAGAAGAAATAACGGTCGTGTGATCGTCGTTCATGTCATAGAAAATCAGGTGTACACTATGATGGGCTATTCATCCTTGAATGATAATCTGTTGGATCAAGAAACAGAAACAGCAAAAGAATTACTGGCAGATTGTGAAACGTATGCTAAGAGTGTTGATTTTACTCAAGTAGAAACCGTTGTAACCTATGGGTCTGCTAAAGATGTGATGTGTAATGATCTACCGAAAAAATACGAGATCGATTTGATCATGGTAGGACAATCTGGTCTAAATGCAGTCGAACGTTTTATGATCGGCAGCGTCAGCAGTTACATTATTCGGAATGCGCCTTGTGATGTGCTGATTGTTCGTCCGGATAAAAAGAAGAAATAAATGTCGGTATAGATAAAAAACGGGTGAAGCAAAGCGCAATCGTTTTGTTTCACTTATTTTTGTTTTGCCGATCAAAAGTGGCATCATTCGTCATTTTTTGTTAAGATAGGACGGTAGTAAAAGAGCACACTTCTCAGAAAAAAACTCGTGGTAAGGAGCACCACGTTCAATTTTCCCTATTTTTCATTCGAGACAAATCAGCTCTTTCAGCTTTTAAAATTAGGAGGAAAAAAATGATTTTTGCATATAATAAAGAACATGTTGGTGATGTATTGTTCGTTATCGCAGCAGATGATAAAGGACAAGAAAATCACGTTGAACGTAAAGGAAATATTGCCCGTGTTAGCGCCGATGAGCAAGTCGTTGCGTGGAATATTTTCGAAGCATCGACGATTTTGGGGACGATCGATGGCTCAGGTCAAGTTGAATTGACTGATGAACAATTGGCTAAACTAAATCAAGAACTGACAGCAGCTGGTTTTTCAGAAACGCTAGCTGTAGATCATGAACCAAAAATCGTTGTTGGTTTTGTCAAATCATGCAAGAAACATCCTGATTCAGATCATTTATCGATCACACAAACAGAAGTAGATAATGGAGAAGTCCTTCAAATCGTTTGTGGAGCGCCAAATATCAAAGCCGGTCAAAAAGTCGTTGTTGCTAAACCTGGTGCAATGATGCCAGATGGTTTGATGATTTGGCCAGGTGTGTTACGTGGTGTGGAAAGCTTTGGTATGATCTGTTCAGCAAGTGAACTGCGTTTACCAGATGCACCGGCAAAAAAAGGAATTTTAGAATTACCATTTGATGCAGTAGTTGGCGAAAAATTTGCTGTAGGAAAATAAGTAGCATTTTGAATCGTAAACTGACATAGAATTTTTAAAGTTAAAACGAGTGAGCAAGATTTCTTTGTGACTTGTTTTAACTTTATTTGTTCCTTACATATAAATAAATTTAGGAACTAAGTACTAAAAGTTGAAGGCGGTGAAAATAAGAAGGAGGAGTTCTTGCTAAAGACTCGCTAGAGAAAAATAATGGGGCCTAGTACATGTCTGGTTCCTAGCGTTCAGCCCTTCTGTCCCAACCTTGCTTCTGTTATACTTAGACTAAACATATATTTATTTTGGAGGGCGATAGCATGGAGAAAGCGAGTATTGTAGGCAGACTTCAGGATCTTGTGATTTCAACAACAGAAGGAAATATCAACACAACGATTGCACGTACCTTGTTGAAAAAAGTTGGGCATGATGCTGCTGATATTTCGATCGAATCTTTAGCAGAAGAATGTTATACCTCTACAGCCAGTATCAGCCGTTTCTCTAAAAAGCTAGGGTATTCAAAATTCTCTGATATGCAGCAAGCCTTCGTTGAATACCAATCTGATACAAAAAGATTTATCAATAAAAACAATTTTGAATTAACAATCAATCAACTCAACAGCAGCCATTCTTTAAACGAATACATCAAACAAATAACACAATCATTTCAATCATTAGAAAAGAATCTTGATTTAGAGCAAGTGGATCTTTTATGTGAGCGTATACATAGTACCGAAGATGTGTATTTTTTTGGCACTCACAGCTCGGGCTTATTATTAGAGCAATTGCAGTATTTACTTTTTTCATGTGGGAAATACGTTACTTATTTTAAGGGACGAATGAGTCAGCGAAAAGCATTTCAGCAAATTTCTAAGAATAGCTTAGTCATTATTCTGTCTACTGAAGGCAATTATTTTTTAAAATTCAGTGATCTATTATTTGATATGTCTTCTAATGATAATTACACTGTATTGATCACTCAAAATGATCAAATGAAAATTGCAAATATTTTTGATGAAGTCTTTTTTTTAGGAAATAGTGCAATCAAAAAAGCCGCACCTTATCAGGCACAGCTTTTTATCGATATTTTGTATTCTCGTTATTATCAATTGTACTCACAAGACTAAAAAGGCTATTGATGGACTAAACGATGCTACAATGACATTCTTTGTTTCTAAGTATAGCTGATTCGTTTATAAGCTTTCGCCATTTGTTTCGATGACTTTTTGGTACCAACTAAAGCTATCCTTTTTATACCGTTTTCTTGTCCCTTTTCCTTCGTCGTCTAAGTCTACGTATATAAATCCATATCGTTTACTCATTTCACCAGTTCCTGCACTGATCAGATCGATGCAGCCCCATGTCGTATAGCCAATTAAGTCTACTCCGTCTTTTACAGCTTCTGACATTTGTTCGATATGACTACGAAAATAATCGATCCGGTATTTATCATGGATATGTTCACCAGTTCGCTCATCTTTTGCACCTAAGCCATTTTCTACAACGAATAAGGGACGCTGATAGCGCTGATAGATCTCGTTGATGGTGATCCTAAACCCTAAGGGATCGATTTGTCTGCCCCAGCCTGCATCTTTCAAATAGGGATTTCGAACGCTGGCCATTGCATTTCCTTCAATAATATTCTTTCTTAACTCTTCGTTGACGGTTTCTAAACGACTTGTATAATAACTAAAAGCAATAAAATCAACAGTATAATCTGCCAGCAGCGCCAGTTCATCCTTTGAACGATTCAGTTTTATGCTATGATCTTCAAAATATCGTTGGGCAAAATACGGATAAGTACCATTTACTTGAACATCGATAAAGAAATATTGGTCGCGGCTGCGTTCTACAGCTGCCTGAATATCTTTTGGATTACAGGTATATGGATAGACACTTCCAGCTGCTAGCATACAGCCGATTTGGATCGTAGGATCAATATGTTTTGCCAGTTTTGTCACTTCTGCTGAAGCAACGAGCTGATGGTGGGCCGCTTGGAAAACCACGCTTTTTTCATTGGTGACGAGTCCGCCAGCTAAAAAGGGATTTCTTAAAATCATGTTGATTTCATTAAAGGTGATCCAATAGGTTACTTTTTTATGGTACCGTTTAAATAAAGTTTCACAATATCTTTTATAAAAGGTGATCAACTGTTGATTTTCCCAGCCTCTATATTTTTGTGAAAGGTAGAGGGGGGTATCAAAATGATTGATGGTCACGATCGGTTCAATATTGTATTTTAGCAATTCATCAAACAAGGCATCGTAAAATTTGAGCCCTGCTTCATTAGGTTCAAGCTCGTCTCCTTTTGGAAATATTCTAGACCAGCTAATGGAGGTTCGTAAACATTTTATTCCTAACTCAGCTAGTAACTTGATATCTTCTTTATACCGATGATAAAAATCGATTGATTGATGGCTTGGATAGTAATCAAAAGTCTGTTCAAAGGCATAGTTTGGATCTTTTAAGCTATGTTTGCGTTTTTCTCCCACAGGTAAAATATCGATGATCGACTGACCTTTTCCGCCTTCTAGATAAGCACCCTCAGACTGATTAGCTGCCAGGGCTCCTCCCCATAAAAAACCTTCTTTAAATGTGCTCAACGGATTCACCTGCTTCATTCTTTTCTTTACGAATCTCTTCAGCTAGCTGTGCTTCTTCTAAAATGGCTTGCCGATCTGCTGCTTTAAAAAATGGCAACCAGATAACAACTTGGATCACGATCAAGACCGCTTGAACGATCAGCACAGGAGTTCCACCTTCTAACCAACCATAAACTAAGGCAGGTGTCCCTAAAGGTAGTTGAATGCCTCTTAGGGTCTCAATGATCTGAAATACTTGTAGCAAATAAGGGATGACAAACATTAAAATCGGACCGATTAGAAAAGGAATAAAGAATATTGTATTTAAAACCATTGGTACTCCAAAAATAACCGGTTCATTGATTCCAAAGAAAGTAGCTGGCAGGGCCATTCTCCCCAATTT
Source organism: Enterococcus sp. S22(2020) (assembly GCF_020295385.1). Taxonomy (NCBI): domain Bacteria; kingdom Bacillati; phylum Bacillota; class Bacilli; order Lactobacillales; family Enterococcaceae; genus Enterococcus; species Enterococcus sp. S22(2020). The sequence continues at coordinate 129,861 of NZ_JACFUD010000002.1, forward strand.
TTTATAACGATCACTTTTAGCTGTAAAAGACATTAAAAGTGCCAACCCCAACAAAGCCCCAGAACCACCTAAATTGGCATACGTTCCGTAATGTTGATACGTAATGGCATTCGGTAATTGCTCTCCAGCTTCAAAAGCCGCTAAGTTCATCAAGCTTAATGGAATGAAAACAGTCTGTAGAATTGGACGAATAATCATATAGCCGTGTATTCCGAAGAACCAAAGCAGCTGAGCAAAAACGATCAAAAGGATAAATGAAATTGGGCTATTCCCTAAGTTTTGTAGCGGGCAGCCTAAAATAGTATAAATGAAATTATTGGCATCTCCATAAGAAGTCATTTCAAAACCAAACCGAATAAGAGAAAAGATACCGGTTAAAATAAACGCAGGTGCAATAGCTGCAAATGATTTTGCAATAGTTGGAGGAACACTTGCCGGCATTTTGATCACGATTCCTCGTTTAATAATTGCACAATAGATGATGGGGATGATCATTCCTAAAATAATTCCCATAAACATGCCTTTTGCACCTAGATACTCTGTTGATAACGCATTTGGAATCGTAATGACTTCACCTGATTCCAATTGATGCTCCATCCCGCTAGGCAACAATATAAAGAACAGTACTAAGGAGAGCAGTGCAGAAAAGAAAGCATCCTTTTCAAATCCTAGTTTTATCGTTAAATTATAGGCAATGGCGCAAACGACATATAAAGCGATCATATCGGTCGTTACTTTAGAGGCATAACTTAAAATAGTAGCTAAATGAGTGATTTTTAAAAAATTCTGATAAAGTTCAAATTGCATACTGGATAACAATGTAAAAATTGCCCCCAGCATTGTGATAGGCAAAATCATTGAAAAACCATCTGAAATGGCACTCATATATTTATTATTCTGAAATTTTATAGCGATAGGCATCAACCGAGTATTGATTATTTCCTCAATTTTATTCATTCATTTTTTCTCCTAATTTTATTGTAATCGATTACAATGAAATCATATCATAAGGCGTTTAGAGAAATGATGCCAAGATTTGTAAGACTTACAAAATCTGTATTTTTTACAAATTTTGTAAATGTTGAAGATTCTTTTGGCGAAAAATTTGCTTTAGGAAAATAAAAAATAGCGGGATATCATCAAAAATGATGTCCCGCTATTTTTATGTTATTCATTTGTTTGAGCGTTTGTTTTTAAAGCAGATTGATCGATCGTCAATTCTACATCGACACTTTGTTCTTTCCCATCGCGGTAGAATGTAACTTTCATTTTATCTCCGACTTTTTTCTTGTACAGTGCACTTTGTAATTCGGTCACTGAGCTGATATCTTCATCATCGATTTTTGTGATAACATCGTATCGTTCAAGCCCAGCTTTATCTGCTGGAGTAGCAGTTTGGACAGTACGGACAAGGACACCTGTTTGAACATCTTCAGGTAAGTTCAGAATTTCTTTTCTTTGTTGTGTTGAGACATTCGTCAATTCTTCCATTGAAATTCCTAATGCTGGACGAGTCACTTTGCCATCTTTTTCTAGTTGATTGATGATATTGACTACATCGTTACTAGGAATTGCAAAGCCCATACCTTCAACACTTACTTGGCTTTCAGATTGAACGATCTTAACGGAGTTGATTCCGATGACTTGACCTTCGATGTTGACTAAAGGACCGCCGGAATTCCCTGGATTGATCGCTGCATCTGTTTGGATCGCATTGATGTTGATTGCTTGTCCATTGTTTTCATTTTGGATATTTCTATTAACAGAAGAGATGATCCCTTGTGTTACAGAGTTAGCATAAGCAGAACCTAATGGAGAACCGATCGCTAAGGCTGGTTCACCGATTTTTAATTTATCTGAATTTCCGAATTCTGCAATTGAATCAACTTTATCAGAAGAAATCTTGATCACTGCAAGGTCAGTATATGAATCTGTCCCAACTAATTCACCTTGTACTTTTGTCCCGTCATGCATGACAACTTCAAGCCCTTTTGCTTGGTCTACTACGTGATTATTCGTAACGACATACGCTGTTTTGCCATCTTTTTTATAGATGACGCCGCTCCCTTCGCTAGCTGCTTCAAGGTCACTTCCATTTGATTCATCACCGTTTGCTTCATTCCCATTTTGACCACCAAACAGGCTGCCAAAATCAGAATTTTGACTAGTACTTTGTAAATTGATCACAGAGACAACAGAGTTTTGGACCTTTTCTACGGCCTTAGTGACATCACTGTTGACATCCAAGCTGACATTAGTGACTTTGGTATCTCCTTTTGTATCTTTTACAGTTGTGTTTGTCGTTGTATTATTATTTGAAGAATTATTTTGCCCCGTAATTGCGTAAGCTCCACCAAAAGCCAAAGCACCACCAAGTAATCCTCCGACTAAACCGATCCCAAATTTTTTGAATACGCCATTTTGTTTTTTATCTGAATCAGGTGTAACATCTTTTCTTTGCATATAAGCAACCTCCTAATTATCTATCATTATTTATTATATTTAGTATAGTCTTTCAAGACAACTTTAGTCTACCGAACAGCTTTGAATTTTTTATGAACAAGTTAGGGAGAAAAACAGATATAAACAATGAAAAAAAGTTTTTGGTGCCACACTTATACACATGAATTTGTGAAAAACTATTAAAAAAGTGAGGAAAAATCCAGTGCAAAAGTTATCCACAAAATGTGGATAATGTGGAAAAGTAAACGGGAATATGTGTTTGTATTTAAAAATACTATAAAATAAAGGATAAACAGCTATAGTTCTGTGGATAAGTCTGTGCATATGTGCATAACTTTGTGGGAAAGTATGTGGAAGAGTAAAATCATTCATGATAAAATTGTTAACAACTGAAAGAATCAAATATAGGAAGAGACGTGAATCTATTGAAAATAAAAATCATTACCGTAGGAAAGCTAAAAGAGAAATATTTGGTTCAAGGTATCAATGAATATTTAAAACGACTGCAAAGCTATGCGAAGGTTGAGATCATCGAAGTCGCAGACGAGAAAGCACCAGAGAATCTAAGTGAAGCAGAAATGCTGCAGGTCAAAGGCAAAGAAGGCGAACGGATCTTGGCGAAAATTTCTGATCAGGATCATGTATTTGTTTTAGCGATCAATGGCAAGCAGTATAGCAGTGAGGAATTTTCAAAAGAGATTGAACAGTTAGGGATCGATGGAAAAAGTCAATTAGCCTTTGTTATCGGCGGATCACTTGGTTTGAGTGATGAGGTGATGAAGAGAAGCCAAAAGCAGATGTCGTTTGGCAAGCTGACTTATCCACATCAGCTGATGCGGTTGGTATTGGTGGAGCAGATTTATCGCGGGTTCCGGATTATGCGGGGGGAACCGTATCATAAGTAGGGATGATCATTTTAGTTTATATGTTGTTAACTAAGAATTTTTATAAAATAAAGAGAGAGTATTGAGTAAGGAGATATAGGCAGGAGGAGAAAAAAATGGAACAAACGAACTTTAAAGAATACATTGAAGAAACGTTTATTAATGTAAAAAAGGAAAACAAAGAATTAAAAAAGGTCAATCTATTAATTGCTGGAAAAAGCGGTGTTGGGAAGTCGACTTTGATTAACGCTATATTTGGTGAGGAACTGGTTAAAACTGGAGTAGGTAAGCCAGTTACAGATGATATTAATTTGATTGAGCAAAAAAATTTTCCAGTCCGAATTTATGATACAGTTGGTTTTGAAATCAGTTCTATGGGATTTGATATAAAAAGTGTGATGAAATCTTTAAAACGTAACCCAATTCAGCAGCTGATCAAAAAAGTTCAAGCTACTGAAACAACGGAAGATGATATCCATGTTGTGTGGTATGTTATTTCTGGTTCCGGTTCACGAATAGAAGATGCTGAAATTGCGTTTATTAAATGGATAGTCGAACAAAAATTACCAGTTATCATTGTATTGACAAAATCTTTTGATGTGACTGAAGCGAATCTACTGAAAGATGAAATAGAAAAACTAATGAATTTTCAACAGAATGTCGTCTTGGTACTAGCAAAAGAAACTGAAAACCAAGCCCTTTTTGGCATTGAAGAATTGATTGATCTAACCATCAAAGTTTTACCGGAAGGATTACAAGCCTCCTTTATCCATTCTCAAGAAGCATCTATCAAAGTCAAACATAATGAAGCAGTAAAAGTTGTAACAGCAACTATGGCAGCAAACTTTGGCACAGGATTTACCCCAATTCCAGGAACAGATGCTCCTATTATGATGGCAGCACAAACAGCAATGATGACAAAAATCACATCAATCTATGGGATTGATATAGATAAACAAAAGATCGAAACGGCATTAACTAGTATGTTGGGCGTGTACACGGCAATGGTTTCGGGAAAATCATTATCAGGAAATATTGCTAAATTGGTACCAGGTATTGGAACAGTTGGTGGAGGATTAATATCTGGTGGTGTGGGTATGATCATTACTGGAGCATTAGGATACGCTTATATGGAATTAATGGAATTGGTTATAAAAGGAAATGTCGATTTGAGCACAATGACACCGTCAGCAATAACAGAGTTACTATTAGAGCTTCTACCAAATTATTTACCTAAGTAGGTAATATAACGGAGGGAAAAATGTTAACGAATGAATATCGCAAGTTATTAGGGCTTGAGGAAATCACAGAGGGGGATGAGGTAATAGATCTTTCGGTTCCTTCAGTTGAGAAAAGCAAAGCCTATATTCGAAATAATCAAGTTATCAAGCTAGTGCAAATCAGAGATCATCTTTATAAAGAAATCGATTATGAAATAGACTTAGATGACGAAAAGAAACTTATTAGCAGGAAAGGTTCGAAACCAAAAACACTGACTTTAAAAAATATTAGAAGTTGTAAAACGAAGAAAATGAGGCTGACTGTGGATAAGAGATATGGAAAGTATGAACTGAAAATAGGAATCGCTCATTTTCCAGTGATGTACTTTGAGCAATCAACTCCAACTATTGAAGAGCTTCAAAAACAATTAATTGAGTTGTATGGTGATCTTAGCGAATGGGAACAGCAGAAGACAAATCAGATAAAGAAAACCAAGAGTAGGTATCTGCCAAAAGAAGGAGATATTTTCTCCTATCCGGTTTGTGGAAATAAATATGGTTTTGCAATAATAATTGGCAGCTTTACCAGATTTCGGAAAAATAAGCAGATGCCTACTGATACCAAGCACTATCTAAATTTAATGATGGGTGTACCATTGATTATTCGTTCGTTTGATTTTTTAAGTGACCAAAATCAAGTTGATCCATCGATGTTAAGAAATTCTAAACTTTTAAATCCCGAGATTATCATGGATGACAATGTATTAAGAGGAACCTACCCTGTGATTGGAAATATAGCGTTACGCGTGGAAGATATAGTTTTACCAATGAGTTTTTCCTTTAATGGACCTCATACAACATATGCAGGATACCATGCCTATACAGGAACATATTGGGAAACGTTAAACAGGTTGCAAGAGGAAATAGCTATTCGATTTGATTGGGGATTTGGTAGTAAAACTATGAGAGCTACTGAATTTTTAAAAAAATCTTTTATCAAAGAGCCTGTTTTCAAGCCTCTTAGCGGATTAGGGCTTTCTCCGTGTTCAGAAAACAAAGAGGAGCTGATTTCCCCTGCTACTATATTCTCTGAAAAAGAGCTTAGCTATATATTTGATTTGCTTGATATAGAATCAGAACTTGACTTTGATCAATTTAATGAAAAATATGGTGGAATAACTAGAGCAGAATATTTAAATCAGTTAGATATTCAAAGAAAAAGCTAGATAATTGCTTTATTTTTAAGTGAGATGAAAATTTAAGATGAGTTGAGGTCTGAAAAAATGCTGCAGTTACTCAATTAATGGCAGTTTGATCTTTAGTCAGTAGATTAAAGAAGAACTTGAAAAAAGAAAGTTTATTGTTCCTAAAATATAGGGAATAAAAGAGCATAGTAATATCTATACTGGCGCTCCTAGTCCAGAAGCTGTAAATGATAGAATTACTAAAAAACTTGCAAAGGTTCGTAAAAAATTAAAATAAATTTTTTGAACTACTAAGAATCACGCATAGAAATTTTCAAGTTGTTATCTGCTAAAGGATTCTCCAAATATCATTCACTTACGATACGCAGCACCGTATCATAAATAGGGGGATTTTTAAGACATATAGTAGTAGGAGCCAAACGAAAGAATGTCCTGCAAAGGGGAGCAAACTTTTGTTAAAATAAATGTATTGCATATTTTATTAATGATGTAAATGGAGGAGAAAGATGAAGAAAAAAGGTTTGGTTATAGGTATAGTTCTTTTTTTAGGTATTTTTGTTAGTGGTTGTACGAATGAGGAAGAAGCAGAACAGTCTACAAATAAAGAAAAACTGATCAAAAAAGCGGAAAAATCAATAGCTGAGCGTCCAATTATTTATATGTCCAACAATTTTATGGGATTAATGGATGCTGATGGAGCTATTTTAATGGATGGAGAAAAAGAACGAATAAAAGAAATTGATGCATTTTCTAATAGTACATTATTACAATATACTACAACTATGCACGATGTGTTTTATTTTAATACAGAGAGTTATCAAATTTTTCCTGAAAATCCAGAACTTAGAATTCACAATCGGACATTTGAAAATAGTAAGTATGGTAGGTATGAAGATCCGAAGCTGAAAAAATATGGTCTTATTTTGAGTGATGGAACACTTGTAAAAGAAGCTAAAGATATGCCAGATGATATATCAGAATTTATTTTTAGAAATGATAATTTCGCTGATGTTCATTTCAAAGATGATACCGAGGGGTTGATGAATAATGAAGGTAAGATGCTATTAAAAGGTATTGAAAGCTTTGATTATCTGGAAGAAGAAGGAATAGACACGGCATTAGCTGTTGTTAAAATCGATGGAGGTTATGGCGTTGTTCATGATAAAAAAGGATTGATTTTTTCGCCAGAAGAAGCAAAGAAAATGGAAATAACGGAGATTTTTCCGTATGGACAACGTTCAGTAGCCATTTATAAAACAGAAGAAGGTAAGTATGGTTTAATCAATCAAGAGGGTAAAGTAATCTATAAGGATGAAGAGCCGTTATTGTTTGAACATATTTCATCTTTTTCCGAAAAAGGTCTTGCTTTGGCTACATCATACGGGGATGATCTTGTCATTAATGAAGCTGGTGAAGTTGTGACCGAAGTTGCTGATGAAGCAGAAGAGGGAATTTCTGTTGTTGACGGCTTTTTGAAAGATGATACTATTTTAGTTAGAATTGGAAAACTGCATGATGAAAAATACGGATTGATGAATGAGAAATTCGAAGTGGTCAAAAAGTTTCCAGATAGTTACGAAAGGCCCCCTTTTTATCTTGGTAATGGGTTGTTTTCTACTCAAAGACTGGGAGAAAATGCTTTCCCAGCCATTATAAATAGCTCTGGAAAGAAAGTTTTTTCTGAAACAGAAAGCCAGACAAAAGAGATTTATACGTTTAGTAAATTTACAGATTCTGGATTGTCTATTTTCAACACAAAAAATCACGATCAAGGGTTAGTGAACCAAAAGGGGAAGATTCTTATTGAAGCAAGTAACGGTTCTGAAATTGAGATAGAGAAGAAGCAAAATGTCTATCAAGTATCTAAAAGTTTACCTAGTAAAATGTCCACGAAGTATTACTATGATAAAGATGGAGAGTTATTTTACCAATTAAAAGAAAATGAGCAGTTATTTTTATCCAAAGGGTTGATTATGATTGTAAAACCAGATGGAAAGACTAGTGTCCATGATGAAAATGGCTATTTAATTAAAACAATCGAGGTCAAAAAAGAAAAATGATAGGAAATTCAAAGTAAATTGTTAATTGAGTGTACTATACGCAAAAAGTGGTTGATTCCTGGGATAGGAAGTACGAGAATACGCCCGAAAAAAGAAGGACGGAGTTTCATGTCATTAAGGAAACACCAATGTAAATCAGTTACAAGGAATGTATCTAGTTCAAAAATCATTATATATTATATCTATGAAGATCAATCATCTTAAATGGTGGTTGGTCTATTTTTGTGTTTTAAGGGGGAATAAAATGTTTAATAACAAAGAAAATCGTAACATCTCGAGAGGAGTGAACGAAAAAGTATCAAAAGAAATACAACTCTATTGCTGGCAATTTGATCTCTTTACACTAAAAAACCATTTTTTTCTTTTTCCGAGAAAAAAATGGTTATTCTTTGCCTATAATTCTATTCTGAAAGTTATAATCAAAAACATCCTCAATGATTATAATGTTTCAGTTTGTGAAAAAAGAATTCAAAAACCAAATGCGTCCTAGACGATTCCTTTTTTGACTCATTTCTATCATTTAAAAAATATAAAATAAACACATAGAAAATTGTTTGTCTGCTAGTTGAAAAACAGCTATTTATTTTTTGCACGAACATCCGCAGATTGTCAGAAAAAAGATAAACAATTTCTATGAATAAAATATAGAAGGGAAAGAAAGTAAATGAAAAAAAGTTTTAGTCGTTTAGCCGTAGGATCAGCAGTATTATTTGTAGGCGCTGGATTGTTAGGAAGTCAAAAAGTTGACGCACATGGATATATCAAAGAACCAATCAGTCGTGCCTACCAAGGCTCCCTTGAGGCTAGCCAAAACCACAGCCAAGCGTTAAGTAAGTATGGCCCAATCATTTATGAACCACAATCATTGGAAGCACCAAAAGGCTTCCCAGCTAGAGGTCCGCAAGATGGGAAATTAGCATCAGCTAATGGTGTCAGAGGCTTCCAGTTGGATGCGACAGGAGCGGATACGTGGAAAAAGCAGCCAATTGAAACTGGTGTGAATAATTTTGAATGGTATTACACACAGAATCACAGAACAACGAAATGGCATTATTACATGACAAAACAAGGCTGGAATCCTGATGAGCCGCTAAAAAGAGCCAATCTTGAGCTGATCACAGAGATCCCTCATGATGGTTCGCAATCAAAAAATGGTGTGATCCACAAAGTAAATATCCCAGCAAATCGTTCAGGCTATCATGTGATCTATGCTGCATGGGATGTGGCAGATACAGGAAATGCTTTTTACCAAGCAGTCGATGTAGATGTGTCTGGCGGATCGATCGTTAATCCGCCGATCGAAGTAGCTCCATCTGCTCCAACTGAAGTAAAAGCAACCGAAGTAACAAATTCTTCGGCTAAGTTAAGCTGGAAAACAGACAGTAGAGTAAAAGAATACAACGTTTATCGAAACAATCAAAAAATAGCAACAGTAGACGGCAGCCAATTTGTGGATACAAAATTAGCAGAAAACACAACATACTCGTATCAAATCGAAGCAGTTGGAACGAATGGAAAAGTCTCTGAAAAGAGTCAGGTGATTCGTGTCATAACGCAAAAGACAGATGATGCCAACAATCAATTGCCGACAGCACCTAAATACTTGCATACAATGGGCGTAACTTCTACAACTGCGAGTTTGATGTGGGCAGATTCTACACATGCTTCTGGTATCAGAGGTTATGAGATCTATCGTAACGATCGTCGGATTGGGGTTTCTTTAAATAATGAATTTGAAGATATCTTCATTCAACCAGGAACGACCTATACGTATAAAGTAAAAGCATTGGCTAATAACAATACTTTATCTGAGTTCAGTCAACCATTAAATGTAACAACTCCAAATAAATAAACATAAAAATAACCTCTATTTTATCTTCTAATATAATAAGGTGCAGAATATAGCTTTATAGCTGAATTCTGCACCTTTTTTAGCCACCTTCTCATCTATGAACGGACGATTTATTTTTTTATTTTTACTTCATAATGAGGATCTTCAAGAAGGAGTGAGATGAGTTTATCGAGTTGGCTGTTCTTCTTTTCATCTGCGAATAGCCATTGCAAATAGAAAGGTCTATTTAAAGGTAAGGGAGAATGGATGAAATCTTGTGAACTCAGATCTTTCGTGGCATATTTCGGAAGAAAGGCAGTCTCGTTTCCAGAGGATAGTAACTTTTTTATATCCTCAGGATTCGCCAATTCCAACGCAATCGAAATGTTCATAGCTGAATGATATTGTTCAAGAAAGGCTTTGCGATAGCTGCATTTGTTATCGGTCAAAATCATTTCGTAAGATTCTGGATGATCGACCACATTCTTTTTATGGGTGACCAATTCAAAGGTTTCTTCAGCATATAAATGAACGTAATTCATCGTATTCGTTGTCATCTCATCAAATATAAAAATCAAGTCCAATTCATCTTTTGCTAGCAATTCAAAAAGTGTTTGCTCGTCTTCTACACTCACTCGAAATTTCATTTCAGGATAAAGTTGCCGAAGTTTTGACAAATAGGTGACCATCAGGCTGGAAGAAAGACTTTCGATCGTTCCGATTCTAAGAACTTCGTTTTCTTGTTCTAGTTGGTTGAGAAGTTTATGGTGTTCTTTCATCAATGATTGAGCAAATGTGAAGACTAATTCGCCAGCCTTCGTCAGAACAATTTTTTCTTTTCTCTTGAATAATAATTCCCGTCCATATTGCTCTTCTAGTTTATGGATATGATAGCTGATATTACTTTGAGAATAGCCTAGCTGATCGGCTGTTTTTGAGTAGGAATTCGTTGATACGACATGGTAAAAAGATTGAAGATAGATGAAATTCATAAGCTCCTCCTATCAATAATTTTGATCAAAAGTATCTATTTTTTAAGCAACTATTTTAGCTTTTTATCGATTATACTAAATCTTAACAGAAAGGGAAGGTGAAGCAAATGAAAAAGTATATTTCTCAAGTATTTAATGATAATGTAAAATCGATCGAAGGGAATCATTTCTCTGAAAAATTGATGTATGAAACGGATATTGCCGATTTGGCGTTTGATTTTTACCACCAGCTGATTGATTACACGATTTTAGATGTTCGCAGCCAAAAAGATTTTCAGGAGTGTCATATACCGGGGGCTATTTCCTGTCCAGAAGGAAATTTACCTCAGGATACGCTGGAAGTCGGCGCTAAAATCGTTGTTTATTGCTGGGGCCCTTCCTGTAATGGCGCAACTAAAGCCGCTATGAAGTTAATGGTAAGAGGTTATCAGGTGAAAGAATTATTGGGAGGCATCGAATACTGGGCAAAAGAAAACTGTCCGTTAGAAGGGAAAAATACGTCTAGAGCACTTTTTTGGGATTATGCTTCATTGAGCTAGACGTTTATTTTTATGCTGATGCACAATCTATCTATCATTTATAATAGAAGCTAAAGTGAAGAATGATTCGCTTTAGCTTCTATTTTGCTTTGAAATCAAAAATAAAAAAATTTAGATAATACAATTATTCTTGTCCACTTTTTTAGGAGTTCAAACGTTGTATAAATGAAAGGAGAAACTAAAAATGAAGAAGGATGTGACAGTTGAAGAAGCACTACTTTCATTAGGACAAGAAGTGATCCAAGTACTAATAAAAAAGGGGAGTACATTAGAAGATGCAGAGGACGCAGTTTCTAAAACATATGATACGCTATTTTCTACGTTTATTACTCTCAAACAGGAAAATTTGCGGCCCTGGTTTTTTAGAGTCTCGTTCAATAATTATATTGATCTATTTAGAAAAAGGAAACGTGAGAAGGAGTATATCGCTCAATATAGTGAGTTTCGATCGAATCTGATACATGAACCACAAGATTTTTGGTTGATTATTGATTCTTTAAAAAATGAAGAACAAGAACTATTATGGCTTAAATATTACTATCAGCTCTCCTATGAGGAGATTGCTGTTATCTTGGATACGAAAGTAGAAACGGTAAAAAAACGCTTATATAGAACTCGAAAAAAATTAAAAGCAGATTGGGAGGAAGAAGGATGGATTTAAATAAAAGTATCAAAAAAGCAAAACGAAAACAGCTAGTGATGTTTAGTTGTATCTCAATGATCATTTTTTTGATTATGTCGATTTTGTTGGTCATTACTGTAGATAAAGTCTCAACAAGGAATTATCATAAATTAGATAAAGCACTGTTTGCCTATCAAACGATTGCTTCTCCGAATACACAAATAGATTCACAAGTGATTTCCGACAGCTCGATTTTTGGCGGAGAGGTCGTTACGAATCAATCGAAAAATATAGATGGTTATATTGTACCTTGGAGTAGTCTACGTAGTAAGTATAGTTTGTTCAAACAATCGATCGACTACAATGAACTGATGCCTTCTTGGTACCATTCATCAAAAAATTCATATGAGTACAATCGTCAAACGAAACAAAAAGTTGCTACGTTTTATAATCCAAAGATCGACGATTATTATGATGGCGTAAAAAATGAATTGGATGACATTCAGGCTATGGAAGATTCTGTCGCCGAGGTAGCGATCTCTTTTGATCGGCCATATACCTATAATGAAGTGAAGAAAATGTTTCCGAGCAATGTCAATGTTGTATGGTTATACCTGTTTTCTGAAGAAAGAGATGAGCGCCAAGGACCTTCTGGTATGCCTGTATATGGTTTTCAATTAAATGTAGATGAAAAAAATCGCGTGGTTGATGCGGAAGCAGATAAAGCTGATTTTTTCCATTCATTTAAAACCTATTCTGCTGCAATGAACAACCAAGAAATAACAACATTTATTCAGGATAATCAAGAGAAAGACATGGGGGATATCGAGGTTTTAGGTGTGATGGTCACAGGAGAAGTAAAACATTTGGCAGGATTAAAAGATCAATCATTTGTTAGAGGAAGTTCTATGGGGGTAACGGTGCCGATCGTTCCGTACATTACACCAGAAAAATAAACAGAAATTTTTTTATATAATCGAAAAGACAAGGCTAAAATTCAGAATTTTTACCTTGTCTTATTTTTCCCAAACGATCTGTACTTAGCGATTATATCTGTTCTTCTGCAATTTTGTCTGATGTTCTAGCGTCATCGCTGAAATATTTTGCATATGTTGATAAATGTCTGCCAAAAGTGCTTGTGAAAGTTGAGCTAGTTTCTCGTATTCCTCAGAAGTTAGCATGTTCTTTTTTTGTTTTTCGATCAGATCTTGTTTGGTTTGGAGTAAATAAGCATTGTCACTAAATAAAAGGCTGATTTCGATCGATTTATAAATACCGTGAAGTTCTTTGAAGATATCTAACGGGATAAACTTTAAATAAATGGCATAAAAATCAGTGATTTCGGATCTCATATAGTTCCCGATTTCGGTAGAAAGTTCAAGCGCAGAAAGTTGGGCAGTATCTTTGCCTCTAAATACTGGATTGTATTTTTGGGTAGAAGGTGCCAAATGTTCGGCAAGCAAGGTGGTTTCCCAAAATTCAGCAGAAAGGGCATGTGCTCGTTGAGTGTATAAGTTGTAGAAGGCTGCATCAACATCTTCGTGAGCTTCTGTGGAAAAATTTTCCAGCAAGCAATATTTGATTGTCCAAATCAACTGTAGTTGGTCTTCTTTGGCAATCGAAAAATAGTCTGTATCTTCCCTTAATTCCTCGATCCTTGCTTCTCGTTTTCGTAAAAAATTCTCCAGAAAAAAGACAGTAGCATAGACCTCTACAGGGGTGAAAGCTAGACCAGAAATTAGATTTAGTAAGATTCCACGAGGGGATTCACCTAAAATAAGCAGTAAACAATTGGTCAATGCAAATAAAGCAAACAATAAAAAGATAAAGAATAGTTGTTGGCGGTCTCTCTTCAAAAGCATTCATCTCCCTTCGATTTATGCACGGAAAACAGTACATTGTTAGGAATTTTATATTCTATATCTTAAGTGTACCATGGCTAGAGTAGAAGGTCTGTTTAGAGCGTTTACGAAAAATGAGCATCTATTTTTTTCAACGAACTCACCGTTCCTTTTTATACTAAAAAGGAAAAAAATCCTTAAACACGTGTGATACAATGTGCTTAAGCAACGAACTTTTGCATCTAAAATAAATAATAAAGGATGTTATGTGATGTATGTAGGATTTGATATAGGTGGAACGACGGTCAAATATGGTGTGCTAGATGAAAATGGGGCGATTTTAGAAAAAGGAAGTATCAAGACGGAATATGAACCTGATTCTTTTTATGCCAGTCTTTTAGCGATTGTCAAGGATGCACAGACACGGTTTCAAATTAAAGGAATCGGTATGAGTGCGCCGGGAATCGTACAGCAAGACGGACTTATGTTGACAGCTGGGGCAATCAGACCGTTATATGGAGAAAATTTTAAAGAAAAATTGACAGCGCTGACAGGTCTGCCGGTAACGGTCGAAAATGATGCAAACGCAGTAGCGATCGCAGAAAAATGGATCGGAAATGCTATTGGCATGGAGAATTATTTATGTTTAGTGTTGGGAACGGGTGTTGGTGGAGGAATTGTGATCAATGGAAAGGTTTATCGCGGAGCACATGGTATGGCTGGTGAATTTGGCTGGATGATGATCGATAAGTTGCCGGAAAAAGGTGATCTTGAAGCGGTTTCGATCAATAAACGAAGTGCGATCGTCGGCGGATTGATCCCACTTTATAATGAAGCGCAGAAACAAAGACAAAAAAATGTTAGTCCAATCAGTGATGCGAGAGAAATTTTTGCTTTAGCTGAAGAAGGAGATGCTCTTGCTATAGAGATCACTAAGCAATTTTATGTCGACTTGTCTGTTGGATTAGTCAATCTAATTAGCTGCTTTGATCCGGAAGCTATTTTAATTGGCGGAGGTGTCAGTGCAAACAAAACGTTCCATAGAGAACTTCAGAAAACACTAGTAGAAGTCGAAACAAGACATGCGTCGATCAATTATTTGAGAGGAAAAACGATCGCACCCGTGATTCCGGCAAAATTAGAAAATGATGCTGGACTGATTGGTGCAGTCTATCAGATCCATCAAGCGGTCACTAAATAATTTATGGTATAATCTTTTTATCGAACTAAAGGAGATTGACCGAAATGGCGATATTTGATTACCTAAAATTAAATGACCTATCCTCTGTAGAACAAGAAATTTACCGATTTATTGTGAATAATCTAGAGAAAATCCCTTATATGCGTGTTCGTGACATTGCAGATGGCGCACATGTTTCCTCAACATCTGTTTTTCGCTTTGTTCAAAAAATTGGTTTTCATTCTTTTCCGGAGTTTCGCTTTTATATCGGCACTCATTTAGAGAATGTCCGTCAAGATGAAACTAAAAAGCACATTGGGATCGAAGAACGAGTGAACTCTTTGAATATGGGCATCTTTCATCCTGATGTTGAGTATCAAATAAAGAATATGGCATATGCCTTGCGTGATAGTGACTGCATTTTATTCATGGGAATGGGGGCATCAGGGGCCATTGCCCAGTATAGCGCAAGAAAACTCGCAAGTTTAGGCTATTTATCGATTGCGTTGGATGATTTGACCTATCCTATTCGAAGTTTTTTACGCAAAGATCAAAAAAATGTGATTATTTTTCTAAGTGTTTCTGGTGAAACGAAAGAATTGATCGAAGTGATCGCAGGATTAGAAGATAAGAATATCGTAAAAAAATATTGTATTACCTTAAATAAAAAAAGTACGTTGGCTCAACAATGTGACTACTCTATTGAGTATGAAATTAAAGAAGAGCGTAAGGATATCTACCTAGATCTGACAAGTCAGTTACCTTCGATCGCTATTTTGGAAACGCTTATTAGTTATTTGAAGGATTTTCGCAAGGATCAGTGAGCAACGAAAACGAAAAGAATAAAGCACTGAAAAACAGGTTGTAGCAGCGTGTTTTTCAGTGCTTTATTCTTTTTTACAGAGGATCATAAGGAGTAGTGCTGAAGTTTCAACAAGTCTTTCTTCTCGCTGGAACAGGTTGTTTCATGCATGGAATTTATTTTGTTTTCTCGGAATTTTTTTCTAAAGGGAGGCGCTTACTTATTTAGTGATTGAGGATATGTCATAATGGATTCATAAAATGAAAGGGGTTTTATCTATGCAAAAATTTAATGAGATCATCGATCGCTCACTAGTGCCGATTGCGACGAAGCTAAATAACCAACGGCATATTGCAGCAGTCAGAGATGCCTTTATGCTGATTTTTCCATTGACGATTTCGGCTTCGCTCGTTATTTTAGTCAACAATATTTTGTTTTCAAACGACAGCTTTATTGTGCAATTATTACGATTATCGAGTATTTTTCCAAATTTAGAAAGTGCTCAGCAAGTGCTATCTTCTGTAGCTAATGGAACGATCAACATCATGAGTATTTTTATTACGTACTTGGTTGCTCAAATTTTGGCGAAGCATTTCGAAGCAGATTCGACTTTGGTTGGTCTAACAAGTATTGCTTGTTTTATGATCTTGTACCCAAAACCTTTTAACGCTGACGACTTGAATGTGATCAGCACACAATATTTAGGGGCGCAAGGTTTATTTGTTGCAATGATCGTTGGCTGTTTGGTCGGAGAATTTTTACCAAAACTTTTTAAAGTCAAACGCATGCAAATCAAGATGCCGGAAATGGTTCCACCGGCTGTATCTCGTTCTTTCTCAAGTATGATCCCGATTGTGATCGTTGTGGGAGTAGCTGCGATTATCAACTTTTTAGTTCTGATGATTGCACCAGAAGGAATCAATGAATTGATTTATAAAGGAATCCAAAGTCCGTTGCGTGATCTTGGCGGAAATGTAGTAGGTGTTTTATTACTGGCTTTTATCCAAACCTTGCTATTTTCAATCGGGATTCACGGACCAAATACTTTGAATGCGGTTCGTTCTGCTATTTTTACGGAACAAGATTTAGCGAACCTTGATTTTGTCAATCAAGGAGGATCACTTTGGGATGTACCGTATAAAGAAACTTGGGGCATTTTAAATGATATGTTCGCAAATATGGGCGGAACTGGTATGACAATGGGACTGATCATTGCGATTTTTATTGCTTCAAAACGTCCGGAACAAAGAGAAATTGCCAAAATGTCGTTAGTTCCCGGTATATTCCAAATCAATGAGCCAATCATTTTTGGTCTGCCGATCGTTTTAAATCCATTATTGATCATTCCGTTTATCTTAGTTCCGATGGTCAACATTTTGATCGGTTACTTTGCGACAGTCGTTTGGCAGATCATGCCTTCGCCGGCAATAGGCGTGCCGTGGACGACGCCTGGGATCATCAATCTGTTCTTAGGAACCGGTGGGAATATCGTTGCAGTAGTAGTAGGGATCGTCTGTTTGGCTGTATCTACAGTCATTTACCTTCCTTTCGTCATTGCATCGAACCGAGCACAAAAAATCGAGTTATAAGAGATACTTTCATTAAAGGAGCGTAATCATGACGAATAAAATAGGAGAAAATTTTTTATGGGGCGGCGCGATTGCAGCTCATCAAGCAGAAGGTGCTTGGAATATAGAGGGGAAAGGGCCGAGCATCGCTGATGTAATGACTGCTGGTGGAAATGGGATTCCCCGAAAAATAACGCAAGGAATCATTGAGGGAGAATATTACCCCAACCATGAAGCAATTGACTTTTATCATCATTACAAAGAGGATATTCAATTGTTTAAAGAATTAGGTTTAAAATGTTTTCGAACCTCTATCGCATGGAGTCGGATTTTTCCTAAAGGAGTAGAAGAGGAGCCTAATGAGGCTGGATTATTATATTATGATCGTTTATTTGATACATTGATCGAGCATGGGATCGAGCCAGTGATCACGTTGTCTCATTTTGAAATGCCGTACTATATTTACGAGAAGTTTGGTGGCTTTTCAAACAAAGAAGTCATTCCTTTATTCGTAAAATTTGCTACTTGTGTTTTCGAACGCTACAAAGACAAAGTAACCTATTGGATGACATTCAATGAAATCAATAATCAGGCCGATGGACAAGATCCGCTACACGTTTGGACAAATTCAGCGATGATCATAGAAGATGAGACGAAAAAAGAAGAACTTGTTTTTCAGGCGGGGATCAATGAACTGATCGCCAGTGCAGCGGCTGTGATTGAAGGGAAAAAAATTAATCCTGATTTTCAAATCGGCTGTATGATGGCGTATGTTCCTGTGTATCCGTACTCATGTAATCCTGAGGATATGATGGTTTCAGTCAAAGCAAATGAACGCAGATTTTTCTATAATGACATTCATGCCCGCGGAAAAGTACCAACCTATGCACTAAAATATTGGGCGGAAAAAAACTATCAGATAGACATTAGTAAAGAAGAGTTAGCTATTTTGAAAGAAGGAACCGTTGATTATATCGGATTTAGCTATTATATGTCTGGTACGATATCAACGCTTGAAGAGATCGAAGGACAGGCGACCGAAGATATTCCACGGGCAAAAATAGTCAAAAATCCGTATATCGAGGTCTCTGACTGGGGCTGGCCTATCGATGAAGTTGGATTGCGTTATGTGTTGAATACTGTTTATCAACGCTATGATTTGCCAATGTTTATTGTGGAAAATGGATTTGGTGCTTATGATCAACTGACTGAAGACAATACCGTTCATGATGATTACCGTGTGGAATATTTAAAAAAGCACATCGAGCAAATGAAAAAAGCAATCGTAGAAGATGGTGTACCAGTCATTGGCTACACTCCTTGGGGTGTGATCGACATCGTAAGTTTCGGCAGCGGTGAGATGGAAAAACGCTATGGGATGATCTACGTGGATAAGGATAATGAAGGCAATGGAACACTTCAACGCTTAAAGAAAGACTCCTTTTCTTGGTATCAAAAAGTGATTGAAACGAATGGCGAGAAACTCTAAGTAGAAGAAAAAGAAATGTGTAACGATTTTATTAACCATAAATGAACATAAATATGTAAAATATAAAAAGGCTGCTATAGTGTTCCGTCAAGGAGCATTATAGTACCCTTTTTTGGCTGGAAGGTAATCGATCAGTCAACTGAAAGTTATTCATAGCTTTTACAAGAATTTGGATCAAAGCTTTAATGTTTTGGCTATTTTTTTGATATATCGTTTCAACTGGTAAATCATCAATAAACGCTTATAAAAATAGACCTGATTTTGAACGTATACTTCAAAATCAGGTCTATTTTCTTGTATCATCATCGATTTAAAGCTGCTCTGTTTGTTTCATTTTTTTCCACGTCAATTCAGACAATTTTTTTGCAATCACTCTATAATCGGAGACGGAAACAGTTGGTTGAACGTAAATGGTCGGTTGTGTAGCTCCAATAGTAGAAAGCGTTTGGGCTGACAAAATCATGTCGCTTATGATCAAGTCGACTTGCGAAGTCAATTCATAAGTGGAGTCAAAATTGTATAAAGCTTTAAAACTACTGGTGACCATATTTTCTAATTTATTGCTGCTGTATTTTGAAAGAAATAGCACGCGAATGTTTGGCTTATGCTTATCCCAATCTAACGTATGCAATAAAATATTGTGGTATTCAAAAAGTAAATAGCTTTTGTAATCTGCGAATTTTGACATGATCGGACGTGTAAGCTCTTGTTCTAGGGCTTGAGTAAACAAAGCTGTACGTTGTCTATTGTATGTTAAGAGATCGTCGTTGGGGTCCACCCAAACAGGTAAATTCACAAACGATTTATTGCCAAACAATAAAACACGATAATGTGTCAAACAAAGTTTATTGAAGATGTTATTGTATTCGTCATTTGTAATGGGAGAAAGCGCATAACTTTCCAGCTGATTCATCAAATAGATCACGCTATTTAAAAAGTTTTGCTCCTGCAGTTCTTTATTTAGATAAAAGAAATTGGACGCTCTAGATATGCCAGGATAACTGCCAAAGGCTAAGACACAACTCAGCAATGTCCGAATTTCAATTAGTCGCTGATCTTCATTTACTAGAGGAAGCATTTTCTTGAAAATCAAACTTAATTCATCAACTGACAGCTGATAAGACTCATGCTGAGAATCAAATAAGGGAACATCGATTGTTGTTGGATCGATTACATGCCCATTTTTAGCCCTAACAAGTGAATTGGCTGTAAAAATACTAAGTAAGATTTTTTTTGAGGCAACCGCAGGATTATAAATTTCTGATGGAAACAGAGTACAGATGTGATTGATCTCATGCTGATGAATATAAGGGAAAGGCCAAGATTGCCCTCCGTAAGAATCTAAGTGCAGCACGGTATAAAACAAACGAATATGCAGTTCATTCCCTTGAATTTTAATTCTTTTTTTCGTATCGATCGTTAATCCATACTTTGTAAGTTCCTTTTTTAAGTATAAAAGTTCTCTCCTCAATGAAGAATATGTCAAATAAAACTGGTCTGCAACTTCAGACATGTCCCCTAAAGTATCCGAGAACATCCCTTCGATCAATTTAAAGCGAATAGACTCCTTCAAATAAAATAGAAGAACAAACTGCAATGAAAAATCTTCAACGATGTTTAAATAATAGGTTTTATTATTTTCATTGTAGGTCAATTGAATTTTATCCTCACATTCAAACACTCTGAAATCCTCTTCGATCAATTTTATAGAGCGTTTCAGAGTTCCTAGTGAGATATCCAATTCTTCCAAAATTTTGTCTTGTGCAGCGCAATAATCCGCGGAATTGTTGAGTAACTCAAGAATACGATATTTTTTTTGTAATGCATTATCAAGGAATTGATTCATAAATACACACGTAAATCCTTTCTTTATTAGTATATTAGTTATAACTGATAAAAGTATAGATTTTTTCTAAAAAATAACACGTGCAATGCAAAAAACGAAAAAAAACGATTATGTAAGCGATAATATTTAATTTCCAAAAAAATAATAAACTATTTTTTAAGGTCGTTTTACTAAAAAAAATATTTATTTATAGAAAATGGTACTGTTTTAAATACTATATTACCGCTGTTTTTTCAAAAAAACAAATGTTGTTTATATAAAAATGAAAAAATATACCCTTGAAAGTCGCTATACTAGTTTTTGCAGCAAGTTGGAAGTTCTTGCTGCAGATACTTTTCTAAAGTTTAAAGAGAACAGCATCTGACATGTTGTTCTCTGCTTTTCAAAAGTAATTGATAAAACTTTCAAATAAAATCTCAAAGGAGCAACAAAGAAATGAAATTAAACAAACTACACCTAGTTAGCGGTGTCGCTTTAGCTGCGATCGCAGTATCAGCCGTAACACCAGCATTTGCAGCAGAAGAAGTAGGCGGACAAACAAATTCTCAAGGAACGATCACTTTCAGCGAAGATGGCGATGGTGGAGAAGAAGGCGGCGGCGGTGGAATCATTGACCCGGTTGATCCAGAAAATCCAGACATTGAAGAGCCAGGCGGCGGCGGAAATGGTGGAGGAGACATGGAAGGCCCTCTAACGATCGATTTTGTATCAGGTATTGATTTTGGTAACCGTAAAATCTCAGGTAGTACTCAAAAGTACTATGCAAAATACAATGGATCAGTAAACTCTGATGGAGACACTGTCTACCTACCAACATTTGTTCAAGTAACAGATAACCGTGGTAAAAATGACGGATGGAAATTAGAAGTTTCAAATACACAATTTGTAGATGCTGACACAAACGAAGAATTAGCAGGAGCTGTTTTGACTCTTGGATCAGATAACCAAGTATTTACACAAAACGACAATGGCGCTTCTTCAAAAGTAGCTGCAAAAGGGAACATCAAATTAGATGGTCAAGGACAAGATCAAACGATCGTAACACCAGCAACAGATAAAGGTATGGGTGTGAACAGTATTGCATTCGGTACTGAAGAATATGGTACAGCTACTGACACAAACAGCGCTGTAACATTAGAAGTTCCTGGTAAAGCTAAGAAAAATGAAGATGCAACATATGTATCAGAATTAACTTGGACATTATCTCAAACAGAAGTATAAAAATAAAAAATATATTTTAATAGTAGAAAGAGGCAATCAAATTGAAAATGACTAAACAAAAATTAATCAGCAGCCTTGCACTAAGTGCATTAGTATTAGGTATTGCAACTCCTGCATTAGCAGATGAAGCTACATCAAACGCAACTGTAACATTCGTTGAAGATGAAGGGCCAACAGATCCAGGTAACCCAGGTGAGCCAGATCCAGATCCAGATCCAGGTGAACCAGATCCAGAACCAGGTGGAGGTGGCGGTGAAAACGGCCCGTTGAGAATCGACTATGTTTCTCACATGCAATTCGGAGAACAAAAAATTTCAGGTAGCACAAAAGCTTACCACCCACTATTAGCAAAATGGAACTACGAAGAAGGATCTGTATACATCCCTCAATTTATCCAAATCACTGATAACCGTGGAACAAATGATGGTTGGGATCTGCAAGTAGAACGTACTGAATTCCATACAGCTGATGATGATATCCTAGCAGGAGCAGAACTTAAAATCACAAATGGTGAAGTCGTAAATATGGGCGATGCGCCATCATCTGCAACACCAGCAACAGTAAATAAAACAGTAACAATTCCAGTAGGTAGTGCAGCGAAAGTAATGGCTGCAAACGAAGATCAAGGGATGGCTACATGGTCGTATTCTTTTGGTGAACCTAAAGATAGAAATGAAGCTTCAACAGATCCAAAAGAAGAAAACCAAGATGTTACTTTATCAGTACCAGGAACATCTAAGAAAATTGCAAATGCAGAGTACTCTTCTGAGTTAACTTGGACTTTAGTAGCCAGCGAAGCTTAATTGTCATATTTGCGAAGATATGGCAGAGTGGGAAACTTTGAACGGTATTTACTTGAAGGTCTCATATTGAAGAAAACGTTAAGTAATCTGATATAACCAAGTAAGCACTTGATACTGTGACAGCTCTTTCAGTGGTAGACAGAATGAATGCTATATTCATAGTATTCATTCTGTGTCTATCGCGTATTCATAATTTTAGAAAAAAGAGACACGACTGTCATAGCCTTATGCAAATACAAGAAAAGAGGAAAGAAACAAAATGAAAAGTATCATGATCAAACAAAAACTGCTTAGATTAATAACAGTAACTTCCATTATAATTGTAGTCAGCTGCCAATTTTTATTTGGCGCAACTAGTGCGTTAGCAGAAAATATGAGTTTTGCTGTCACACCTGAAATTCCCCAAAATCAGAAAGATAGAAGTAAAACATATTTTGACTTAGAGATGAAACCAGATCAAAAACAAACGCTCGATGTAACCTTAAAAAACAATACAGATAAAGAACTGACCGTTGAAGTCAATGCGAATACAGCTTTTACAAACGACAACGGTGTAGCAGACTATAGTCAGTCTGACCGGGCAGATTATGATAGTACATTGAAAACACCATTTTCTACTATTGTAAAACCGCAGCAAAAAGAGATCAAATTGCCTGCGAATGGACAAGCGGTTTCTAAAATCGATATCACTATGCCTAAAGAAGAATATGATGGATTGATCTTAGGTGGATTACATTTTAGCGAAAAACAAGAAGAAACAGAAGACACCAGCGAAGGCGGTGTCCAAATTAAAAATAAATTTGCGTATGTCGTCGGTGTATCTTTACGAGAAACCAGTAATGAAGTAAAGACACATTTAGAATTGAATGACATTGAACCAACTCAAGTAAACTATCGTAATTTTGTACAGGCTAATTTGCAAAATACAGAAGCAGAAATCGTAAAAGATTTAAACGTGGATGCTCGTGTATATACTGAAAAAGGCAAAGAAGTACTGCATGAAACGAAAAAAGAAGATATGAGAATGGTCCCTAACTCTAATTTTAATTTTCCTATTTCATGGGACAATAAAGAATTCAAGGCAGGAACCTATCGACTTGAAATGGATGCAACAGGTGATGGAGAAGACTATCACTGGGTAAAATATTTTACTATTGATAATAAAGAAGCGAAAAAACTAAACGAAGCTGCAGTTGAATTGGATAAAGAGTCTAAACTTTGGTTGTACATTCTTATAGCTGCGATCGTTATTATTCTTCTTTTGATACTTTTGATTATATTTGTTTTACATAAAAAGAAAAAAGAAGAAAAAGAGCCCAGCAAAAAGGGAAATGGAACAAAAAACAAAAGCAAGAAAACCAATAAAAAAAGTGCAACACCTAACAAGAAAAAAAGCAAATCCCAAAAAGGATCTAACGATACTAAATAATGAGGAAATAAGTAAATAGTCTGATGGACTATTGGAAAAGCGAGGCGGCGGATAAATGAAGAAAAGACTTTTAGTAAAAGTTAGCTGTGCAGTATTAGTTTCAGCGGCTTTAATGCCAATGTCACAGGTGTTAGCAAAAACTGACACGTTCACATCCGATGAAATAACTGAACACTATAAAAGTAAAAATCTTACAACCTCCGAAGAACAAGAAGATGATGTACTTGAATCCTCAGAAACAGAAAATGAAGAAACACAAGCAACGACAGATGCTGAATTAGATGAGGAAACAAATTTAGATGATAATTCTACACGACTGTTAACAGATTTTGGTGAAGAATATACACGAGATAAATTTAATATAGATAGTTCATTTGAAACATTGACACCAGGAACAACCAAAGATGGGTTTATTACAGCGGAAAGCGGCGTTATGTTTGGGTTCCGTGGGATGATGGATCGTTCAAGAGCTGGGGTAAATACTTCAGGTACCTATTCACATGGTTATTTAGAGCCAATCATCTTAAAAAAGGGTTCTACGGTAGGTGCTGATAGATCTTATGTATACAATAACAGCTATTACTTTACAGCTCAGAGTATCAACCCATATGTGAATGGTACGCGGATCAATAAAGGCTCAAATAATTCGATCATTGGTTTAGGAAATAGCGGGATCACTCGTTATTCTTATCAAAAAGATAAAGAGATCCACTTTTTCAAAAAAGACAGTGAAGACAGTAATGTCGGTGAGTTGAGAGCTGTTATGTATACGGAAGATGGTTTTGATATCGAGTTTTCTTTGGTACTAGATAAAGCTAAAGGTGTATCTAGTCAAAGATGGGAATTCATCAACAATCGTGATGAAGATATCGATTTCGGTGTAATGGAGTATGTGGATACCTTCGTAGATAGTGACTCTGTACCGATCTATTCACTAGGTGGGGATAAAGGGTTCTATATGCAAGTTAAAGGGAAAGAACAATTCAATGTTATCCTGCAAGATAAGAACAATGAATGGATCAGTGACTATACGCACTACATTCCAGGGATGATCACAGGGTCTACTTCTGGTGGTTACACAAGTGTTCGTTACAATAACGCATTTGGAGATGACTTTTCAATACCTGGATATGAAGGTAGAGATTGGACTAGAAATCAACAAATGATTCCTGGTCGAGATTCAGGGTATCAGTTAGGAACAGATGTTAAGACCTTGAAACCTGGAGAGTCTATGACAACAGGTGCTGACTATTATTATGGTGATGCGAAAACTGAACCAGAGCTTGATGCAGATACAGATGAGCATATCTTCTATGATACAGCTAGCACTGTGGCTGACATCCACTATGAATTAGACGATACAGAAGGTGATCATGACAAGATTTATATCAAATATAATGATGAGGAAGCTGAATTGGTTGAAGAAGTCGATTTAGATGAGACACATCACACTTCAGGCAATATCAAATTAGATCAGTCACGTCTACATTTGGGAGACAATACTGTAGAGTTATATTCTGAAAATAACCTTGAAGTTAAGTCAAATGTAGTCTCCTTAGATGAAGAGATTCGTCACTTAGAAGCAACCCCTGAAATTACGAAAGTAAAACAGAATGAAGAACTTGATTTGACGTCGTTTGGTGAAATCATCAAAGAGCATAATACGATCCATGATCCTGTATTAAGTCATGGTGCTGATGGCCCGGCAGATACATCAAATATTGGCTTTAAATGGTCGGATGTCATTCTAGCAGATTCTAAAACACCAGATATCGATAAGATCGATTTAAAAGTTCCAACGAATATCTACAACAAGAATACAGAGTTTTTCGATCTTGAACTGGTTGCGATCGATGCAATCGATGTGGAATTGACTGCAACAGAAGTAAGAGCTTGTGAAAACGAAGCGGCATTATTGAAGCTGATCCAAGAAAAAGCAGAATTAAAAGCTTGGAATATGGATGATGGGACAGATCCTTCAGCTGCTGTAACGAGTACAACAACAAAAGCAGAAGAAGGCACTTATAAAGCTGTCATTACAGCAAAAAGTAAAGAAAATAAAGAAGTGAAACGTGAAATAAATGTTCATGTGACTGAGGATGTAGTACAGGAACTTGCTATCGTAGATGTACCTGAAAACATCGTATTTGAAAAGAGTGCGATCAATTCTTCTACTATGTATGTAAATAAAGAAGATAATGTAGACATTTTACTGAATACTTCTTTAGAAGTTGACTGGCTATTGACTGTAAATGCAGAGAATTTCAAAAATTCTGATGGTGAAGAAGTAAAAGATATCTTGATTAATAAACGAAATGGATTAGAAGAAATTGTTTCTCCAACAAACAGCTCGATCGTTATGGAGGGCTCAGCGGCAGATGCATCCTCAAACTATGAAATAATGATGTCTAAAGATGACGGGTTATTATTGAAAGTCAGACCTGGGCAAGTAAAATCAAAAAATTATACATCTGTTGTAACGTGGACATTGACAAGTGATCCTACAAGATAAGGAGGAAGTTTAAATGTATAAGTACAAAAAAAGAGTTATTTCGTTTTTGTTGTGTTTAGGCATGATTGCTTGTTTCAACAGCTTTAATCAGCCCGTTTATGCTTCCAACTATACAACGAACGGTGTGGTAGAATTCACGAAGACAACGGAAACGACAGATACAACAGACACAACAGATACAAGTGAAAATGAAAACGGCAAAAAGCCTTCTGAAAGCAAAGAATCAGAAGTAGATGGAACTTCTTCCAGTAAAAAGCCAGTAGGTAAACTACCTTCAACAGGTGAAATCATTTCTAAGCTGTCTACCGTAGGAATCGGTCTGCTTATCGTTCTATTTTGTTTATTCCTTCTAGGACAAACAAGGAGGAAAAAGCATGAAAAATAAACAACGAATTATTTTAGGAGCAGCATTGATTGCTGTCGCTACATTGATCAGTAGCAATGTTTGGGCTGAAGACGGAGGCCAAACCAATTCGGATGCATTTTTACGCTATGAAAAAAATCTTTCTGTCGTTGAACCAGTAGATCCTATTGATCCCCCCAATGTCATAGATCCAGGTGAAGAAAAACCAGGGACAGAAGGACCTCTAAGCATCGATTATGCATCTGATTGGAATTTTTCTAGTCATGAGTCAAGCGATAAAAGTGAACATTATTACGCAATGAAAGATAACGTCCGTCTGGTAGATGGAGAAGAAAAAGAAGTACCGAACTTTTTCCAAGTAACTGATAACAGCGGTAAAAATGCGGGCTGGACATTATACATTCAGCAAAACGGCCAATTTAAAACAGAAAATAGCTCTTTAAAAGGTGCTCAAATCGTTTTACAAACGCCGGAAATTTTTACGATCGGTGATGGGGAAGAGCCTGCAACAAAAGGAACGATTCAATTGGATCCTAGCGGTCAGTTAAGTCCATTGCTTGTGGCATCGGAAAATGAGGGAACCGGCACGTGGATCGGCATGTTTGGCAATGAAGAAACTGCTGATACTGCGATCCAACTAAAAGTTCCTGGAAAAGCAGCCAAAGAAGAAGGGAAATATACGACCTCTTTTACATGGACACTAGCAACTGGTGAAATATAAAAAATATTAAATTTTATAAAATAGTAATAACAACAGGTTAGCAAAGTCAAAGAAAAGTATTGTTCATTCTTTTAGAAAAAGACTCGTTTCAAGCATCCTATTCGTCGTATGAAGTGTTAAGATAGCAAGTATTTTCTTTGATCATAAGCTTCAACCAGAAGGATTACTATTTGTACTGAAATTGCAGAGGTCAGCTTCTGACCTTATCAAGTATCTTGATAAAAAAGGAGATAGTTACCTCTGCCTTCACCACTGATTCGTTTTTAAAGGGACCTGCACCTAACATATACGTTAGGTGCAGGTCCCTTTAAAAATTTACTGAAACACCTGATTTATTCCCAAGTTATCGCTTCATTTCAATTCTTTTGACATTCCAAAGCGCTATACTCAAGAAAAAAATACTTGATACAAGTAAAATACTGATCGGAACCAACACCTCGTGAGAATAGTTCATGATGATTCCTAACTCCTCTTTAACAGCCTGTGTGACTTCAGAAGAATCAGCTGCAAAGGCATTTTCAGTCAAAATACGTCGAATCAAAACGATTCCGCTGGTCAAAGGAAAATATTGAATCACCGTTCTTGTTGCTTCCGGCAGACTTCCGATCGGGACATAACAACCGGTTAAAAAGCCGAGCAAGGGACCTATTATTGAGGTCATCGTGGAAAAGGTATCGATTCGTTTGAAAAAGCTAGCAACAAAAAACATAAATGCAGATGAACATAAAACAGTTAAGAAACCAGCTAAGATCAGCAAGATAAATTGTGGTAGAGACAACCAAGTGCCGTTTGAAATAAAAACGATATAACACTCAGCCACGATGATCACTGCCAGTGTAATGATCGTAGAGATCAAGAAGGTGCTAAGGAAATAGCCGAGCATGATTTTACTTTTAGCGATTGGCGAGATCATGAAGTCGGTATAAACATTTCGTTCTTTATCTCGAATCAGCTGACTGACAGAGCCTAATGTAGAGCTAGCAGAAGCAATTCCGATCACACCAGCTAACATCCAGGTATCGATCACTAATTGCGGATCAGATAACATCGATAATTGTTTGACGATACTGTCACCAAGCAAAAAGACATATAAACCGATCATGATCAAGGCGCCGATAAATGACCCTACTACTGCTTGTTTATTTTTAAAAAATAAGGCTAATCCTCTATACACTAATGCGTTCATAAATCTTTCGCTCCTTTTTGATGATCGATAGAAAAACATCTTCCAATGTATTGCATCGATAAGTCATTTTCAAATTTTCTGGTGTATCATAGGCCACGGACTGTCCTTGTGCCAGCATTAAAATCATATTTGAATCTCTGGCTTCTTCCATATAATGTGTGGTCAATACAACGGTCATTTGGTATTTTTCTTTCAACTGATGGATCAATGTCCACTTATCTGCACGTGAGATGATATCTAATCCGGTTGTCGGTTCATCTAGAAACAATAACTTCGGGGTGTTTAGCAATGCTCTAGCGATATCCACTTTCCGTCGTTCTCCTCCTGATAATACCCCGTAGCGTTTACTTAACAAATGGGTGCCTTGGACATCCTGAAGTTTTTCTTCTGCTAATTTTTTTGCTTCCTTCCAATTTTGAGTATAAAAATAAGCTCTCATCACCAAATTTTCTTTTACAGATAATTCTGCATCTAAGATGCTATTTTGAAAAACAACAGAAATCAGCGATTTGTGTTCGAGTGAGTCTGTCGTTAGCTCTTTTCCGTCAAGAGTTATTTCTCCAGTATCTGCTTTTATCAGACCTAAAATCAATGAGATCAATGTTGATTTTCCAGCTCCGTTTGGTCCAAGGATTGAAAATAATTCCCCCTTTTTAATAGAAAACGAGAGAGATTTCAATACTTCATGCTGCTCATATTTTTTTCCGAGGTTTGTTACTTTAACTAAGTCATCCATTGTTTCGCTCCTTTTTACTTTTGTTGATAAATCAACTATAACGATTTATTTTTAGGAGAACAATCGTATTTGACTAAGTGGTCTGAAATCGAAACTAAGTGGTAAAAAAACAAGATAAGTCTCATTTAAGACTTATCTCGTTTCCGTTTTTGGATAAATTGATTGATCTCATCTGCCTGTTTCCGATCATTACTATACATAATAAATCGAATAAAGAAATAGATCAGAAAAACGATCATGAAATTCAATAACAAACCAACTGTTCCAAGTTGCCAATGTAATAGCATATTTGCAAGCGCTATTTGCAGACAGATGATCAGTAAGTAAAGACTTTGATGGAAAAGAATACGACGACTGGAATATTTTTCATTATCTTCAATTAGAAAGTGTAATAAACCTGAAATTGCTGAAATCAGCAGCATATATGCAAGAGAATGAGTTAAAGCCTCTGTCTGAAGAAATAAATTGATGATCACCAAAGTCGTAAAAATCAATGAAGTCAAGCGAAAACTTTCTTTTAAATATTCTTTTATACGCATCTCAACGCTCCATTCCTAAGCCTTTTTTTAATTCTGGGACATATTTTCTTGATATAGCGACTTTTTCACCATTTACCAATAACGCTTCAAAACGTCCGCTGAGTAGTGGGGCGATCGCTTTGATCGATTCAATATTCAAAAGCATCGATTTAGAAACGCGAATAAAATCAAAGTAAGTCAGCTTCTCCTCAAGCTGATATAGCTTATCTGCGTTTTGATAGACTTGTTTTTCAGTATAAAGAAAACTTTTTTTGTCGACGACTTCAATATAAAAAATATCTGCAAAAGGAATTTTATAGATCGTATTTTCAACTTCACCGATCAAAAATTGTTCGTCTTCTTTTAATATACCAATGACTTTTTCTATAGTGGGAGATAATTGGTGTATTTTAAATGCAGCCTGTTCCTCGGTGTGTAGTTCAATGATTTCGATGGTCGTTTTCACACTAATATCCTTTCCTACATATTATTTAGGACTATTATAGCATAGGAATCAAGAGGTGCTAAAAAGAGAAAGAGATCATTTGATACAGTACAAATGCCGTAGTAAACTATAAGTAGAAAGAAGGGATCAATGTATGAAGATCACACAATTATCTATCGACACGTTAGAACGAGCGCAGGAAAGGTTTGAAGAAACCTTGGATCAAATGAATGTAAATGAAGCCAATACGATGCCTCGACCATTGATCAAATCAGTCACTTGGCTTATCTGGCATACCGCACGTGAGCTGGATTATCAGATTTCTGAGTTAAATAAAACAGACCCTTTATGGCTGAGCGCTGGCTGGAGTGAACGGTTTGCTCTAGACTTACCTGATGATACAGAAGATTGGTGCCATACCCCTGAGGAGGCAGCGAAAGTAATCGTAAAAGATAAACAGCTGTTGATCGACTATTTGCATGCAAGTATTGCTTTGACCAATAAATATTTAGACACATTGGAAGAAGATAAGCTGAGTGAGATCATTGATGAAAACTGGACTCCGCCAGTAACACGTCAAGTACGAATAGTTTCTGCAATCGACGATGCGGTCATGCACTCAGGTCAAGCTGTCTACACAAGAAGATTAGTGATTGGAAAATAGAGAAAAGCGAAGCATTAAGAGATATGCTCGTTTTTGATCGATAGTCAAATTTAGAAGAGGTTGAGACAGAAGTGTTTAATCCCAAGAAATAAGCTAGAATTCACGAAAATTGTTTTGCAAATTTTTGTGAATTCTAGCTTATTTCCGACCTTCAAAGCTTAGGGCTTTAGCCCTTAGCATTTGATGAGATCGGAGTGCAACGTAGTGGGACTGCTTCTGCTCTCACCGTTTATCCGGAGTACGGGTGTCCGGGATTTGACTCGCAGAGTTTTGTCCCAGTCACCCTCTTTTTTTTTTGGAGAATCACATAAAGCTTTGTTAGTAGAATCAAGTTTTACATAGATTTTCAGAAAATCAGCTTGACCTTCACTAGGAGTTTATCGTAGAATAGTTAGGCAGCGAACTATTAAGGCGGTGAAGAAATCATGAGCAGGAAAACGGCGCTTAAAGTAAAAATCGTATCAAATGAGCTGAATAGAAAAGTTGCTGAAATTCTGAAAGAAGACGGTGAGCCTTCATCCGGGATCCAAATGCGGATTCTGAATTTTATTCATCGGAAAAATTGTGAATCAGCAGCAGTCTATCAAAAAGATGTTGAGCAGGAATTCGATATTCGCAGATCGACAGTGAGCGGGATCTTACAAAGATTGGAAAAAAGAGGAATGATCGAACGTCAATCCTGTAAAGAAGATAATCGTTTGAAGGCGATTTTTCTGACAGCGGCTGGTGAGCAGAAAGTCAGGGAGAATATTGATAAATTGGAAAATTTTGATGCTCACTTGATCAACGATATTCCAACAGAAGAATTGGATGTATTTTTTCATGTATTGGAAAAACTGTCAGAAAACAGTAAAAATATCAAAATAGATAAGGGAGGCAATTGACTGTATGATAAAAAAATTACTTGCTAATGTTGGTGAGTACAAAAAAGAAAGTATCATCACGCCGATCTATGTGACTGGAGAAGTTGCATTAGATATTATTATTCCATTGATCATGGCCATGATGATCGATAATGGCATCGAAAAAGGCGACACAAAAGCCATTTTGATGTATGGTGGATTATTATTTATTTGTGCGATCATTGCGTTATTCTTTGGTGCAATGTCCGGTCGCTATGCGGCGGTCGCTTCTGCTGGGTTTGCAAAAAATTTGCGGGATAATTTATTCTCTAAAGTTCAGGCATTTTCATTCTCAAATATTGATCGTTTTTCAACGTCAAGTTTGATCACACGAATGACGACAGATGTGACAAATATTCAAAATGCCTATCAAATGATCATCCGTTTGCTTGTGCGCAGTCCACTGATTTTCTTTTTCTCTTTATTGATGGCATTTAAAATCAATGGTGATTTGTCAGTGATCTATTTGGCAGTCGTACCATTTTTAATGATCGGATTAGGACTTGTGATCTATTTTGCCCATCCGATTTTTGAAAAAGTTTTTCGGATCTATGATCGGTTAAATAATGTTGTACAAGAAAATCTTCAAGGGATCAGAGTCGTCAAGTCCTATGTTAGAGAAGATTTTGAAGATGAAAAATTTAAAACAGTTTCAAAAGATATTTATAAAAATTTCTCACGTGCACAAAGTATCGTGGCATTCAATAATCCGATATTACAGTCAGCAGTCTATACGTGTATGCTGCTTATTTCTTGGCTGGGCGCAAAGTTTGTCGTTGGCGGAACATTGACGACGGGTGAATTAGTTAGTATGTTTACCTATACGATGCAGATTTTGATGAGCTTAAACATGCTTTCTATGGTTTTTGTCATGGTCATCATTGCGCGAACATCCGCAGAGCGTGTCACTGAAGTTCTATCTGAGGAAAGCGATCTGAAAAATAACGAGCATCCATTATACGACGTGCCAAACGGAAGTGTGACCTTTAAGGATGTTTGTTTTAGTTATGCCAATGATCCTGAAAAGCTTGCACTGAAGCATGCAGATATGTCGATCAAATCAGGCGAGGTGATTGGTATTGTCGGCGGAACAGGAAGCTCTAAATCAACCTTGGTCCAGCTGATCCCAAGGCTTTATGATGTGACAGAAGGACTAGTCGAAGTCGGAGGTCATGACGTTCGCGATTATGATTTGAAGACACTTCGAGATCAGGTTAGTATGGTGCTGCAAAATAATGTGTTGTTTACAGGGACTATCAAGGAAAATCTGCGTTGGGGGAATGAAGACGCAACGGATGAAGATTTGATCCGTGTGTGTAAGATTGCTCAGGCGGATAGTTTCATTCAAGAATTTCCGGATAAATACGATACGATGATTTCTCAAGGCGGAAATAACGTTTCTGGCGGTCAAAAACAACGGCTGTGTATTGCAAGAGCGCTGCTGAAGCAGCCTAAAATTTTGATCATGGACGATTCTACTAGTGCAGTCGATACCAAAACGGATCGTTTGATTCGTGAAGGGATGAGACAGGAGATTCCTGGAACAACGACCTTTATTATTGGTCAAAGAGTTTCTTCCGTTCAAGATTCAGACCGGATCATCGTGATGGATAAGGGTCTTATCGATGCAATCGGTACACATGAAGAGTTGCTAGAATCGAATCCGATCTATCAGGAAGTCTATGAATCGCAACAGAAAGGATTTGGTGAAGACGATGAGTAATGAGCCTAAAAAAGGTGCCCGCGGGCCCCAAAATCCTTTGAAAACCTTGAATCGTTTATTTTCTTATATGCTACAGAAATATAAAGGGTTATTAGTTTTAGTTATCTTCTTTATTTTGTTGAGTACGTATGCGAATGTTCGTGGCTCGCTCTTCCTTCAAGTCGTGATCGATGATCATATTACGCCGTTGTTAGGACAAAGCGATCCTAATTTTTCGGGACTATTGAAAGCAATCACAACGATGGCTTTGATTTATGGCATGGGGATTTTAAGTAATCTGTTTTACAATTTGATCATGGTGCGGATCAGCGAGGGGACACAAAAAGAAATTCGTGACCAAATGTTTACTCATATGGAAACCCTGCCGATCGGTTATTTTGATTCAAATTCTGATGGGGATATCATGAGTCATTATACAAATGATACAGATACACTGCGTCAAATGATCTCTCAAAGTATCCCTAATTTGTTAGCAGCAGCAGTCAGCTTTGTCAGTGTATTTATTGCTATGTTTACGATCAGTGTACCATTGACGTTGATCGTGATTGTTTCTGTAGGCATCATGATTTTTACGATTCGGATGATTGCAGGGAAAAGCGGGAAGTATTTTGGCAAGCAGCAAAAAGATTTAGGATCAGTCAACGGTTACATCGAAGAAATGATGCATGGACAAAAAGTGGTTAAAATTTTTAATCATGAACCAAAAGTGATCAAAGAATTTACAGCACTGAACGAATCACTTCGCCAAAGTGCAACACAAGCGAATAAATACGCCAACAGCTTGATGCCGATCATGATGAATCTGTTGAACATCCAGTATGTGTTGTTAGCGATCATCGGTGGATTATTTTCTGTTTACGGCATTTCAGGTCTAACGATCGGTATGATCGCTTCTTTCTTGCAATTGAGCCGTTCGCTAAATATGCCGATCAGTCAGGTGTCACAGCAAATCAACTTTGTGATCATGGCATTAGCGGGTGCGGATCGGATTTTCCGATTGATCGATGAGAAACCAGAAGTAGACGAAGGGTATGTCACGCTAGTCAATGTGACGAAAGAAAATGGTCAGCTAGTAGAAAATGAGCAACGGACAGGGATCTGGGCTTGGAAACATCCGCACGAAGATGATTCTGTGACCTATACTGAGCTAACAGGTGATGTTCGTTTTGAAGATGTTTCGTTTGGCTATACCGAAAATAAGAAGGTACTAAAAGATATCCAATTATATGCTGAACCTGGCCAAAAAGTTGCTTTTGTTGGTGCAACAGGAGCTGGTAAAACAACCATCACAAATTTGATCAATCGTTTTTATGATATTCAAGAAGGTAAGATTCGCTATGATGGTATCAATGTGAAGAAAATCAAAAAACATTCGTTAAGAAGATCATTGGGCATTGTATTACAGGATACGCATCTATTTACAGGGACGATCATGGAAAATATTCGTTATGGTAATTTAGGTGCATCGGATGAAGAAGTCATTCAAGCAGCACAGTTAGCGAATGCAGAAGCGTTTATCAATAATTTGCCAGATAAATACAATACAGTGATCACAGGAGACGGAGAAGGGCTATCTCAAGGTCAACGTCAACTGTTAGCGATTGCCAGAGCCGCCATTGCTGATCCGCCGGTCATGATTATGGATGAAGCAACATCTAGTATCGATACGAGAACGGAAAAGCATGTTCAAGCGGGGATGGATCGATTGATGGAAGGCAGAACAGTTTTCGTCATCGCTCACAGATTATCAACGATTCAAAACTCAGATGTGATCATGGTCATGGATCATGGACGAATCATTGAAAGAGGAAATCATGAGGATCTCTTAGCTGAAAAAGGTGTTTATTATCAGTTGTATACAGGCAAAGTTGAATTAGATTAATAGTAAGAAGAGGCTGAGACAAAAGTGTTTAGCTCCGAGAAATAAGAAGGAATTCACGAAAATGACAAGAAACACGAAAGTGTACCTTTCGATGTTGAATGATTCCTACTTGGTGTTTTTCAAATTTTTATGAATTTCAGCTTATTTCCGATGGAGCTGCTTTTTTCTCGCCGTTTATTCGGGTTTAGAGAGCGAAACAAAACTGTTTTTTAGTTTTGTCCCGCTCTCGTTCTTTTTTTGAAATATACGACTAGCTGTTGTTTTCTAAAATAGACTATGCTACCGTAATGAAAGGGTATTCATTTTGAGATTTACTCTAATAAAGAAAAAGGGGGAGTCGTTTGGTACAGTACTGAACGCATAAAAAATGAAAAAGTATTTAAGCATGGGGATAACTGTTTTACTTGGGATGGGATTTTTAGCTGGCTGTTCTTCAGAAAATAAGGATACTGCAAGTAGTGGAGAAAAACAAGAGACCAATGAAAAAACAGTAACGATTTTAGGAACGTCTGATATCCATGGGCGCTATATGGCTTGGGATTATGCGACAGACGTTGAAAATAAAATCGGAAGTTTTGCCCAAATTGGAACGATCGTAAAGGAAATCAGAGCGAAAAACGACAATGTATTATTAGTTGATGCTGGTGACTTGATTCAGGATAATTCAGCAGAGCTATATAAAGACGATGAGCCGCATCCAGCAACAGAGGTCTTGAAGGCATTAGATTATGATGTTTGGACAATGGGCAATCATGAGTTTGACTACGGGTTTGGTGTATTGGATAAAATCACTGATCAATTCGAAGGTGGTGTCTTAGCTGGGAATGTCGCATTAGAGGATGGAACGCCCTATTATGACGCATATAAAATCGTGGAACAAGACGGTGTCAAGATCGGATTTATCGGTATGACAACTCCGATGGTCGCAGAATTTAAAAAAGATACGGATATTTTTGACGGGAAAAAATTGACAGATCCAGTAGAAGAAACGAAAAAAGCTGTAAAAGATCTGAAAAAGAAGGTCGATGTTCTTGTCGGTGTTGTTCATATGGGTATCGATAATGAAAATGATGTGCACAATACAGGAGTTGCTGATATGGCAGAAGCGGTACCAGAATTGGATGTTGTTTTTGCAGGACATATGCACACGTTGGTTGAAGAAGAGTTTATCAATGATGTTTTGATCGTTGAACCGGATAAATACGGACGCTATGTTTCTCGGGTGGATATCGACTTAGTAAAAAAAGGTGACAGCTATGAAGTGAAGAAAAAAGCTGGTTCAGCGATCGAAGTAGCCAGCTATGAAGAAGATCAGGAGATCAATGATCTTTTACAAGCTTCTCATGAAAAAGCCAGAAAAGATGCTAATACAGTGCTGGGTGAACTAACTGGAATGGATTTAGTGCCAAAAGATGAGATCAAAGGTATTTCTTCTGCACAAATTCAAGAAACGCCATTGGTCAATTTCTTTGGCGAAGTCATGCTTCATTATAGTCAAAATGCGGATGTTGTTGCATTTCAGATCGATACAGATACGCCTTCTCTAGATATGGGGGAGATCAAGAAAAAAGATATTGCCAGAAATTATCAATTTACAGATGGTGAAGTGACTGTCTACGATATTACAGGGAAAGATTTAAAGGATTATATGGAGTGGGGGGCAGATTATTACAATCAAACAAAACCAGGAGATGTAACGGTCAGCTATAATATTGAACGCCGTTCCAGCAAATATAATACAAATGATCGTTTCTACAATGTAAAATACGATATCGATCTATCCAAAAAAGCGGGCGAACGTATTACTAATTTGCGAAGACTCGATGAAACGCCGATCACAGATGGAGAAAACTTAAAAATTGGCATGAATCAATACCGAATGAACTTTTTAGTTTCAGAGGATGGACCTTTGGCTGGACGTAAATTCAAAGAAGGCTACTCCACATTTTCGCAAGAGGCATTTGGTGAAAAAGAAGGACGAATTCGTGAACTGGCTGCTCGTTATATCAAAGAAGAAAAAAATGGCGTGTATGAAGGTAAACTTTTAAATAATTGGCGCATTGTTGGTGTGGATACAGAAGCGCCTGAAAGAAAAGCAGTCGTAGAGTTGATCAATGCTGAAATAGTAGAATTGCCTAGCGAAGAGGGTGTGACGAATATTGCGTCGATCAATATATCTGAACCGGTGACGGATAAAGAGATCCAAGAGCTGACGAAAAAAACTGGTCTGGATACCAAAGATACTGAAGGGATCAAAACAACAGGGGAGCTTTATCAAAAAATCAATGAACTACGAAAAAAATAGGTAGCTAAAAAGATGAGACGAACATCGTTTAGGTTCGAGCTGGAAGTTTTTTATATTACTCGGTACTTGCGAAATTTCCGAAGTGTCTATCTGGTTATCGTTTTTTAGTAAAAATTAGTGTCCGAGACAAAGCTTTTTTTCGTTTTGTTTCGGATACTTTTTTGTCTCTTAGTTCAAATTGTTTCAGTATTTGTTCTGTGATAGTATAAGTTGATACTTCTGATGAAGAGCAGATTGAGTAAGGAGAGCGAAATACAATGATGAGAAATATAAAATTAACGATCGAATATGATGGTGCTAGGTATCTTGGCTGGCAACGTCTCGGGAATTCTGATAAAACGATTCAAGGCAAGATCGAACACGTATTAAAACAGATGACAGGAGAAGAAATAGAGATCATCGGCTCGGGTCGAACCGATGCAGGAACGCATGCACATGGACAGGTAGCCAATTTTAAATCAAACACTGCAATGGATCCAAAGGAGATCATAGAGTTCGTAAATCGTTATCTTCCTAGAGATATCGTTGTGAAAATGGTAGAGGATGTGCCTGAGCGATTTCATGCTCGATATAATGCGGTTGGGAAAAAATACAGCTATTATGTATGGAATGATTCTATTCCAACAGCATTTGAACGGAACTATAGTTTTCAATTTCCACAACAACTAGACATTGATTTAATGAATGAAGCTTGCCAAAAATTGATTGGAAAACATGATTTTATCGGTTTTTCAGCTCTAAAGAAAACAAAAAAATCTACTGTTCGAACAATCGATGAGCTATCGATCGAACGTGAAGGACAGCTGCTTCATTTTACATTTGTCGGCGATGGATTTCTGTATAAGATGGTTCGGATCATCATGGGAACACTTTTGGAGATCGGCAATGGAAAGAGGTCTATCACAACGATCGACGACATATTTGAGCAAAAAGTTCGAAGCGAAGCAGGCGAAACGGTGCCGGCGCAAGGACTTTTTCTTGATGAGGTGTATTATTAAGAAAATTTCAATGTTAATATCAGGCGTCGATATGGATGTAACAATCGATGTATTATATTACTCAACAAAGAGATATAGTGTATTTAAATAGAGTTGGGATCCATTTGAATCCTGACTCTTTTTTATGAGTTGCTAGATTGAACTGTGGAGTGTGAAAAGGAAAAGACAAATACAAATCTATTTCAGCTGTCTACACATTTTTTTCAGGAAGCCCTGAAATTATCGACCGTTATAAGTAACTCCTCTACGTATAATAAAAGTATCAAGAAAAGCAGGAGGAGTAATTGATGAACTGGTACAAACAAACAACACAGCAGATAATGACACAAACAGAAACGACTCGCAACGGCCTTTCACAACTAGAAAGAAAGAGACGTCTGTCAACGGATGGTTATAATAAAATAGAAGAAACACAAACAGTAAAACCATGGCAAAAATTTTTAAAACATTATACAGATCTATTGATGCTTGTGTTGACAGCAGCCGCTATCTTGAAATTTATGACGGGTGATTTTGTTGAAGGAACGATCATTTTCCTCGTCGTATTGATCAATGGCTTTGTTAGCTACTGGCAAGAGCGTAAAGCAGAAGAATCACTGGATGGACTGAAGCAAATGATGGGACAAGACGCCGTCATCCTTTCAGAAGGAACAAAAACTCAGATTTCAGCAGAAGAACTAGTCCAAGGAGATATTGTTGCTTTAAAAGCAGGAGATGTCGTACCGGCAGATATAAGACTATTTGAAGTGCATGATCTTTTGATCGAAGAATCGATTTTGACAGGTGAATCAGAAGCAGCAGAGAAGAATACAGAAGTTTTAGCAAAAGAAGCACCAGCAGGAGATCAAAAAAATATGGCTTTTTCCGGAACGTTGGTTCAATCCGGTTCAGCCTTAGGAATCGTTGTCGCAACTGGCGATGCAACTGAAATTGGTAAAATCAACCATGCGCTGCAATCAGTCAAGCAGCAAACAACACCCTTAGTGAAAAAAATGCACCAGCTAAACAAGCAGATTTTTAAAGGAATCATGCTCCTGATCGTTTTCCTTCTATTCTTCACGACCTTCCGTCATGGAATGGAGTGGAATCTGATATTTTCAGCAATGATCGCTTTGATCGTTGCGATGATTCCAGAAGGATTGCCAGCAGTTTTGACAATGATCTTATCAATGGGCGTAAAAGAACTGGCTGATGAAAATGCTATTATCAAAAATATGCCCTCTGTTGAAACACTAGGTGCGATGACTGTCATCTGTTCTGATAAAACAGGAACGTTGACAGAAAATAAAATGACCGTTGTAGACTTAGCAACAGATGAGCCGCAAATGATCGAAGAAATCATGAACAACTGTCAGGAATTAAAATTAAAAGATCATCAGTCCGCAAGCGAGCTGCAGGGGAATCCAACTGAATTAGCGCTGCTTCATTACGTGGAAGATGCTGATTTAAAACTAAAACCAGTTATTGGGAAAATTCCATTTAGTTCCAGCTATAAATATATGGCAACTTTACATCCGGAAGCACAAGGAGCAGTTATCTTTGTAAAGGGAGCTCCGGAAGTTCTGATGGCAAAATCAAATTTATCTGAAACACAGCAAATCAGTTGGCAAAGACAAGCTTCCGCACTGGCCAAAAAAGGTCAAAGAGTGCTTGGGTTTGCTTATAAGCAAGTAGCGTCACAACAGGAACTGACACATGAGATGCTGTCAGAGTTGACGTTTGCAGGCTTAGCCGGCATCATCGATCCACCGAAAAAGAGCGCGATTCAAGCAGTCAAAGAATCACAAGAAGCAGGGATCGCGGTAAAAATGATCACAGGAGATCATAAAGAAACAGCTAAAGCGATCGGCGAGCAAATTGGCTTGAAGCACACTGCAAAGGTATTAGAAGGTGTCGATATCGACCAGTTGACAGAGGAAGAGCTAGCAGTTCAAGTACAACAAGTCGATGTCTTTGCCAGAACAACACCAGAGCACAAATTAAGAATCGTAACAGCTTTACAAAATAATGGAGAAATTGTCGGGATGACAGGAGATGGTGTCAACGATGCTCCTGCATTGAAAAAAGCGGATATCGGTATTGCCATGGGAATCAAAGGCAGTGAAGTGAGTAAGCAAGCGGCAGATATGGTTTTAGCAGATGATAATTTCCATACGATCGCTAAGGCGGTAAAAGAAGGTAGACGGATTTTTGATAATCTAAAGAAAACGATCAATTTCTTTTTACCTACAGCGTTGGCGCAAGGCTTGATCGTTGTATGGGCACTTATGGCGAATCAGCCATTGCCATTGACTCCTGTTCAAATTTTATGGGTCAACATGGTAACGACGATCACTTTGTCTTATGCTCTAGGCTTTGAAAAAGCAAGTGCAGATACAATGAAAAGACCGCCAAGAGAGACGAATGAGGGGATTTTATCCGGCTATAGTATGTTTAGGATCGTCTATGTTTCATTGCTCATCATGATCCCTGCGTACTTGTTAGCAATGAGCTTTGATGGACAAGCGTTACAGCAAACAATGCTTTTACAAAACATTGTCTTAGCGCAAGCAGCATATATGATCAATTGTAGAGAGTTGGTAAATCCATCGTTAAACAAAGGATTACTGCAAAATAGAGCATTATTTGTATCATTAGGGATTTTACTTTTGCTACAAACAGCAGTCGTCTTTTTACCTGTCGCACAACAATTGATCGGAACAGTTGGACTTAGTATGGCGCAACAAATCGTTATTTTAGGAAATGTGTTCTTGTTGTTCTTAGCAGTAGAGGTTGAAAAAAGAATCACTAGACATTTAAGAAGTAAAAAAGAAAAAGCAACTAGCGACATTTGCCGCTAGTCACTACTTTAAAGATACGGATCTAAAGTGAGCTCCTTCAATTGATGGAGCTCATTTTTTGTTGGGATCGAAGAGATATAGAAAATAGGATGAGCGACCTGTTCCAACGGGAAATTAGAAACAAGAAGATCCGTCTCATTTAATTGGATTTGCGCCAACTCAGTCCATTCAATTGCCTTTAATATTACGCGGTTACCAAGATAATCGGCCAATTCCTGCTTCAAAAAAGCTTTCCAGGCTGGCTCGCCTTGGTAAATAAAATAAATAGTCAGCATATGAGGCTGCAAAGAAAAAATCGCTTGCTGCTCCAGTAAACTTGCTAAATTGAAAAAATAATCTGGGTAATGGATCGCCGCTTCTGAACCTAGAATAGCTAACAATTGTTGATTTCTCGTATTAAAATCCAGCCATTGATTCTGTCTGCTCATAATCAATTCTTGATATTCCAGTTGAAACATTTCAGATAAAACAGGAGATTCAATATATTTGATCAGTAACAAAACTAAATTAGATGCTAATGGTGTGGCAGTTAATCTTGGCAGCTCGATTTCTTCAGCTAAATGGGCAACAAATGATTGTACAGCTGTTTCGAGTGAACCATACTGTTGATTAAAAACATTCTTTAATTGCGTACCGTAGTGATTATCATAGTTCCAGCTTTCTAAAAAGCAGAAAAAGGCAAAAAATATTTCTTCTCCTTGTAAATAAATCCCTTCTTTAGCATACAAATCCTCTAAGTGGGGAGCATACAAAGCGAACAGTGCATCTGATTGCTCAAATGGAAATGTTTCGATACGGCAATTCGCTTTGATACGAATCGTATTGATAAAAAACCAGCAGGCACCAAAAATTTGTTCAGTATCGACAGAAACCGACGAGCGGTTGATTTTTTTTAGAAACTGGAAATAATGCTCTTCATGAATCGCATAATCTGTGAAAAAATAATTATTGTGGGTAAAAGGAACGAGCAGCCGATGATAAAAAATCCGTATGGCACTTTCTTCACCCAATAGCTGGGCGCTGGAAGCAGTCAATTTGATTTCGATATGATAGGATTTTAGCTGCTTGTTGATTTTTTTTGTATGGCGTTTCAAGGTTTCCAACGAAACACCACTATTTTGCAGAAACACAGGAGTTACTAATTCTTTGGTGAAAAATAGTTCTTTGACTAGTTGGACACTGACAGACTGGTCTAAAAATAGTTCCCATATATCATTCGTCAGTGCATTGCTGGCGTTCACCAAACGAATACCAGAGCTGTCCGTTTCGATCGACCAACCCAATGGAAGCTGCTCACGGATCAATTGTAAATCTGAAAAAATCGTTCGTTCTGTTGTGCCTATAGTAGCTGACAGATTTTTTGCGGTAATGGTTTGCTGATTCAACAACTGCTCCAATAATAGGATCTGCCGTTGAATATCTTTTTCTGTAATGATTTTTTTTAGCATTGAATACATAGTGAGACCCTCCAGAATTCAAGTATCTTTGATCCGAGGTGACATCAAATCAACGACCAATACGTTATTATAATACGGAAGTTAACCAGTTGTCTAAATGTTTAAGTACCTTTTGTACCTGACTGTCCTGTGAAAGCTTAAGAAAATCATGCTCCAGATAGTAAACAGGTTCAAATCTGCTATTAGGAATCGTTTTTCCAAGTAGCTTGCTGTAGCGAAACGGGATTTCTT
Organism: Enterococcus sp. S22(2020); assembly: GCF_020295385.1. Lineage (NCBI taxonomy): Bacteria > Bacillati > Bacillota > Bacilli > Lactobacillales > Enterococcaceae > Enterococcus > Enterococcus sp. S22(2020). The sequence continues at coordinate 173,340 of NZ_JACFUD010000002.1, forward strand.
CATCAGAACTACTGGCGCTGCTGAAACAAGGAGGAAATGTCTGCAGCATTTCTTTTGTGATGGCGAACGCATGGATAGTTTCCTCATTTATGCCATAAAATTTACTGATCATTTGTTGTTGAACAGCATAGTGATAAAGAAGGTATCTATTCAAAAAAGGATCATCCCAGACATTCTCCTTTTGCTCCACTTGTTGGATTTCTTTTTCAGAAATGGTTTGCTCGATTAAATGACGTGGTGTATCAATAAATGATAGGTCTGTATATCCGTAAAAATTGATCAAAAAATCAGGTCTAGGTAATAGTCCCCGCTTAACTAATTGCAACATTAAAAAACTGCCTGCCGAACATCCGCAAAAACCAAAGGGACGAGACTGGATCACTTCGTCTTTCAATAGTCCAATGGTTTCTTCAAGTGCAGTCAAGATATTTGGCAAGCTTGTATTTGGTGCAAGTAAATAATCAACGGCGATCACTTGAAAGCCGTTTTTTAAAAAGACTTGTTTTAACTCTTCTGTTAGATCAGCTTTCGTACCGTAGATGAGGCCACCGCCGTGAAAGTAAATGATCGCTTTTTTTGGTTCGATGCTTTCTGGCAGATAAATGTCTACAGCTGCGCCATTAGCTAATGGGCGTGTTTTTTTCATGGGCTTTTCTCCTCATTTTGATAATATATGTGCCGATCTCATAATTCAATAGCTGCAAGGGATTAGAAAAATCGATCGCCAGCAGTTGCTCGGCTTTATTTAACCGGTAACGGATCGTTTTCGAATGTAAAAACATCGCTTCGGCTGTTTGTTTGTAGTTACGTTCATTTCTTAGAAATTGGTAAAAGGTCTCAAAAAGATCGTAATTGCTATTCGCTAGCTGCTGCAAGGATTCAGGAACAAACGTATCTATTTCATTTAGCTGTTCATTTTGGATAAAGTAACGGAAAATGCCGATATCCGCTAAACTAACGATCGCATCGCTGTAAAATTCTTCGTTGAACCGTAAAATATCTAAGCATTCCATCAAAATTTCTTTGATTTCATGTTTGGGTTTTACATTACTGATTGCCAAAGAAAGATCAGGATTTGACTCTAGTGTTTTCGCTAAAAGATGTTCGACTTGTTCCTTAGTGATGCTGCCGTTTGCTCCATCAAAATTAAAAAGGACGACGGAATAACTATGCTGATCGAAAAAAATAGAGCGGACTTTCAGCGAGCGTAATAAGGAAAGGACTTTTTCTTTGATCAGCTGGATCGTTGTTGAGCGAGTTGAAAAAGCAACAGCCTGATAGGAGGGAAATAAACTCATATTGGCTTCCAACAGTAAGCTTTCCAATTCATCTGGGTTAGCAGGTGTATTTTGTAGAATCGCATCCGCTAAATTATTTAAACGAGTATACCGTTCTTTTTTCAATAAACGTTCTGTATTGAATTTTTCCTGCAGCACATCGATCGTATTTTCGATAATTACAAGGTCAGTTTCTTTGATCTCAGGTTCATTTAAATAAACCAATAATAAACAATTGGATGAATAGCTGTTAAAAATACTGACTTCAAGTGCTTGCTGTGTTTTGACACTTGATTGCGAATAAAGCTGTAAAAGAGAGTAATCATTTTTAGTGAACTCACCATTTGTGACAGCTTCACGCGATAAGACGATCCCGTCTTTTGCTTGTTCCCCGAAATTGATTTCGATATGCTTATCGATCAATTTCAAGCTGCAGGGACTACCGATGATCTGATAAAATTCCTGCATGATCGCTTCAAGTGAGGGAAAGCTTTTTTCCAGCTTCGTGAACCGCTGCCGTACTTCGTAATACGTGCGCAAAATATGCGTCTGATGATTAAGTAAAGGTTCATAAATGGTCAATAAGATTTTTTCATAACTAACTTCCTGAGAGATCTTGATCAATGGGATTTGATATTTGAAACATAAATCAATAAACCAAACAGGGATCATTGTAATGAAACGATCCATTTTGACGACTAAACCACTCACACCTATGACTTGCATCTTTGAAAAAAATTCTTCTAATAATTCATTTGATTGTCCGTTGAATGCGTAAAAAGAAGTTAGGATCAGCTGATTTTTCTTACTCCACTGCTCGATATCGATAGCTTCAAGAACCATCGCTGACTCCACTTCATTTTCCAAACCGATCTCTTTCGTTAAAATTTTACTCGTTTTTAAGTCTCCGATCGACAAAAGTTCCTTCAATTTCATTAAAATCACCTTTTTCCCCTATATGGATAAAAATTATATCATTTTTTTAGAATATTGTCCGATGAAAACACATTCATTTTTGGATTACAATAAAAATGTATTAAGGAGATAGGAGGATACATATGTTAAACACAGTAATTTTAAAAAATAATTACCAAGATTCCATTAACTTGATGTTGTTGACCAACCAAATTAATGCGCTTTCTGCTGTCAAAATGAGTCAACTGATGATGGGGACAGATGCCAATAAAGACATTTTACTAAACACAGCACTTCTGACAGATGAAGCAAAGGCTGCTTCACCAAATGATCTGATGATCGTTGTCGATAGTGATGAACCGACGATCATGGATCAAGTATTGCCTGAGGTCGATAAATTTTTAAGTGATCTATCCTCAAAGGGGGCAGATGAAAAAGACCATGCATCAACCTCATGGAAAGAAGCACTGGAAGAATTACCGGATGCTAATATGGCATTATTCAGTATTCCAGGAGAATATGGTGCAGCTGAGATGGAAACCGCTTTAAAAAACGGACTGCATGTCTTTTCATTTACGGACAACATCCCAGTTGAAGATGAAGTGAAATTAAAAAAATTAGCACATGAAAAAGGCCTGTTGATGATGGGACCAGATTGTGGCACTGGAATCATTTCAAGTATTCCGATCGCGTTCACAAATGTTATCACGCCAGGAAATATTGGTGTAGTTGGCGCTTCCGGAACAGGGATCCAAGAAGTAACAACGATCATCGATCGTTTAGGCGGCGGTGTTGTACATGCTATCGGTACTGGCGGACGTGATCTGAGCGATAAAGTCGGGGCAGTGACAATGAAAGACGCCATTGTTGCATTAGAAAATCACGAACCAACAGATGTGATCTGTGTTATCTCTAAACCACCTGCAAAAGAAGTACGTGACGAAGTTGTTCAACTATTACAAAGCATATCAAAACCAGTTGTAGCGATCTTCTTAGGTGAAAAACCAACAGCCCATGAAGGCAAAGTTTATTTAGCTCATACATTAGAAGAAACAGCCCAAATCGCTGTTGATCTAGCTAATGATACAGCGATCAAAGCCAATTACTTTGAAGAAATCGAAATGCCGAAAGTTCGTGCATTAAGTGAAGAGAAAGTCATCACTGGTTTATATTCTGGCGGTACCTTAGCGACTGAAGCTGGTATGTTGATCTCAGAAGCATTAGGTTTAGACGGCTTAGTGAAAAAAGAAGGCTATGTCTTAAAATCACATGGGTACGATGTGATCGATCTAGGCGATGATATTTATACACAAGGCAAACCACATCCAATGATCGACCCGGAAGTCCGCATCAAAAAAATCCGTGAGTATGCAGAAGACCAAAAAACTGGCGTGATCTTACTTGATTTCGTTCTTGGCTATGGCGCTCACGAAGATATGGTCGGCGCTTTACTTCCTGTCATCAAAGAAGAACAAGCAAAAGCTGTTGCAAATGGACGTGAACTGTACTTTGTTGCGACTGTTGTAGGCACAAACAATGATCCTCAAAACTATGCACAAGCAGTGAATCAACTAAAAGAAAACAATGTCTTAGTTGCACCAAGTAACGCTAAAGCTGTTCGTCTTGCTTTAGGCTTAAAAGGCATCTCATTGTCAGAAGCAGACAAAGCAGTTGTTTCTTATCAAGGTGAAACGATCACTGTTCCAGCTGTAAGTGAAAAAGTCATGGAACTATTGAATACAAAACCAAGGATCATCAACGTTGGCTTACAAAGTTTCAATGAATCGATTCAAAAATTCGACGGTAAATCTGAGCAATTCAACTGGAAACCAAGAGCTAACGGCAATAAGAAAATGATCAAAATTTTAAATGCTTTAGAAGATCATGCAGAAGAAATCGATCGTGAAAACCAAAAAGTGATCGAAAAAATCAAAAATGCTCAACCATTCCTGACAGATGTTGTTTTAGCGAAAACAGTGATTCCAGAACTGAATGAATCACAAAAAACGATCTTACATGCTGGACCGCCGATCAAGTGGCAAGCAATGACGGGGCCTATGAAAGGTGCTGTGGTCGGTGCAGCGATTTTTGAAGGCTGGGCAGCGAATGAAGCCGAAGTTAGTCAAATGATCAAAAACAATGAGATCCGCTTTATCCCTTGTCATCATGTGAATGCCGTAGGACCAATGGGCGGGATCACATCAGCAAATATGCCGGTCTTTGTCGTGGAAAACCGCTTAGATGGCACACGCGGCTACTGTACAATGAATGAAGGTATCGGAAAAGTCTTGCGTTTTGGCGCCTTCTCAGAAGAAGTGATCACACGTTTGAACTGGCTGCGTGATGTTTTAGGACCAACACTTTCAAAAGCGTTGAATAAAAGTGAAGATGGCATCAACCTAAGCGTGTTGATCGCTCGTTCGATCACGATGGGAGATGAATTCCATCAACGGAACTTTGCAGCATCATTGAATTTCTTACGTGAAATCGCTCCTTATATCATTTTGGTCGATATGGATGTTCAAGATCGCTTTGATGTCATGAAATTCTTGGCAGATACAGATCAATTCTTCTTGAATATCATGATGGCAGCAGGTAAAACGATCGTTGATACAGCAAGAAAAGAAGCTAAAGGTACGATCGTAACGACACTTGCTAGAAATGGTGTGGATTTTGGAGTTCGTATTGCTGAAACAAATGATGAATGGTTTACTGCACCGGTGAATTTACCAAAAGGTTTATATTTCACTGGATTTACAGAAGAAGATGGCAACCCTGATATGGGTGACAGTGCGATCACAGAAACAGTCGGAGTTGGTGGTATGGCAATGGTTGCAGCGCCTGGTGTTACTCGTTTCGTTGGTGCAGGAGGTTTCCAAGATGCGCTTGAGACATCAAATGAAATGGCAAAAATCAGCGATACACACAATCCAACCTGGACGATTCCAACCTGGGATTTCCAAGGAACTTGCTTAGGGATCGATATTCGTAAAGTCGTTGAAACAGGGATCACACCAGTGATCAATACAGGGATCGCACATAAAGATGCCGGTGTTGGCCAAATCGGTGCAGGAACTGTTCGCGCACCTCTCGCTTGTTTTGAAAAAGCATTAGAAGCGTATGCAAAAGAGTTAGGTATCACAGTCGACTGATAAGGAGGAAGAAAACGTGCTGAACGTGATTGCATTAGGCGGAAACGCCATTTTAGATAAAATTCCGACAGATGAAGGACAACGTGAGGTTGTTAGAAACGTAGCGGCTGAGATCGCTTCATTCATCAAACAAGGAGAAAAAGTTGTCTTGTGTCACGGAAATGGACCGCAAGTGGGGAACTTGCTGATCCAGCAAAAAATGGGTGATTCTGAAAAAACACCGATGATGAAACTAGATACAAATGTTGCGATGACCGAAGGCAGTATTGGCTATTGGATCCAACAAGAGCTTCAAAATGAATTAAAGAAACAAGGGGTAGAAAAAAGTGTTGTCAGTGTTGTGACGCAAGTAGAAGTGGATAAAAACGACCCGTCATTTACGACACCAACAAAACCGATCGGGCCTTTTTATACAAAAGAAGAAGCAGATGAAAAAGTGAAGAAAGGAGAAGGCATTTACGCAGAAGATTCTGGGCGCGGCTACCGTAAGGTAATCGCGTCTCCAGAACCAAAACGAATCATCGAAAAAGAAGCGATCCAGTCATTGATCGCAGCAGATGTTATTACCGTTTGTGTCGGCGGCGGCGGTGTTCCCGTTGTTTCTGATGAAAAAGGAATGTTGGCTGGAGCAGAGGCCGTGATCGACAAAGATTTGTCTGCTCAAAAATTAGCTGAGGAAATTGGAGCAGAGCGTTTGATTGTTTTGACAGGTGTTGATAACATCTATGTGAACTTCAATCAACCAGATCAAAAGAAATTGGAAACACTGACGGTTTCAGAAGCACAGCAGTACATTTCAGAAGGCCAGTTTCCAGCTGGAAGTATGTTGCCGAAAGTAGAGTCAGCGATTGGCTTTGTCAAAGATCGAAAAGACAGAGAAGTCGTCATCACCTCTATCGAAAACCTTGGAAACATTCCAAAAGGCTACGGAACAAAAATCGTTTGTTAACTAGAAAGAACAAGAAGGAGTAGAACGATGAATATACGAAAGAAAATGATGTTTCTTTTATTCTCGATTTTTATTGGGGGATTATCGGGAATCAGTGCGTACGCGGCAGAAATGGATAAAGTCGTAGCACCAACTGGATTTAAAGCTATTTTAGTATTGATACCATTGATTTTAGTGCTAGTATTATTGTTCAAAAAAGTGGATATGATCATTGCCGGTTTAGTTGCTGGGATTTTAGCCATGATCATTGGCGGGATCAGTCTGGCAGACGCCAATACTCAATTGCTGGAGACGATTCCATCTATGTTGAGTATCACTGTACCGATCATCAACTCAGCTGTTGCGATGGCTGTATTTAAAGCCGGCAGTTATTCAGCGGCCTTGACCTTAGCAAAACGCGGAACAAAAGGAAAAGTAGAATATGTTTCAGCGTTTATCGTTATTCTATTAGCAGCAGCAACCTATATGTCAGGGATCGGCGGCGGAAGTGCAATGGTCATTGCGCCATTAGCCTTTGCAGCAGTGGGTGTTGTACCTGAGCTGATTGCAGCGATGTCATTAGCTGCGGCAGTATCGTTTACAACTTCGCCAGCTTCTCTAGAATCAAGTATTGTGTCAAAATTAGGGGATGTCAGCGTGGCTTCTTATGTGTCACAAATGCGTCCATTCTGGTTATTATTTGTTGTTTTAGCGATCATTTTAGCCTTTTGGGGTACGAAACATCGTAATATCGGCTTTAAAGAGTCAGAAGATGATGAGTATGAACAAAAAAGTAATGGTGAGTTGTTCAAAATCACCTTACCGGCTATTTTCTTACTATTCGCTGTAATTTTTGGCCCTGTTGTGAATGACTTGATCGGCTTTGCTTTCTTTACACCGCTTGTCTATATGGTGTTGACATTGGCCTTGGTTTACTTATGTACAAACTTTACGATGAATCAATCTGTCGAAGCCATGGTCGATGGTTCAACGTATATTTTGACTCGTTTATTCCAAGTTGGGATTTTCTTAGCCTTCATCAATGTGATCGCTCAAACAGGAACTTTTGCTGTCATTGCAGGAGTTGCTCAAAATGCACCTGAGTTTATCGTAGTGCCGGTAGCGATCTTGACAGGTATCTTGATCGGAATTCCGGCAGGAGCTTATGTTGGTTCGGTATTGACATTAGTTTTACCTGTTGCTGTGTCATTAGGCTTCCCGCCATTGGCGCTAGGTTTTGTGACGGTAGGTGTCGGTTTAGGCAGTCAAATGAGTTTCGTAAACATTACGATGCAGGCATTGTCTTCTGGTTTCCAAATCCCGATTTTAGATGTGGTAAAAGGAAATGTGAAATGGTTGAGTCTTGCATCAGTTATTCTATTAGTTATTGGTTTTATTTTTGGATAAACAAAATAAGGAGTGGAAAAAATGGATTTATTGATCAAACAAGCACGTATTAAAGATGGCGAAGCGTTACAAGATGTAGCGATCGACAATGGAAAAATCGTTGAAATTGCCCCTGAAATCACTGGAGATGCCAAAGAAGTGATCGAAGCAGATGGTCGAGTGTTGATTCCTGGTTTAGTGGAAAGTCATATACATTTGGACAAAGCTTTGATCGCAGATAGAGAACCAAACAAATCTGGTACCTTACAGGAAGCCATTCAAGTAACGGCTAAATTGAAACCGACCTTTACAGAAGAAGATATTTACAGCCGTGCCAAACAAGCATTAGAAATGATCATCAGCCATGGGGCAACAGCAGTTAGAACCCATGCAGAATTTGATCCGGCACAAGGCTTTACAGGTTTTAATACGATCATGAAATTGAAAGAAGAATACAAAGACTTGATCGATATGCAAGTAGTCGCATTCCCGCAAGAAGGGATTTTCAAAGCACCAGGAACTGAAAAAATGATGTATGAAGCAATGGAAATGGGTGCAGACGTTGTTGGAGGAATCCCTTATAACGATGCACCAGCGAATGAACATATCGACTTGATTTTTGAGATCGCTAAGAAGTATGATAAAGACATCGATCTACACCAAGATTTTGCAGATGAAGCAGATAATACGTCAATCGAATATCTATGTGAAAAAACTATCAAAGAGGGCTACGAAGGGCGTGTATCAGTTGGACATTTGACTGCTCTTCATGCGATGGAGCCAGAACAATTAGCTAAAGTGATCGATCTAATGGTCAAAGCGCAAATCAACGTGATGCCATTACCTGCTACAGACCTGCACTTAGGTGCACGAAATGATCAATACAATGTTCGTCGTGCAGTCACACCGATTCGTAAATTACGTGATGCAGGTGTGAACGTAGCTTTAGCAACCAACAATATCCGCAACGGCTTTACACCATACGGCAATGGCGACTTGATCCAAATCGCTATGTTGGCTGTTCCAGTTGGACACCTTGGCGGAGCAGATGACCTGCCAACCGTTTTACCGATGATCACTGAAAACCCTGCAAAAGCATTAGGCTTGAAAGATTATGGTTTAGCTGTCGGCAAAAAAGCAGATTTAGTATTATTAGATACACAAGCAGTAGCAACTGCATTGATCGATTTCCCAGAACGTTCTTACGTGATCAAAAACGGTAAGGTGACAGTGAAAGTCGATAAAAAAGTCAATATTTTAAGATAAAAGTTGAAAGAAAGAGGCTAAGAGTAAGACAAAACTAAAAATCAGTTTTGTTTCGCTCTCTAAACCCGAATCAACGGCGAGAAAAAAGTAGCTCCCTCGGAAATAAGCTGGAATTCACAAAAATTTGTAGAACAATTTTCGTGAATTCCTTCTTATTTCTCGGAGCTAAACACTTTTGTCTCAGCCTCTAGGCTCACTCTTTCTTTTTTTTAAGAAGGTGAAGTAAATGCAAGAACAAACAAGTATCAGTACATATTTAGCTACATTGAATGTATTTGGAAAAATGGGCAAGATCCATAGTGTTTTTGACCGTTCATTCAATATAGCTGTAAATGATCGTTTGATCAATATAAATGCTGCGAAAGATTTTTTATCTAGCTTTGGCATGAAAATTTCAGCGTTTCAGTTTGAGCAGCTTCAGCCGTATTGTCAACAAGGAAACTTAGTCAAATTGACACGTGATTCATTGACTGTTTATAGTAAATTTGGCATTCAGACGATTCAGTTAACACCAATGAATAAAGAAGAGTTAAAAATCCAAACGATTCCCTATCATGAAGAAAAGCTCCAGTCGTTGGCAGGATTACTGAAAGAAAAACACTTAGAATCAGCTATTGGTTTGCCTATAGGAAATAAAGAGATCGATTATTTTGCGCAGTTAGCTGAAAATAAAGGAATCAATCCAGAGCCGATTGTAACGTATTTGATTGGACGAGGTAAAGGATTGACGCCAAGCGGAGATGACATCTTATTAGGATATTTATTTATGCTGAAAACCTATCAGCATAAAGCCGCTCCAATTGTGTCAGAACAAATTAAAAAGCATATAAAAGCTACAACGAGTATTAGTGAAAACTATTTTTATGCGCTACTTGATGGGTATGTTAGCTCAGTCGTGATGGATGTTTGGAGAGAATTAGAAGGAAACATATCAGAGAGTGGATTGGAAGAAAAAATCGATCGACTTTTAGAAATCGGTCATACGTCAGGGTATGATATGTGTTACGGGATTTTATTAGGGACAAAGGCAGTAATAAAAGAGCAAGTTCAGTAAGAGAAGGAAGGTCTTTTCGTTTACTGGCTTGTTTTTTATTTTCGATTAAGTAAGCGACAAATTAATCATAAATATAGAACGATCAATAGTATATATATCATTTTTATATCTAAATAATTATAAAATATATTTTAAAATAATTTCTTTGTGATATAATTAGGTTATATTATGTGAGGAGTTGGTATGTTTATGAAAAAAATGAATAAGTATATTTGTCTTGGAGGTTTGTTGTTTGTTGCATGTACATCATTTATTCCAGTTATTGCTGTTGCTGAAAATGAAAGCGTTTCACATTTGCAAGTACCTGCTGAACTGAGTACACAGCAATCTTCATTAGTAAAACCAGATTCGTTTAGACTTGGATTGGATGACTATGTAACAGGGATCATTGACAGTTCAATCAAGAAAGTTGTTTTATACGTCAATGATCAAATGATTAGAAATGGTGCAGTCTATTCAGATGGGACCTTTGATGTTGAAGCTAGTGATGTGATCACTAAAATGAGTGATAAGGTAGAGATCGTAGGGTTAGATAGAAAGAATGTTGAACTTGATAGGCAAACGGTTTCTATTGAGCAATCAAAGATTAATTTTTACGTAGATTATTTCACTCTCTTTGATAAAAAAATTCAGGGTAGTGCAGATAGCCAAGTTGGGGTTGTCAGTCTCCTTGTGAACGATGAACTGATTCGCTCGGTTGCTGTAAATGCAGACGATACTTTTGAAATACCTGTGGAAGTTGGCGAAATCATTGAAACAGAGGATATCGTTGAAGTTGTGGGTTCAAATAGTGGGAAAGAATTGGTCAGAGTAACTGTACCGGTAAACCCATTATATCTAGATGCTGAGATCACTGATTTTATTTTAGGTCAGGATAGTAATATAGCGGGTTATGCATACGAAGATAGCTCATATCCCAAAGCTAGACAAGTTCAGTTATATGTGAATAGAAAACGTTACGGTAAAGCAACTATCGCTAAAGACGGCAGTTTTTCTATCAATACCGAAAGAAACATTACAGATCCAAATGACACTGTTGTGATTGCAGTATTGGATGAAGACGGTCAGGAGCTTGGTCGGTTCCCAGTGAAGATTCTAGGCTATTTTGGTGATGTTAAGTGGTCATGGAATGAAGAAGAGCAATCTGTTACTTTTGAGGGAGGTACGTTCCCAGCGACGAATCAAGAATTTAATATTTCCAGAGAAATTGGTTCGAGTAACCGGATCACAGAAATCAAGAAACTTATTTTTACTGATACTGTTGAAGCAGATAGAGAATCCTCTTATCTATTTTATGGGATAGATCGTTTAGAGACATTTGAAGGTCTAGATTATCTTGATGTGTCTAGTGTTGAAAATATGGCCTATATGTTTAGCTATGTAACTGTTTCAGAGCTAGATCTTAGTAATTGGGACACGCGAAATGTTCAATCGATGGAAAGAATGTTTAGTCCTTCTCGTTCGATCACACATCTAGAATTGGGGGATTTTAATACAAGTAATGTGACAAACATGAGTGGAATGTTTTCAACACTTAACAAGATCACTGATTTAGATCTTTCATTCTTTGATACAAGTCAGGTGACAGATATGTCTTACATGTTTCAGGATATGAGCTCTTTGACGAATTTGAATTTGGCTGGATTTGATACAAGTCAGGTGACAAATATGAATGGAATGTTTGGAGGAATGATTCGTATTTCTAAACTGGAGGTCAATCATTTTGATACTAGTAATGTCACAGATATGTCTTATATGTTTCATCGGACAGCGCCTCTAAAAGAATTAAATTTAAGTAACTTTGATACAAGTCAAGTAACGAAAATGGATTATATGTTTGCATGCAAAAATAATAACCATCAGATTTTGGATAGTCAAATGACGTCTCTTGACATCAGTAACTTTGATACGAGTAATGTTAAAACGATGAATTCAATGTTTGCCAAACTTCCGAAGTTGGAGAAATTGGACGTCGGTAGTTTTAATACTAGCAATGTCACAGATATGGCTTATATGTTCTATGAGTTGGATAACCTGAAAGAACTGGATGTTAGTAATTTTGATACAAGTAAAGTGACTGATATGACAGGGATGTTTTTGAGTCCTTTCCAAAATAGTATTACAAAAAAGAATGCGATAGAAACATTAAACATCTCGGGATTCAATACGAGTAATGTGACAAAAATGGGAGGGGTATTCTCTGGTTTGACCTCTTTGAAGGAATTGGATATTCGCCACTTTGATACTAGTCAAGTGACTATGATGAACAGTATGTTTTATAACTTGAAAGACTTGAAAACGATTGATTTGAGTAATTTTGATACAAGAAATGCTACCAATATGACTAGTATGTTTGAATACACCACTAATTTAGATACAATGATCTTAGGCCCGAATGCTATTTTTCAAAATACGGTAAAATTACCTGAGAAAACAACCTCTCCATATACTGGGAAATGGACGGGGCCAAGTATCAGCGGAACACATTTGGTTGAATACGATTCTTCCTTGACTCTTGTAAACGAGTATGATGGGTCACTTCCTGGCAAATATACTAGAGAAATACAATAATTAAAAAACTCCTCTGAACCTGTTTGGATTCAGGGGAGTTTTTTGTTTGTATAAGCTAACAGAATGTAGCACTGAAGTAAAAAAAGTTCAAGAGCAGGTTACAACTTATAGGATCAAATTATTCAGAGAAGACATATTCAAAGTTTTAACTTAAAATAGATACTACTTCTTTAGACTAAATTTAAATAAAACTAACAAAGGAAAAGGAGTTTCAATATGTTGGGAAAACAGAGATTTGTCAATAAAAAACTTCAATAGACAACAAAACCAAGAATTAAAACATCAAGGCGTAAAATTATAAGGATTCGTCTTCGTCGTACTGATATTATCTCTGATTTTTTTGATTGATTCAATATTCTGATCGTAATTATGATGCATAACATTGGTATATAAAATATCCATCACTGTCAAATAGCTGATCCGCGAGGCGAGTGATTCTGTTCTAAATAAGGTTTCCTCTGTTAAAACAATGATTGCTTGGTTCGCTAAAGTAACTAGCTCGGAACCGCTATTCCCTGTTAAAACAATGATCTTTGCTGAGGTCTTTTTGATTTGTCGAGCGAGATTGACGGATTCTTTGGTTTGGCCGGAATGAGAAAAAATAAACACACAATCTTCACTGGTTAGCTTAGTAACGAAACTGAGCTGCATGTGGTAGTCGAAAATATAATTACAGCGGTATTTTGTTCGGATAAATTTGTGGAAGCTGTCAAAGGCGACAATCGATGAGCCTCCCAGACCAAAAAAATGTAAGGTTTTAGCGGAATAAATAATCGTCAATACACGGTCTAAAAGCTCTTCTGTCAAAAAATGAGTAGAATTGCTTAATGAGTAGATATTAGACTGGACAACTTTTTTTGCGATATCGATGCTGGAATCTTCAGGTAGGATATCATCTGCACCGGTATTGATATTTAAATTTTGAAAAGCAGGCTGATAATTCGAATTGCGGGCAATATCGATTTTAAAATCTTGAAAGCCATTGTAGCCAATTTTTTTTACGAATTGATAAATAGATGACTGTGAAACTTCAATATCATTTGCCATATCTTCTAATGTTTTCCTCGAAAGCATTTCGTCAGAATGGACAAAATAGTGAGCAATTTTCTGTTCCGTTTCACTTAGATTGCCTTTTTTTAACCGTATTCTCTGATCTAGATAATGATTTTTCATAATAACCTCCATCTATAGTTCGATCTAATGATATATAATAATCAAGTTTGAGCAAAAGAAATGACTAATTAAGCGCTTTCTGTTTATTTTAGCTCATTTCGACGAAAAAAGGGTGACTAATTCTTAGACATCATTATAGAGAATAAAAATGTAAAAAACAATTTTTATTTTTTTAGAAAATTATTATAGAAAAACGCGATGTTATCTGGATTCTTTGGCGCTTCTTTTCTGATAATGAAGAAGAGAAATTTCCAATAATTATTTTAGTTCAGAGAGTCAAATGTGATATCTAATGTGCTTTGAATGAAGAGAAAAATCATTCATTAATTAGAATGAAGATTCATTTTCATAAGGTTTACACAAATGGATGAATGCGCTTTCAAAACCTTTTAGATGAAAGGTTTTATCATTAAAATAAAAAATATTTTTTATTTGTTGCAAACCTTTACATAATTTTTTTTAAGAAGTACTATTTAGGTGTTCAGTACGGAAAACAAAAACGTTTAACTGAATACGCTTTGTTTCAAAAACTATCGATAGTAAAAAGCGTGCTTATTTTTCCAAAAGAAAGCAGTTGATACAGTACAGTGAATACTGTAGAAGCCGTAAAAGGAGTGAGAGCATGTCAAAGTTTACGATTGCAATTGTTAATTCCAGTAGTTTTGGAAAAGTTTTTCCAGATCATATCAAGCGTTTAGAAGCAATTGGCAAGGTTGAATATGTAACAGTCGATTCTGAAATTTCTGGTCGTGAATTAGCAAAGGTTCTTCAAGGATTCAACGTTATTATTGCTAGTGTTACCCCGTTTTTTACAGAGGAATTTTTTGAACATAAAGATGAGCTATTATTGATTTCCAGACATGGCATCGGCTATAACAACATAGATATTGTTGCGGCAGAAAAGCATCATACGATTGTTTCGATCATTCCTGCATTAGTCGAACGTGATGCAGTAGCCGAAAATAATGTGACGAATTTGATGACGATTTTACGACGAACGGTGGAAGCGGATCTAAGCGTTAGGGAAGATCTATGGGAGAATCGGGCACGATTTGTCGGACGGACATTGTTTAACAAAACGGTCGGTGTGATCGGAGTTGGGAATACGGGCAGTGCAGTGGTTGAAATCGTCAGGAATGGTTTTCGTTGTGAAGTGCTAGCATATGATCCATACAAATCAGAGCGACATATTCAAAGCTATGGCGCTAAAAAAGTTGAACTTGAAGAGCTTTTGACATCTGCAGATATCATTTGTTTATGCGCGAACCTCACGGAGGATAATTATCATATGATTTCGTATAAAGAAATCGAAAAAATGAAAGACAATGTATATATATCAAATAGCGCAAGAGGAGCTTTAGTTGATGAAGATGCGATTGTAAACGGTTTAAAAAGCGGGAAGATCGCCGGCTTTGCCACAGATGTTTTAGAAGAAGAACCAGGGCGTAAAGATCATCCCTATTTAATGTTGGAAAATGTTGTCATGACGCCGCATACCTCTGCGTATACGATGGAATGTCTTGAAGCGATGGGCGAAAAATGTGTACGGGATGTTGAAGATGTTGCAGCAGGCAGATTACCGGAACGAACTGTTCAAGCACACAGCCATGTGACTGTTTAATGAATAGGAGTGAATAAGATGTTAAATGATCTAAAGGTAAAAGTTGGTCCGCAGTTTTACGAATATCATGAAGATGCAATTGAAAAAGTACCAGATGTGTTGGAAGAATATGAGGCTAAAAAAATTTTGATCGTTCACGGAACGGTTTCATGGGAAAAAGCGAAAACCTATCTGAGCTTTGTTGAGCGTGCGAAGTATGCATTTACCTATCATCAATATTCAGGAGAATGCAGCTATTATAGCGCCGATAGGATCGTAGAGTTGTCGAAAGCTGCTGATATCGATTTTATCATTGGAGTAGGCGGGGGAAAGTTGGCAGATTTAGTAGGGTATGCAGCACATCTGCTCGATCTTGATTTTGGCTTGATCCCTACGTTGGCAAGTAATTGCGCGCCGTGGACACCGTTATCTGTTATGTATAAAGAATCTGGAGAAGCAGAGGGAAAAACAGAACACTATTTAAGACAAGCGGCATTTTTGATTACTGATCCAAGACTAGTGATCGATGCTCCTGTCGATTATTTTATCGCAGGATTAGCAGATACGTTAGCCAAGTGGTATGAATCAGACGCGATTTTACAACAGGAGCATTTGAGAAATGAGCCTTTTTTACAGCTTGCAGCTTTCACAGCAAAATTGTGTAAAGAGGCTATCATGCAGGATTCGGTCAAGGCGATCGAAGATATGAAGCAAGGAGTTCTTTCAGAAGAATTTGTTCACTTATCAGAAATCATTTTTGCAGTAGCTGGAATGGTTGGCGGGTTAGGTGATAAATATGCTAGAAATGCAGCGGCGCATGCAATGCATGACGGTATGAGCAAATATATTCCTGAAAGTCATCCGTTTTTACATGGTGAAAAAGTCGCCTATGGGATCTTTTATCAATTGGCATTAGAAGAGAAATGGCACCTGATCGATCAACTGCTGCCGTTTTATCAAGCATTGGAACTACCAGTATCTTTACAGCAAATGGGCATTCATCCTGAGGAAAGTGTGATCGATGAGATTATTGAATTTATTGATTCTAAGGAAAAGGTTCATCTGATTCCTGTAACGACCACTCGATCTTCATTGAAAAATGCATTGCTGTCGCTGGAAGAATATATAAAAGAAAAAAGGGAATAGAAGGAGGACATATGGAAACATTAAGTGTGATGCAAAGTTTCTTGATCGCATTGTGGACAGCGGCGGTCATGTCAAGATGGTTAGGGGGAGGAGCGACTCTTACCTTACGGTTCTCGCCTTTGATGACAGGGCTGATCGTTGGGTTAGTGATGGGAGATGTTGCGCAGGCAATGATCGTAACAGCGGCTTTGCAAATGATTTATATGGGTGTTTTCTCACCAGGAGGGTCAATGCCGGCAGAGCCGTCTATTGCAGCGGCAATCGCTGTTCCAGTCGCATTGTTAGGAAATTTAACACCTGAAGCAGCGATTGCTGTGGCAGTTCCTGTTGGTTTGTTGGGCAGTTATTTGTATCAATTCAGATTCTTTATTAATACATTTTTAGGGAAATATACGGATAAAGCAGTAGAAGACTTAAATCCTAAAGCCATTTCCCGCTCAGTAATCATGTATCCGACGATTGCGTCATTCATTCTATTCGTACCATTAGTTTTTGTTGCACTTTACTTTGGCGCTCCTGTGATCGCTGATGTGATCACTGCACTTGAAGGTACTGTCGTGATCCACGTATTAGAAGTTGTCGGCGGCGGTTTAGCGGCTATTGGTATTGCGACGACGATTTATGTCATTGGACGCAAAGATTATATGGTCTTTTTCTTTCTGGCTTATTTCATCAGCATCGTATTCAAATCCTTGGAAGTTACAATGGTGACTTATGCGATTTTCGGCGTATTGATCGCACTGATTTTTGTTCAATCTCAAAAAGGTAAGAATGCACCAGTTGCTCAAAGCAGTAATGGAGAAGCAGCAACTTTTTCAGATGACGATGATGACGATTACGATGATGGATTCTAATGGAAATAGGAGGGAATAAAATGACAGAGATCAACAAAAGTACAAATCTTGCGCCTGAGGAAATCACGAAAAAGGATGTAACGAAAGCGTATCTTAGATGGCACTTTGCCAACGAAATTCCCCATTCTTTTGAACGCTATCTGGCACCTTCGCTGCTTTATGCGATGATGCCGATTTTACGAAAGCTTTATAAAGATGAGGATAAATTAAAAGCAGCCTATAAAAGACAACTGCTCTTTTTCAATACACAATTAAGCTGGGGCGGCGGTGTCATTACAGGACTGATGTCTTCCATGGAGCAACAGCGTGCACAAGAAGAGCATGAGGGCACGGAAATTTTGATGCAGGACGATTTGATGTATAACACGAAAGCAGGGCTGATGGGAGCACTTGCTGGGATCGGGGATGCCATTGATTCAGGAACAGTGCAATACATTTTTATTGCTATAGCGGTGCCGTGGGCTGAACAAGGGAGTGCACTTGGCGCATTGTTTCCATTTGTAGCATTTGCTTTGTATCAAGCGATCCTAGGTGTTTTCTTTGCACGTCAGGCCTTCAGTATGGGACGTAATGCAACAGGTTTGATGCAAAGTTCTGGCGTTCAAAATGCAATCGAAACCTTATCAGTACTGGGACTATTTATGATGGGAATCCTAGCTGGAAATTATGTCAAAGTATCCTCTGCACTGCAATTTAAGATTTCAGGACGAGAATTTGTCATACAGGATATCTTAGATCAGATCGTTCCGGGAATCTTGCCGCTTGCAGTGGTGATGGGTGTTTACTGGTTCTACACGAAAAAAGGATTGAAAGTGACACAAGCCCTGCTGTGGCTGACAGGAATCCTGATCGTGTTGGCTGCTATTGGAATCTTATAAAACAAGAAGAGGATGTGAATAGAGATGGGTGTTATCAATTTAGCTCGTGTAGATGAGCGCTTGATCCATGGACAAGTTATGATGACGTTATCACAAAAGAGCGGTGTAAATTCGATTTTTGTGGTGGATGATGTGGTTGCAAAAGATAAATTTATGCGTGAATTATATAAAAGTGCTGGGGGACGAACTGGACAAAAAACGATCGTCATTACACCAGATAAAGCCAAATTTTATTGGGATGAGTATAATTTTAAAGAATATAACTGCATTTTGATCACGAAAACGATCAGTGTGATTTATGATCTAGTCACACATGGCGTACCGATGAAGGAACTGAATATCGGTGGGATTGCTCAAAAAGATCCAGAGAAAGATTTATTAGTCACCAAATCCGTGTATTTGAATCGATCGGATGCAGAAAAATTAAAAGACTTAAATGAAAATTACGGTGTGGAAGATATCTATTTTCAAGCTACACCTTCAGCACCTAAATCAATGCTGAAGGAAGTTTTGGCAAAATTTAATTTATAAAAAAAGATCAACGAGTCAAGATAGGATGGGAAGTGAATCATAAGATGGAACGAAACGATCAGCTGGAAGACTGGATTTTTCACTATCAGCACCTTAATAAAGTTAGACGGACAAAAAAGCAAAAGCAACGTTTTTTAGCTACATTAGTCACAGATATCGCTAAGCTGCGTGAAGATATTCAGGTGATCGAATATCAGCAAAAAAAACAGTATATTTCCAGCAATGTTTACGTCGGAAATATTGAAACAGCCGATCGGATCATTTGTACCTATTATGATACCCCTCTCAGAAGTTTTGGCTCTTATCAGCTATTTGATCGAACCAAACAAAGACAGGCAACCGTTCGTTTCATTCTAGTCAGCTTGTCTTTGTTTTTACTTCTTGGGCTGGTTACGACAGTCGTTTATATGAATAGCATGACAGAAGCGTTTCATTTAGGAAAACTTTCTACATGGGTGGCGATCCTGTGTTATGGCCTTTACTTTTTTCTGTTTAGTAAACTTGCCAAAGGACTCTCTAGTCGAAAAAACGCGGTTCGAAATACATCTTCTATTTTGGCATTAGTAAGTCTGATTGCTGCACACACGAATTCTAAAACGGCATTCGCTTTTTTAGATGAAGGTTGTTTTGGTGATCAAGGATTAACTTTGCTGAAAGAAACGTGTCGATCGTCAGCGCAGATTTATTATTTAGATTGTGTCGGCAGTCAGGAAGAGCTTCATTTTATTGGTCAGCGAATCACTGAAAAAGCAGAGCAGTCATTTATCACTCACCAAGGCAGTGATCCTAAAATCAATTACATTTTCGGAGCCAAAGTAAGTGAAACAGGGCAAGGAAAAAGGTATTTTCTTGAGAAAGCTACATTGAATCAAAAGGAAATCGATCGAAATAAACTAAAACAACTCAAGGATTTTTTTACGAACTAAAGCCAAAAATCCTTTTTGAAAGGAGTCAAAAGAATGCTTGGAATCGTTATTGCGACACATGGTGCGCTAAGCACTGGTTTAAAAGATGCGGCTGAAGTAATCATGGGAGCTACTGAAAATATTGCTACAGTCAGTTTGAATCAAGGAGAAGACATTCAAAAACTTGGAGAAAAAATCGAACAGGCGATACAGCTTGTTGATCAAGGAAATGGCGTTGTTGTCTTCGTTGATTTAGTGAGTGCGAGCCCATACAATCAGGCATTGCTTACGATCAGAGAATTAGAAAAGAAAATGCAGGAAAAAGTCTATATCATCAGCGGGGCTAATTTGCCGATGCTGCTTGAAACCATCAATCATCAGTTACTAGAGACGCCAATCGAACAGATTCCGGAAACAGTCATTGCACAAGGTGAAAATGGCTTAGGGATTTGGCATGTTTCGATGATTGAAACAAAAGCCGATGATGATGACGATGAGTTTTGATCAAATAAAAAGTCAAAAGAGTGGGAGATGAGGCACCATGAAGTGGGGATTTAGATGGTATGGTGAAAAAAAAGACACGATACCACTACAACATGTGACGCAAATTCCAGGAATCAACGGAATTGTAGGGACACTGTTAAATAAACTGCCGGGAGATGTGTGGGCAGTCGATGAGATTCAGGAGTTGAAAAATTCTGTAGAAACAGGCGGATTAGAGTTACTAGGCATCGAAAGTGTTGCGATCCATGATTCGATCAAGGCTGGCACGGCTGATCGAGATCAGTATATCGAAAATTATATCGAGACGATTCGTAATCTTTCTAAATGCGGCATAAAAATGGTTTGCTACAGTTTTAAACCGATTTTTGGCTGGGCAAAAACCTCTTTAGCCTATGAAAATAGCGATGGCAGTTTTTCTCTTGTTTATGATCAGGCTGTGGTCGATGGAATGGAGCCAAGTGAGATGTATAAGCTCATCCATAGCCAGTCAAAGGGCTTTAGTTTACCTGGCTGGGAAGAAGAACGGCTAAAGAAATTTGATGGACTGGTCAAAATTTATGAGGGTGTGACAGAAGAAGATTTATTTGAAAATCTAAAATACTTCCTGTTGAAAGTGATCCCTGTTTGTGAAGAGGCAGATGTCAGGTTAGCGATCCATCCGGACGATCCACCTTGGGAGATTTTTGGGTTTCCGCGTATTACCAAGAATTTATCAGATCTAAAAAGAATTATGGATATCATAGATTCTCCGTACAATGGAATCACGTTTTGCACGGGTTCTTTAGGCGCGGATCCAAATAATGATTTGGTTGAGATGATCCGTCAAGTTGGGCATCGAATCAATTTTGTTCATTTTCGTAATGTTGGCTTTATGGGTGAAAAGAAATTCAAAGAAACCGCACATTTAAGTACAGAAGGATCGCTGGATATGTATGCAATCATGAAGGCACTAGTAGAGGTTGGTTTTGATGGTGTCATTCGACCGGATCATGGACGAACCATATGGGGTGAAATTGCAATGCCGGGATATGGCTTATATGATCGGGCATTAGGCATCAGCTATTTACAAGGATTGCATGAGGCGATCATCAAAAATGAGCGTAATTAAGACAATGAAAGGGGCGGGCAAGTGGATAAAAGCATAACACAAGAGGTGTATCAACAATTAGCGATAACGAAACTGCTGCCGCTGTATACGGCAACAGACAGTCGTTATTTGACAAAACTGGAAGAGATTTTACTTCAAAATGATATTCGTCTGATTGAAGTTACGTTTCGAAGTCAGCTGGCATCAGAAGCAATCCAAACTTTAGCAGCATCTGGAAAGTTGATTGTGGGAGCGGGAACCGTTCGAACGCTCGAGCAAGCCAAAATAGCAGTTGCAAGTGGAGCAAAGTTCATTGTTTCACCCGCTATCGTTCCAGAGGTGATCGAGTATTGTTTACAAGAAGACATTCCTGTATTTCCGGGAACGGCTACTCCAGGAGATATTCAAAAAGCCTCAGAGTATGGTCTTAAGACCGTTAAATTTTTCCCAGCGGATGTTTATGGCGGTCTTCAGGCGATCAAGGCGTTGAGTGGCCCGTTTTATGATATGACCTTTTTACCAACGGGCGGTATAGACAAGCACAATGTTCTCGAATATGTCGCAAATGAGCATATCGTGGCTGTGGGTGGTTCATTTATTATCTCTGAACAATGCATAAAACAAGATGATGGTGTGACAGCGAATAATGAACTAAAGGCTCTAGTACAGAAAATAGCTGCAACTAAAAAATAAAAACCTGATTAAAATAAGACATAGAAAAGAGTTTGGGAGCAAAGTGTTTATCTCCTTTTGAAATAAGCTAGTCGTTAATTCTTAGAGTGCGAAACAAAACTGATTTTTAGGTTTGTCCGCACTCTTTTTTTGTCTGTGATTAAGCGTTACTTTCATTGGAAGTTTGGGTATAATTGTCAGTAAGATCAGACAGAAATATGGGGTAAAGGAAAAGGAGTAGAGCAAATGAAAAAGATTGCTTTGGGCGTTGTACTGCTGTTATTGGTTACGGGCTGTTCCGGCGGTAATGAGTCAAGTAAAGGAAAAACAAACGAAACAACGAGCAGCGTGAAAGCGTCAGCCTACGATTCAGCACTTGCGAAAGGAAAAGAAGCCTTGATCGAAAAGGATATGTCCAAGGCGCAAGCATCATTTCAATTAGCACTGGAGTATAAAAAGGAAAAGGAAGCACAAGCCTTACTGAAACAGGTGAGTCTCTATAAAGAAGCAACTGAATCAAAAGAGAAAAAAGAATACGCAGCATCCTTAGAAAAATTAGCAGAGTTAAGTGAGATAAAAGGCGGATCAACGCTGTTCAAATCTTATATTCAGGAAATGATCAAAGAGCTAGCTAAAGAAAATACATACCCGATAGAATACAAGAAAAAAGAAGAAACAAAAGAAACAACTGAAAAAGTACAGGAGTCATCAAGCGTAGAAGAGACACCGAAAGTAGAGGCAAAGTCTGAACCCAATGTACCTTGGAATCAAGAGAAGCGGACAGAATTAGTTCAGTTCATGGCTGGTTGGGGTCAAAGTATGGATCAGTCTTATATAGAATATTCACCTAATATGCAGGTAAATTGGTATGGAATCAATTTTCCAAGTACATTTGCTAACAACAATATTGCGGTCAATGGCAGTCGAGTAGCTGTTCAATGGTCGGATAGCGGTCTCACAGATAATGTATACAATGTTGTAGCGATATACTCAGATATGGGAACAACAGGAGCGACGATGAATAACCATCTGTATCTATTTACGATTTTCAACGGTCAGGCGATAGTCTTGATTACACAACAAAATCAAGGGAATGCTGAGAATCTAGTTTATTTTACCACGACCCAAAATGCAGACTTGAATAGTGGGTTTGCTCAGATCGTCGGTGGATGAGTTTCTTTTAACAGGTGAGTGACAAAAGGAAGATGGGGGATAATAATGAGTCTTTTAAAAAAATATGGCTGGTATTTTCTGCTATTGGGCGTGATCAGTGATTTCTTAACACCCTATATTTTAGGTTTATTTTATCCAAAAATGAATCAGCTAACGATGGTGATCAGTGTTTTTGGCGATGTGAATAGTCCAGTTCGCCAAGCGTTTTTAGTTTGGTCAGTGATTTCCGGGATGTTTTTTGTTTTGGCATTGCCGGCAATCTATCAGAGATTTTCTGAGATCTCTCAGCCATTAGCACTTATAGTGACTGGTGCAGTAGGATTTTATGGAGTAGGCGATTGTATTTTTACTGGGTTGTTTAGTATAGATACGGGAAAAAGCGCTTGGACGTTTTCAACGTGGGTTCATAATATAGGTTCTGGGTTGGGGTATGCTGGGTTCTTATTGTTTCCTCTTTTTTTGATTCTTGTTTATAGAAAGCAAGGCAACAGAAAACTTGTTCATTATTATTCATTTTTACTTGTACTCAGTTTACTCAGTGCAGGGATCTACGGCCTTGCACGAATACCTGCTATCAATGAATTACCATTGTTGAATAAAATTGGTTTGTGCCAGCGAATTAGTTTCATTTTCAATTATCTACCATTAGCTATTTTGTCTATTCAGCAAATAAGAGACACTAAAGAAAAAGGAGAGTAAGAAAAGATGTCAGAGCGTCAATTAAAGAACACATGGAACAAGCGTTGGGGAATTATTAGCGTACTCAGTATCGCTATACTTGGGATAGCTGCTGGGTGTCAGAATCAAAAAGTGGATCAAGTAACGAAAGAAACAGCAAGTAGTGAAAATAGTACAGTTAGCTCTCAAAGCACTGCTCAAACATCCAGCAGTTTATCTAGTACCTCTGCGGAATCTACCTCTACATTGGAAAGCTCAGAGCAGACAAGTGAAACAACGATGGCAGCTTCTGAAACGTCTGCACCAGTAGAGTCGCAGGCAAGTCAACCAGAGATCATAGAGAATCCTGTTACAGAAGAAGAGGTGACTGCATTTTATTCGAAATACAATCGATCAGATTATGCCCGCGCATTAGAGTTGGTTACAAGACTTTATGGATTCGATCCGGAAAGTGTGGAGGATCAACAATATATCCATGGAAATCTAATGACAATAGGACAACCAGTGCCAAACGGAGAATTTCCAGAAACTTCGACGGGAAGCGTGATGGGCGGAATGGCAGGAAGCTTAGTCTATAAAGGAAGTCCAGAATATGACGACCAGATGGGGACTAATTTTAGCGGTCAATATCCAGAAAATATTTTTGCAAAGGCGTATTAAAAGTACAAGTAGCTACTTTTTAAATCTATTAATTATCTTTTTTTTATAATTATGTTTTATTTTAAGATACGGTTTGATATAATGAAGTCTGGAATTAAAATTTAAGGAGGAACAAATGAAAAAAATTCTAGGGGTTATATCAGTATTTGTAATGTTGTTGGTTTTAGTAGCATGTGGAGGAAAAGCGGAAACGACGACGTTCACGCAATCACCTGTAGCTGGAACAGAAGTATCGATCATTGTTGAGCACAAAGGCGACAAGATCACTGGAGCATCAGCAAAAGCTGTCTTTGACAATGAAAAGCTGATGATCACAGATGAAGCCGCTTCTGAACAAGTGGTAGAAGCGTTTAAATCTTCTTCAAACTTAGAAGATGTGAAAGTGAAATACTCTAAAAAAGAGACAGTGATCACCTACGATGCACCTGCTGGCAGCGTAAAATCAGGATCTAGCTTCAAAGCTGGTGAAAAAGAATTAACTGACATGGGCTTTGAGAAAAAATAGTCCTAAAATTGGTCAAAATATCGAAGAACTAGAGAGCTGTTTAGGCTATCTGGTTCTTTTTTTGAGGATGACATCGGGAAAAATAAATCTTATACTATCGTTCTAATGTTCGTCTTTCTTTTATTCTATACTTTTATATTTACTTATTCTTTCGTTTATTATATGATTAAACACGTTGTGTAATTCATAAAATGCATTTTTTACGAACATTTTATTGTTCAGATTTTTTAGGAGGATACGAATGAAAGAAAAAATTGTTTCCTATTTTGAGATTGAAAAATTAAATACAAGTGTTAAGCGTGAAGTATTGGCTGGGTTTACGACATTTATTTCAATGGCTTATATCTTGTTTGTCAATCCGACCGTTTTAGGCGCTTCTGGTATGGATGAAGGAGCAGTATTTACTGCAACAGCTTTAGCTAGTGCTTTGGGGTGTATCTTGATGGGGATAGTAGCACGTTATCCAATAGCAACAGCTCCAGCACTTGGAATCAATGCGTTCTTTTCTTATTCTGTTTGTGTAGGAATGGGGATTCCTTGGGAAACAGCTTTAGCTGGTGTTTTTGTGGCATCACTGATTTTTATTTTGATTACAGTATTTAAATTACGCGAGCTGATCATTGATGCGATACCAGCAGATTTAAAATATGCCATTTCTGGTGGTATCGGCTTATTCATTGCGTTTCTTGGACTAAGTGAAGGCGGAATCATCGTGTCGAACGAATCGACGCTAGTTGCGTTAGGACCATTGAATATAGGAACGACTTGGCTGACGATTTTTGGTTTAGTTGTAACGGCGGTATTATTAGTTCGCCGTGTACCTGGCGGTATTTTTATCGGAATGGCAGCAACAACGATTTTAGGACTAATAACAGGTTTGATCCAAATGCCTGATAAACTGGTTTCAGGCGCACCTAGCTTAAAACCAACATTTTTAGTAGCTTTAAAGCATGTAGGTGATATTAATTCGATTCAATTGTGGGTCGTTGTTTTGACGTTTTTACTGGTTACTTTTTTTGATACAGCAGGTACACTTGTTGGATTGGCTAATCAGGCTGGTTTTATGAAAGACAACAAAATGCCTAGAGTAGGGAAAGCCTTAGCTGCAGATTCTACTGCGATGCTGGCAGGTTCGCTTTTGGGGACTTCTCCAGTAGGGGCTTATGTTGAGTCCTCTGCTGGTATTGCTGTAGGCGGTCGTTCAGGACTGACAGCAGTAACAACAGGGCTATTATTTATCGTTGGGCTATTTTTCTCACCATTGCTTTCAGTCGTGACCTCACAAGTAACTGCTCCGGCGCTGATCGTAGTAGGTGTTTTGATGGCTCAATCACTAAGTCAAATCAAATGGAAAGAAATGGAAATAGCGATTCCTTCCTTCTTGATCTTGTTGGGAATGCCCCTGACTTATAGCATTTCAGACGGGATCGCATTAGGGTTCATTTTTTACCCGATCACAATGATCGCTGCAAAACGCGGGAAAGAAGTTTCTCCGATCATGTATGCGTTGTTCTTTGTTTTTATTGGATTTATGTGGATTTTGAATGTGAAATAATAGTAAAAAGTCTGAGGCGAGACTGGGACCTAACTCTACGAGTTATTCCCAGTCTCTTTCAACCTCACTTAGGTTTTTAATCTTTGACTTTTTAGACAAAAACAAGCAGAATAGGTTGTATTGAAAACTTTGAGTAAGGAGGGAGTACATGGAGACATCATTGATTTCTCAATGGTTGGATGAACGAGAGAAACAGTCTATAGCTGAAAAGCAGTTAGAGGAATTGTTAAAAAGGACCAATCATCTAACGCTTAGTGAATATTACGCGTTATATCAGCTAAATCGACATGGTAGTCGTATGCGCCAAAATGATTTAGGGAATTATTTATGTTTAAGTCAAAGTGCCTTGTCTCGCCTGATCGATCGGCTGGAGCAAAAAGAACCACAATTGATTGGAAAGAAGACCTGTACAGATGATAAACGTGGGGTATACATAGGAATAACAACTGCTGGGAAAAAACTTCTAACGTCGATCGAAAAGGATGTAGATGTTATTTTGAAGGAGTATTTCAGTTAGGAGACAAAACACTTGCATTTTAGTCTCCGTTCTTTTATTATAAATACATGCATGTGCATACAACTTTTTAAGAGGAGAGAGAACAATGAATCATTTAGACGAAAAATTAACATTTAAACGAGGATTAACTTTAAAAAATAGAATCGTTATCGCCCCTATGACAACGAAAATGTCTTTTTTCGATGGAGTCGTTACAAATGATGAAATCGACTATTACGCATTACGTTCGGGTGAAGCCGGTGCGTTTATAACAGCAGCAGCTAATGTTCATGAAGGTGGTAAAGGCTGGGATGGTGAATTAGGCGTATATGATGATCGCTTTATTCCTGGTTTATCAAAATTAGCGGCAGCAATCAAAAAGAATGGAACCAAAGCTATTTTACAAATTTTTCATGGCGGTCGTATGACCGATTCTAAAGTACTACAAGGTGTTCAACCGGTGGCGCCAAGTGCAATCCCAGCAGAAAGACCAAATGCTGAAACACCAAGAGCTTTGGAAGAAGCGGAAATCTATGACATTTTAGAGGGATTTAAAAAAGCAACTGAGCGGGCTATCAAAGCAGGCTTTGATGGCGTGGAGATCCATGGAGCGAATACGTATTTGATTCAACAATTCTTTTCTCCTCATTCTAATCGACGGACAGATGATTGGGGCGGTTCATTAGAAAAACGGTTCAAATTTATCAATGAATTAGTCGATGGTGTGACTTCTGTTGTAGATCAATCAGGTGTGAACAATTTTATTGTGGGTTATCGTTTTTCACCGGAAGAATATGAAGAGCCTGGTATTCGTTTAAGTGATACACTTTATTTAGTTGATCGATTAGCTGATAAACCGCTAGATTATTTGCATATGTCAAGTAATGACTATAAAAAAGTTTCTGTTAGTGAAGAGTTCAAGGAAAAGACGATTCTGACTTATATCAAAGAAACAGTCGGAGACCGAGTACCATTGATCGTAGCAGGTGATATTCGGACAAGAAAAGATGTTGAAACGGTATTAGAAACAACAGACTTAGTTGCTGTTGGTCGTGCTATTTTGATCGATCCGCATTGGACACAAAAAATATTGGACGACAAAGAATCATTGATTCGAACAGAATTATCTCACTATGATCGAGAAGAATTACGAATCAGCAATGGTGTCTGGGGCTTTTTACAAATGATGATGCCAGAACGATTGAAATAACAAGAAGATAAGACAAAGACGTTTAGGTTTGAGCGATCAGAATAAAGTAATTGCCGAAGAACCTGATTTTATGCCAACATTTATTAAGAGCCAGTGTCCGAACAAAACTGTTTTCTAGTTTTGTTCGGATACTTTTTTATAGAAAAAATAGATGAATCTATCAAGTTGAAGCAAAAATCAGTTGAGTATTTAAGCGTTTTCTAGTACAATTTATATATAAAGAAAAATATTTTTGTTGACTAAAAAAATATTAGGAGGTACGGTAAAATGAGCAAAAACTATTTAAATTATGTCGGTGAAATCATTACAGATGTTGAATATCATGGCTTAGGAGAGCCAAAAGACTTTTTGGAAGTCCATATGGATGTTGAATTACCCTTTAGATTGTACTGTAGAACAGACGAGAAAGATTGGGAAGAAGTGACAGAAGCGCAACGGCTTGAGTTGATCAGCCAATTAGAGGATACGAAATCCAAGTATTCTAAAAGTGATTATCGTTACTATACAATGGATTTTTATTTAGCAAGTTTAGGCGGATTGTGATAGGATTTTAATGAAAGCGTTTTATAATTTGTCTGTAATAAAAAAAACTGTGTTGTTGATTCATGGAATCAGCTGCGCAGTTTTTTTACTTCGTAAGGGATTTATTTATCCGTAATTTTTTTAGTACTTGATTTAGCGTGAAAAAATCGTCAACAGAAAGGGTCGAATCAATATAGAGCACTTCTTTTTCCTCTAAGTCGATATTTTGAATCCTCGGCATCGAGCTGGTAATAATAACTAAATCACTTGGTTGATCACTTTGTGTATTAAATGAAATATTATACCAATTCGTAAACATATTACTGATCGTATCTTTTATAATCTTTTCTGAAAAATCAGGTAGATCACTTTCGAAGTAAATACGAATCACGGGTTCAAAAACAGTCAAAGATTCAAAGGTTGAAAAGAGCAGTATATACCGCATATGCAATGTATCTCTTTCTTGGAACAAGGGCAGGTCAGCTGTTTTAGCCAGCTCCTCAATGAATGCGTAAAGTTTTTTGGAAAGTGTTGGAAAGCTTTCTTTAGCCTCCTGATTGATATCGACACCGCTGATACCTAATTTAAAACTCTTGAATATATCTGCAAATAGATGACTGGACAAAAGAAAGCCATACGTTTTTTGTTTTGTACGTTCATCTAATGTGAAACCAAAGTATTCTTGCACTCTAGAGAAAAAAAGCTCCGTGGCTAAAAATGCTTGAGTCTGATTGTTTTGATGTGCGGTGATGATTTGTGAACCGATCTCATTGAAATCGTAGGTTTTCACGAAAGTTTGAAGAATCAAATAAAAGAAATTGAGCTCATCCTTCGGCAAAAAATAATCTTGTAGAACTTTTCCTGAATCAAAAGGAGCATTCGTTGGAATATAAGGATCCCAACTTTTTTGCCAAGTTATCGAGTTTCCCAAGTGATAACGGATGATTGTGATCGTAAAAATATAGGTCAGCAGTCGTTTATCTGTTTCATTGATCGAAGCTCCGCTTATTCCGTGATGCGTCAAAAATGCATCGATCGTCTTTACGATCTTCTTTTCATCAATAGTTGGGAATGGCCAAGTATTTCCTTTGTACGTGATCCAAAAAGCCATCAGTGAATACATCCGTATTTGAGCTTCATCACCTGTTAGTACATAGTTATTATTCTTATAAGCAATCGAAATATCATGCTCAGCGACAATAGATTTAAAGGTTCGAATTTTTCTGCGGATCGTTGATTCGCTAATAAAAAGCTCTTGTTCTAATTGGGCCAAACTACAAGGCTGATTAAAAAATAGGCGTTTCATTAATTTGACTGCCAAAGTGTTTTCTATAATAAATAATTTGAATTTCACTAAAGAAAGTTCATCTTTCTTTTCTAAAAAAATGCCTTTGCTTTTATTGATATGGATAGTGATGCCGTCATTAAAGCTGATTGCATCTGAATCAAGTTCTTTACAATATTTTAAAATGGTTTTTTTTTCGATCGAAATCATCATAGAGAGATTTTCAGAACTAAACCAGGTCGAGGCGTTACCGATAATTGTTAAAAGTTCCAGTTTGATTCGTGTTCCGTTATCAAAAATAGGTGAATGATTCAAAGGTATTTCCTCTTTTCAGTTAATTATGTTTGGTAATGCTACAGTATAATGAAATTTTTTATTTTAGCAAGTAAAACAGGTTAAGATCAAAATGTTCGTTTAATCAACTGTCATTTTTGACCTCCATTGTACGATGCTATCTCCTATAATGAGTTTGTGAAAATGAGAGAAGTGGAGGAGCAGAAATGAGTAAAAAAAGACGTTTCTATACAAAAGTATTTAGCAAACAAACATGCTTGATGATTGCAGTTATAGGTTCTTTATTTTATAGTACGCATCATTTAGCAAAAGAAATGGAAAGTTCACAAACAAACGAAAAAAAATTAAATGAGACAGCAAAAGAGCAAAACGATTTTCAACCAACAGCTACATCCATTCTAGAAAAACAAGATGATTCGATTCCTTATGCAAATTTGAATACAGGTTTCAGAGATTCATTTCAAGAACTGAGTGCTAATGAAGATGTATTACATATTCAAACAAAAGGAAAATCTTCATTCAGTGCAGGTGTCAGCGCGCAATACAAGCAAGAGATCTTTTTGGACAAAGAAATCACCGCTGAGTTTTTTAGCACGCCTGGATTTGAAAAATATATTCGTGGAACGGTCACGCGTCCCAGTGGTTTAGGAAGTGCAAAAAAATCTATCGAAAAGGATGTCTGGGGGAAAAAAGTATCATTATTTAATTCTGAGACGATGAATTACGAAGAAGACGGAAAGAAAATCGTGTATAAAACACCGAATTATACAACAAGCTTAAGCTCTGTAACGATCGAAACAGATCTATTCATCGATTTAGGAAAATGGCGTAAAGAGACAGGCCGTCTAGTAGAAAGAGAAAATGATTATGTCATTCGCTCACGTACCAGTTCTGCTGACTGGTTGACGATTGGCGGCAAAGGCTCGATCGTTTCTGTAGTCAACGGAGAAAGCATTCTTGATTCATGGATCGAAAATCCTGTCGAAGAGACAACTTTATATCGATTGGAAGAAGAGCCTGCTTATTTTTATGGGAATGGACTACAAGATGAGCGCAATGAGCATCCTACAACCTATTCTGTCGAATTGCTAGTAAATGGCGAAGTATATAAAGAGCTAACGATGAAAGAAGATGGTAGCTGGGAATTCGATTTTGGCGACTATCTAGCAGATAACGATGTGGTTTCTGCTAAAGTCAAAGGAGTAGAAAAAAATACGAATGGCAATGGCATCATCAATGTAAAATACTCAGATGAGCGATTTGCTGTGAATGAAACAGACATCATTTCATGGGAAGATTGGGAAGTGGCTGCACCAGTAATCAATCAAGCGCATGAAGATGAGTTTATTATTCAAGGCTCAACACCAAGCCAAAATCATCAATTGAATCGGTCGTACAAATTGCTTGTAACCCTTAATGGAAAAACAATTTACGAAAAAGAAAACCTCAAAGATGACACAGATATTTTGATTCCTTATATAAAAGGATTATCGAAAGGAGACAAGGTCGAAGCAACGATCATCGGCTTTGAAGAAGGGAAAGCAGATAAAACAAGTACTGTAACAGAAATGATCGTAGGGTCAGAAAATGAGGACGACTATGATGAGTGGGAAGTTTTTGCTCCAGTGCTAGCAAACGCAACACTTCATGAAAATGCAACGAAGATCAAAGGGCAGGTGCCGGTACAAAATCGTACAGCTCAGCGTTATTATGATTTATTGATCTATGTGAATGATGAACTAGTTTCTGAACAGTCCGCAATCGATGTTTCTTTAAAACCATATGTATTTGAGACAAGTGTACGATCATTGAATGTAGATGATAAAGTAATCGCTAAAGTGGTTGGACATCAAGATGATAAAGACGACAAATCAGCCGAAACAGAGGCAATTATAGTTGATAGTACGGATTACCAAAAATGGCAGGTCAATGCACCGATTTTAAATGAGGTAACAGATACTGACCGTGCGCTGACAGGCGAAATTGGTGAACAAGATAGAAGCTATGAACGTACCTATAAACTTGAAACCAAGATCAATGGTGAAAGGTTATCCGAAATCGACGTCGAGCCTGGACAAAAGTTTGAAGTAGAATTACCAGCAGATGTAAAGCTTGCAGCCGGGGATAAAATTACAGCTACCATGATAGGTAAACAGCCGCAAAGAGCGGATAAGTCTAGTGATACAACTACTCAGATCGTTGAAGATGCGACGCATTATGAGGAATGGGTCGTAAATGAAGCCACGCTTGAAACAATATATGAACATGAGCATCAATTAAAAGGCCATATTTCTCTACAAGACACAGAATTTGGTCGGACCTATGATTTACTGGCAAGAGTCAATGGAATAGAAGTAGGATCAAGTACTGTCTTTTCTGACACAGATTATTCATTGACACTGGCAGACGAGGTCGATCTACAAGAAAATGATGTTGTGACGGTTCAAATCATCGGACATCAAAAAGATATGGCAGATAAGACAAGTGAGCAGACAGAGTTGACTGTAGCAAAAAAAGAGTATCCGACAACATCAAAATTTGAACGAGGATATTGGGAAGATTATGGACTAGTCTACGAAGGACTTGTTGAAAATGACGGATGGGATCTATCAGATTCTACACGTATCACTAAGACTGTCAGCTTAGTCGAAGCTGATTCAGGAAATAGAATCGAAGGTATTACTGCCCAAAATACAGATTGGTATCAATCTGGTAGATACAATGGATATCAATTCATTATCGATAACGATATTCTTGGCCAAATATCACAAGGTAGATATACCCTTTATATGACAGTAATGCTGGACGGTATAACACTTGATGAAACAGAATTAACGTTAGACCAAAAGATTTCACGGATGGGTGCGATTCATGATGATTATGCTGAGTTGGAACAAGTTGTGATCAAAGGAAATATCGTAAAACCAGAAGTTTGGAATCAGCGACCAAGTATTTCGATCATCAAAAATGAGAACACAGATATCGAACTACTCAATAAGTATTGGAATAAACAAAATCAGCTGGTATTTGAAGGGTATTTCAAAACGGAACTGGATTTCAGTAAGACTGAAAAACAGCTAGAAATCATGGATAAATCAGGAACAGTCGTGTATAAAAAAGAAGCACTTTCCGCAGCTCCGACTTCATGGGGCTTACCAACAGGCGTTTCCGATGATGTATCATTCCAAGCGATCATCCCTCAGGAATTCACTGATCAAGCAAGTTATTCTTATAGAGTGATCGTTGAGGATCAAGAAGGCAACCGATTACTTCATTCAGCGATCGGTTAAAAGAACAAAGCTCATGTTGTTAGCACTGGTCTATTCAATTGAACGTGAATCAGGTCAGCTTTTTCAAAGACATTGCACTAATGCAGTGAAAGAAGCTGTCCCAATTCACGTTCATAGTGATCAGTAAACAATCGAACCATCGATTGATAGTAAGCTGTCAAACGAGTTTAAAACAGAAAGGAGCAACCATGTTTACTTTACCCAATTACCTATTTTTACCGTTAAAATGGGTGTGTCTCGTTTTAGTGTTCATTGTTTTTATGAACTTGATTTACTTTACCTGCTTGTCCTTTTTTGGATTAAGAAAACCTAAAAGAGATTATCCGATCGTATCAGATCAGAAAAAATTTGTTTTTGTTGTTCCTGCCCATAATGAAGAAGCTGTGATCGCGCAAACGATCGAAAGTATGTTGCAGCAAAATTACGCCAAAGAATTATTTGATATTGTGATCATCGCTGACAATTGTACAGATCAAACGGCGGATATCGTCAAAGCTTACGGCAATGTAGGACTTCTCGAAAATCAATCCGCAGCAGATGAGCCGAGAGGGAAGCCGCATGCAATTGCAAAATACATTGAGACAGGTCATTGGAGAAAGTATGATCATATGGCTTTCATCGATGCAGACAATATTGTCAGTAGAAATTTTTTAAGAGAAATGAACAGCCAATTAACGGCACATCCAGAGTTTTCCGTGATCCAAGGATATCTTGGCATCAAAAATGTAGCCACTTCATTGACCGCATCGGGCTATGCTGCTGTTTACTTTATAACCAATAGAGCAGTGCAGTATGCGAATTATCGTTTAGGCTGGAATGCAGCGATCGGCGGGACTGGTTTTGTTTTGGACACAGACTATCTAGCAGAAAGAGGCTGGAATCCTCGAAGTTATACAGAAGATTTTGAATTACAGGTAGAATTGTCGATGGCTGGCAGACGCAGCGGTTGGAATCATTTTGCCGTTGTTTATGATGAAAAACCTAATTCGTTTAAGGCAAGCCACACTCAGCGTACACGTTGGGCGCAAGGTCATTGGTTTGTAGCTTTTTCGACAACACTGAAGCAACTTGGAACGATCGTAAAATCGGCTTCCCTGACAGAGTTATTGAGCAAAATAGAAACACTGTTTTATTCATACTCCATGGTTCGGCCAGTTGCCTTCTTGTTTATAGGATTAGCAGTATGTATCGATCACCGTTTGATCGGCTATCTTCCCCATTTGTTATCACTGCTTTATTTCTGGTTGACGATCGAATGTTTTAATTTTTTGATCATTCCATGTACCTATTTTTTTCAAGAAGCTAAACCTTATTTCAAACAGAAAAAGACGTTACTGGCTAAATGTCAGCTTCTTTTCAGATTAGTTGTCGGTTTCATTTGGAATTCTGTAACCTATATGCTTGCACAAGTTGTCGGCTTTTGTACATGGTTCAGACCACAGAATAATTGGAAAAAAACTGTACACACAATGAATGTAGATGAGTCATTAGAAAAGGAGTGGTAAT
This sequence comes from Enterococcus sp. S22(2020), assembly GCF_020295385.1. NCBI lineage: Bacteria > Bacillati > Bacillota > Bacilli > Lactobacillales > Enterococcaceae > Enterococcus > Enterococcus sp. S22(2020). The sequence goes on from NZ_JACFUD010000002.1 coordinate 208,413, forward strand.
TATGAGAGCTATTTCTTCCCCAAAGAATAAGTTGAACGTACTTTTTATCGGTACGATCACAGTCGTTTTAGTCTTTTTCTTTTTGACGGTATGAAGGTAAAGTAACTAGTATTTTTGAATGATGTACAAAGCGTTTTGAATAGAGAGAGGAAAAATGAGTGCTTTTACTATTTATGGTCGTTGGATTAAGTATATTATTCTATAAAAATAAATCAATTTTTTATAGAATCCTCAAAGATATCATATTCGCAACAATTTTGAGTCTACTATTCATTTGTTTACTTGACTATCAAGCAGATTTACTTCATTTTTCAAAGAATGGCGACTCTTTATCTGCTGTCATTGATTCTTTACAAGCACAGCATGTGATTGATGAAAGAATAAGCCTTGATCATTTTTTCAGATCAGTCAAGCTATGAAAGCTATAGAGAAAAAATTATTTCTAATAAACATAAAAGATGGATACAATCATAAAACAAAAAGACAGCCGTTTTCAGATCGGCTGTCTTTTTGTATCTAAGATCTAGTATGAAAGCAACATGTGATTAACATGCTAAGGTGATTATAACGAATATAATGCACTTATTTTTACCATTTTTGATGAATGTGACTGGGCTGAATTTGATAGAATTTAAGTGATAATTACTTTGCTGATTTAGAATTTTTCTTTTTATAGACGATATCCAGTCTACTTGTTTTGTGCTAAACAGAAAATGCTGTAGGAACGTCGATAGTCATTCATGTAAAAACATTCAAAAGGAGAATGATAATAGATGATTTTAATGAAGCGGATTCTACGTTCTATCATCACTTTTTTCAAAAGAAACCGATTTGTTGATCAGATGGTGAAAAGTCTAGTATTTACTGCTTTATTAATGATTTTATTGGGTGGGCTAATGTATTTTCAAATAAGTCTGTTTATTCAACCCTGCAAGTTTAATAAACAGACTGAAGAGGAAAATATTCTATTCCAATCGCTTGATTTTACTTTAGTTGACCGACAATTGTTATTTGAGGCGAAGGAAGTTCAGGGTGGAAAAACGAAGCTAAGCAAATCTTTGAAGCAGCTAGAAAAATGTATCAATAACATGGAAGTTTTTTTCCACGGTCATGCTCCGCCAAATAAAAAGTGAAAAAGTAATGCATTTCTGTTTCTTTGTAGAATAGAAAGTCTAGAGGAGAGAGTAGGATGGTAAAATTAAAAGTAATGGTTGCTTTCAGTACAAAAGCAGAAGCACTAAAACTGCTGCCTATAGTCAGCGAGATGAAAAAATACCCAGAAGACTTTTTATCTGTTGTTATTACAGCTAGTTCGCCAAAAGAAGAGTTGAAACAGATAATGGACTATTTTTCTGTAGTTCCTAAGTATGAGCTATTGATCGAAGATGATGAAACACGTATGCAAAATGTTTCAACTGTTTTGTCCAAGTTCGCGCCGATTTTGATAAAAGAGCAACCGGATGTCCTGTTGATCAACGGTGAAACGACAACAACGATGGCCATGAGTTTAGCAACTTTCTATCATAAGATCAGAGTAGGACATGTTGGCGCCGGCCTTAGAACTTGGCAAAAGTATATGCCGTTTCCAGAAGAAATCAATCGCCAGTTGACAGATGTTTTGGCCGATTTTTATTTTGTGTCAACGGACATGAATCGCTACAATTTACTTTTAGAAAATCATGAAGATTCAGCGATTTTTATTACGGGCAATACTGCCGCTGCTTTAGCAGAACAACAGAGTCCAACTGACTTTCATCATCCGATCGTAGAAAATATAAAAATCAAGGGAAAAAAAATTCTTCTATTCACAATGGATGAAAAAGAAAATTTAGGAAAGCCTATGGAACGGACATTTAAAGGAATCAGACAGATTGCAGAACAATATAGTGAACTGCTGGAAGTCATTTTTCCACTGCCTCTTGATTCCTTTGCACAAGAAAGAGCCAAGTATTATTTTGCAACTATAGACAATGTTCATTTATTTACTCCGCTGGAAGTTAAGTTTCATTATTATTTGATGGCCAATGCGTATATCATTATCACAGATTCCGGTACCATTCAGGAGGTTGCCCCTACACTTGGCGTACCAGTTCTTGTTTTACGAGATATAACAGAACGGCCGGAAGGTATTAAATTAGGCGCTTCAAAACTGATTGGAACAAGTACTGCAGATGTCAGAAGGGAATTACAATTTTTGCTTGATCATCCGTTTGAATATCAAAAAATGACGGAAGTGCTCAATCCTTATGGGGATAAGCGGGGAGCAGAGAGGATCATCAATATTTTAAAGCGTAAAATTTAGCTCAGATAAAAAATGGAATGAGAGCAGTATAAAAGTTTCACAGTCTAGCATTCATTTTGATTGCTTTTATCCTTGAGGACACTATAATAATGATGAAACCTATTATAGTGTGATTGATGGAGGAAACAGCATGGAAGAAGAACGATTTAGTATTACTTTACCTGAAAAAGTAGTCAAAGAATTTCAATTACAAGAAGAGTCAGATGTAACATTGAGAATCGACGAACAAAAAATTTTGATCGAGCCGACGGTAAAAGCGGCAGGAAATCAAACGATTTCGCTTCGTTGGTTTTTGATCCCAACGCTAATTACAAGTCTGCTCTTTTTTATTTATTTCTTTATTTCAAATACGACTCAAATTGCATTAGTTGGCCCTTATTCTATTGCAAACTTTATTCTTTCCCTAGGTGTAGCAAGTGGTGTGATCAGCTTTTTAGTATTTTTTATAAAAGGTAAACGGAATCAGGTCGCGACAAAATCTAAGAATATCTATTGGCGTAATTTTCCAGCAATTTTATTATCTTTTATTGTTATTCTAGTATTTTCATTATTGGTTTTTTTCAAAGTGATCGGACTGGTTTTTATTGGTGCTACCTTTGATAAATATACGGCAACGATGATTTTTCTAGTTTTTGTCGGGATGGTCAACTACTTTATGATCTATTCCGCTTTGTCTATTACTCTTTCTAAACTAACCAATCTGCTGATTTTTGTAATTGTTGGCGGGGTGCTGCTTGCGATGATCACGAATCGTGATCATCAATGGTGGCAGTATAATTTTAGCTTTTTAGGAACAATGGAAGCAACAAAGCGTTGGCAGTTTAATGTTACCTTGATGTTTTCAGCGCTATTGATGGTCGCTTTGATCGATACATTATTTGTTGAACTACAAAAAGCGATTCCCCATAGCAAGCGTCTAACTATTTTACGAATTCTTTTGACATTGACTGCTTTGGATCTTGGCGCAGTAGGATTATTTCCGTATACTGAAACAGGTCCTTTCCAAGGGGTTCATAATCAGGTAGCGGGCTATCTTGTGTATTTGATCATCATTTTGATTATCGGTATCAAGTGGCTGCTGCCAAGCGTCTCAAAAGAATTTCTTACATTTTCTTATTTGATCGTAGCTGTCTTAGTAGTTGTCTGTGTATTGTTTCAAGGGATGCATTATCTATCACTTACGGCTTTTGAGTTATTAGCATTTATGATCGCATTCAGTTGGATCGTATTGCTCCTTCAAAATCTACAGAAAATGGTCAGAAATAGCAACAATATCTTTACTATCAAAATCAAGCGGCAAACAGAAAAGTTATCTGAGGATTCTACTTCTTAATAAGCGGTGCCCAAAAGTCAGAGCCTTCAACAATTTAGCCAAAAAAAGAACCATACAAAAAAGTGTATGGTTCTTTTTTTGTTAATCGCTCATTTTTAAGCAGCTTTTATCTCAGACTCTTTCCAAGTAGCGGGACATCAGCTCCATATGGTGCATCACCGCTGCTTTCCGCATAACGCCCATTCCAGGAAATTTTTCTGCAGAAAAAGCGTCAAGAAGCAGTGTGAATCCCAACGTTGTCTCTCCGCCGCATAATTGTTCTTTCCAACAAAGCAGTTGCTCCATGAGGTCAAAAAATTGTTCTTTTTGAGAAAGCTCTTCATTAGTCGATAGAAAGTGGTGAATCCTCAGCACTTCTTTTTCAAAATAAACCAAATGCAAACTTAAATATTTTGACGGATAACTTTGTTCATAGTAAATTCGACTGTCGATTGAAAAGTCACTAAAACCGTCAAATCCTCTTTTACGGAAGGTCAAGTGAGTGGTCGAAAATAATTCATCTGGGCATTCTTGGTAAAATTCTGATCGAGGTAGACGGGTATAAACATCTTGAGAAAGAATCTTGGGTCCCTGAATTTTTTGCAGCAGCCGGAATTCTTCTGGAATCAAGACGGGAATCTGATTATTTTGCCAGTCACTTTCAAGGATAGGCGCTGCTCGCTCGGCGATGAACAACTCAGAACTATGTTGAAATGTCTCGATTGGCTGGTCGATAATTGAAGCTTTAGGTGCAGAAAGGGTATCCAAATACTCCGCACCTGTTAGTGTTAAAAAATCACCAGCTTGAGGATTCTGAACGATAAAAAACGGATGCTTCTTTTTTTGGATTTCTACCAAAAATTTTTTTAAAGTTGCCGAATTTTTGACTGGATCGATGATCGGCACAATTTTTTTTGAGAGTCGTTGATCGATCAAAAGAGTTGTCAGAGCAAGTAGATCAAATTGTTTGCCACGAAAATAAGGATAATACATCATCGTTCCTCCAGTAGACGCTGCTCTAATTGAAAATAAGCCGCTCGAGTTGCCTCTAATTCTTCTTTTAATGCTTCAATTGCCTGATTAGAAATATCCTCTGAAAAACGATCATAAAAATTTATTCTCCCGCCAAAAAGATCATAATCGGGTTGCCTTTTTTTCAGCTCTTTGTATAATTGATCAGTTGAGAAAACGCGAAGCCCTCTAGCGGTCTGTTTCGCTTTGCCGACTTCTCTCGCCTGTGCTGTGATCAGACGGAAGAGTAGTTCTTGTTCGGTCACAAGAAGTTCTTGTCTTTGCGGCTTTTTTTCAATTGTAAAATATCCTGGAAGTACCTGTTCTTCAGCGGAACTATATGGATGATAAACCATTGCTCCGATCGATTTTGGAATCTCTGTTTTGACTTTTTCAAAAAGTGCTTCTGGCAAGACGAAATAGTTGTAGTGACCGATAAAGGACAGCTTTGCTTTTGAACGAAAGTCTGCCTTGCTTGCTTTTAACTCGTAGCAACGCCATTCGAATTGTTTATCTGATGAAAGGCGGCAGCTAAGGGTATCGACGATTCCTTGATCATCAGGCATAGTCACCTCTTCTACGACGACATCACCGTTTTCCCGGCAATAATAATATAAGGTTTCCTCCATTTGAATGGTTAAAGATGTTTTCATGGGTGCTCCTTTAGTACTTTTCTACTACTATAAAACATATGTTCGTTTATTTAAAGTGTTTTATTCACTTTTTTGAAAATCAAGATTGATTTTTATTTTTGATATTTTAAATAAAATAACGATTTTTTTTATATAAAAATAAGAGGGGTACAATTGGTAGCTATGTTTTATCGCTTGTACACTAGTTTTTTGCTATAAATGTGATTTTATGTGTTTTTTATTTTCGTTAAAATATAAAAAAATAATCATAAAAAAAGATAGGAGAGGATATGATAAGTATATATCCATTTAAGAGAAGGAGTATTTATCAATGAAAAAACGTACACTGCACCTATTTATGCTTGTTCTATTATTCACACAAAGTGTTGGACCTGCACTGCCGGTTTTAGCCGTAACAAAAGAGCAAACGGAAATATCTGTTCAAAACGATCAGTCAGATGATACAACTGAGTCTAGTGATCTCGATGGACTTACTGAGAAAAACACAGAACAGTCTTTAACAGAGACTGTAGATGGTACAAATCCTGTTGAGCCGAAACCAATCTTACCAGAAGAGAAGCCTTCGGCAACAACTCTAGAAACAGAACAGCCAGAAGATATCGTAAATAAAAGTAGAGTTGCTGAAACTTATGAAGCAAAACAAATTGAAGATGAGATTTTGACTGGGATGACTGTGACAGATATGGACGGGAATGAATATAGCCAAACTCAGCCAAATCGAGTATTGAATACAACTCCTGTCACTGCCAAATTGAATTTTGTCGTTGAAGATAAAGATTACGCACCAGGATCTATTTATAAAGTCGGCTTGCCGGAAGGACTAGGATATTCGGATGTTAGTGGTGAAGTCGCAAATGTAGGGGCTAAATGGTCAGTAGACGCGCAAAATAAAACGTTATCGATCACATTTGAACAAAGAGTTACGGATACACAATTCAATTTAGATTTAAAAAGCTATGTTTTCTCAGCACAAAATCCGTTAGTCACAGTAGAAACACCTGGACAGATAAAGAATCATTATGTTTTTGACTTATATGAAAACGTTTCGCCGATTAGTTATGAACAAAGTCATAACAACTATGGATTAGCCGGGACTGTTTATTATAACTTAGACCGAACGCTATCCGGCAGTCAAACACTAGAATTATCAATGACAGATACACCGGGCGCCGTTTTTACAAATTCTTCACAAGAACCGCTGCAGGTTTATTCTTATGATGTGGCAGTCGACGGAACGGTCCTTCCAGAAACGAAACAATTACTGCAAAAAGATATAGAGTATACAATTGGGGCAGATGATCTATACCAAACGAGCGTTACGATCTCGAATATGGATCAGCAAAAAGCGTATGCTTTAGTTATTGTACGTGACCTAGCATTGGAAAGTGTGTCGAATTACAGTTATAGTTTTTACAACCAGTATCCAACCACCAAATTAGGCTCCGTTCGCTTACAGCAAACGAATGCAGTCAGAGGTGGCTTTGAATTTACTGCAAAATCAAGTACAAGCCAAAAGATGGTCAAAGAAGGCACTTTAGGTCAGCTACAGGGAGCTAATTTTTATGCGAAAGAAGATTACTATGTTTATATCTACAACTTACCTACGAAAACAAAGGTAGGTCAACAAATCGTCTTAGAAAGTAAAAATGGGCAAAATATTGGGGAGTACAAGATTTCAGCCAGAACAGCTGATTATCAGCCGGTATCGATCAATGATTTTTTTGATGTACGCAAAGAAAACAATCGCTTAGTTTTGACCGCAACCAAGGAAAGTGTCTTGACGATTGAGGCAAGCACACTAAAAATTCCTTTTGAACAAAAGGATATCGACTTAGCGATCAGTACGCCTGTTGTAGCAGCGAATAAAGAAATCATGCTGATGTCAGATCAGTTTGTTCAACCCTTATCGATTATCAATCCTAATAATGCTGAAACAGCTTGGGGAAATTTTGATGGAAATGGCGCCTATATGAGTGGTACGACTGTGGGCATTCAAGGCAGTCAAAGTGAACCGATCGAAAATTTAGTTATCGATGTTGAACATCCGGAGTATTTGCAATTAAGAGCACCTAAGGAAATCTTTCCTTATTATCATTTAAATATCGATTATACAGTGGAGAAAACAGCAACTGGTTCAGTAGTCAAATTTACAACACCGATCACGCGTGTCCTCAATTTTGATTTGGGTTTTAATTATGTTCCAGACAGCTTAGCCAAAAATGTTGCGATCCCGATAGATACGATTCCAGTAAGTTTAGGTGCAACTGGGCTTGAAACAGTACACACGACAGTTAAGACCAATCGGAAAATCTATTCAGAGCGAACGCTTCAAGCAAGTAAAAATCAATTTTTGGTCAATGCTAGAAATGATTCCTTTGACTCTTTGATCGTCACAACTAAAGTTCCTGTTGGAGCAGATGTTGTCTATTCCATTTATGATGTATCGAATGATCAAGTAGAGTCGATCTATCCACAGTACTGGGATCGCGGGCAATATTCAGATCGACCTTTATCTACGAAGGATGAGGCTTATCCAGAAATCGAATTTGATGAAAGCAATAACACGTATACATTTGATTTCGGTAAGACCTCCAAACGCTATATCATCGACTATCAATATGCGAATGGTTGGATCGACACAAACACGATCAATGTGACAGGCAGCACAATTGAGCCTTTATACAATAATCAACTGATGTCTGCGACGGTGTCTGTGAAAAATGAAGGAACAGAAATTTTATCCGCAACGCAAACAAGTCATGATACATTGAAAAATGTTACAAAAAATGAAGTGAAAACAAAAAATATTGATGATCAGACAAGGAAAGTCAAAAACCCAACCTTTGATATTACCACCAAAGGAACAACAAATGCAGCGATCGATCTACATTCGATTTCGGTAGAGGGTGTACCGAGCGATGCATACAAGGTTGAATCAACAAATACTGGTGTCCAACTTATTTTTACTGATTATACTTTGACGAAAGATATCACGATCACATTCAATACGATCTCGAAAAACGCTGGACAAATCTCCACTCAAACAATCATAAAATCGGATAACTTGCAGCAAATGGCTGAAACACGCAGAACCGTTGAGACTGCTCCTGTAGTGTTGAAATTTTCTGATGGTGATGCAGAAGGCGTTGTCTTTTTAACGAAAGCAAGTTTCCATACATTCAAAGAAATGCAGCCAGATGAAAATGTTCCTGATGTTCAATTTGAATTAACAGACAATGTTACTGGCAATCAATCAGAGTTTCGTACTGATGAAAATGCTATGTACACTTTTGATGGTATTATGTCAGGCGACTATACACTAAAAGCGACAAAGGTTCCAGAAGGTTATACGATTGCTGAAGAGTACCTTAATGGGAAAACGATCAAATTACTAAAAGAGTCGAACCGATTTGATATTCCGCTAAAAGAGAAAATCGATCAAACAGACATAGAAGTCAAAGACTCAACGATTTCAGTAGGAGCTTCGTGGGAGCCAATCGATAATTTTGTTAGTGCGGTAGATAGTAATGGCTCACCCGTCGACTTTGAACAAATTGTCGTTACAGGAACAGTTGATACTAGTACAGTTGGAAAGTATGAAGTAACGTATAAAAATAAAGGAAAAGAAGCAGTCGCTATTATTTCAGTGATTGCAGAACAAGCAACATTAAAGGTGAAAGATTCAACGATCTATGTGGGCGATTCATGGCAGGCAGCCGATAACTTCATCTCAGCAACAGATGAAGCAGGGAAAGAAATACCATTTCAAGAAATAGAGGTATCCGGAATGGTGGATACGAATAAAGCAGGTGTCTATGATGTTACTTACAGCACACCAAGCTTAACCCAAACGGCAAAAATCACTGTTCTAGCAGATCAAACAAGTATTGATGCTAAAAACTCAACGATTTATGTCGGTACGTCTTGGCAAGCTGCTGATAACTTTTTAAGTGCTACCGATCGGACAGGAAAAGCACTAAGCATCGATCAAATAACGACTAAAGGAACGGTTGATACGACAACACCAGGTGCCTATGATGTAACGTATCAAAATGGTGCAAAGGAAACAACTATTACCGTTTTTGTGGTAACAGATCAGGCGACATTAGCAGTGAAAGATTCGACGATTTATGTGGGGGATTCATGGCAGGCAGCTGATAACTTTATCTCAGCGACAAATGGAAAAGGCGTGACGATTCCGTTGCAGGAGATGGATGTTCTTGGAGCCGTTGATACAACAAAAGCGGGTATTTACGAAGTGACATATAGCTTTGAAACACAAAAAGCAATCGCAAAAATCACTGTGAAAGAAGACCTGTCTACTTTAGTTGTGAAAGATTCAACGATTTATGTAGGTGATTCGTGGCAGGCAAGTGATAATTTTGTATCAGCAACAGATAGAGAAGGTAGAGCGATTTCCTTTGATAAAGTCAACGTTATTGGAACAGTCGATACCAAAAAGAAAGGTGAAACAACTGTAACGTACACAACAAAGGCCGATTCAAAAACAGAAACGCAAACAAGTGAAAGGTCAGTTTCAAATGCTGATGACGCAACTGATAAACAGTTGATAGCAAAAGCAAAAATCACCGTACGAGAAAAAACGCCGGTCAAACAAGAAAAATCAAAACAAAATCAAACGCAAAATCGTCAAAACACCTATCCTAAAACAGGTGAAACACTTAATCGATCATTCTATCCATTAGGACTCAGTATGATTCTTTTTGCTGGTATACTGGGAACAATCATCTTCAAAAGAAAAAGACCAGATTGACTGTAAAATGCGAACTAAAAGAGGAATCAAGATTTTTTCACGCAATCGATAATTAGCGTATAGTAAGCTTTAAGGAGGCTGTGCCATAAGTGAAAAATAGAACACTCATACTTGGAACAGCCTTACTTGTTTCGGCAGCACTATTAGCGAAGGTTGAGACTTTTTATGGTGCTGAAGCCACCACTTCAGGCAAATATAAAATGAGCTATGAAGTGGATGGACAAATCAAAACAGTAACGATCGAAGTCAAACCAAATCAAACAGAACTAAACGTAAAAGATGTTGTTGTGACACTAGGTGGTAAATGGTCGCCTGAAGATAATATCGTTTTTTTGAAGGATAAAGCGGGTGAACCTTTAGCGCTTGAAAAAGTTACGATCAAAAATAACGTGGATCTGCAGCGTGCTGGTGTTTATTTTGTAAAATTCTCATACGGCACGTATCATTCGATAGCAAAGGTAGTTGTCCAAGAGCTGCCTGACTTTTCACACCAAGAGAAAATGATGATCGATCATTCCCCAAATGATGATAAAGTAAAAATAATGCTCAACGATGAGCTGTTAAAAAAAGAATCGTCCCCGAAAAAGGTTAGTATTTCAGGTGGAGCAGACTTGTCAGTCTTTACAAGTTTTGGAAGCATGCTAAGCTTTTTATCGGGTACACTTTTGTATGGAACAAGGAGAGAGTAAATGGATTTCTTGTTATTAGATGATCGCGCAAATTTAAAGCTGGCAATTCTTCGCCTGTTAGAACAACAATATTCCTTTTCAGAACGAAAGGATCGTTTATGTGAACGACTGGGTATTTCTCAGTATCTTCTAGAACGCAGCATGCTGGAGATCAATGAAGATCTGAAAAGATTTGGATTAATAGAAGCGATGGAAGTCATCGAGCAAAACAATGAAATCATACTTTTCCAAAGTGTCAAAATATCGTCAAGTATTGTTGAAGAATACTATTTGAAACATTCGCTAGAGTTTACACTTTTAAAAACGATCTTTTTTCACCAGTTCACTTCTATCAAAAAATACGGTGAAGAGCACGGGATGAGCCGAACGCTCGTCTATAAGATCGTGGATCGTATTAGAAAAGAACTTGAGCAATATGATATAAAGCTATCAAAAAATTTTCAGCTAGTTGGAAATGAACTGCACATACGTCAGTATTTTACGATGCTTTATTATAGAATTTATAAGGATTCAGACGAGTTATATAGTCAGTTGGATATCTTAGCGGTCAATGATCTTTTTGCAAAGCTTAAAACGACCTGTGAGGAAATCAATTCATTTTATTTGTTTCGACATTATTTATTGATCATGTTAGAACGGATCAAGAGAAAGCGACGTTATTTTTTATCAACGAATGATTTGGAACCGCTAGCTAGTCAAAAAAATCAGAGTTGCCAAATCATCGATCATTGGACAAAGCAAACGATCAGTGGAACGAAAAAAGAGCTTGAGATCGAAGTGACGGGCATCTTGAGCAACTTGTCTATTTATCGAAAAGAATTTTGTGACTTAGATCAGCCCGCAGTAAAAACATATCTCGTCCAGTTGAAAAAAGTATTTCAAGGGTTTCCGATGTTGAAGGGTTTAGAGCCAAACTTCTGTGCAGAAGTGAACCGTATTCTTTATCGACATCTGCTGATCACTCCTTTGATCGATATTACTTTACGTGTAATGGATCTTGATTTTTTTCATGAGCGTTACCCAGTGATTTTTGAACGATGTCGCCAGTTTATTTGCCAACTACCTGAAAAGGAATTTCGATTCAGCAAAAAATCTTTGTTCTTCAATTTGCTGCTTGTGGTTTCTCAGCAATACGATAAAGAAAATGAAAAACATCCAATCAATGTACATGTGAATTTTACGCAAGGAGAAAAATACAACCAGTTTATCAAAGAGCAAATCAAAATATTCGATTCATTCAACATTCAATTCCATTCAACAGTCCGTCCTGATACGGATTTGATCGTTTCCGATTATTTGCTTAATACAGCTTTTTCGGCAAGAAAACTGATTTGGCTGGCTCCGCCAAGAGCTAGTGACTGGCGGAATTTTGGCAATGAGATCGTAGCGATCAATAAGAACTTGCAAGTAATGAAACGAAGGAATGAGTAAGCGGAAATAAAGGACTGGGACATAACTCTACGAGTTACGTCCCAGTCCTTTTTTAAACGAATAAACAGTGGAAGCAGAAGTAACTACTACACTACACTTCGTTTCGATCTCATTAACTTCTACGCATGAAACATGCTAGAGTTAAAGGCCTTCGCTTCGATCACATCAGCTAACGCATACAGTTTCACTATTGTTGCAAGAACAAAGTGAAGCTAGCAAAATTCTAAGTGCTAAAGCATTAAGAGTTGAAGACTTCGGAAATAAGCTGACATTGCTGTAAAACACAACGAGGAACGAGTTGATATCACACAGTACCTACTTGGTTCTCGGAGTTGAACACTTCTGTCCCTTTTAGCTCTGTATTTTATATGTGCTTGAATATGTGTTAATTGATCTTACCACTGAAATATCTGTAAAAGGTATCTATTTTTTTGCGAAGAACTGTTCATTATGAGTAGGCTTTTAATGATAGTACAAGCATCGATACCTAGACGGTTCCTGATGTGTTGGGAAGTAGGCACTACTTTTCAACAGATGGCTTCGTTGTATATGATTATTTTTGAAAAAATTATCTGATAAAGTAAGCAATGGTTTGAGTGATAAGCGCCTTTTTTTGATTACTGCTAAAGAGAACCATTACAGCAAAATAAATTTTTTGGTTGTTTTTTGTCGAGAGCACACCATGAGCAGCGCCTTCTTTTCCGTGAGTTACGATAGATTGGATTTCAAGTGTGCGAATGGGTTCATGTCTTTTTTGAGTGTAGTCAATAAAGGACTCAATGCCAGTCAACGTTATACTCCCAGGTAAAACAAAGCAAAACTGTTGATCGAGGAGTAAAGAGAGAGTTTTTGGCTTTTCAGCAACAGCAGCGATCAAGAAATCTCGGATCATCCGCCTTTTTGGTGAATTATCACAATTTAGCTGGCACAGTACGGTAATATCTTTCGACTGATCTGTATCGACTGTTATTGGTGCAAATGCTAATCCATGTTCAGCTAAGGCTTTTTCTAAAAGTGTGATGGCTTTAGGTCCAACACCATGCATGCTTAAAAGCGACTTTTTATCGAATTGACTAAGTTGTTCTAAACGGGTGATGCCGGCAGAAGAAAGTGCATTCGTGGCTGGTTTTCCGATTTTTGGCAGTATTGTCAAAGTTATGACCTCCCTTTTTCTTTAGTTTAGATTGATTGCTTGTGAAATGCAATCGTATCAAATCAAACAGCTCCCAACGCCAGTTGACTATTTTTTTTCAAAATGGTAGAGTATCTTCTGAGGAAGGTGTTACACATGTACGTTTTATATATATCAACTCTTTGCTCCCTACAACTTATTTTGATGAAGTGTTGTATGGAGCTTAATCGAAAAGCAAGCAGTGCTTTTCATATTCATCAGTAAATTTTGTATAGCTATAAATTGTTTGCCGCGGCCTTTTTTTGAAAAAATGGTTCAGTTGTCATTCTATTTTTAGTGTACACATTTACTGAAGAATATATAGATTAAAAGACCCAGGACATTTCTGTCTTTGGGTCTTTTTTGTATGTTCTTTAGTAAAAATGACAAGAAAGAGGAAAAAATAATGGAATTATTACAAGTAACAGATTTAACCTATGCTGTACCAGATAAACAATTATATGAAAATAGCTCATTTACCTTGCAAAGCGGTGAACATATGGGAATCGTTGGAAAAAATGGTGCTGGGAAAAGTACCTTATTGAAGATTCTTTTGGGCAGTGTTTTACCTGACGAAGGGACCGTTTTATGGAATCCCAATGCGACTCTAGGCTATCTTGATCAATATGCGAATATGGACGAAACCTTGACGATCCACGAATTTTTAAGTTCTGCCTATCAGGAGCTTTATAAAACGGAAAAAGAAATGCTTAAATTATATGAGACATACGGAGAAACTGGAGAGGATCAATTACTGGAACGCGCGGCAGCTTATCAGGAAAGACTGGAAACCAGTGGTTTTTACGAAGTTGAAAATGAGATCAGTAAAGCGATCACAGGACTTGGAATCAGTAATGGAGAAGCTGCAAAGCAGTTAGCTGCATTAAGTCGCGGAGATAAAATCAAAGTAATACTTGCTAAACTTCTTTTGGAAAAACCATCTGTTTTGATTTTAGACGAACCGACTAACTATTTGGATCAGGAACACATCGATTGGCTGACAGACTATATGAAAGCTTTTGAAAATGCGTTTATCATCGTTTCTCATGATACAGAATTTCTTAGCAAAATAGCTACATGCATTTGTGATATTGATTTTGGAGAAATCAAAAAATATCATAGTGATTATACTGGTTTTTTAAAACAAAAAGCTCATTTTACAGAGGCCTATCAAAGTCAATTTGATGCCCAACAAAGAAAAATCAAGGAGACGGAAGCCTTTATCCAAAAAAATATTGCTGGGATCAAAACTAAAATGGCTCAGGGCAGAAGAAAGCATTTAGAGCGGATGGATCGATTGAAAGAGCCTGAAAAAACAATACCAGCTAATTTCACCTTTAAAAGTGCACCGCAAAGCTCTCCGAATGCTTTAACTATTGAAGGACTAGTTATCGGATATGATAAACAATTGCTTTCAGCGTTTGACCTACAGGTGAAAAAAGGAGAAAAACTTGTGATCACAGGGGCTGATGGATTAGGGAAAACAGCGTTGCTTAAAACTCTATTAGGTCAACTCCCTGCACTAGCTGGTCAAAGTCATTTTTCTCCTCAAATAAAAGTTGGGTATCATTCACAGGAAATCGAATGGGAAAATACGGAATGGACACCGATCGAAACGTTGGCGAATAAATATACTAGACTCACTTATGAGGATGTCCGCAGAGAACTTGCAAAGTGCGGGATCAAACGCGAGCTTGCGGATAAAAATCTTTACATGTTGAGCGGTGGTGAACAGTCTAAAGTAAAACTGTGTGATCTAACAATGCAGCCAAGCAATTTTCTGATACTAGATGAGCCGACAAATCATTTAGATGTGGATTCAAGAAAAGCACTTCAAACAGCACTGAAGAATTTTAAAGGCAGCGTTCTATTCGTTTCAAATGATGAACAATTCTATACACCGATCGTTGATAAGATTTTTGTATTGGAGGATCAAAAGCTGCTGCAGCAATAACTCATATACAAGAATCAAGACTAAACGAAGTAAAACCGGCATGAAACCCGTGTGCAATGTTCCGTTGCACACGGGTTTATTATATACTGGAAACAAGCAACGAAAGGGTGCATCAGATTTTATAGACAAAAGAAAGGAGGGCGCTTATAGTGAGCTTAGCCGTAGGTAAACAAATCAAAAAATTTCGTCAAAAACGTCATTTATCTCAACAAGATTTAGCCGATCATTTAATGATTTCACGTCAGACGATTTCAAAATGGGAGTTAGGGAAAAGTTTACCTGACTTAGAAAATGTGATCCGATTAGCTGAATATTTTGATGTGAGCGTAGATGTTTTGATCGGCTATAAAAAATCGGGATTCTTAACGTCATTGTTTCAAGGACGAAAAGGAAAGGAACTGACCAAAATGGCAAAAGATATCGAACAAAACAAAACTGCTTTTTACAGTGCATATGCTAAGGAAATCGATTCTTTATTCACAGAAGGAAAACGAGTCAACACCTTCCTAAAATTGGATGAAGCGATGTATCCTGAGGTGACCTTTTCAAGATGGATGGGGAATGCTAATTGTCTTTGCAGTGTGAGCAAAGGCGAAGTTACGATCGACCAAATCGGACGCTTTAAAGGACTAGTCAATCTACCTGTTGAAAAACGAATCGCTGAGTTTCCTATAACGGACATTAAAGAAATCACTATCCACTTTGCGAAATATTATCGCCATCTCGGCGGTGACTTCATGACATTGATCGATTTAGTAACAGAGGAAAACGTTTATTTTTTCTGGGTAAATTCATTGAAAGCAGCGCATGCTATCTATCATTACCCACCATTTTCTTCAACAAAGATTCAAGTGATGGAAGACTTTGAAGCGGCTCTAGCACTTGCGGATGAACAAGCAGCGTTTGAAGCATTACGCGAACAAGAAGCACTCATTCCACTATTTTACGGACAACAGCAGTGAAAGGCTATTATCAGATGAAAAAAAATACACCTTAGAAAAGATGGAATTCCTTATATAACCGCAACTCATGACGTTGATAATCCCCGCAGTGGTGAAGTGATGAAACGGTTGGGAATGACCTATCAGTATTCCTATGAAGAACCATGGCAGCCAAAAAATCGACTAGTAACATTCAAAATGTATCAGCTTAATCTTGATGAATATCAGGAACGCGTATACCAAAAGTAATGGAATTGCTCATCTGTCCATTTTGTTGAGGAAAATCTGTAAAACGGAAAAAATCAAAAAACGTAGGAATGCTTTATACGCATCTCTACGTTTTTTTCTAATATAGGACTTTTTATACAGAGAAAATTCAGACTTTGTACTGATAAAATGTAAATAATGCTTTGCTATACTTAAGGAAAGAAGCGAAAAAAAGGATGTGGGGGTGAAAAAGATCGAACAGACAATCAAAAAAACACGGGAAATGACTGCTGGAATCGATGTGATCAAATATGCTGCGGCGGTCTTAGTGATTTGTTTTCATTGTGAACGTGTATTTCAAGAGCCAGAACTGAATTTTTTATTCAAGAATGTGTTATGTCGAATTGCTGTTCCTTTCTTTTTGATCTCTACCAGCTACTTTGTGCGTAGAGGACAAACAAGCTCAAAGGGATATACGAAGCGTTATGTGAGGTCCCTGATAAAATCTTATTTATTTTGGAGCTTGATTTATTTGCCGATCGGCTTTATATGGATTCAGCAAAGCTATTCTCTTAGCCCTAGTTTATATCCAGTCGCTTTGATCGTTGGACTTTTTTATACAGGAACGTACTACCATCTCTGGTATATTCCAGCAGCTATTTTTGCCATTATTATGGTTCAATGGTTAGTGAAACGAGTAGGTTATCCATTTTTGTTAGCTCTAGCAGGGTTATTATATAGTTTTGGTTCATTGGAAACGTATTATGGCTATATTGGAAACGGGCAGCTTAAAGCCTTTTTTGATCGGTATTTACAACTATTTATCACAACAAGAAATGGCTTGTTCTTCGCATTGATTTTTGTTACGATCGGCTTTTTTATCTGGGATTATAAAGAGAAGCTTGTGAAGTATGAGAAATTTAGTGATCGCTTACTTTTGATCGCCGCTTGTCTTTTACTGACAGAAGGAGTAGTCGTTTATCAAAATATTGGGATCGATAAGAACTTTTTGTTTAGCCTGATACCATTTACTGGACTGCTTTTTTGGAAGAGTTTATCCATTGAAGTGAGCAAGCAGTTAAATGTCAGACGCTTGCGGGAGTTGGGAAAATTTTATTTCTTTATCCATCCTCTATGTATTTTATGGGCGGGAAGTCTTGTAAAGAATCATGAATTTTTTAACAATAATTGGGCGCAGTTGATCACTGTGCTTGTGATGACGCATATTTTAAGTTCTGTGATCATTTCGATGATCGAATATCCGCCGATGGCTTATGTTGAATTATGGCGCAGAATAAAATTAACACACTTTACTCTAGTAGCATAAAAGAAAGAGAGCAGAGAAATCACTTGTTGAGTGGTATTCTGTGCTCTTTTTCCATGTAAGAGCGAAGAAGCAGTGAGAAAAATTAAGTGAGGTGAACGCCCTTATCAACGTAAATAATATCGCCTACGATACCAGCGGCAAGTTCACTGACTAGAAAAGCACACGTATTTCCTACTTCTTCGATCGTTACGCCGGCTTTATCAGGTGTGCGGTCTTCTGATAGCTTGATCAACTGATCATAATCTTTGACACCTGTTACAGCTAGCGTCTTGATTGCTCCAGCGGAAATCCCATTGACACGAATTTTATCTGCGGCAAATTCATAAGCTAAATATTTTACAGCAGTCTCTAAAGAAGCTTTAGCGATACCCATCATATTATAATTTGGGATCGCTCTTTCAGAGCCTAAATAAGTCATTGTTACGATGCCAGAGCCTGGATTTAGCATAGGTTTTGCATAGTGAGCCACCGCTAATAATGAATAGCTGCTGATATCTTGTGCCAATAAATACCCGGAACGACTGATGTCACTGACGTTTCCATCTAGTTCTTCTTTGTTGGCAAAAGCGATAGCATGAACTAAACCGTCGATTTTATCGTATTTTTCTTGGATCGTTTTGAATGCTTGCGCAATCGATTCATCAGAAGCAACATCACATTCTACAAGTAAATCAGTTGGCTCTGCTAATTTTAGTAGTTGTTTTTTCATGCGCTCGTTTTGATAAGTATAGATAACGTCGGCGCCTTGCTCTTTTAATGCTTTCGCACAGCCCCAAGCAATACTTTTTTTGTTTGCGACACCCATTACGACGACTTTCTTATCTTTTAGAAACATATTGTTTTTTCCCCTTTAATAATTATTTTAGTGTGTGAAAAATAGTTTAACAACTTAATAAAATCTCAACATCTGATTTTATTTAGGTTGACGGATAAAAATGCAACTGGTATTATCTGTGTGAGAATGATAATATAATTCTCTAATTGATAATCACAACCAAACAGACATTTTATCGATGTCTGAATTATTAACTAAAATACTTTGAAAGTCAAACTATTTTACTTAATTTTAAACAAAAAAGTATTGGTTAAGCAAGTTTTTTTTAATTTGAACATCAAAATATCGATGGAGGTGCAAGATGAAGCGCGTAGTTATAACAGGGATGGGAGCAGTGACTCCTTTAGGAAATACGGTCAAAGAATATTGGCAAAATCTAGTCAACGGCAAGTTAGGGATCGGAAAAATCACTAAATTTGATTCAGAGGATACCGGTGTTGCTTTAGCTGGAGAAGTGAAAGAGTTTGATCCAAGTAACGTGCTCGATCGCAAGGAGCAAAAACGAATGGACCTATTCTCTCAATATGGATTGGTTGCAGCTTTGGAAGCATGGGAAATGAGTGGCTTGACTTACGATTCAATCGATCCTAAGCGGTTTGGCGTAATCGTCGGCAGCGGGATCGGCGGGATGACGACCTTGCAGGATCAGGTTCGAGTAATGGACAAAAAAGGAGCAAAGAGAGTAACACCGTTTTTCGTTCCAATGGTCATCGCTAATATGGCTTCAGGAAATATTTCGATCAAATTAGGGGCAAAAGGCCCCTCACAAACGATCGTAACGGCTTGTGCATCTGCAACAAATGCAATCGGTGAAGCATTCCGTACGATCAAATATGGCCTAGCTGATGTCATGATCACAGGTGGAACTGAAGCGACGATTTGTGAAATCGGTATTGCTGGTTTTGCGGCGTTGAGTGCGTTGAATACAACAGATGATCCAGCGCGGGCTTCGATCCCGTTTGATAAAGAAAGACATGGTTTTGTCATGGGTGAAGGTGCGGGTATGTTGATGCTGGAAGAGCTGGAGCATGCAAAAAAACGGGGAGCAGTGATTTTAGGTGAAGTTGTCGGCTATGGCAGTAATTGTGATGCCAGCCATATGACAGCACCATTGAAAGATGGTAGTGGCGCTGCTGATGCTATTGAACTAGCACTGGCAGAAGCTCAAATCGATGCGTCATCTGTAGGCTATATCAACGCACATGGAACATCGACACCGGCAAATGATGCAGCAGAAACGGCTGCTATCAAACGTGTCTTTGGCGATAAAGCGTATCATATTCCAATTTCCAGCACAAAAAGTATGACAGGACACTTATTAGGAGCTGCTGGCGGAATCGAAGCAATCGCTTGTGTGAAAACTTTGCAGGAAGGCATCGCTCATCCGACAACAGGATACAAAACAGCTGATCCGGAATGTGATTTAGATTACCTAACAGATGGTTCACGCGCTGTTCAAGCAGAATATGCTATCAGTAATTCATTTGGCTTTGGTGGACATAATGGCGTTATTTGTATGAAGAAATGGGAGGAAGACGAACAATGACAAGAATCATGAATGCAACTGAAATTATGGAAATGATCCCAAATCGCTACCCGATTTGTTTTATCGATTATGTGGATGAAATTATTCCAGAGAAAAAAATCATCGCAACGAAAAATGTGACGATCAATGAAGAATTTTTCCAAGGACATTTCCCTGGTAACCCAACAATGCCAGGTGTTTTGATCATCGAAGCATTAGCACAAGTAGGATCGATCTTAATTCTAAAAATGGAACAATTCCAAGGTGAAACAGCGTACATCGGTGGAATCAATAAAGCAAAATTCCGTCAAAAAGTTGTGCCGGGCGATGTGTTGAAGCTGCACTTTGAAATCGTGAAAATCAGAGATTATGTAGGAATCGGAAAAGCGACCGCATATGTAGAGGACAAAAAAGTTTGTGAATGTGAATTGACATTCATCGTAGGTAGATAATTAGCGAAGTAGTAGAAAAAGATACTCGTTTTTAAAAGGACTGAGTCGTAACTCGTAGAGTTATGTCTCAGTCCTTTTTTCAGCGATGAAGCTCGTATAATTTTAAAGCTAGCTGTAAAGCAAAGGTATTTTTTTCTTGCTCCAAATCGACAGGTAAAAGACTTTTGATCTTATCGATTCGATATAAGAGTGTATTTCGATGAATAAACAATGCTCTAGAAGTCGTTGCGATATTTAAATGATGAGCCAAATAAGCTTTTAGAGTTGGTGTGAAGCTTGTATTATTTTTTTGATCATAAGCTAATAAAGGCTGCAGATAATGGGTATAGAATTTTTTTCCCTGTTCTTTTGAAATAGAATCCACTAAAAAAGAATCAAAATAGAAATCGTTGAAAAAATAGATTTTCTCTTCTTTTTCGTCATCCTCAAGTAAGTGGATGACTTTTTTTGCTTCCTCAAAACTTTGAGAAAGTTCTAAAATCGGCAAAGTTGAACCGATAGTACAAAAAATGGTTTGCTCTGTTTTGCCCAGTTGCTCCAAATATATTCGAATTCTTTCTGCTGTATCAGAGACTTCATTATACGTTTTGACAGTGCTAAGGATCGGTTCTGTTCCTAAAAGCATGACAAGCTGATTTTTTCGGCTGAAAACATGCAGGTTTGGAAAACGATTGGCTATATAAGTGGTAAGAGAAGAAAGCACGCTTTTCATTAGTCGATCTTCTGTCTGCTTTTTCTGGATCAATGAGGTTCCTTGATTCTCAATCGTTTGGATCGAAAAGATCAAAACAGTGTAGTTTAAAGCTGGATCAAGCGTTGAATCGTAGGCTGCTAATGTATCCAAATCTTTGATTTGACCAGATAATAGCTGATCGAAAAAGTCTCGTCGAATTCTATTTTCTGTCCGTTCGATTTCAAATAGCCGCATTTGCTCTAATGCAAAAGCCATCGACCCATTTTCTAAAGCAACATAATCAAGATCGGTCAGTGCTTCATCAATTTGACAAACAAGAATAAATCCATAGTGGATCGTATCAAAATAGACAGGCATGATCACCCAAGCATATTCTGTCTCGTTAAACAGTGTTGACCGTGTAAAGGGTTTTTGAATTCGTTCAAAATTAGTTGGTAAATCGGAGAAGATCGTGATAGGAAAGCTAAAGCTGTCACCTGTTTTTCTAAGCGTTTCTTTGATAATGGGTACTTTTTGATCGCTGACAGCTATAACAGTCCAATCTATATCGACCAAAACGGTTGGGTTATGAACCATTTGAGCCAGTCCAGCAGCAATTTTTTTCATCCCTCCGCCATGCAAAGAAATTTCAAAAAACTGTGAGTGAATATCCAGAGAAGCTTGATTTAATTCGTTCACGCGTCCGGAAATTTCTGCCATGACGATATTCATGATTTTTGAAAACGCGATCCCATAAGGAATTTCAATAAGAGGCAAAGATAATTCATCAGCAAGCGCTCGCATTGATTCAGGGATCCCTTTTAAATAAATATGAGGTTTAATGCAAATTGCCGAACAGTTGATTTCCTTGAAGCGCTGAATAAATCTACGCTGTGCCTCTATATTTTCACTAAAAAAGTAACCAGAGGTAATCAAGAGTTCGCCAGCAGATAACCAGTCAGAAGCATCTGGATTGTCTAAAATGTTGACACCGGTGATTTTATTTTCAAGTCCTTTTTCTCCAGCAACTAAATTGAATGTCTTGAATTGAGGTAATGCTAAGAAATTTTTGACAGTTAACACGAAGACACCTACTTTCATTATCTAAGAATGACTAGTTTAACTATACGGTACTTAGTTAAAGTATACAACTTTAAGCGATGATATTCAGATGATTTGCCTGTTTTTGAAAAGGCTTACTTAGTGTAAATTTAATCATGTAAAGAAGAGTTATTCAAGGAGGTGGAAAAGATGCGAACGTATAAAAGTCTTTCTATTGCTCAATACTTTCTATCAGAGCTTCAAAAAAAGCAATGGACCGGAACGATCCATAGTACATTTGCACGGACAATAAATATTATTGATGATTCTGGTACATTATATACGATTGCCACATCTGAATTGGATGATGCACCAAATACGATACGTGTCGCTGATTTTTTTTACGACCAGCTACAAATACCTTTGAATACACCTGTTTTTGTACAGCATGACCAGTTGATCATTGAGGATGTTGCTGCGATAGAGATAGACGAGGTAGAGAAGTGGAAATACCCAGAAATTTTCTTTCCTTCAAAAAAGGCTTACCAAGAGCTAGAGCGCCGTATTCAAAAGGTCGATCAGTGGTTAGGGCAAATCGATAGTAAGGGCGGCTATTTATTGAATCATACCCAAACTACAGCTTATGAAAAAATGATGCATACGATGCTTTGGAAAGAAACAGGTCATCTGCTTAACTATTTAAAAGAGAAACAGCTGTTTCAAGCAATGACGCAATTAAACCGAGTAATTGGGTTAGGACCAGGACTGACACCTTCAGGCGATGACTTTTTAGTTGGACTGGCACTTATTTTTACCACAACCGATTATCCGTATCATTCATTGAAACAATGGCTGATCAATTGTCGTCAAGAGTTGAAAAAGCGAACGAATGTCATTAGTTTTTCTACACTTGATTGGGCAATCAAAGGTGAGGCGCGCGAGCGCTTGGGTGTTTTCTTAAATGAATTATTTTATGGTGAGGATGAAACGTTGCTCAAAGAAAAAATGCTGCAAGTTTTAGCTATCGGCTCGACTTCTGGTGGAGATATCCTTTCAGGAATGTTGGCTGGAGTGGAGTTTACGTTGGAAAAACAGAGAGAGACGGGGGGATATTTTGCTGAGAATCACAACGAAAGAATTTGAGTTGATGATGAATAGTGCCAGGTTTTT
Organism: Enterococcus sp. S22(2020); assembly: GCF_020295385.1. NCBI lineage: Bacteria > Bacillati > Bacillota > Bacilli > Lactobacillales > Enterococcaceae > Enterococcus > Enterococcus sp. S22(2020). The sequence continues at coordinate 231,881 of NZ_JACFUD010000002.1, forward strand.
GTGAGAAAGTATTGAATATTTGTGATGTCCAGCTGTACAAATCAATCCTTAGGAAAATAGATAAATCGTCAATGAGACAAAAAACGTCTCAAAGTCAATTTCCTAATTTTCTACAGGATTAAACGATTTGTTCCGCATCTATTGTTATCTAGCTACACAGGCTAGCCTTTCGGGAAAAAGATAAAAATAGAGTGAGGCAGAAAGCACCTCAATCGATTTTTCCTATTTTCCAGTCAAGGTTGAACGAGCCTGTTCCGCTTTTAATGTTATCCAGCTGCACAGGTCAGCCTTTCGGGAAAAAGATAAAAATGAATTGTGGCAAAAAGCACCACATTTCATTTTTCCTATTTTCTAGTCAAGGCTAAACGACCTGTTCTGCTTTTAAATTAAGGAGGAATTTTTATGTCAATCAGTATCAAGATTCAACCGAATACCTATATTGATTCTGTTTCGTTGATGGCTTTGTCTACTAGAGCGAATCAATTGACGGGTGTAGATCAGGCAATCATTGCAATGGCTACAGAGATGAATAAAGAAGTGATGAAAAATGTTGGTTTGTTTACAACGGAGATTGAACAGGCACAGACGAGTGATTTGGTGATTGCTGTTGAAGCAGATAATTCAATGGATTCAGAAGAGCTGTTCAAAGAAATCGAACAGTTGATGACAGAGAAAAAGGAAAAAGGTACTAGTCGATCTGCTGAGCAGTATACAACGATTGAGACAGCAAAAAAGGCGATACCTGAAGCTAATTTAGCCGTGATTTCAGTCAATGGTCAGTATGCAGCTAGAGAAGCTAGAAAAGCATTGGCGAATGATCTACACGTTATGATGTTTAGTGATAACGTAAGTGTGCAAGAAGAAATTCAATTGAAAGATTTAGCTCATGAAAAAGGCTTGCTGATGATGGGACCTGATTGTGGGACAGCGATCATCAATAATGTAGGACTCTGCTTTGCGAATAAAGTGCGTAAGGGCAGTATTGGTATCGTTGGGGCGTCCGGCACTGGAAGTCAGGAAATCAGCGTCCGCATCCACGAGTTTGGCGAAGGTGTTTCACAATTGATCGGAACCGGTGGACGAGATTTAAGTGAGGTAGTCGGTGGGCGAATGATGCTGGATGCGATCGATGCGTTAGAGGCAGATCCAGATACAAAGGTGATCGTATTGATTTCTAAGCCGCCTGCAAAAATAGTCGAAGAAAAAATTTTGGCACGAGTTAGACAATCAACAAAGCCAGTGGTCATTTGGTTTATTGGCAGTGAGCCACGTCCGAATGAAGAAGGGATTTATTTTGAGAAAATGTCTAAAGCTGCAGCATTAAGAGCGGTCACTCTTGCTGGGATCGATGAAAATAGTCTAGATGTTCATCCATTGAATTTCCCATTGATCGATGAGGTTCGGGCAAAATTAAATCCAGAGCAACGCTACATTCGCGGTTTATTTACTGGCGGAACCCTTTGTGATGAAGCCATGTTTACCGCAAAAGAACGATTTTCAGATGTTTACAGCAATATCGCAACGGATGATGAGCACCTGCTTCATTTTGGTGAACCTAGTCAGGCCCATACATTTATCGATTTTGGCGCAGATGAGTTTACAAACGGCAAGCCGCATCCAATGATCGATCCATCCAACCGAATCGCTCGTTTTGTCGAAGAAGCGGCCGATCCAGCAGTTGGGGTTATCTTGATGGACTTTGTTCTAGGATATGGCTCACATGCTGATCCAGTCGGTGTAATGGTGCCTTATATGAAAGAAGCAAAAGAAAAAGCAGCAGCAGAAGGCCGTCATTTAGAAATCATTGGTTATGTGCTGGGAACAGATTTAGATAAACAGGATATCAATGAACAAGTCGAAAAATTGACAGCAATTGGTGCAACATATGCCAGCAGCAGTCAAAATGCCGGATTGTTGGCAAGAGAATTTGTCGTGAAAGGGGCAGAATGACCATGAGTAAAATTACTGAGCTATTTCAAGAAGAGCCTGTGATCATTGATTTAGGGATCGAAGCATTTCAAGAGGAGTTGACTGAGCAGCACGTAGAGGCTAACTATCTAAATTGGGCACCTCCTGGTCAAGGAAAAGCCACTATCTTGGCGGCGCTAGAAAAAATCGAAACACCTGAAAATCTCGAAAAAATCAAAAGAGCCAATGAAGAAGCTGTGAATCGAATCATTTCTTCACAAATTTCATTGATAGGGTATGATCAAGCGATCAATGTTGTACCAGGAATGACGAAAAATACGATTTTACATGCTGGACCGCCCATTACTTGGGAAAAAATGAATGGTCCGATGAAAGGTGCGGTCAAAGGTGCGCTAGTCTTTGAAGGTTTAGCAAAAGATTTAGACGATGCCGAATGTGTGGCAGCTTCTGGTGAAATCATTTTTTCTCCTTGTCATGAGCACCAATGTGTAGGCTCGATGGCTGGCGTGACTTCTGCTTCTATGTACATGCATATTGTTGAAAATAAAACGTACGGAAATTTAGCGTTCACTAATTTAAGTGAACAAATGTCTAAAATTTTACGGATGGGTGCCAATGATGAAAGTGTGATCGAACGTCTGATTTGGATGAGAGATACATTTGGTCCGATCTTAAGAGATGCGATGAAGTTATGTAAGGAAGGAATCGATTTGAAATTGATGCTGGCACAAGCATTGCATATGGGCGATGAATGCCATAATCGTAATAATGCTGGAACAACATTGTTGATTCAAGCATTGACGCCTTATATTATTCAAACAGATCATACGATCGAAGAAATGAAGGAAGTGTTCGATTTTGTTGCCAGCAGTGATTATTTCTCAGGACCAACGTGGATGGCAATGTGTAAAGCTGCCTTGGATTCTGCTGTCGGTATTCCTTACAGCACAGTAGTAACGACGATGGCTCGAAATGGAACAGAATTTGGGATTCATATTAGTGGAATCGAAGGGAATCCATGGTTTGTAGGCCCTTCTCAAAAAGTGATCGGTCCGATGTTTGCCGGCTATAAACCAGAGGATGCTGGGTTGGATATTGGCGATAGTGCTATTACAGAAACTTATGGTATCGGCGGCTTTGCGATGGCGGCAGCTCCAGCGATCGTAGCCTTAGTTGGTGGAACGATCGAAGATGCATTACGTTTTTCTGTTGAGATGCAGGGAATCACAACCGCTGAAAATCCTAACATTACGATTCCAACACTTGATTTTATGGGCGTTCCTTCCGGCATCGACAGCCTAAAAGTGATCCAAACCAACACATTGCCGATCATCAATACAGCAATTGCTCATAAAGAAGCAGGAATCGGAATGATCGGTGCGGGTATCACACATCCGCCAATGGAAGCATTTGAAAAAGCGATCATCGCGTTTAGCGAACAACTATAAAACCGAAAGGAGTGAGCAAAATGGATGTAGTAAAAACAGACCGTTCTTTACTTGAAGCGATCTCCGCTGCTGAAATTGAACGTGTGCATGAATTGCTTCAAGCAGGAGCAGATGTCTCTATGACGGATGAAGCAGGACGATCACCTTTGATGATGGCTGTTCAGCAAAATAATCTAGCGCTAGTAAAGGAATTACTTCGTTTCCATGCGGATGTGAATCAAAAAGATCATACCAGCCTTTCGCCGTTCATTTGTGCAGCAGCGAATGGGTTTGATGACATTGTTTATGAATTGCTTCAAGCAGGAGCAGATTTACCATCAGTGAATCGTTTTGGCGGGACAGCCTTGCTTCCTTCTAGTGAAAAAGGTTATCTGAAAACCGTTCAGCTCTGTCTAGCAGCAGGAGTACCAGTCGATCATGTCAATCGATTGAGTTGGTCAGCGTTATTAGAAGCGACGATTTTAGGAGATGGTGGACGTTTATATCGCGATGTTATTCGAGAGTTAGTTCAGCATCAGGCAGATGTGAGCCAAACAGATGATTCAGGAAAAAATGCCCTTGACTACGCAAGGGAGTCAGGAAACGAGCAACTAATTGCGATTCTCGAAAAAAAAGAAGTCGAAGCACCGTTTTTCCAAAGAGTTCGCAGTCTTTTAAGAGAAGATGCCGTTATACAAGTTTTAGATTTACTTGAAAAACAAAATCAGACGAACTTAGATGTTCTCTACTATTTAGGGTACACTCATCAACGGTCAAAAGATTACCAGAAAGCGACCGAATATTATAAAAAAGGCTGGCAGCAAGAGGCGGAATTTGCTTTTTATCTAGCCAATACATTCCGTATGATGGGAGAAACAGAACAAGCATTAAAAGTATACGATCAAGCAATCAAAACGGATCAAGGATTCTTTTATCGCTACCACAAATCAAATTTTTTAAGAGAATTAGGACGTCATGAAGCAGCGGTCGAATTGATGGATGATTTATTAAAAGACTATCCAGATCGAGTGGATTTTTATTTTCACAAAGCAAACAGCTTGCGCAGTCTAAATCGCCATCAAGAAGCGATCGAAGCGATGGACAAAGCCATTCAGTTAAACCCAGATAACCCATTATTTTCAGAGCACAAAGCACAGTCACTTCAATTTCTAAAAAACTAAAGAAACGTATTGGAGGAAAAGACAATGGAATCAGTAGAGAAACAAACGATCGACACTGCACCTACCTATTCTGCAGAATTACTGCCAAAAACAGGAGCCGACAAAAACTGGGGCATTTTTAATTATGTCACATTATGGATGGGTGCCGTTCACAATATACTTTCTTATATGACAGTCGCGGGATTTTTCCTACTTGGATTAAATACGAAGCAAGTCTTAGCTGCCGTAATGTTATCTGCTGTGATCGTTTCCGTATTTTATGTGTTGAATGGTGTTGCCTCTGCTAAATATGGATTGCCGTTTCCTATGCTGCTGCGTTCTGTATTTGGCGTAAAAGGTGCGATCATCCCATCCTTATGTAGAGGCTTGATTGCGGGTGTTGTCTTCTTTGGCACGCAAAGTGTGGTAAGTGCCCAATCGCTGGATGTCTTGTTCAGTCGAATCATTCCTAATTATATGAATATTGGTGGCGGGATGACGATTTTAGGGATGCCGGCGCCAACGATGCTGAGCTATCTGATCATTTGGTGTGTAACTGTTGCTTTATTTTTAGGAGGAACAAAAGTTTTGGATAAATTTGGCAATTGGTCTTCACCAATCGTCTATGTCTTTATTGTTGGAGCAGCGATTTGGACGATTCAAATTGCCGGTGGTTTTGGTCCGATCTTAGCTTACACACCAGCTAACGCGACGAATAGTCCGATCGTATTTATTGCCTGTGTGAGTGCTTTAGTGTCAAATTGGGCTGGTCCGATCGTAAATATCGGTGACTTTACTCAAAAAGCAAAAACGCCAAAAGCGATGATCATCGGTTTACCATTAGGCTTTATCTTGTCTTATATATTATTTGCGATCACATGTGTGGGTCTGATCGCAGGAACGCAAATCGCATTTGGTGAACCGATTTTCAATATCGTAAATGCTTTTGATAAAATCAATAATACGTTTGCTGTTTTCGTTTTGATTCTAGCACTGAATATGGGCGCGTTAGCATTCGTTGTATTCGGGAATTTATTTCCAGCGGGGCTGCAGATGTCATCATTGTTTCCAAAAGTTTTGGATGTCAAAAAGGCTGGTGTATTGACTGCGATTATTGGTACAATGATCTTACCTTGGAAGTTGGTAGAAAATGCATCGACGTTATTCTATTTCTATAGTTTCATCGGCTCTATGTTTGGTCCAATTGCAGGAATCATGCTCGCCAGCTTTTATATTGAGCATAAACAAGTGATCGATCTAGAGAATATCTATGTAGAAGACGGCGATATGGGTGAGTTCAAATCAGGATATAATAAGAAAGCGATGATGACTTTAGGGATCAGTTTTGTCATAACGATGTCCGGCGCTTTTTTGCAATCGGTTCCATTTTTAAAGACAATCAATGACTTTGCTTTCTTCTCAGGATTGATCTTTTCATTTGTCGTCTATAGTGTGTTAAGTAAAGTCATGAAACAAACGAATTAGTATTGGAGGAGAAAATGATGGATTTTATGAAGCTGGCAGCAGAAGCTACTGTTTCAGGGATGGAAAAGAAATATGGTGGGCCGTTTGGTGCTACATTAGTTCGAAATGGAGAAGTGATCGTGTCAGTCAGTAATACGATGATGAAAGATACAGACCCATCTGCACACGCTGAAATGATTGCTGTGCGGGAAGCTTGTAAAAAGCTGGATACGATGGATTTATCTGATTGTGAAATCTACGCAACCTGTGAACCTTGCCCTATGTGTGTAGGTGCGATCATGTGGGCGGGAATCAAAACAGTCTACTATTCAAATACAAGAGAAGATGCTGCAAAACATGGTTTTTCAGATATGCATTTACGACATTATTTAGATGGATCAGATCAAACACCGCTTTCAATGATCCATACAGGCAGCTGTCCTGAATGTGATGAATTGTGGCAAACTTTTGATCAAATTTCTAAAAAATCAGAATAAATATGGTCATTTGAAAGAGCTGGTTGCTAAGAGACGATCGGCTCTTTTGTGTTGAATGAGAAAATAGGCAGATTTTTTCTATATTTAAAATGTAATCCTGTTATTAATGAAAAAAATACCCCTCTTTTTGTGTTAAACTATTGGTGACTAATAAAAAGGAGAAAATTATGGGGATCAATAGATGTAGTGAAAAATGTGCAGAGAGACGTTCCAGCAGATGTACTCCGAGCTATGCAAAAAGATGGATTGATAACGAATGCCCAATACAGAAAATTAATAAAACAATAAGAATAGGAGTAATAATATGATTGTTGGAGATGCAGAGAGATTTGCTTTCGAGTTTAATATTCAAGAAGATGGTTATGGAGAATTCGATCTCATTATAAATGATAAGAGGATTACTAGGTTTAGCCAAAATGAAACTATATATCCATTTAAGGGAAGTATCATTGAATTAGCAGAATGGTTTGAAGAAAGTAAAAGTATGTTCTTTGATACAACTCCTCCTCCGTTTCCGCTTCCGATAAAAGGCAATACCATTGCTGAAAAAGACAGATTTTATAGAGCTGCTGACTTCATTTTTACTTTAGAAGATGAAGAATTTGATGCATTAGAAAATATAGCTGATTGGTTATTTAAACATTCTTGGCAATCTGCTAGAGGTGGTGGCTTTTTACTTCCTGCTAACTTTTATAGTGAAGATGGCAAATGGTTAGAGATTTCGTGGGATGCTATGGACACATACTCTCAGTATGGAGCTGAGTTTGTATACAAAGAAGGCGTTGCGTATATTGAAAAAGATATATTTGAAGAAATAATCGACGAATTTATAACTGAAGTAAATAAATTCAAGTAAATAAAAGGTAATTTTTTAACAAATCGCCCCTCCTGCTTGTAGAATCAGGATAAGTTATTCTGCAGACAGGAAGGTTTTTGTTAGGTCCAACAGACTCTAAAGAGATCGAGGAGATTATCAGGAAAATAAAAGCAAAGAACCAGGAGATCAAGATTGGAGAAATATTTCCAACAAACATAGTCCCTTTACTAGTACGCACATCTGATCACGATATCGATGTTGAAGCAATGGCTTAGGGTTTTCATGGATTCAAAAAGTCTCAATTATTTTAGAAAAAATACAAGCGATAGCGAAAGTTGATTCTATAAAAAAATTTACTTATACTAAATACCCAAAGTATTTTCTGATAGCAGAACTGCCTATTCTAGTAGAATAACTGCGTTGAATCTGCTACAATAGTCTAGGAGTATAGTCGAGTCTCTAGTTTAATAGAGATAGTCAATCTTAACAAAAGAAGGAGAACTATAAAATGATAGCAGTAAGTGATCTTAAAGCAGGTATGACATTCGAACAAGACGGAAAATTGATCCGTGTAATGGAAGCTAGCCACCACAAACCAGGTAAAGGAAATACCGTTATGCGTATGAAGCTAAAAGATGTTCGTACAGGAGCAACGACAGATACAACGATGCGTCCAGATGATAAAGTCAAAAAAGCCTTTATCGAAAGTAAACCTGTACAATACCTATACAGCCAAGATGACACAGCGAACTTTATGGATTTAGAAACATATGAACAATATGAAATCCCAACAACTGTGATCGAAGATGAATTAAAATATCTTCTTGAAAACATGGAAGTAAAAATCCAATTCTACGGTACAGAAGTTATCGGTGTGACATTGCCAACAACTGTTGTTCTACGTGTGCAAGAAACACAACCATCGATCAAAGGTGCAACTGTTTCAGGTTCTGGTAAACCAGCCGTAATGGAAACAGGTTTAGTAGTCAACGTTCCTGATTTTATCGAAGCTGATGAATTATTAGAAATCAACACACAAGAAGGTACGTATTTGAAACGTGCGTCTAAATAAATTTGATTTTAGTGGATCAAAAACGATCATCCTCTAATTTGATTTTTTAAGCCTGGAAATAACGTAAGGTTATGTTTCAGGTTTTTTTTTATGTTCGTGATCTTGCCGAGAAGGTGAAATGATGTAAACATGCTATAATAAAAAAGGAAGTTTATTTGTAGAAAGGGAGAAACTTATGTTCTTTTTATTAACCTTGTGTTTGGTGTTATTATTCACCAAACTAGCTGGTCATTTTTGTAATCGAATCGGCATACCTTCTGTTATCGGTGAATTGTTGGTCGGTATTTTGATTGGACCAGCTATTTTAGGATGGATCAAACCGGATGAATTTATGCATTACTTTTCTGAGATAGGTGTCATTATTTTGATGTTTATTGCAGGCTTGGAAAGTGATTTGGAGCTTTTAAAAAAATATTGGCGGCCTGCTTTAGCTGTAGCGTTGATGGGTATTATTTTCCCAGCAGCAATGGGGTTTGGTGTAGGAGAGTTGTTTCAGTTTTCCGTTCAAAATGCGATTTTTCTAGGTGTACTTTTTAGTGCGACGTCTGTTAGTATTTCAGTTCAAGTGTTGAAGGATCTGAAAAAGATCGATACAGAAGAAGGTGCGACGATCCTTGGTGCAGCGGTGGTTGATGATATTGTCGTTGTTTTGATTTTAGGTATCATGTTGAGCTTGATGAATCGTTCAACACCTGATAGTAGCTTGCCGTTATGGGAAGTCTTACTATTGAAAGTATTCTTTTTCATCGTTATTTTCGCGGCAAGTAAATGGCTAGTTCCTTGGTTGTTGAATTTAAGTGAAAAATTAGTTGCGATCGAAGCCGTATCAGCAATTTCATTAGTTGTTTGTCTAGGGTTTGCCTATTTTGCTGAAATGCTTGATATGGGTGCGATCATCGGTGCATTTTTTGCGGGAGTTGCGATTGCCCAAACAGATTATCGTAAACGGGTAGACGAAAAGCTGGAAACGATTGGGTATGCGGTATTCATTCCGATGTTTTTTGTGTCGATCGGGTTGAATATGACGTTTGCCGGCATGTCTAAACATTTCTTATTTATCGTTATTTTGACCATTGCAGCTGTACTGTCAAAATTATTAGGTGGCGCTTTGGGTGCAAGAGTAACTGGCTTTAAAGGAATTTCGACATTGATCATTGGTTCGGGGATGGTTTCTAGAGGAGAGATGGCATTGATAATAGCCCAAGTTGGTTTAACATCGAGCTTTCTTTCGGAAGAGTATTATTCATCCGTGATCATTGTGGTGATTGCCACTACGATCATCGCTCCGTTGCTGTTAAAAGCAACGATCATGAAGCAAAATAAACAAATGATCGTTTAAAAAAATGAGATGAAGGCTGTTTAGATTTGAGCAATTGGGATGAAAATCGGCTAGTGCGCTGTTCATGTCGTGTGGTTGTTGCGATATTGACGGATCTGACTTTGACAGTATCTATCAAAAATTAGAGTCCGAACCAAAACTGTTTTAGTTTTGGTTCGGACTCTTTTCGTTTTAATGGACAGAGCCCATCAACTTTTTGATCGGATTTTTGCAAAGAATCAGGATGACTCCTGCAATCACAGCGACAATTCCGACGATCCCAAAATAAGCAGACTCGGTTTGTGGTGTATAAAAGCGTGCAATTTGTGCATTGATTGCCTGTGAGGCTGCATCAGCTAAAAGCCAAATAGCAACGGTTTGTGACTCGAAGGCTTTCGGCGCTAATTTTGTCGTGATCGATAGCCCTACAGGTGAAATACACATTTCTCCTACGATCATAATAAAGAAGCTGAAGAATAACCATAAGGGACTGACACGCCCTTCTGTTCCGTATAATAGCCCGGGAAGCATCAATAGTACAAATGAAAGACCCGCGAAGACTAAGCCTAATGAGAATTTTACTACGGTCGAAGGCTGTCTTTTTCCTAAACGTGTCCACAAAGCGACGAAAATAGGAGTCAAAACAACAACGAAAATAGGATTCAATGATTGGAACCAGCTTGGAGCGATCGAAAAACCAAATAATGTATCATGTGTTCGTTCGTTAGCGAATAAAGCTAAGATAGAAGAGCCTTGTTCTTCTAGTGACCAGAAAACGATCCCCGCTAAAAATAGTGGAATGTAGCCTAAAACACGTGGTTTTTCCTCATCAGTCACATCTTTTGATGTCAGCATTTTGATAAAGTAATATGCTGGAAGCAAAATACCGATGATACTAACGATATTGATGAAAAAAGCGATCGTTAAACGACCTAAGACAAAAGCGCCGCCGAAGATCAAAACAGCTACAACTACAGCAATCAGGAAAGAACGCATGAATTTTTTACGTTCATCAGCATCCATCGGATTTGTTGGTGCTAAGCCGATGTTCGATAAAGATTTTTTTCCTTGGAAGTGATATTGCAGCAAACCGAAGAACATCCCGAAAGCTGCTACAGAGAAACCAATATGATAATTATACGTTTGACCTAATGTTCCAACGACAAATGGTGCAATCAACGCACCGATATTGATGCCCATATAAAAAATAGAAAAACCAGCATCTCGTCTTGTGTCTGTTGTTGAGTAAAGATGACCGACCATACCGGAAACATTTGGTTTTAACATCCCCGTACCGATCACGATCAAAAGGATAGATAGAAATAATGCGGCAACCCCAAAAGGTGTCGCTAATACAATGTGACCGACCATAATAAATAATCCGCCGAAGAAAACTGTTTTTCTGGCTCCTAATACACGGTCAGAAATCCATCCGCCAACGATACTTGACATAAATACAAGTGAGCCATAAATCGACATGATCGCTAAGGCCATTTCTTTTGGTAAGCCGAGCCCGCCGTTTGCGACTGTATCATAAATATAGTAGAGTAAAATTGCCCGCATGCCATAATAACTAAATCTTTCCCACATCTCTGTAAAGAAAAGTGTCGATAGTCCTTTAGGTTGTCCTAGAAAAGATTTGTCTAGCTGCTGTTCATTCATAGAAAATAACCTCAATTCTTTTTAATATTCAGAAAATTTATGTAAGTTAGATTTTCTGAAAACTATCCATCCTGCATTGTAAACCGTTACTCTTTTAATTTTCATAGATTTTCATGATTAAGCTATAAAAAAAAAGTGTTTTTATATCATTTTATTTTCATAATATAGATTAAAAGATAGCGAATAAGTTAAATTAATGCAAAAGAAAGAACGTGATCAGTTGAAAGAAATGACAAAAAAACAACAAGAGTGGGCATCTTTAAAATATTTGATTCTATCAAAGTCACAAAATGATTATAATGCGATTCGAAAATTAGTGTCTGGAAAAGAGTGGAATGAAGAAAAAGAAGCCTTGTTTCAATCGTACCTTCAGCATGCACTGACGCTGCCTGATGATAAAGGAAGTAAATTGAATGCTTATCAGCACGTTTGGGGCTATTTTAAAAAACTGGCGACAGCTGAGGAACGAAAGACATACAGTAAATTGCTGGATGATTTTTCTTTAGAGAATGATCAGCTTTGGCTATTTTTGAAAGAGTTGATTCTAACCTATGATGAACCTTATTTACGGAACTCAAAACTATTTTTCCCGTAGAAAAAAGTGAGGATGAAATGTAATGTTACATATCCATCCTCACTTTTTTACTATTCTTTTGAAATATAAGTACTGATCGGTTTTTGATAATCCAACCAATCCTGTGCATCATTATTAAAATACTGAGCCAAGAGAAACCCTATAAAAGGTCCTGTTGTCAAACCGGAGGAACCTAAACCGCTGGCAACGACGGCAGTCGGATCATCTGGCAGACAATTGAAAAATGGCGCGAAATCTGAGGTGTAAGCTCTGGTACCAACACGATAAGAAGAAGCATGCTCTTCAAAAAAAGTTGGAGAAGATAAAAAGGGTACTGATTTTTGTTTTAGCTGAATGAAAGCTTCTTTTGTTGGTGTCAAATCAAAGCCAGCGGTATTTTCATGTGTTGCACCGATCAAGATTTTTCCATTTTCAAAAGGAATCAAGTCACTCTCACCATCCAACATAGCAACAGGCCAGTTTCCGCTATCTTTATACGGCGTTTCAAAGGACAGTAATTGTCCTTTCTGTGCTCGAATATCTGCTTTATAACCTAGTGGGGCTAATAAAGCAGATAAGCCGGGACCTGCGCAAATCGCAATTGCGTCAAAAGCTTCTGGCTGATCTGTTTTGTCAATCAACCAGTGCTCTTTCTTACGATCTATTTTGACTGAGCCGGTGTGTAAGGTAATGTTTTTGCGTGCTGCATGTTGCCGCATGATAGCTAAATAATTTGCTCCGTCCAATTTGCCGCCGCCTGAAATCGAAAGAGCGGGAAGCGCCTTTAACAAAGGCAATTTGGCAGTGACTTCTGCAGCGTCCAGTAATTGAATCTCACCGATTTCGGGAGCCTCTTGTTTGCGTTCTTCTGCTAATATCCTTAAGGGCTCCAATTCTCCGTCTTTACGTAGGATCAATGTTCCAGATTGTTGATAAACCGAGAGAGGTAAAGAAAAGTCTTGAATCAATTTAGGATAAAAGGCAGCACCGTTTTTTGCTAAATGATACCATTTTTTGTTGCGCCGTTTTGATAACCAGGGAGAAATGATCCCTGCACTGGCTCTCGTTGCTTGGCCTGTTGGATCATCAAAAAGTGTTACATCATACTTTGTTAAATCAAGGTAATTGGCAAGGGTCAAACCGATGATCCCGCCGCCCACAATAGCTAATTTTTTCATAATAGAACTCCTTCATAACATGAATAGGCTATCTACTATTTTTATCTAAATACAGCTAAAATGCAAGATAAGTGAAAGAGGTTATCTCTTTTTAAACGACGCTAACAAGTTTGCCATATGAAGCAAAAGGCTTGTATAATCCGATTTTATCGCCTCACGTCCGCCGTACAGCTCTTTTTCATAGAGTTCTGTTAATCGATAGAAGCTTCCATGGCATTGAGGATAATTATTTTCTAATCGTTCAGCGAAATGAATCAAGGCTTCATTTTCTGATCGAGGTACAAGCTGTTCTGCTTTTTTTAATAACTTCAGATAGGCGCCGGTAAATTGTTTTGGATAAACAGCAAGATAGATTCTGAAAGAAAGAACAAAAAAATACTTCCTCAAAAAATAACCTGTAATAAAAAGAATGATCAAGACGAGACCGACCAAGCTCTTCTTTAGTAGAGAGGGCGAGATGCCAGCATTTTTTTTATTTTTTTCTACTGCTGTAGCAGTTGTTGCGCTGTTTTCAGTAGTCCGATTTTCTTCATTACTACTTAAAGGTGTGGCGTCCGTTTCAACACTGCTAGATTCAACAGGAAGGGTTGAATTTTCTGTGAGTGTCGTTGAACGAACATTATTGGTAAATCCGGGAGTAGGTTCAAATGGGACCCAACCGTAGCCTTCAAAATAAACCTCCGGCCATGAATGCGCATCGCTGTTTCTGATCGTATAAACAGCTTTTTTTCCTGCAGTGTTTGTCGTCAATTCACCAGCACTAAACCCTTTTGCCCAGCGACTGGGAATATCGATCGAGCGAAGTAAAATAGTCATCGCACTGGAAAAATTATCGCAATAGCCGACTTTTGATTCAAAAAGAAAGGTATCCACATAATCCTTATCTTCTGGTGTATAGGAAGCATCCACTTTAGAGTAGCGATAACCGCCATTTGTTTTTAAGTAATCTTCGATTGCTTTCACTTTTCCATATAATGTTTCTTGATCTTCTGTTAAGGAAAGAGCCAATGTTTTTATTCGTTCCGGCAGCCTAACAGGCAGTTGTGTTGTTTGTAAATCCAGAGTATCGGAGAAAGCTGCTTGCTGTAAATGCTCGACTGAAAAATCTATTTCTTCCCAAGTTAAATGAATACTCGCTGGCTGCTCTGAGAGCACAAAACGATTTTTTTGTTCGATTTGCTCTGTTTGCCCGATTTCCTCGAAAGCGATTGAACTCTTGCCGTATGGGTAAGGGAGGTAGTCTTTGGCTGTATCGAACGATAAGGTGATCGTCTCAGGCTTATTGAAAGTACCTTGATACTCAGGATTTGAAGAGATGATCAATGGTTGTCCCGAGGGAGAAGGTGTTGTTTGGGCAAGATTGTTCCAGCCTTTACCCGTGTAATTATTTTTCGTCTCTACTCGCCAATAGTGCTTTGTCGATTGTTCTGCTGTAAAAAGTATTGTTCGATCATCAGACATTGGACCACCAAGCTGAGTATCATCATCGCTAAATCCCGTTGTTGAAGCAGCGTTCAATCCATATTGTTCGATCTTCTGATAAACTCCTTGCCGATTCAAAAAAGTTCGAATACCTGTTGTTTGCGTGAAAAGAATCGTTTTAGATTTTGGAAAAATGATCGGAAACGTATAAGCGCTGATAGCGGTCAGACCCAATAACAGACTACTCAGAAGGATAAAGGTTGTTCTTTTTTTTGATCGATCTTTAAAGGACTGCTTTGTGCTATAGTATAAAACGGCAGCGCTTGTTGTGATGATGACATGAATGCCTAAGTTTAATCGATTGAAAGCAGCCAGCATCAATAAATAGCCAGTCAATAGCAAATAACTTAGTACCCAGCGCTCATAATGAATGAGTAAAATCGCTAAAAGAACCAGCAAAAATAAAATCAATACCAATGCTACGATATCAGGTAAGTAATTGAATTCTCCTGACAACATTTTCAGATAGGTTTGATCAAAGCGTTCAAAAAAATGGAGTAACCATTTGAAACCGAACAGCTCGTCCAAAGGGAAATAACGATACAAGGTAAAGAAATAGCAAATAAAATACAAGGGTATTTTTATTAATAGCCTTTTGATGATCAAAGTAATCATACAAATCACTGCAATCATGCTGATCAGAAAAGGTGTCTGTGTTTGGTTTAGATGATAGACTTTCAAAAAAGGGAGCGCAGTTGTTGTAAGCATTAAAAAGCTTAAGAGCGCAAAAAGCCACTTTTCTTTGATTCTACTTTGCAATAAAATCGCCCCCTTTATTAATTGGAATGATCTGATCTTGCCAAATCAAGTGTAAGTTGTCACCCTCAAAAGTAACTAAAAAAGTTTCGTTAGTCCGATCCCAGTTTTTTAACTGCTGGTCTAAGCGAGTAGTTGATGTAGGACTAAAAACTACCAATTTTTTATTTTTAAAAGCAGGTAAATCAGGTTCTTCTGATAACGGCTCAATGGAGCTCATGAGATAAGCTTGTGGTGCTTCAGCAGGAGTATTTGCTAGAATTACTTGCTCAAAAGCTTGTTTATTGTTGAGTATCTGGATCAACGAATAATAGAGTGAAAGAATTTCTTCGAATTGCTGATGAGCGATGCCGTAAAATAAAAAGTAAGTGTCTACATCTAATTCATGTTCATATTCTTTGATGATCAGTTCGTTGCGCTTCCCCGTTTGCTTCCAGTCGATCGAATGCAGTGGATCACCTGTCTGATAAGGACGAAAATTTCGGATCATAAACGTTTGTGTACCAAAAGTCACAGCAAAATTAGGCTGGATCATGAGCAATTGCTCAGATAACTGTTCGGCGGCCTCTTTTTGAAACAACGGCTGAACGATCAAAGGCCCCGCTATATCGATGGTGATTTGTTTTGTGAAAAGCCCAAGCCAGTCAGAGCTGATCAAAATAAAAGACAATTGCTGATCAAAGCCTCTTTGCATAGGTGTCCAGCGAAAAGATAACTCCTTTTTTTGTCCAGAATAGAGATAGAATCGTTGTCGCTCAATGCGGCCTTTTAGAACCGGAAATAATTCTAGAAAGAAGAGTGGAACTAAGACTGGACGATAGCGAAAAAGTTCGCCTGTGATCGTGTTTTGTTCAGACATTGTAAAAACAGTCGTTCCTGTAAGACGAAGCTCGATTTTCTTTAAAGATGGAAGCAATGTTAGCAAATCAAACAAGAGTAAAAAAATCAAAAAGAAAAAAAGCCACCAACCCGTCGAATTATTGAAGGTCACTACATATAAAAAAATCGCAAATGAGAAAAGCAAAATGCTGATGATCTTTGTGAATTTCGTGAATCTGTTATGCTTCATTAGGATTTCCTAACTGGCACAGGAACACGACGGACAACTTGCATCAGTAATTCCTCCAAGTAATCCGCAGAAGGTGTCTGACCGCCTTTCAGCAGTATACGATGCCCAAATGTTGCTGGTAAAATTTGTTGTAGATCGTTAGGTGTAACATAGCTCCGTCCTTCTGTTAAAGCAAATGCTTTCGCCGCACGAATAAATGCCAATGCACCTCGCGGACTAACGCCAAGTGCGATCCCATCGTGGTTTCTGGTACTATGGACAAGCTGTAATGCGTATCGTGCGATTTGAGGATCGACATAAACGTCGTCGACTATTTTTTTTAATTGAGTGATATCAGCAGTATCCATGACTTGCTGAATCTGATCTAAATCATTTCCGGTGGGGTGCATCAATAACTTTAATTCGTCTGGAAATTCAGGATACCCCACATGGAGTTTAAATAAAAAACGATCTAATTGAGCTTCTGGTAATGGATAAGTTCCTTCGTATTCCAAAGGATTTTGTGTGGCCAACACAAAAAAATGCTCATCTAGAGTATGCGTATGATTATCGATCGTTACATGATTTTCAGACATCGCTTCTAATAGAGCGGCCTGTGTTTTCGGTGTAGTTCGATTGATTTCATCAGCCAATAAGACCGTAGTAAAAATAGGACCTTTATGAAACTCAAAGGTTTGAGACACTGTATTGTAAATAGAGACGCCTAAGATATCATTAGGCAATAGATCGGGTGTGAACTGGACTCTTTTAAAGTGTCCGTGAGTAGCTTTTGCCAACGTTTTGACCATCATTGTTTTGCCGACACCAGGAACGTCTTCTAGTAAAACATGACCGCCAGCTAAAAATGCTGTAACAGTCAATTGAAGAACATCTCGTTTGCCTAAGATGACTTTTTCCATTTCGTTGATCAGTAAGGTTATTTTTTTATGAGCGGATTCAAGCATGCCGTCTTTTTCCTCCTTTATTAAAAATCCATGAGGTATTCTTTGTAGTTATAATAGATTTCTTTTATTGTATAGTTAACGTTATGTCAGTTCAAGCCACCCTAAGAATTTCTTAAGAAAGCGTTTGTATCTTTTTTTGTGAGGGAAATGAGCAGATGTGTATAAATTCGGTGTGAATAGGTTCATACTGAAAGAGAACAGAATGGACTAAAGGGAGGAGACACAAGATGAAAGAGAATGATCTGATGAAAGCAGTGGGTTTTTTTGAGGGGCTTTCGATCGAGGCTGCGGATAGCTTTGTCGATAGTGAGATACCGATCCAGTCTCTTGAACCACATGATCTTCTAGTACAGGTTAAAGCAGTTTCTGTAAACCCAGTGGATACGAAATTACGGCAAAAGAGTAAAAAGACAGAGCAGCTAACTATATTAGGCTTCGATGCTATTGGAGAGGTTGTGGATATTGGTAGTGAAGTGACAGCATTTAAAGTTGGTGATCGAGTGTTTTATGCAGGCACGACGAAACGAGCAGGCAGCAATCAGGAATACCAACGTGTAGATGAGCGAATCGCAGCATCAGCACCAGCTTCATTGAGTGATGCCGCGGCTGCGGCTTTACCTTTGACTTCATTAACAGCCTATGAATTACTCTTTGAAAAATTTGGGCTGCTCCCAAAAGAAAATGGCAATCAAGGGAAAACGATTCTAGTGATCAATGGGGCAGGCGGTGTAGGATCGATTTTGACTCAGTTGGCAAAATGGTCTGGTATGACAGTCTATGCAACAGCAAGTCAGGCGAAATTTGATTGGTTAAAAGACCACGGAGTGGATCATCCTTTAAATTATCATGAGGATCTTAAAGTAGAGTTAAACAAGCTTGGAATCGAAACGATCGATTATGCAGCTGTCCTCTTTGATGTTAAGCCCTATTTTGAACTGTTGACAGAACTAATTACTCCATTTGGGCATCTCGGAACGATTGTTGAATTCGAAGGATCGGTAGATATCAAACAATTAAAAAATAAATCGATCAGCTTCGACTGGGAATACATGTTTGCAAAAACAGATAACGATTACCAGATTGAAAGTCAGGGAAAGATTCTAGCTAAGATCGCAGAGTTGATCGATCAAGGGAAGCTGACAACGACACTTTGGCAAAACTATGATACTGGGATCAACGCAGACAATCTAAGAAAAGCAACAGCTGAAGTGGAATCGGGGCATACTCAAGGAAAAATAGTGATCAGCGGAGCATTTAATGGGAATTAAAAGAAAATAAATGTAAGAGCACATAAAAAAGGAGAGCGTTTAATGAAGAAGCTCTATATTAAACAAAAAGTATTTAGTCTAGGCGGGCATTTTTCAGTAAAAGATGAGCATCAGGAAGATCGATATATGGTCGAAGGAAGTTTCCTTTCGATCCCTAAAGTGTTTACGATCAAGGATTTGAATAATCAGGTGATTGGCACGATTACCAAAAAGGTCTTTAGTTTCTTACCTAAATTTTTTATAGCAGTCGATGGAAAGGAAGAAATGGTGATTGAAAAGCAGCTGACGCTTTTCAAAGCAAAATATCGAATAGAGTCTGAAAGTTTGGCGATTCAAGGCGATTGGTGGGGGAAGCATTTTGAAATTTCACAAAATGGAGAGGTGGTCGCAGCGGTCAATGAAAAGTGGTTTACGTGGGGCGATACCTACGAAGTTGAAATTTATGAGCAGTCTCTTGAACATACGATTATTTTAGTTGTCATCGCAATCGATTTTGTTAAACAGGAAGAAGCAGCAAGTTCCAGCTCCTCCTGAAAAAAAGAAAAACACTGAAGGGAATCGTGATAAGAATCCCTTTCAGTGTTTTTGACTAAACAAACATTATTTTTCTTGTCGTACCTTTGTTAACATAGCTAGCGTACTAACAATAACCAGTAGCGTTAAACCTAACCATAACCAGCCAGAGTTGCTTTGTTCTCCTGTTGCCGGGAATTTTTTGCCAGTTATAGTATTGTTTAGGACGTTACTTGTTTTTTTGAATGTTACTGGATTCGTTCCCTCTTCATTTGACGATTTTGTTGGTGTTTTTTTAGTTGGACTGACGGGTTCCTTTGGCTCAGAAGGAGTCGTAGGAACAACGGGCTCAAGTTTGCCATCTTTTATTGTGTAAACATAAGTAACGACCTGATCTTCTTTAGTAAATAGCCCCGTTTCATTTCCTTTGACCTCTTTAAACACGTAGCCCTCAATTGCTATTTTTTCTGTAGAAAAGCTGTCGCCTACAGTTCCCGATAAGATAAAATCATCTTTTAGTGTCTGATTATCATTATCGACATAATGAACGATGACACGCCCAGTTTTTTCAATGATCGGATCAGGTATCTTTTTATAAATGAAAGTGACGACTTGTTCTTGATCAGAGAAAACACCTGATTTCTTCCCAATCGTATCGATCAACTCATATCCAGAAATTTCTTTGCTAGGAATATCAAAGGATTCACTAACTAAACCGTTCAAAGTTTCACTCGGCAACAATTCTTTTCCAGTGTCGTCTTGATAGTTGATAGTGACAGGCTTACCGTCTTCAACTACATTGAATTGGTGAAGATATGTTCCCGCAGAAATCGCATAAAAACTGTATCCATCTGGTTTTGCATAAGAGCCTGCAGGATTATTCAAACGAGCATTATATTCAAAACTATGAATCCCAGTAAATTCTTCTGTGCTTACCTCTGAAATCGTAATGCCCAGATCTGTAATTTGCAAACGAGATGCTGGTAGTTGCTCGCCGTTCAAATCAAAGTAAGTATTACTTGCAGAGTTTGATGTAGTAAATGGCGGAACAATACCATCGAAATTCGTCATTCGATTTGGCATCATTGAAAAAGGAATAAATAGTGTTTCATTTTCTGCATTATAATCTAATGTTGAACGACCGATCGTTGTCGGTGGATCATTTCTTCCTGTATTTTGACCGAAAGCAGCTAGGTCAGAAAGTACAGGGAAATCATTGATGACCGTAAAATCAGTGATACCACAAAACTGAACGGAAAGAGATGTTAAATTTGGTAGAGCTTTTAATGGTTCAATTGTTGTGATGGCCATATTTGAATCAAGATAAATTCGTTTTAAATTCGTCATTTGGGCGATTTTCGGTAAGACATCATTATCGATACTTGTACTTCCTAAAGA
This sequence comes from Enterococcus sp. S22(2020), assembly GCF_020295385.1. Lineage (NCBI taxonomy): Bacteria > Bacillati > Bacillota > Bacilli > Lactobacillales > Enterococcaceae > Enterococcus > Enterococcus sp. S22(2020). Next base: position 252,409 of record NZ_JACFUD010000002.1, read on the forward strand.
AAGGTTTGTAATACCTGGGCTATTACGCAAATCCGGAAAATTTGTGCTGTTTAAGCTAGTTGTTTGAAGTGTCACATAAGTTAATGCTGTCAATTGTTCTAGCGGACTAAAATCTGTGATCGCGTTATTAGTATTGATATAGATCGTTGCTAGATTAACAGCAGTTTCTAACCCAGAAAGACTACTGATTTGAGCAGAGCTTAAGGAAAGATAAGTCAATTTTTCCATATCTGTTTGTGTCAACTCACTGTCAGCTGGCAATCCCAGAGATTTTAGGATATCTTGTTTCAAAAATGGATCAGCAATCGTTATCGTGTCAGCACTAAATGCTGCCGCTTTAGGCATAAGTTCATCTGAAGAAATAGTTGACTCTACTGTGGAAGAGCTAGTTGTTTCCTCTGTAGCAGGTGTTGGCTCAACGGGTTCTTCAGTGCTTGAAGTTTCTGTAGAATCAATCGTGGTTTCACTAGTAGATTCGATCGTTTCTTCACTTTCCTGTGTTTGCATAGTTGTCTCTTGATCAGATTCAACGGTAAAATCTTCCGCAAAAACAACAGTCGGCGTTAGGAGAATCGGGGCTAGAAGTGAAAGTAGTAAAAAGCTGTGTATTACTTTTTGCTTATGTTTTGCTGATAAATTTGTTCTTTTCATATGTATTTCCTCCATGATTCATGATAAAGTGTGTGTGAACGGCAAAAATGCCATCAAATCATTTTATCATATTTATATAATTAAATTCATTTTTTATTTTAAAATTATATTATTTTTTTGTTTTAATGTAATTCAAGGTCGTTCTGATCCTTGTTTTATAAGTTTTTTAGGACATTAAAAAAAGATAAAATTATTGATTTAAAAAAATAAAATGGTGAGGATTTTTATTTAGAGTTTGTTATTTTTTTCAATAAGTATATTAGGAAAGAGGAGAACTATGTCACTAAAACAGAAGATTATTGCGGAAAGTCAGCGCTTAGGTATCGATAAAATCGGTTTTGCTTCTGCTGAGCCATTTTATGAGTTGGAAGATTCACTAAACGAACAGCGAGCTCTTGGATTTAATTCTGGCTTTGAGCATCAAGTAATAGAAGAACGAATCTACCCTGAGAAAACGTTCGAGAATCCTAAAACGATTATTTCAATTGCCTTAGCCTATCCCACAAAAATCAGCGGAAAGGTTCCTCGTGATGAGAAACGGGGGATGTTTGCCAGAGCTTCGTGGGGCATCGATTATCATGATGTATTGAAGGATCGTTTAGCTAAATTGATCGATTTTATTCAGTCTCAAGCTGAAGATCTGGAAGAAGCAGAAAATTGGCGTTTTGCTCCTCAGGTCGATACAGGGGAATTAGTTGATGTAGCTGTTGCACAAAGAGCCGGACTTGGTTTTATTGGGCGAAATGGATTATTGATCACAGAAGAATTTGGTTCTTTTGTTTATTTAGGCGAAATCGTGACGAATATTGATTTTGAAGTCGATGAGCCGGTCCCATTTGGTTGTGGTGATTGTACGCGCTGTGTCACAGCCTGTCCAACACAAGCTCTTTTAGGAAATGGCAGCATGAACGCTAAAAAATGTTTATCCTATCAGACCCAAACGAAGGATATGATGCCTGAAGAATATCGTAAGAAGATGCACAATGTCATTTACGGCTGTGATATTTGTCAGTTGGTTTGTCCTTATAATAGAGGGAAAGATTTCCATTTTCATGAAGAGATGGAGCCGGAAGTTGACATCGTTTATCCTAAGTTAAAACCTATGTTGAGTCTATCGAACAAAGAATTCAAAGAAACCTTTGGACACCTTTCTGGATCGTGGCGTGGGAAGAAGCCGCTACAGCGTAATGCATTGATCGCCTTAGCTAATTTAGGAGATCGTAGCGCTTTACCTGAAATTTTATTATGTGCAAAAGAAGATGTTCGGCCGATTATTCGAGGGACTGCTGCTTGGGCTATCGGAAAATTAGGGATTAAAGAAGCCGAAAAATGGCTGACCGCTCTACAGGAGTTGCTTGAAAAAGAGACAGACGATAGCGTCATCAGTGAAATAAACAAGGCAATCGAATACTTGAAGCGATAAACTGAACATAAGGAAGGAGAGTAAGATGAACTACCAAGAAACATATCAAGAGACACGAGCAAAATCCATTAGCAAAAAATTAACTCGTAGAAATTTCAATGTGTTGATTTGTCGTACTTTAACTGAGGCTAAAGAACAAGCGTTAAGCTTGATCGAAGGGGATAAAACAGTCGCTTTCGGAGGATCTCAAACCTTAGGACAAGTTGGGATCATCGATGCCCTTTACGAAAGAGAACAGCCAATCATCGATCGTGATTTAGCTGAAAATCTCGAAGAACGTCATCGATTGATGAAGCAGTCCCTTTTAGCGGACTATTATCTCACAAGCGTCAATGGAATCAGTGAAGATGGTGTATTAGTAAATATCGATAATATTGGTAATCGAGTGGCAGCATTGACTTATGGGCCTGACAAGGTGATTGCTTTTGTAGGGGTCAATAAGGTCTACGGCAGTTTAGAAACGACCATTGAAATGGTGAGAAAAAGAACAGCACCACTAAATTCATTTCGCTTAGAATTACAGACGACGCCTTGTGTCAAAACAGGAAATTGTGGAGATTGCTTAAAAGAAGAATGTATTTGTAATATCATTTCGTTGACTCGTCGTTCAGCACTCGCTGATCGTATTCATATTTTTTTGATTCTAGAAGAAGCAGGATTTTAAGAAAATAAAAGACTGGAATAAAAAGGCTAGCTCCAATGCATAAGAGCTAGCCTTTTATTCCAGTTTTTTTGAGTACTAAGTTTCTTGAAATTGGCTATTATATAAAGAAGCGTAAAGTGAAGGTTGTGCAAGTAATTCCATATGTGTTCCTTTCTCCACGATGTCGCCGTCTTTCATTACTAAGATCAAATCTGCATTTTCGATTGTGGACAAGCGATGTGCGATCACAAAACTAGTTCTATTGTTCGTTACTTCGTCCATCGCTTTTTGGATATGAGCTTCAGTTCGTGTATCTACACTGGAGGTTGCCTCATCTAAAATAACTACTGGCGGGTTCGCTAAAATGATTCTGGCAATCGTCAACAGTTGTTGCTGTCCTTGTGACAAAGAGCCATTTTCACTAGAAATAATTGAGTCGTATCCATTAGGCATAGTACGGATAAAATGATCACATTGAGCAATTTTAGCAGCTTCGATGATTTCTTCTCGAGCTGCATCCATTTTTCCATAGGCAATATTATCAGCGATGGTTCCTTCAAATAGCCAAGTATTTTGCAGAACCATCCCGAACATCCCACGTAAATTACTTCTTGAAAGGTCTGTGATATCCACACCATCAAATGTAATGCGGCCGCTATTCAACTCATAAAAACGCATCAGTAAATTCACTAAAGTTGTTTTGCCTGCCCCAGTCGGACCGACGATCGCGACCATTTGTTTTGGTTTGACAGCAAAATCAACTTGGTTCATCAAGATTTTTTCTTTCGTATAACCAAATTTTACCTGTTCAAAAGTGATCTTACCAAGAGGCTGCTCGATCCTTTTTGGCACTGGATTTTCGGGAACCTCTTCTTTTTCATCTAGAATCTCAAAGATTCGATCAACTGCGGCTAAGGCTGCCTGGATCGAATTGATCACATAAGAAGCGGTTGAAATTGGTTCGGATATTTGATTGATATACTGTAAGTAGGCTTGAAGCAAACCGATAGTGATCGTTCCTTGTAAGACTAAAAATGCTCCAAAAATCCCGCTGATGATGAAGGCCAGCTGGTTGATCAAGCGAATCGCAGGATAAATCGCAAAATTCATAAATTGAGCATTTAAAAACGCCTGATAGTGCTTTTGATTTGTCTCAAAAATGACCTGTTTAGCCTGATTTTGCTGGTTGAATGTTTTGGTCACTAAATTCCCTGATAAAAATTCTTCAGTTTTATTATTTAGGTTCCCTAGCTCCGCTTGACTTTTTTCCGCTAAAACTTTGTTTTTATTGGCAATTTTTCCGGTCAAGTAAGAACTGCCCGCAATCAGTACAACGACGATCAACGTCAATTTTACATCAATATAAAACAGCATGACTCCAGCAAAAACAATGGTTGAAATTGAGGTGAAAAACTGGTTGATCCCAGTCAGCAATACTTGTGAAAGCTGATTTAAGCTGGTCGTCGTTCTGCTTAAAATGTCACCAACCTGATGCTGATCAAAAAATGACATCGGTAAAGTCTTGAATTTCTTAGCGACTTCTTTTCTCACACGCAAGGTGATCTTTTCGCTTAAAGAAGCCATCACGCGTTCTTGGATAAAGGATGTGAGACTGCTGAAGAGCGAAAAGACGATCAAGATTAAAACAGGTACCAGCAATGCTTCTTTTACTTGAGCAAAGGTGATTTGACCGATTCCGTATGTGCTGATCAATTTGAGTAAATCATCGATTGCGATCCCCATGATGAAGGGCATCGCGATCACTAAAGCATTTCCGATCAAGCTGCAGATGATCAATCCAAAAAATATCGGGCGCTCTTTACTGATCAACTGAAAGAATCGTTTAAATGTTTGTTTATTTACTTTTTCCATAGTTTCCATAAAAAGGACTCCTTTCCTTTATAGTCCCTGTGAGTGGGCGAACTCTTGATAGGTTTGATTGTTTTTCAATAATTCTGTATGTGTTCCTTGACCAACGATTTTTCCTTCATCTAAAACGATGATCGTATCTGCCTGTTGGATCGTACTTAAGCGTTGCGCTACGATCAGTAATGTTTTATCTGACATTTCTTCTTTTAAGGCTTTTCTTAAGGCAGCATCCGTTTTGTAGTCCAGTGCTGAGAAGCTGTCGTCAAAAATATAAATATCAGCAGGTTTGATCAATGCCCGAGCAATGCACAAACGCTGCCGTTGTCCGCCGGAAAAGTTCGTCCCACCTTGAGCAACAAATGAATCATAGCCATCTTTTAGGCCTGAAACGTATTCGTAAAGTTGAGCTATTTTTGACGCATGATCCATTTCCTGAACGGTTGCATCAGGATATCCCATCGCTAAATTACTCTTGATCGTTCCGCTGAATAAGAAAGCCTTTTGAGGAACATAGCTGATTCTAGAGCGCAGTTCTTCTTGAGATAATGAGCGAATATCGATCCCATCGAATAAAATTTTTCCCTGCGTCACATCACTTAGCCTCAATAATAATTTAGCTACAGTACTTTTCCCAGAGCCGGTACCACCAACGATCGCCGTTGTTTTTCCTCTAGGGATAGTGAAATGGATATCTTCTAAAACAGGTTCATCTGCTTGCTCGTAGTTGAATGTCACATGTTCCACCTTGATCAGATCTGTACCTGTGTGTTCTTTTTCTTCGATGGTTTGTGGTTGCTTTGAATCACGAATCTCTTCTTTGGTGTTCAAAATTTCTTCAATTCTTTTGACAGATGCAAAAGAACGAGGCATCATGACTAAAACCATGGCAGCGATCATCAAGTAAGCAAGTGTTAATAAAGCATATTCGACGACAGCTGAGACCGTTCCGATTTGAAGTGTTCCAACTGCGACTAAATGTCCGCCGAACCAAAGGATCGAAGAAAAAACGACGCCCATCAATAAAAAGGCGATCGGCGTGATAAAAGAAAAAATCCGGTTGACTCGAATCATGCCCTCTGCATATTCTGAAAAACGTTTATTTGTCCGTTCTTCTTCATAGTCTTGATTATTGAACGCTCGAATCATGTTGATACCTGTAAAAAATTCCCGTAAAGTAACGATCACCTGATCCATCTTTGGCTGGATCGCTAGAGAAAGCGGAGTCCCTTTTTTCATCAATAAGTAGACGATCAAAGCGAATACTAAAATCGCAACTAAGGGCACAAGCGATAAAGTTTCTGAATAAGTGAATGTCATGTACAAAGAAAAGACAGCAATGATCGGTGCAGGTAAGATCAATTGTAAAAACAATACGATCATTTGCTGGATATTATCTATATCGTTTGTCATTCTTGTCAGTAAGGAGCCAGTTCCCACTTTGTCCGCATCTTTTATTGAAAAAGCCTGAACCTTATCAAAAAATAATGTTCGAATTTCAAAGCCGAACTTTGCTGCAACTTTAGCGGAAAGGTAACTCCCTAAAATAGCAGCCAATGCACCAAAAATAGCCATGACCAGCATTTGGATACCGATCGATTTGATGGTTTGTTCACTTCCACTGGCGATACCGACATCGATCAAACGAGCGACTAATAACGGTACACCTAATGTCCCGATGATTTGCAGACACAAGAAAAATACGGTCGCAGCAATCAATTTGACATTTTTCTTCATAAAAAATTGAATGATGTTCATTGTAATTTCCTCCTTTTCATCAATCCTAAACGATTCTACACCTTCAAGTTACTTGAATGTCAATGCTTTTTAGTTATAATTAAAAGAAAGAAGGTGAAGCAATGGATAAGGAAAAATTACTGACAGTTGGACAAGTCGCTGAAATCATGAAAATACCTAAATCAAAGATCCGTTATTGGGACGATATGAACCTTTTGACCTCCTCCAGAAATACAGAAAATGGGTATCGGATGTTTGATATGGAAGACTTATTGACGATCAGTGATATTGATTTTTACCGCAGATTAGATATCCCTATTAGCAAAATGACCAACCTTTATCGTAAATCGCCTGAGGAGTTATGGTCTATCTTGGATGAGACGCAACATCGAATAGCCTCTGAATTAGCTGAATTGGAGAAAAGGTATCAAGGAATCAAACGTAGAAAAAGTCAGTTAGTTCAATTGCTTGAATTAAAGGAAGAATTATTAAATGATGGCGAACTTGATGTAAAGCGGATCATTGCATTTGATTTAAAAGATCCAAATGAATTACAAACATATATCGAAAACCCTTCAAGCTTAGTTGTTTATATCGATCCACAACATGAAGCAGACATTATTTATGGTTTTGCTGCTGATGACGGTGAATTTATGGATGAACCGAAAATTTGGCAGAGCGAATCCAAACAAACAGAGACTTATAAACAGTTTTTATTGACCATCCGTTCTGAAGAGCCGACAGTCAATAATTTTTACCCGATCAAAGAAAAATTGATCGAACAAGGGTTTCAAACGGGCAGAGTGATCGGACGGTATATCATGACTGCAGAAGATGAAGAAGGTTTTTACACGGATCATTACAAAGCTTGGGTCGAAGTGATGTAAGTAGGCTAAGGCAGAAAAGTCGATAAAGAGAAGCCAAGGTGTTATGATGTAGCCAAATAAAAAAAGGGTGAAACGAAAATGGAAAAACTACAAACGATTCAAGAAGTAACCGCATTTATCAATGAAAACCATCTCGCATTTTTATACGTTTCACAAGATAATTGTTCGGTATGTCATGCACTTAGGCCTAAACTGAGTGAGCTTTTAAAGAACTATCCTGCAATTGAATTACGTGAAGTAGAAGCGGATAAAGTAAAGGAAATATCAGCTGAATATTTAGTTTTTTCAGCACCGGCGTTGCTCTTTTTTGTAGATGGCAAAGAATACTTGCGTGATGGCAGGTTTGTTCAGTTTAAAAAACTGGAAGCTGCATTAGAAAAAGTTTATTCATTTGAAGAGAGTTTACTTTAAGCGGAACCAACAAATAGAGTATTAGCGCTCAATTGATTTCAATAAACTGAGATCAAGAGGCGCTTTTTTTTATAAAAAAGGATAAAATGGAACAGAACATAGTTGAAAGAATGGAGAAACAGGGAATGAAAAAGACAATGGTTGCTCTAATCGCATGCATTTTAGTAATAGTAGGAGCAGTCATCTATTCAAATGCAGGACAAAAAGAGCAAGAAGAGACATTATACAACAAATCTGAAGTCGAATTTTGGGTGTTGAGTGATCCTCACTATTTAGATAAGAGCTTAACAGATTCTGGTTCAGCTTTTGAAAAAATCAAACAAACAGCTGCCGGTAAAGAGCTGGATTATCAAAAAGAAAGCTGGCAGGCATTTGTAGCAACTGCCATCCAGAAAAAGCCAGATATGATCATTATTACAGGGGATCTTACCTTAAATGGTGAAAAAATCAGCGCAGAAAAATTAGTCGATTTTCTAACGCAATTAAAAGCTGCAGGAATCGATGTGTATGTGATTCCGGGAAATCATGATATCAATGATGGCTGGGCTAGAAAATTTGTTGGAGAAAAGCAAGAAAGAACAAAATCGATCACAACGGCTGATTTTAAAGAAATCTTTGCCGATTTTGGCTATCAAAATGCGACAGATCATGATAAACAGTCACTTAGTTATTCTGTTGCGGTCAATCAAAATTATGATTTTCTTTTTCTAGATTCAAATATTTATCCAGAAGACACTGAACCGCAAACAAGACCAGCAACGGGTGGTACGATCAAAGGAACAACAATGGCATGGACTAAAGAACAATTGGAAAAATCAAAAAAAGCACAGAAAAAGACATTCGTTTTCATGCATCATAATATCTATGCTCATAATGAATTGCTGTCCAACGGTTTTGTGATCAACAATGCAGACGAATTTAAACAAGTATTAGCTGACTATCAGGTTCCTGTTGTGTTTTCAGGTCATATTCACGCACAAGATATCATGACAAAGACAATCAACGATCATGAATTAACAGAAATCGCCTCAAGTTCATTTTCGATCACCCCTCAAGGATATGGTGTTGTGAAGCTAAAGGGAGATCATTTAGACTATCAAAAAGCCAGCAATGATGTAGATGCTTGGGCAAAAGAAACGAAAAATAAGATCCCAGAAGTTCAGAATTACTCAGCGTATCTTGAAACGCTTTTTATGGAAGATGGTAAAAAATTGGGCTATAGTCAATTATTGAATGCCGGATTGACCGATGATCAAGAACTTGATACGGCCGCAGAATTTATTGGGCGTATGAATGTCCGCTTTTTCTCGGGCAATGATTTTTGTACAGATGAAGAAGCAGCAAAAATCAAAGAGGAACCAGGCTACCAAATCATCGAAAAGCACAGTATATTTCTAAAAGAATATATTGATTCGATCATACAAGATAAAAATCAAGAGGATAACCATTACACGAATACTAAATGAATCTATTATGAGAAGCTGAGATAAAAGTGTCTATTTCCTAATGGACAGCTTTTTTGTCCTCGTTTATTCAGGTTTAGAGTGCAAAAAAAAGCTGATTTTTAGCTTTATTTGCACTCTTTTAAGTATAGAAAATTAAAAAAGTCATGATAGCCTTTCCTTATCATACCTCGAGATTAACTATTATCAGTTTCTCCATTTTTGTACTATCATAGTAAGATAAAGCGTAAAAAGTAAGTGAACAAGAAAGGGAGCGGGAAAAATGCAATTAGTATCAGGAGAAAAAGGGTTTGAGCTAGTACATGAAAGTGGTAACTGGTTGATGAAAAAAGATCTTGGTTTTTCACCAGTTGAAATGTTGGTCGCATCGATCGGTGGATGCGGTGCGTATGTCTACGAAAAAATTTTAACAAACTCTACCATAGATTTTACGATCAAGTCAGTAGATATTTCCTATGAACGTGCGAAAGATAAACCTGCTAAGCCATTGAGCCAAGTAACGATCCTCTTCACGATCCAAGTACCAGAAGAAGCACAAGGAAAAGCTGAACGTGCGTTAAAATTAATTGGGAAAAACTGTCCTGTGATGCAGTCTCTAGATCCAGCAATCGAAGTTATAGAGAAAGTTCAATTCATTTAATCAAATAAACTTTTTTGAGAAAGAGAAAGTAGGAAGCAAATGAAAAAGTTTTTTATTATCAGTTCGATCATCACAGGAATCTTTTTGACAGGCTGCTCAGCGACCGATCAATCAGCAAATAATGAAAAAGAGAAAACGATCGTTCGTTTTACTGAACCAGCTGAGCTTTTGACTCTTGATACGACACAAGAAGAAGATTTCACTAGCTTCAATGCACAGAATCAGGTATTGGAAGGGCTGTATCAATTAAATGATAAAGATGAAGTGATTCCAGCAGTTGCTGAAAAGCTTCCAGAAATCAGTGAAGACAAACAAACCTATACGATCAAATTAAGAAAAGATGCGAAATGGTCAAATGGCGAGACAGTAACATCACAAGATTTTTTATATGCATGGAGACGCGCAGTGACACCCGAAACGGCACCATCCTATGCCAGTTTGTTTGTTTCAACGATCAAAAATGCTGATGACATTTATCAAGGGAAAGTAAAACCCGAAGAATTAGGTGTAGAAGCGCTAGATGACTATACATTAGTTATTCATCTGATCAAGCCGATACCATACTTTACTTCATTATTGACCTTTGAAACATTTTTCCCGATCAATCAAGTCTTTGCTGAAAAACAAGGGAGTAATTATGGAACATCTAGTCAAACGACATTATATAATGGACCATTTACTTTAGAAGGCTGGGAGCAAAATTCTGATACATGGCAGTACGTCAAAAATCCAGAGTACTGGGATAAAAAGAATGTTCAAGTCGATGAAATCCAGACAACAGTAGTAAAGTCAACCAGTACAGCAGTCAATTTATATCAAACAGATGAACTGGATCGTGTAGTTTTAGATGGGGAGTTTTCAAAGCAATATAAGAATGATCCTGACTTCCAGAATCAAAATGATACAAAAATGGGCTACCTTCGTTTTAATCAAGGAAAAGACAAGCCGCTTAACAATGCTCAGTTGAGAAAAGCCATCTCATTAGCGATCGATCGTAAAACATTTGTTGAGAATGTTTTAGGAGACGGCTCGATCGCAGCAACTGGATTTGTTCCGCAAAATTTTGTCCAAAATCCTACAACAGGTGAAGATTTCCGTGAAGAAAGCGGCATACAGCAAACATTTGATAAAGAAGCGGCACGGGAGGCGCTTGATCTTGCTAAAAAAGAGTTGAACCAGTCAGAATTTACGCTAGTTTATTTAGCGAAAGATACTGATATTGAGAAAAAAACGGCAGAATATTTAGCAGGCCAGGTCGCTGAAGTTTTACCTGAAGTCAAATTTGAAATTGCGACTTTGCCAAGCAATAATTTGCAGGAGCGCTATTTATCTGGTGATTATGATATCGCCTTTGGCCAGTGGATGCCAGATTTTAAAGATGCGATCACTTTTTTAGATATGTTTACATCAACGTCCGGTCTAAATCATGTGAATTATAAGAGTTCAGAATATGATCGATTGATTGAAGCCGCGGTAGCGACCGATGCTGCAGATGAGGAAAAGAGATGGTCTGATTTGTTAGAAGCGGAGCATGTCTTATTAGGAAAAGATTACGTCGTTGCACCAATTTATCAGCAGCAAACAGCTTTGTTACAAAAGAAAACGATCAGTGGTGTTGTAAAACATAGCTTTGGATCACCCTATAGTTTTAAATATATCCGCGTCAATAAAGCAGAATAATATACTAGAAAAAATATAGGAGAAAGCATGAAACATGTTTTCTCCTATTTTTTTATTTTTCTCTTGACATATGATTGATCGTTCATGTATTATATGTATATGATATATGAACGATTATTCATATGAAAAACTAAAGTGAATTTTTTCAGAAAATAATCAATTAAGGAGGCTGGTTACAATGGAAACAACTCATACACAAAAATGCTCAGGAGAACAAGGACACACACATGATCATGGACATGATCATAGCCATGGAAAATCACCCGTCATTTTATTCTTTACAGGTTTGGCATTATTCATCGTTGCTCTTTTTATAAATGAAGGTTCTTTGATCCAAAATATTCTTTTTATCAGTGCTACATTCCTATCTGGATACCACATTATTTTGGAAGGAATCGTTGAGACGATAGAACAGTCTAAAGCAAAAAGAAAATTTGCGCCGAATGTCCACATCTTGATGACTTTAGCAGCTTTTGGTGCAATAATCATCGGAAGTTATGAAGAAGCAGCACTGTTGATTTTGATTTTTGCAGCTGCTCATTTTCTTGAAGAATATGCTGAAGGACGTAGTAAAAGAGAGATCACTAATTTATTAAAAATGAATCCAACAGAAGCTCGCTTGATCCAAGCTGATGGCAGTGTCAAAACAGTGGACGTTTCCCAATTAAAAATCGGTGACAAGCTTCAAGTCTTGAATGGCGATCAAATCCCAACAGATGGCCGTATTTTAACTGGAGCTACCTCCATCGATGAATCATCGATCAATGGAGAAAGTATCCCTAGAGAAAAATCAGTCGGAGATGAAGTGTTCGGCAGCACGATCAATGGTAATGGAACTTTTACGATGGAAGTCACAAAAGACAGCAGTGACACAGTCTTTGCTAAAATCGTTCAATTAGTGAATCAATCTCAATCAAACCTATCTAAAACAGCAACAAAGATCCAGCAGCTGGAACCGTATTATGTGACGATCGTATTGATTTTAGTGCCACTTTTTATTGCAGCAGGACCATTTATTTTCAATTGGTCATGGAATGATAGCTTTTATCGCGGTATGGTTTTTCTAATTTCTGCTTCTCCATGTGCTTTGGCAGCAAGTGCAGTACCTGCAACTTTGTCAGGAATCTCAAACTTAGCTAAAAGAGGCGTTTTATTTAAAGGCGGTTCATACCTAGCTAACCTTGCAACGATCAAATCTGTCGCATTCGATAAAACTGGAACATTGACACAAGGAAAACCTGTTGTGACTGATTTCTACTTTTTAACTGAAACAAATGAACAAGACTATATCGATATCATCATTGCCATGGAAAAAACAGCCAATCATCCTTTAGCCAATGCAATACTAGCTAGATTTACTCCTGCTGAAAAAGTAGAGTTACAAGTTGAAAATGAACTTGGAAAAGGCTTAATTACTGTCTTTGACGGAGCAACTTATCAGCTTGGAAAGCCCGAGATCTTTGTGAATACGAACAAACAAATCACGGAACACAATGAACAATATGCAAAAGAAGGAAAAACGGTTGTCTATTTTGCGAAAAATCAAGAAGTCATCGGTTTGATTGCGATGATGGATGTCCCAAATGAACATGCTAAGCCAGTCATCAGTTATTTGAAAGCACAAGGCATCCATACCACAATGATTACAGGTGATGCAGAGTTGACAGGACAAGCAGTTGGGCGCCAAATCGGGATCAACGAAGTTGTGGGAAATGTCTTACCTGAAAATAAAGCAGCGATCGTTCAAGAGCAACAAGCACGCTACGGCAGTGTTGCGATGCTTGGAGATGGTGTGAATGATGCCCCTGCTTTAGTGACAGCAGATATTGGTGTTGCAATGGGAGATGGAACGGATATTGCAATCGATGTTGCTGATGCTGTATTGATGCAAAATGACTTAACAAAATTTAGTTATGCTCATGCCACAGCTAAACGCTTAGATCGTGTCGTTTGGCAGAATATTATCTTTTCTATGTTCATCGTCATTTTGTTGATCACATTGAATATACTTGGAAAAATGGATATCACGATCGGAGTGATCGCCCATGAAGGGAGCACGTTACTAGTAATACTGAATGGGTTACGTTTATTGATCCCGACAAAAATATAAAAGTTTTAGCTAAAAATTGAAATAGAAGTGTTTATCCATTTATAAAGAGACTGAATTGTAACTTTTTAAGTTATAATTCAGTCTTATTTTTTTGATGCCCTAATAACAAAATCGAGAAAAGCAAGATATGAGATAGAAAAGAGAAAGGTAGCTACAATAGAAGGTGATGGAAATAAATTAAGGATAGGGGTACTTTTTTATGGAACGGAATTTGATCAGTGTGTTAGAAGAAAATACAGAATTGAAATTGAAGTTGCTCGCTATCATGAGAGATGAAAATACGTGGATGATCGGTGATGAGTTGGCAGAAAAATTAGAGGTGCCTACCAAACGTGTTCATACACTTATAAGTAGTCTCTTGCAAGATCTAATAGATTTTAATTCAGATGCCATCCAACTTACGACGTTGAAAGGAAGGGGGAGTTATTTACAAATAGATGATCCGGAGCAATATGTGAAGCTTCGCCAATCCATTATAGAAAATTCTATTATTTTTCAAATTATTTTAGCGATCGCCATTAATAAAGAAGTGACCTTAGGCCAATTGTCTATGAATAATTTTGTGAGCGAATCTTCTATTAGGAACCGAATCAAAGCTGCAAATGAGTTAACAAAGTCAATCGGGGTAAAAATTGTAAGTCGTAAAAATCATTACCAATTCCAAGGAGAGGAAGCACAAATAAGGGTGATGCTCAATACAATCTTTTGGCGTCTTTATAGAGGAGCAGAATGGCCTTTTAGAAATGTGAATCAAAAGCATTTGTTTAAACTATTGGCAAATCTTAGCGATGCCATTGATTTACCGATAAAATCGCTTACGCTATATCAAGTGGGCTACCTGTTTGCGATCAATTATAGCCGAGCACGTCAAGGACACGAGATAACAATAAAGAAAAACTGGCAGCCTTATCTATTTTTATGTGAACAAGTTGATCAAGTGACAAATATTTATCAGCTATTTTTAGATAATTATGGTTTATCTAAATCAGAAACTGATTTCTTTTTGCTTGAAGTACTTTCTAGAAGTAAAATCTATACGCACTCAGATAAACGAAAAATACTTAACCTGGTTAATTTAAGAAACACTCCAGCTTATACTGCTTGTGAACAATTATTGAAAAAATATGAAGAAAAATTTGGCATGTTATCAAAGACAGAAGAACAGCTTTTTTTTGAATATACGTATCCTTGTCATATATATGCTGAATTGTTTTCAAATATTGTTTATGCTAGTTCAGGTTATCGAATGTACCGACAGACTGGGTATTATTTTCCGATTCTAAAAAGCAAAATGAAAGAGATTCTATTTGAATTATATGAAAAGACAGAATTAAAATTATTTTTGAATGAACAATATCTAATGGATAAATACATTCTGATTTTCTCGTTCTTCAAGCCGGCTGTATGCTTTGAAAAAGAATTTATTATTTATGTAGAAACAGATTTATCAGAAATGATGGAACAAAAGTTGATTAACCAAATTGAAGCTAATTTCAAAACGTTTTTCAATATAAAAATCTATACAACATTGAATAAATTGAAAAAAGACCGAAAAAAGTTCGATATCATTATTTCAACAAGCGTTTCTCCAACCTTCAGAGTTTTTACAGATCAAGCGCAGTATTTTTTGGTCCATCCGATATTAACGAGAAGAGATATTCGGATGATATCGGATTACTTGCATATGTCTCTGACGGATAAAATGAATGATTAGACTTCAACTGAAAAGAGTGGCTTGATAGATAACGAATGTAATTATTTTTTAATTATGGTTTTCTTTTAAAAAAAAGAGATTAATCCTAGCTAGAAGAATAGTTTTTATCATTTTTTTATCAAAAATGTTTAAAAAAGGGGGATGATATCTCCTTTTTTTAATCCCAAATTATTTTAATGATAGTATAAGATAATGATAGTAAAAGAAAAACACTTCTCGTTCTATGGAGGAACGGGAAATGTTATTGGTAAAAATTAAAATAATATATTTTTTCGAAGATTCTCTTTTTATTTATAATAGCAATCCTGGTTTTATAATCATAAATATCTCAAAAAAGATAAAATTTTGGTAGCAAAATCATTATAACTCATTTATAAAAGGAAAACTTATCAATTTTTTTGATTATATTTAAAAAAATTGAGAAAAAATTGTTTAATTTTAGCCGTCAATATAGCCGTCAATAATTTTATGTAGAGAGGAAGATCAGCTATGGCTAGAAAGGGAGAAAATATATATAAAAGAAAGGATGGACGATGGGAGGGTCGATACATCAAAGGTCGTCGAGCAGACGGGTCAATCTATTATGGTTACGTCTATGACAATAACTACAAAGAAGTTAAAAAGAAGTTGGTCATCAAGAAAGCCAGTATCTTTTCAAGCACCAATACCACAGAACGCTTTTATGGAACGGTCAACAATTGGCTGGATTACTGGTTGGAATCAGTAGCTGCCTTCAACGTAAAGCCTAGTACCTTTGATAGCTACAAGAGTAAAATCAACTGCCACATCCGACCGTTTCTTGGAGATATCTATTTAAGCGAACTTACCTCCAGTAAAATAGAAAGCTTCATTAATAGTACAAAAGAAAAAATCTCAATCAATTCACTACACGCTGTCTTCAGAGTGTTAAAAACAGCACTGAAATATGCTGAAAAGCTTAACTTTGTACAAAGATCATTATACGAGAATATCCAGTTGCCTAAAGGTAAAAAGCCGAAGATCGTGACTATTACAAGAACTGAACATAAACGCTTAGTAAAAGAAGCAAAAAAATCACCAGAGGGATTATCTATCCTTCTTTCATTAGAAACAGGGATGAGAATCGGAGAAATTTCAGGATTAAAATGGAAAGATATCGATTTTGAGAATCAAACAATTTCAGTTCACAGGACACTGCAGCGAGTGGGAAATTTTTCAGAAGGAAAATTTAGAACGCACATTATAGAAGAAAAGCCAAAATCAGAAACATCAGAACGAATTATTCCACTTTCCACAGCGCTAGTTAAACGTCTACAAAGAGCAAAAAAACAAAGTAAAAGCGCTTATGTAATATCAAAGGGAGAAAAATTTGTTGAGCCGCGTACGATTCGTTATCAATTTAATCGTTTACTGGAATCATTAAAATTGCCAAAATGTTCTTTCCACGCATTGCGACATTCATTCGCGACTCGTTGTTTAGAAAAAGGTGTAAATATAGCAGTTATCAGTTCCTTGATGGGACATGCTTCTACAAAAATGACATTGGATATTTACACAAATTCAAATCTGAATGAAGAACGTTTAGCAGTTGAATCGATCACCTGTGTATAGTCTGGAAATTTCAAATTCGCCGTCACAATCGCCGTCACTTAACCCAACAAGCCTTGCTGTATCAACCTTTTTCTGACAATCTCTTGTTCCTCCATAGAACGAGAATGGAAAATAAAATTAAGATAAGAAAAAAATGTAACTTTAGCTTGAGTTAAATTTTACAATAAAAAAGAAAAAACCACTATTTTATTGCTTGTTTTATTGAGGTTCAGAAAACAAAAGAGTTGTCAGGAACAAACATAAAGGCACTTCTTTTAAAATTATTGATTGAAATGTCGAAAATCAAGGAGGAAAAAAATGTTTAACATAGCACTAGTCAATCATAAAAAGATTGGTGATTCGCGATACATAGAGGCTTTGAAGGAAAAACAATGTGATGTGCATTATTTAGAGTCTGATGAACTAGATCAAAGAATAAATACTATGGACGCTGTGATCATCAAGGAGTCTTCTCTAGAAGAAATTGGCGAAACATGCGAGCTGATTATTAAAATTAGAAGCTTAACAGACCGTTTTATTTGGATTCTTTCAGAAGATTCTACAAAAATCAATCGAATTGTCTATTTACAATTAGGCTCTGATGGAACGTTTGATGATCAAGTCGATCCTGATGAATTTGGTATCTACGT
This sequence comes from Enterococcus sp. S22(2020), assembly GCF_020295385.1. Classification (NCBI taxonomy): domain Bacteria; kingdom Bacillati; phylum Bacillota; class Bacilli; order Lactobacillales; family Enterococcaceae; genus Enterococcus; species Enterococcus sp. S22(2020). The sequence continues at coordinate 269,853 of NZ_JACFUD010000002.1, forward strand.
AGGAACAACGTTGGAGAGAAGAACAAAGAAGGTTGAGCCTGTAAAAGAAGTAGAGCCACAAAAGGACAAAATCGAAGAATTGACACCTATTGAACTTGTTCCTAACAACTTTTCTGTCAATGTGGAAAAGAAAGGTGAAGTCAGCTTGACCAAATTGGAATTTCAGGCGATGGAGATTTTAGTTAGACGCCAAGGAGATGCTGTTTCTTATGAAGAAATGTATCAGGCTATCTGGGGGGATGAAAAAGGTGATCGCAAGTATCGCATTTCTAATCTAGTCTTCCATCTTAGAAAAAAACTTGGGGACGATCCATTTAAACCTAAGTATATTCGGACAGTCCGCTCAAGAGGTTACATGTTGTCTATGTAAGGGATCCTCTCAATTAAATCAGTTTTCTCTTTTTTGATCAAATAGCTAGCGTAGCATTAGGTCAGAAAATTGAAATATATTGTGTGTTTCTTAGCACAACGATTTTTGAGGAAAGGAGGAAAATAATGAAAATAAAACACAAAGGTTTCTATGTTGGATTACTTGTACTGCTTGTTACTGTTGTAGGGTATGTGTCCTTTAAAGGTGTAAGTCCATTGCGTGCAGCATCTGACAATTATTCATTAGAGCATGGGGATATTTCCAGTGATAACGAAAAACTACTTCCTGTCAAATTAACGATCAATAATCCGAAGGACGAGGAGCTGACATTCAAGGCGACTGATTTAGATACCATTTCTTATGAGGATCTCGTAGAAGGTCAAACAGAAAACGATTTATCTGCTATTGAGTTAGTGAAGTTTTCAGAGGATTCTTTCACGATCAAAACAAAAGCATCGAAAGAACCGCTGATTGTTCAATTCTTTGTCCGAACATTTGCAGGAAATAAAGCAAAAACTGGACAAATTTCACTAGCAAATGAATCCGGTGAAGTAGCGAAACTTTCATTAGATTTACCAAGTATTCCAGAAGAAAAAGTTGTCGAGCAAAACTATGTTGCTCCGAGGGCGCTCTCATCATTGGATGTCTCAACATTTGCAGCACCAGTGAATGAAAAAGTTGTTACACTTTGGTCTGAATTTCTTTCAGCGTTAACTGATCCTACTGTTGATAAGATTACGTTAGCAGCCGACCTAACTGCGTCAAGTAGCGCTTCTATGGTGGCTCGTCCGTCATTAGAAATTGATGGACAAGGGCATGAAATCAATTTTGGAACTACAACAAGCTACTCTATCACGATGCCTCAAGCGAGTGCAGGAGGTAGTACGCTTACTGTTAAGGATTTGAAGTATACAGGGAACAATACAACTTCCATCTTTGATGCCAGTGCAGCAAATAGTAATAATTGGATGATCAACTTTGAAAATATTACGACACTAACTGGCGCGTCTAGAGCTTTACTCACAGCCGCAAATAGTGTTGTAACAATCAGAGGAACGAATGTGCTTAACATTACTCGTTCTAGCGTAATGATCACTGCTAAAGAAGTTTATATTCAAGGGACAGAAACTGAGCGAGCTTCTGTTACAGTCAATGATGGCTCCCATTTTGTTAGCTCATCTATTGCTAATGGTAAATTCTTGATCGAAAATGCTGATATTACAGTTGAGAAAGTCTCTAGCTTATTTAATGTTACTGGGGCAACTTCACAGTTTAGCATTAAAAATTCAAAAATTGTTACTACAAGTATAGGCAACCTTATTTATGGAGCTTCAATTGATATAACGGTTAATGATAGTATCTTCGATATTCCGAGTATTACTAACTTTATCTATGGAACTCTGGTCAATACCACAATCAGTAATAGTAAAGTAAATATTCCAACAAATATTTCTGGGAATTTTTATCGTAATAATGCAGCGAACTCTTCATTAGTTATCAATGAGAAGTCGGATATCAATTTGACTAGTACAACGACCAGCGACATTATCGATGCATCTGGTGTCATGAGTTTCATCGTAGATGACTCCACATTTAATGCAAATAGTGTCGGACAAGTATTTAGTAATTCAGCTGCTGGCACAGATATGATTGTCCAAAACAAAGCTCAATTTACTGCATATAGTCGTTCAAACAACGTTTTAAAAGCAACAGCACAAGTAGATATCACTGTAAAAGATGAAGGAACGAAGCTTGATGTATCTGGTAACTCAACACAGACGGCAGAAAGTGGTGGGATTATCTCCATCGATGCAGCTAACTCAACGCTTAATGTAGAAAATAAAGCATATTTCAAAATCCATTCTTTAGAGCCAGGAAGTGCAACTCCTGCAGTTATGATTCAGAGTGATGGAGGGAGCTTTAACGCTAGCGGTCAATCCATTCTGGATATGATATCAGAAGGACAAAGTAACCCATATGCTGCTACTGTTCGCTTTAGACTTCGAGGAAATATGGCATTCAACGTCTCAGGAGAGTCTCAAATCAATCTTAAGAAAACTACTGGGGGAGCTCCGGGAATTCGCATGTTTGGTGCTAATAATCGGATTTTGGTATCAGAAAATTCAGATTTTACAGTTCACAACAAGGGAACTGGGTCACCACAAGCACCAGGAGCTGATAACAGAGGACAAGGGATTATCTTTTATGAATCAAGTGCATCTGGACCGCATAGTTTTACTTTAACGGATCCTGGAAGTCGTGTGAAAATTTTAGCTGATAATGGTGCTGGAATCGATACATGGCGTCCGAATACAGTATCTGCAACTGAAGGAACCTATTTTGAAGTGATTGGAAATACTTCGAGTGGAGCAATTTTCAATACTTATGGTAGTAGAGATTTAACTTTTGTTCTTGATAAACCGATGTACTATGATTTTAAAAATAATGGTCCCGGAAAAGCACTGATGTCCCCTGGATCGTCCTCTACATTCCAGTCAATCCATTCCGACGTATCTTTATGGGTACCTAAAACTGGACAAGCAAACAATGGGAATGACGGAAATCCATTTAGATCATGGACATTGGTAGATTATAGTTTGAAAGGTTCAAATATGCTTTTCGACACATCAAGTGACCCTACGTTCAATACTGGAACAGACTCATTTGGTACCCAAGGTATCAATCGCTTCTCACGGATGTCAGGAAACAATGCGAATCCAATCGTGGATGAAATCCGCACGCCGACGAACGCAGACAAATTTATTTTTGGGCATGTAAGTATCCCAGAAGGTAAGGATGGGTTCCGTGATGCTTGGACAGATGAAGTACATGTTGAATTAGAAGTACAACTTCCTAATGAAACGACTAAGCATAAAATTTATGGAACAACCGTTCAAGATGGCGATACGGGTAAATACAGTATTCATGGTGAAGAAGCGCGAGCAGGTATCTTTAGGGCGGATATGTCTTCATTACTTCCCGCTGGCGAAACATTTATTCCAACTGGAACTAAGGTGAACGTGGTTCGGGCTTGGCGTGGTTCAAGTGATGTACCAGCTCCTGATGATACCACTGTACACATTGGTACACCTGCCGATGTCGTTCATGGAGATTTATGGTTTACAGATACAGTGACTAGTTTAGATGTTACACCGCCAACTCAAGCAGTTGTTTCATCTGCTGTCAACAATGCAGCGAAACAAATCAAAGGAACCAGCGATGAAGATGGAGCAAAGGTTTTTGTAAAAGTCAATGGTGAATGGTTGAAAGATTCAGCTGGAAATGCAGTGACAACTACTGTAGCCGGCGGTAACTGGACAATTGATTTACCAAGCTATATCGATAAAACAGCCCAAGTGGAAGTTTATCTAAAAGACACAACAGAAATTACACCATTACCATCTTTTGTACTTCCGCGTACCTATACAGTGGAGCCGGATGGCGTTGCTGGCAACTTGAATGAAGTTGCGACAACTTATGATAGTTATACAGGGTATCATGATGCTGTTAAAGGAACAACTGATGATCGTTTTGATCCAGCAACCTTGGATACAGTAGCTGATGTTATCCCTGATGCACCTAAATTGGTCAAAGGGGTAGAATCTAGCGGTGGAAGTACAACTTCTGTCGGTGATATTCTGACGTATTCATTGCTGGTATCAAATACAAAAGCAGATTCTTACGATTGGACTAATGTCGAAATATCTGATGTCTTGGCTGAAGGATTAACATTTGATCCTACTAAACACAAAGTAATGATCGATAATGTCGAAGTAGGTACTGATAAGTATAACTACAATGAAACAACACGTACATTAACGATTAAAGTAGGGGATCTAAGTAAACCAAAACCAAAATCAGAAACAGATCCAACCTTGATTCCGAAAGAAGTAAGAGTGACATTCCAAGTAACTGTCGAACAAAGTGCTGTGGATAAAGATCTAAAAAATACAGCAACAGCTGTTGGTTATTCACCACAAGAAGATCCATTTATTGTTGGACCTAATGATCCAAACGCAACACTTGTTCCAATTGATGTTACATCAAATGAAGTAGGTTTGCCTGGTGGGCCAGCTTTTGGTATCTTGTCCTTTGTCTCAGCACCAACAGCATTAGACTTTGGGATTAAAACTGAAAGTCTTAATGGAAATACTGTTGCCGTTAATCCAGATGTTGTAGGGGATCAATTAGTGGTTTCTGATAACCGTGGAAACTTACAAAAATGGACAATGACAGCAACGCTGCTTTCACCGTTATCAAATGGTGATGCTATTTTCCCAGATGCACTTCACTATGTAAACGGTGAATCAGATGAAGTCATCACTGGCTTGGCAAAACCAATCTTTGTTCATACAAATGCAGATGTTGGCGAATACAATATCAGTGAAGAAGAATGGGTGAAAAAGAACAACGGGTTCAAAATTGAATTAGCACCTGGTGCAGTCAACAAACTTGGTAAATATCAAGCGACGATTCAGTTCTCATTGGAAGATACACCATAAAATGGAGGAATAACAATTGATGAAAAATTTAAAATCTTTGGTCTTGTTCTCCATTGCATGTGTATCACTTTTCACAATTCATCCAATCAGTGTACAAGCTGAAGGGGAAGGCAATGGTGGTGGGATTCAGACAAACGGAGAAATCGGGTTCTATGAAGAAACAAAACCAACAACAGAGCCGACGACCGAACCGAAAACTTCTGATTCAACACCTAAGATCACAAAACCAGTCGGCAAGTATCCTTCAACTGGCGAGTTAGTAAAGAAAAGTTTATCGATTAGTGGTGCAGCTTTAGTCATTATTGCAGCAATTGCCTTTTTCTGGAAGCGGAAAAAAGACAACGATGAACAGAAAGAAGGGAGTTAAGGAATGAAAAAGAATAGAATCTATTCAACCTTGCTACTTCTTTCGATCGGACTCACAGCTGGACTACTACCAGATTACTCGTATGCGGTAGAAGATAATACAGAAGGAAATGCAGCGATTGAATTAACCGAAATTCCAGATGAAGAAGGGATTCGTGATCCAGAAAATCCCGGAACGATCGTCGATCCTGGGCCTAGTCCAAGTACAGAAGGTCGTCTGCGAATCGACTTTGTTCCACAACTGAATTTTGGAAAGTATGCAATCACAAACAAAGATATGACATACCCAGTGAATGCACAGTTGTTTAAAGACGGCACGAAACCTAGAGGAAACTTTGTTCAAGTTTCTGATTATAGAGGCGGTCAACAAGGCTGGACATTGCAGGTACGTCAAGAATCACAATTTAGAAATGAAACAGCAAAAAATCCGGAACTTAACGGTGCGGTGATTTCTTTCGATAAATCATGGGTCAACTCGACGCGTGATCAAAGCGAAGCACCGATCGTCTCTAAAGAGATCATTCGACTAAGCAATATCGGAGAAACCTATAATTTAGCAGAGGCTAAACAAGGCACCGGTTTTGGAACTTGGAGCATTTCATTCGGCGCATCCGCTGATAATAAAAACAGCATTGCGTCAACGTTAAGTCCACGTTTATTAAAGGACGAACCTGTACTGGATGCAGCATTTGGTAATCAGCAAGTGTATGAAAACAGTGCAGTCACATTAAGCATACCGGGAGCGACTAAACGTGATCCGGTACCCTATTCAACGGTGTTAACTTGGATTATAGCCGAGTTACCATAGATGTAACACAAACAAAACCTAGGAGGAAACACACATGAAATTAACACACAAATTATGCGGAGCTGCTTTATTAGCAGTAGTAGGCGTAGCAGTAGCTGCTCCAAGTGCAACACAAGCCTTAGAAGGAACTAGAAACGGAACTGCAGACATCGAGTTCACAAAAAATACTTCTGAAGATACAACAATGACTGACCCAACTGGTTCTCGTAAACCTGATACTGGTACTGACATCGATCCAACTCACGTTGACGAATTTGGGATCATTGCTGTAACTCCATTGGACTTCAAAGCTCACGCTGCAGTAGTAGGCGCGCAACAATATGAAGCTGCACCTCACGTAGCAAACAAAGGAAATGATGACGAGTACAACGTAGAAAACTATGTAGCGATCAAAGATGTTCGTTCTACTGTTGATCACACATACAAATTATCAGCAGCATTAACTAAACAATTTACTGCAACTGTTGATGGAACAGATGTAACTTTAGCTGGAGCAACATTAACATACAAAAATATCGATGTAGCAGCTACACTTAACCCAGAATTACAACCAGCTGACGATAAAAAAATATTTGGTGATGGAACTGGCGTACAAACAATTTCTGAAACAAGCGGTTCATTACCAGTTTACACAAACACTGATCCTAATGGTGGTAAAGGTCGTTATGAAGTAACATTTGGTGACGATGAAAAAGGTACAGACGGCAACTCTGTAGTAATCGACATCCCAGCATCTGTTGACGTTCGTACTGCAGCATATAATGCTACAGTAACTTGGACATTATCAGACACATTATAAAAAACAGTTTGAACAACTGTGATTAAATATGTAGAAACAGGCTCACCGGCGTAAAGCCGGTGACTTGTTTTAACATCAAGAGGAAGGGATTTACAACATTCATGAAAAAGAAACTAATCACTTACTTAGCACTACTCACATACATAGTTTTCGGTCTTGGATTCTCTGTTAATGTTTTTGCCGATGAAAACAATAAGACCGCTGATCAACAAGCAGCAGATCTTGGTTTAGGTTTTACCTATAAAGTTGTGAAACCTGAGAATCAGCGCACTAGTGTCGGTTACTTCGACTTACGAATGAATGCTGGACAAAAGCAGACTGTGGAAATTGAATTGGCAAATGGCTCTGATGAGGAAATCACGATCGGTGTCTCACTAAATGGTGCAAAGACAAACGGAAATGGTGTTATCGAATATGGTCCATCAGCGATCGAAAAAGATAAATCTTTAAAATATGATTTTGTAGATATCGTTAAAGGACCTAAAGAAGTTGTTATCCCACCAAAAACAATGGTTCCTTTAAAGTTGGATATAACGATGCCGGCATCTGATTTTAATGGTTTTATTTCAGGTGGTATTCAATTGAAACAACAGGTAAAAGAAGATAAGGAAGCAAAGAAAAAAACAGGGATCACAAATGAATATGCTTACTTAGTAGGAATGCTTTTAAGCGAAAATGATAACGTTGTTGAACCCAATCTTGAATTGAATAAAGTATATGCTGGTCTAGCAAATTATCGAAATGCTGTATTTGTCAATTTTTCTAATGTTCAACCTGCCTACCTTGAAAACATGACTGTTGATGTGCAAGTCATGAAAAAAGGGTCAGAAGAAGTTTTGTACGACACTAAAAAAGCAGGTATGCGTATGGGACCTAATAACTTGATCGATTTTCCCGTTGAAATGAACGGAGATCGTATGGAAGCAGGCGATTATAAAGCCCACATTTTAGTAACAGCGGATGACAAAAAATGGGAATGGACAGAAGATTTTACTATTACTGATGAAGAAGCAGATAAATTTAATGGACAGGATGTTTCATTAACACAAGAACGCGGGATCGATTGGAAATTGATTGCGATGATCGTGGGTGGAATCATTGCTGTTGTTGTAATTATCTTTATTATTGTTCGTTCTATTCAAACAAAGAAAATGAAAAATAAGAAGAAAAAAGGAAATAGAAAGAAAACAACTGCAAGATAAAGTAACGAAAGGGGATAGAAACCTATGAGCATATTGGATATGTCATTTATCGGCCTATTATCCAGCGCTATCCTCTTTTTCATTTTTGGTGTGGCGTTGTTTTTCTTTAGAATTTCTACCAATAAACAGTGGAAAAGAATAAAAGTACGCCGAGTTAAAAATAAAAAGAAGCGGAAAAAACTTCAGCGCATACGTAAACAATTAGAACAAAAAAAGAAGCGTCAGTTGATTTGGGCGATCACTTGTTTTGGTCTGTTTCTTATGACAGCTGGTGGTGCAGGATATTCCAGATATTATCAATTAACAAATTTAACAGCTGAAGATGCTGAAGCTGTGGCGAAAACCTACTATTTAGTAGATGAAATGAAAAAGCAAATTACTGCTGTAGGGAATGGAGCAAGCCCAGAAAAAACAGTTAAAAACTTGCGTGATCTAAGTGCTCAATTGGCGAGTGCCAGTGTCAAGCCGGCTTCTCAAGGAATGTCAGTTGAAGGGCAAAAGTTACTCAATCGCCATTTATCATTAACACGTCAGTTGGCAGTGAACATCAGTAATCAAAATCAGGATGCATTGGCAAACGCTACGATCAGAGAAACTTATTTAAAAGACATAGCAAAAGTGACCGAGAGTGAACAAAAGGTTTTCAAACACTTCAAAGTAAATGAATCAGCTTTACAGCAGAAAAAATAATTGTTGAGGGGTGAGAGTATGACTAGTCCAAAAAAGGCTACGAAACAGCCGAGAAAAAAGCTCTCTTCCTCTCAATCTAAAGTGAAGAAAAAAGAAGAATACATAAAAAGAAACAGAGAAGAGAAGAACACAACAAAGCGTAATAAACGAAAAAAAAGCAATAATACTATTGCAACGAAAAAGAAGCAGCAACATAAAGGAAAAGCAAAAAAAGTAGTAAAACCTTTGCCAAAAAAACAGCAACAGAGAAAAAAGAAAAATAATCAAAAACGACGTAAAAAAAAGCAACTAAAGCTATTGTTAAAACAACTTGCTCTGACTATTGCTATCAGTGCTGCATTATTTTCTATGATTATTTACTTCACTATTCGCACGCCTAAAATGGAAGGCTATGCAATGACTACGGCACTGACTAATAATGACCGTGTTTTAGTCAGCAAAATGAGCGAATTAAAACGTTTCAAAATGGTTTATTTCAAACATCCACAAACGAAAGAAAAAACGATTAGAAGAATTATCGGAATGCCCGGAGAAGAACTATATTATAAGAATGATCAACTATTTATCAATAATAAACTAACGCCAGAACGTTTTCTCGAAAAATCTGCAGCTGAAGCAAAGCAGTCTGGTTTTTTACTGACTCAAGATTTTAGTTTAAAGCAAGTGACAAATGAAGAGCGCATTCCAGAAGGAAAGTATTTCGTGATGGGAGATAACCGTCAATTTTCTTCTGACAGCCGTGATTATGGACTGATCGATGAGAAAGATATTATTGGAGTTGTTGAGCTAAGAGTTTTCCCATTAAATGCAGCCGCCCATTTTTGATCGATGTAGATAGCAGTTTCAAGAAATAATAAAGGAAAGAGCCAAAAGATGACAAAAAAAAATATAGATAACCTACCCATGCTCAAAAAAAAGAGAGGCAAAAAAAAATCGAATGAAACACAACAAATAGTTGAAAAATATCAAAAGCTAATGCGTACATTCACAATCGTGAAGAGGATACTTATGGTTTGTGTAGTCCTTGGCTGTGTTCTCTTTTTTGTTTTTGTAAGGACACACAGAGTAGACGGAGTATCTATGGCTCCTACTTTTGCGAATAACGATCGAATCTTTGTGAGGAAAACCAAAAAACCTTCTCGATTAGATATCGTAACTTTTTCACCAAAAGAAAAGCCGAATGACTCTTATGTAAAAAGGGTTGTCGGTATGCCGGGAGATGCAATCTGGCTGGAAGAAAACAAACTGTTTATTAACCATCAAATGAAAGAGGGAGTAAAATCGCCAGACAGTAACACTGACAAAAGAGCGATAGATTTACCAGATGGTACGATCAAAATCAACGTCTCAGTTGAAGTAATGAAGCAATTATCTGGTTTAACAAAAATCCCTAAAAATAAGTATTTTTTACTTGGAGATAATCGTAATCATTCGACAGACAGCCGAATGATGGGACTGATAGAGAGTGATCAGATCGAAGGTGTCGTTTCATTTAGATATTATCCATTGAATAAATTTGGGTATGTTCGATAAAATAAACAATTTAAGTGAGGTAAATATGAAGAACAAAGTAACGAGATGGATACGGGAAAACGGCATATACCTTTTGCTAAGTATTATAATTCCAATCGCCTTGATGGCTTTAAGCTATTTTCTGATTGGTATTTATCCTGGCAGTGAACGTACAGTCATGGCGAGTGATAGTTTCAGTCAGTATTCGAACTTCCATGCGAGTTTTAATAATGTTTTACATGGAAAACAAAATATATTTTATACATGGTATGGCTCTTTAGGGTTAAATTATTGGGCTTTTTCGGCCTATTATCTAAATGGGATTTTTACGCCGCTTGTTTTCTTTTTTGATAATCAGGCAATGCCGGAAGCATTGTATTTTATTACTTTGATCAAGTTTGGTGCAATGGGTGCTGCTTTTTGGTTTTTTTCGACTCAAACCTTCAAATTTTCTAAATGGCTGCATGTATCGTTTAGTACCGCTTACGCCTTGATGGCTTACGCAACAGCATATTCAGAAGTGATCATGTGGCTGGATGCATTTGTCTACTTACCGCTGATCATTTTAGGTATCAATAGAATCATGGATAAAGGAAAACCGGTTCTGTTATTCATTAGTTACTTGTTACTGTTTCTTTCTAATTTTTATATGGCCTTTATGATCGGTGTTTTTAGCTTCATGTATTATTGTGTTCGTTTAATGACCGATTTTCAACGATATAAAAAAAGTATCATCAATTATTTGGTTACTTCGTTTTTAGCCGGAGGAGCTTCGATGGTCACGATCTTACCAACAGTATTGGATTTGAAAAATAATGGAGAGAGCTTGAGTGATTTTAATCGCTTTTGGCAACCAGATACTGGAGCTTGGGATTTAGTGACTAAATCAATGGCGGGTATTTATGATACGAGCAAGTTTGGCAGTGCTCCTTTCGTTTATATTGGTTTATTGCCTCTGATTTTTTGTTTGTACTATTTTGTTGATAAGAAAATTCCATTACGCAATAAGCTTTTATACGGAAGCTTGTTTGTTCTCTTGATTGCTAGTGTTTACATTTCAAATCTAAACCTATTTTGGCATGGATTTCACGCGCCTAACATGTTTTTATATAGATTTAGTTTCCTTTTTTCTTTTTTAGTTATTCTGCTTGCTGGATATAGCATTGAACAGATCGAAAAGTCTGATGTAGAAAAAATCATCAATATCATTCTTTTACTATTAGCAGTGTTTCTAGCAACTTATTTTTTTGCGAATAGACAACGATATGATTATATTCAGCCAGTCTCGTTTATTATTACGATTCTCTTGCTCGTTTCCTACTTGATTTTATTACTTGTCTACAAGGGAAATAAACTAAGAAAAGTATTGCCTATTATACTTGCAGTAGTCATGGTGGCAGAAGCAGGTTTCAATACCAAAGTTATGTTTGAGGGCATCAAAGAAGATTGGGGATACGCAGGACGAAGCGTTTATGATGGTCATTATGAAGACATCAAAACATTGGTGGAAAAGACGAAGCGTGAAAATGATGATTTTTACCGAATGGAAAATATGGATCCTATTTCGCGAAATGACAGCTTTAATTATGGATATAGCGGTGTCACGATGTTTTCTTCAATTAGAAATCGCCATTCCTCCAGTTATCTTAATAATCTTGGATTTCGTTCCACAGGAAGTAACTTGAACATTGCCTATGTCAATAATACTTTGATCATGGATTCGCTCTTGGGGATCAAATACAATCTTTCTAAACAAGAAGATATTAATAAATATGGGTTTGAAAAAATTGCTACTAAAGGAAAATATAATTTATATGAGAATAAAAATACGCTTCCATTAGGAGTACTTACAGACAAAGAGATTTATGAACCAAATGCTGTAAACAATCAGACTGAACTGATCAAACATCTTTCAGGTATGGAAGAGGACTTATTTAGTTTTGGGAATGTTAAAGAAGACAAGTTAGAAAACCTTACTTTGGAATCAAATGATGGCAGTTTGACTTATGGCAAAGAAAATATTGCACAGCTTTCATCCATCACTTGGACGGTTGAAATACCTGCTAAAACACAAGCTTATTTAAGCTTAGTAGCGGCAGACCAAAGCATGATGGCTAAAACAGATATTACTCTTGAAGTGAATGGTACTTCAAGGAAAAACAGTATGATTGAATCTGGACAATACTATAATCTTGGATACTATCAAGAGGCAGAGACTATAAAAGTTAAAGCTAGCTTCGATACCTCCCAAGCCCAAATCAGTCTCTATCAACCTGATGTTGCGCTGCTAAATGTTGACCGTTTTGAAACTTCGCTAGACAAAATCAAAAAGAATGGAGTAGATTTTGATGTTAGTGGTCGTAAAGCAAGTGCGAGTGTCGATTTAAAAGAAGACCAAGTGATTTGGACAACTATTCCATATGATAAAGGTTGGAAAGCATATATTGATGGAAAAAAAGTTGAGATTCCAACATTCAAAGAAGCGTTTTTGACATTACCGGTTTCAAAAGGGAAGCACACAGTGGAATTTGTCTTTTTACCTCAAGGCTTTACTGTTGGTATTAGCTTGTTTGCGTTTAGTATAGTTGCATTTTTACTATATTTATTCTGGTTGAAAAGACAAGCAGTGAAAGGGGAATAAAAATATGAAACGAAAAATCATGATGCTTCTTGGGTTACTGCTTGTCTTCACAGGCTGTACAACTAAATTATCAGAGGAGAAACAAACATTTTCAGATCGGGGAATTACTTATTCACTTCAATTGCCATCATCATGGGAAAAAGAATCAGAATCTCAAGATAAATATGGACAAAATGCAGTTTTTGCCGCAAAGGATAAAAAAAGCAATTCTGTGATGTTTATCAGTACAACAAGAAAAGATGCATTAGATTTGAAGGACTTTGGAGCTAAGACTCGTAAACAGGTGGCTAAGACCTATGGCTATGATGATCCTGAAGATGTCTATATGAAAGAGTTTAAGCTAAATGATCATCCAGCGTACAAATACACTGTATTCACAAGATTCAAGGACAAAGATGTCTGGGCGCACATTTATTACGTTGAAACTAAAAATGGTTTTGTTCAGTTAGTATATTATTCAGCAGATGACAGTAATTATGAAGCGCGTTCAAAAATTATCGATCAGTCAACAAGATCATTGCAGGAAATAAAAATAGATGAAACGCATGAAGAGCAAGAGAAGGAAGAAAGCTCCGAGCCAATCTCAGAGAGTGACAGTGTAACGGTTAAAAATGATAAAGTAGCATTTGAAATCAAAGGCTTTAGAAAAGTAGCGGATCAAAATGAAGAAACACTATTAGTTATTCGCTATGAAATGACAAACTTAGCTGAAGAAAAGATCTCTGCCGATTCATTAAAAGAGGTTGTTGCAGTAAAACAAAAAGAACAACTGCTAACAGAGACCATATTGCCTGAAAACGAAAGAAATTCAGCGTTGGGGTTATTAGAACAGCATCAAAAAGATCAGTTAGAGAAAGAAGAATCTGTAGAAACTGTACTAGTCTATAAATTAAAACAAACAACTGGAGACGTGATTTTGACGTTCAATACAGAGGATTTCCCTAACCAAGACCCAGTTATTTTAGATCTCGATTTATTAAAATAACTGAATATTTAAAATAGGAGGAAAAAAGGAAAGTGAATAAGAAAATAACATTCCTGATTTTAGCCTGTGTCTTCTTGATCGTTGGATGTAGTAAAAAAGAAACAACTACTTTGAATAAATCAGATCGAGCAGTTGTTTGGCAAAAAACACAGGAAAAAAGTTTTGGAAAATTCGAGTATCTTGATATAAGCGAAAAAGAAGCACAAGAACGAATGAAAGAAAAGTTTGCAGTAACGCTTCCAGAATTTTATACATCAGCATTGCCGATTCTAGAAGAAACCTTGCAAACGACAGAAAATAGTAAAGAAAAACCAGTTTATTCTGTAGTAGCTAAAGGGAATACGTTGACAATGCATGGTACGTATTCATACAAGAATAAGCAAGATGGAAAATACTATTCATATGCAACTGTTGAAATAATTTATGAGTTTGATCCTGAAAAAAAATTGGTATGGTTGAGTTCGCAAGATATCATGATTTTCAATTATCCTGGCGAAGGCAAGGTTTATCTTAATGAACCTAAAGAAGCTCTTGAAAAATTGGCAGCATTGACCAAGTTAGAGGATCTTAAAGAAAAAATCGATACCTTCAATAAGAATATAGACAAACCGACAGAGGAAATAGCTGGTAAAAAAGTAAAAGTCGAAAATTCCTTGAAACAAGCAAAAGAAGATAACACTGTGGCTAGAAATATCGGGATGGATTTTGACAGCAATGGAACCTTAAGTGTGATTCGAGTTTTTGTGAAGGATTATACTGAAAAGTAGTCTGTAAATATGATTTTTTTGTGAAAAAACAAAGTAGAAATATTGTTTTACGATTCCTCATATTTCTGTCAGATTTCAAATTAATAACAAATAAAAATGTTCCTTTTTTATATGCATGAGATGTGTTAAAAAAAGTAGCGCTCAAAAGGAATGGTTTCTTTATTATCTGAGAGACCATTCCTTTTTTCGATCATCCTTTTGTTTAAGAGTGAAAACGTTGATAAATAAAACGTTTTTGATGTGCTGAGAGTTGTTCAGACAATTGCAAATAGACAAAATGATTGTCTTTTTTGATAATCTCTGATAATTTGATTTATTTTTTTTGTGAGTATTTAGCTGAATGTTAAAATGATAAAAAAACAACAATTTAGACTGTTATTATATTTCATTTTTTTCAATGGTATTATTTGTGAAAAATAGTAATGGAAAAATAAGAATAAAGCCTCAATTCGGTTTGTTTGTTTGGGAGTTATCTGATAAAATAGAGAAAGGTAGGTAGAATTTTTATGGGTAAAATAGCGAATAGCCTAATTATTTATAAGAGGAGAATAGACATGAAATATTCAAGTATTATGTTTAGTTAGTAGAGCTATGAGGAGAATAAGTGAAGAGCGCACATATGATTTGAATCAAAAGTGAATTTGGTTATTTTTATAAAATTGAAAACTACCGTACTGTCGTTATATTACATATATAGACAACCACATAATTTACTTAGACGTTTGACTTTAGAAAATAAAAATAATCAAAAGAATAGTCCCAATTTTTAGGAGGAAGTGAGCATATGCTAAAGATTTTTGGTAAAGGTAAAAAAAGAAAAAAATATGAAGATTACGATGAATATGATGACGAAGATTACGATGATGAAGATTATGATGATGATGACTATGATGATGACGAAGATTACGATGATGATGACTACGATGACGACGAAGATTATGACGATGATGATGACGACTACGATGATGATGAAGATTATGATGATGACGACTACGATGACGACGAAGATTATGACGATGATGACGACGACTACGATGATGATGAAGATTATGACGATGATGACTACGATGACGATGAAGATTATGATGATGACGAAGATGAACCACGTTCATTATTCTCTTTAAAGAAGAAAAAAGCAGCACCAGTGGCATCAGCGCCTAGAAAAGCTAAGCCAACGAAAAAAAGACCACCTGTTAATGAAGTGATCGACGATGAAGAGTTGGAAGAGCTTCAAGAAGAAAATCTGCAGCTTCAAAATGAGCTTCGTGAATTGAAAGCTGAGTTGCGTAAGAGTAAGAGAGAAAATACGCAATTACAAAGTGAAGTTGAATCTGCTCAGCAAGTAAATGAGTCATTAGAAAATGAATTATCAATGGTTCAAGCTGTGCCGAAAGATTACGATGCGCGTATGGCTGAATTGGAGCAAGTAAAAAGTAAATACAACAGCTTGTTACGTGAAAGCAACCGCCAAATTGATGAGAATGACCTAAATCGTAAAAAGGCAGAGCGTTTTGCAAATAAAGTTCGTCAGTATGAGCAAGAATTATTAGCGAAACAAGAAGAAATCGATAAGCTTTCAGAAGATCGGATCGTGATCATGGCTTCTGATACACCAACTGATTCAGCTACCTATGAAGAGCTAGCGAAAGTTCGTCAGGAACTGGAAGCGACGAAACGTCAATTAGCTCAAAAAACGATCGATGTTGATAACCAACTATCGAAAGAAGACATTGGCGAAGTGTTACTTGAAGCGAAAAAACAAGCCAAAGAAATTATTAATCAGGCAAATCAAAGAGCACAAATGATCAATGAAGAAACTAAGCGAAAAGCTGGAGTTCTAAAACGTTTGGAACGTGCAGAGCAAGAATACCAAAACTACTACAAACGTATTAAAGATGTGAAGGAAGAATCTGAGCAAGCCTTCAATCAAATCATCAATTTAGTAAAAGAAGATCCATACCAATAAGAAAAGAGAGGACACAAAATGAAAAAAAGAAATCTAAACAGTAAAAAAATGCGCGTGTTAAGTGTTGGGTTGCTTACTTCAACTGCTGTCCTTTCTGTTAATGATGTTCAACCAATTGTTGCTAAAGAATCAGAAGATCATGTAACTGCAGGATCGGAAGAACAAGAAGACGTAGCAATTTTATCTTCAACGAGTGAATATGAACCAACAGAAAGTACAGTAGAAGGAATCGCAACAAGTTCTTCTACGCAAGAAAGCAGCAGTGAGTCAACGGACGAAACTGTAGAAGAAAGTACAACAGATGAGTCGAGTTCAACACAAGAGACAACGGATTCTACAAGTACAACAGATTCATCGACAAGTGATTCAACTTCGAGTAGCGATAGCTCAACATCAAGTACAGGTTCGACTTCAAGTACTAGTTCAAGCACAGGTACAACAAGCTCAACTACAACTCCGTCGAAACCAAAGCCAAAACCAAAACCGCAGCCAAGTAAACCAAAACCGGCTCCGAAACCAAGTACGCCAGCACCAACACCTGTGCAGCCGCAGCAGCCGATCCAAGGACCGCAGCAGCCAATTACTACGCCGCCAACGAATAATGTTTCAATAGGCAGTACAACGTCAGGTGCAAGTCCAGCTGGATCAGATCAGGTATTCCATATTAGTCCTAATTTGACAACTAAGAGTTTTGTCGAAGTGATCGGTGAGGATGCTCGTCAGATTGCTGGTGAAAACAATGTGTATGCCTCAGTCATGATCGCACAGGCCATTTTGGAAAGTGCATCTGGGAACAGTGCATTGGCTTCAGCTCCGAATTATAACTTATTTGGGATCAAAGGTAGTTATAAAGGGCAAAGTGCAAACTTTCTGACAAGTGAAGATGACGGTTCTGGTAGTATGTTTACGATTCGTTCAGACTTCAGAAAGTACCCATCGTACAAAGAATCATTAGAAGATTACGTGAAGCTTATCAGGGGCGGCACTGATTTTAATAACTCTTTTTATAGTGGTACTTGGAAAACGAATACGAAATCGTATAAAGACGCAACCAAATTTCTGACAGGTCGTTATGCAACAGATACAAGCTATAATGCAAAACTAAATGGTTTGATCGATGCGTATAATCTGACCCAATACGATACATTAAAAGATAACAAGAAAACGAAAAAAGCGAAGAAGATTTCATTAAATACTTCTTTTGATAAATTGGAAAAACAAAATGATAAAGCTGATCAAAATATCGAGTACATAACGCATATCGTAGAAAAAGGAGAGTCTCTGAAGTCAATCAGTGAACTTTACAATATTTCTACCTTAGCGATCCTTGATAAAAATCAATTGGATCGACGTATGTTGTTTATCGGCCAAAAGTTAAGTATTCCAAAACAAGAAGAAAAAACAACTGTTGTAGTCAAAGAGGATGCTGTAGACCGTTCATTAGATATGGTACAAAAGTTATCTACTGCTTTTGCAGGTAAAGAGACGACACGATCATCAGAGAAACAAGTAGCCAAATCAACGAAAACAACGACTACTAAAGAGACAACAACAAAAGAAACTGCTAAAAAAGAAAAAAATACAACAAAAGAAACAACAGATACTTCAGCGAAAAAAGATGCGAAAGATTATCAAGTAAGTGCAACACGTAAGAAGACGAAAGAAACCTATGAAGTGAAAAAAGGAGACACATTAGCAAGTATCTCTAAAAAAACAGGTGTTTCTGTCTGGTCATTAAAAGAGTGGAATGACCTAGATCAATACTTCTTGACGGAAGGACAACAACTTATTTTGACCCCTATCTATGATCTTCAATCGTAAAAATTAAGAAAGGAGAATGGCTCAATGAATGATTTTTTTGATGTTTTTTTCCATCAACAGGCAATCCCATTCACTACTGGGACCGTTCTCTATCAAAAAGATAGTACGGAAGAAATAGTTGATGCATGTGAAGCGTTTTATGAAGACCGCACAGGAGAATTATTTACTTTTCGAGAAAATGACGAAATTTCTCGAAAAGTTCTTTCTCTGCCGCTTAAAAAGCATGTGGAGATCCAATTTTTTCAAGCAGAATTGAATTGGGATGTTTTATTAGAAGAGCTGGAAGAACTATTCCCGCAGTTTGTTTGGACAAAACTCGTAGAAGAAGTTGAGGGTGCATTTAGTACATATTATTGTGAATTTATTCCGGTATCTTTAGAAACACAAGAGGAAGATCCTTTATCATTCAGTGTATCGACTAGTTTAAAGCAGATGGGCTTTACCAAAAGTCAGTCTGTCAGCAGTATTTTAGAGGCAAAGTTTCTTTCTATTTTTCAAGAAGAAGAAGGCGAACCTATTTCGGGAGAACCCTTGAGTTTTCCAGTAGAGGTGACGATAACTGAGTCAACAAAGGAAAAAGAGGAGCGTTCATCATCTGAGGAAGAACCAATACTTGAAAGTATCGAAGACAGCGAAACATTTTTTGATATAGCTCCTGTGGAAGAAACGGATTCGTCGGTTCCTGTTCGTTCTGATGAAAGTGAAGTTTTATATCTAAAAGAAAGTCTGAAACGAGAAAAAGCGTCAAAGGAACGCGTGCGGGTAGCAAAAGAAAAATTGGAGTACGAGCTGCTCGCCATAGAAAACAGTTTACTCGTTAGTGGATTAAAACGATTTAAAAAGCATCAAAAGTCATCGATCGATGAAGAAGACTGGTATAAACCGGTTCGTATCGATTTGATTCAATACGACGACCTTTATAAAAAGGCGAAATTTATTGAGCAGTCTTGGCGTTTGAATCGTCAACTAGTAACGATCACCGAAAAAATGACAGTGACGAAAGACCAATGGATCTATGAGCGTGCTCGAATCGAGAAGATCAAAAATAGTGTCTCTGAAATGGATCTACAATCTATGATGGAGCAATGCCACTTGATCAACGAACGAGTAAAAATCAGACCTGGATTTTTATTTTTTAAACCGAGAGTAAAATTATATCAAATTGATTATGAACAACTAGAAAAAATCAGTGCTTTTTTTGATATTATCCAAACTGAGAACCGTTTATTAGAATCTGTCATTGAACAAAAAGAATTCGAAGCATAAAGAACCTGACTTTTAAATACCGTTTATTAAGAATTAGAGACCTCGACAAAACTATTTTTAGTTTTGTCGAGGTCTTTTTGAGTGATAAATAAACACGTCTCCCGATTAAAAAATGAAAAAAGCATCAAAAAAGAGCTGGAATTAAAGAGGAAATTTTGTAATATTTCCAAATTTTTGTAATATAAGCCAATAATTTGAAAAGAAAAACGATAAAATTTCAGAAAAAATCATGATCATTTTCATTATAAAACTGAATCAAAAACCCAGTACGAACAGGTGTTTTTCTCCGTTTTTTTTACAAACTGTTACGCAAAGCCAATACTCGTAACGAATTGTCATTGCTTTTTCACCTATGAAATATTTTTAGATGTTAAAGTATGCAAAGTCGATAAACAAACGACAAAATATTTTTCACAAAGGAGAAACAACATGAAATCACTTAAAACGATTTTATTAGCAACAACTTTGACTGCAGGATTTGGCTTTTTTATGGGAACGACTGACGCACACGCTGATAGCTTATATAAAGTAAAAACAGGAGATACATTATCTACGATCTCTCAACAATTCAGTGGTGACAATAGCTTAATTGATTTGATTGCAAAAGATAATAAAATTACAAACATAAATATGATTTTTGAAGGAGAAGAATTGGTGATCCGTACAGCTGAAGAAGCTAGCAAAGATGCAACGCCAGTTCAAGCAGAAGTAGCACCAGTACAAGAAGCAGCTGTGCAAGCTGAGCAAGCAGCACCAGCTCAAGAAGCAGCGACAGCACCAGCAACGACTTCTTCTGCGAAAGAATGGATCGCACAAAAAGAATCAAGTGGTTCGTATGCTGCGACAAACGGTAGATATATCGGTAGATATCAATTAGATGCTTCATATTTAAATGGTGATTATTCCGAAGCAAACCAAGAACGAGTTGCTGACAGCTATGTTGCTGGACGTTATGGTTCATGGGAAGCAGCACAAGCTTTCTGGATGGCTAACGGCTGGTATTAAGCGGATCAAAGCTAAAGTATAGAAAAAGGGAACAGAATTAGTTCATTCATTGAGAATAACAGAGCTTACTTCTATTCCAACTATATATCAAGATTTAAGGTGTAAAACGAAGGTATAAAGATACTTTTGTTTTACCCTTTTTTTGTACAGAGAAGTTTATAAGCGACTTTTTTTATAGTTATCAGTATAATTTAATTAGATTGAGTTCCTCCTTTTCCGATAAAAGTCATTTGATTATGAATGAGAGGATGTAGTAAAATGCCAAAATTTTATAAAAATGTAAAGACAGGTGCTGTGATCACAGCGGAAGAATATCAAGAAAAGATCATGAACAATATGACTGAAACCAGCTCAGATTTAGGTACAATGGGGATGGGTTCTTACAGTAATTTTGTGAATGACGTATTTGAAGGAGAATTGGATAATTATAGTGAGTATGTTCCTTATGATCCAGAAGAAGAAAAGGAATAAAAAGTTGAAATCGGGAAAGGAGAGGACTTATGAAAAAACAAACTCTTTTCAATAGTGTATTTAGATTGATTCGTTTCATTTTTATTGTGATTAGCGGTAGTTTGATCTATCAAGTATTGTTTTCTGAAATTTTAACAAAAAAGATCCATATTTTTGCGTATATTCTTTTATGGCTATTCAGTTCCTATTTGATTTTGCCTTTTATCAATAAGTTGATGACAGGACGTTACCTACCAGATTACTTTATCGGTCGTTCGCAGACGAGTGATGGGTTATTAGGGGATCCGATCAATCTGGCCTTTATTGGAAGTAAAGCGGAATTAGAGCAATTATTTATGAACAGCGGCTGGACTATTGCCGAAAAATTATCATTACGATCGAGCATAAAAATGATCATTGCAAGTGTGTTAGCAAAGTCTTACCCAAGCGCACCTGTCAGTTCTTTATTTTTATTTGGTAAACGGCAGGATATTGCATTTGAAAAGCAAATCGAAAATAATCCGCGTAGAAGGCATCATGTACGTTTTTGGCAAACACCAGAAAACTGGTATTTACCTGGAGGTAGACAAGCGGATTGGTTAGGTGCTGCAACGTATGATAAAAAAGTGGGCTTTTCTTTTTTTACTGGACAGGTCACTCATAAAATAAACTCAGATGTCGATAAGGAACGTGATTTTGTCTTGGAGACGTTTGAAGAATCGAAACAACCTGTTTCGATTGAACTTGTCGAACATTTCACCACAAGCTATCATGGAAGAAATGGCGGTGGTGATGAAATATTCACAGATGGTGCATTACCTTTTATCAAAATGAAATAGTGGTGACAGAGGCGGACTTTTTTCTAAGTTCCACTTCTATCACCACTGTTTTTTTAGGCTTCCTGTTTAGTAAAGTTCATTTCATAAGCTTTTTTGGTAAATGAGATGACCCCAGATAATAAGAACAGGCTAATGATCGTTCCTTCTCTAACAAAAATCGGCAAATGATAAAATAGAGAGATCGCTAGAGAGATGGAGACGGATATAATATCGACGCCATATCTAAATCTAGAGAATGGGGCACCTGACATCTCAGATAGACGAATACAGACACTTTCGATTGGAAATGGCAGAATATTTAAAGAAATGACCATTCCTGTAGCGGAACCAGCAATCACAGTTCCAAGCACAAAGACTAATAGCTTCAAGAAATAATTGTCAAGCTGTAGTCCTCCGAAAACAGTGTAAGAAAAGAAATTGATGATATTTCCCAAACATAAAATGGAAACAAACATTAAAGCATATTTCAAAGGTTCCTTCTTTTTAGCTAATAAAATATACGCTAGTAAAAATAGACTGTTGAATAAAAATGTGACCGTTCCAACTTTGATATCGCTGATAGAAGATACAGCTACATTAAGTGAATTGAAACTGCTGACCCCGATATCTGCTTTTAAAGTCAAGCTGATCCCAACGCCGCTAAGTGCATAAAATAAAATAGATGCTATAATTTTTTTCATGATACGCCTCCAATAATTATTGAACTTTATAATAGTAATTTAATCGATAATGCTTCATAATAATAGGAGATATCTCACATTTTTAGGAGGACTTATGAAAATATATCCGTTACATGACTTAAAAAAATTGACCAAAGAAACTTCTCAAATCATCTTCGAAAAATTTCCAGAGCAAAGCTTAAAAGCAGCGAGTCTTTTTGTCTATGAGAAGAATGACTATATCGTTCGTTTTGATAAACCTGTTGAGCATCTTTTTTTTATGATCGAAGGGCGAGCAAAAATCTACAAGATCCACGAAAATGGGAAACGTTCATTACTTCAATTTTTGACAACAGGTGATTTTATTGGAGAGCTGTCTCTGTTAGAAGTGGAGGATCAAGTCAAAGACGTTCAAACGATCGATCGCTGTATTTGTTTAGCGTTACCGTATCGTAAAGTCAAACAAGAGCTGTTGGATGATAATCACTTTCTGAAAACGATCGCTAAATACTTGGGGAAAAAGGTTTTATTACGGGTGGAACATTTTTCGAATAATCAAAACTATGAATTGAAGCATCGTTTGGCAGCGTACATGCTGCAAACGGAAGTGGCAGGGAATTATCAGGAAAAACATACAGAGACGGCTGAATTTTTAGGGGTCAGCTATCGTCATTTAATCTATACCTTCAATGAGTTTCAACAATTAGGTTTGATAAAAAAACAAGGAAAAGGATATGAGTTAAACATTGCTGGATTAAAAGATTTAGCACTGAATTTACATATTTGATCCACTGAATAATATATAGATTATAAAAATATATGATTTGAAAGTATATTATTCGCATTTATTTGCAATTTGATTTATTCTTTTAGTGACTGAATAGTAAAGGAGATGGATAGCTGGCTACGGGATGGACGCAGGGATGAGAACTTCATAAAGAGTATTACCAGGTATGAAAAACATTAAAAGAGGTGGAAAGTTTGAAAAAGGTGTTTAGAAAAAATGTAAACGTTTTATCGGTACTTGTTCTTATTGCTTCTAGTTTGGTGTTATCTTTATCAGGAATTGCTTCAACAAAGGTTGTACAAGCGGCAGAATCTCCAAAATATCGTAATGTCATGTATTATGGTGATTGGTCGATTTGGGGAGGCGAAGAGAATTTTTATCCCAAAGACATTCCAGCAGATCAATTGACTCATTTGAACTTTGCGTTTTTAGATTTTGATGGAAATGGGAATTTGAAATTTACCGATAAGGATGCTGCTGTTGGAGCGCCAGTTGGTCAAGATGGCGTGCAGTGGAATAGTGCAAGCTCGGGAATTTTGAATGCTATACAAGATGTTCGTGCAAAAAATCCGAACTTAAAAATCGGTGTATCGATTGGCGGTTGGTCTAAATCAGGAGACTTTTCTGATGTAGCAGCAAATCCAACGATTCGTGCAAATTTTGTAAATAATATTGCCAAATTTATCAAATATACGAATATGGACTTTGTTGATTTGGACTGGGAATATCCTGCTTCAGTTCGTGAACCAGATAAAGTAGATAATACAAATGATGAGGGAACACCTCATGCGAAACCGGCAGACAAGCAAAACTTCATCACATTACTACAAGAAATTCGTACAGCGATCGATAAACAAGGAAAAGACTTAGGAAAAACCTATGAATTATCCGTTGCTTTACCAGCTGCTCAAAATACGCTAAAAAATGGGGTTGATGTAGCGCAATTATTCAATGTAGTCGATTTTGCGAATGTAATGACGTATGATATGAATGGTGCTTGGACGCCAAATAGTGCCCATCATACTGCTTTATACGGCAATCCGGCTGATCCTAATTATGCTAGTGGTTTTTCTGTAGACCAAACAGTAAAATATCTTCAGGCAAATGGTGCTCTTTCAAGCAAAATCGTCATCGGAGCAGCCTTTTATACACGCGGCTGGAATAAAGTGGCAGCAGGAACTGATACACAGCATCCTGGATTGTTCCAAGCAGCAGAAAAAAATAATAAAGATGCCGATTTATCACCGACGTATGGGGCAAATAATAAAAACCCATTAAAATCTGGTGACGGTGGACGCGCTGGTGGTGTTTGGCCATATCGAAACATTGCTGATTTGAAAGTCAAATCTCCAGACCTGAAAGAATACTGGGATGATGTCGCTAAAGCGCCTTATATGTATAGCCAAACAACAGGAGAGTTTTATACTTACGATAATACTCGTTCTATTGGCTATAAAGCTGAATATGTTAAAAATAACCAGCTGGGCGGTGTGATTTCATGGATGCAATCACAAGATAAAACAACTGATACAACAAAACGTGATGAGCTGACAAAAGCAATCAAGGCAGGATTATTTGGCGCAACAGCGTTACCTGCAAACAAAACAGTTTATGCTGATTTGAATGTGAAAGCAACGATTGCTCCATATAGTGAAAATGGTGTTGGTTACGAAATAACGATCAAAAATAATGAAAGCGCAGGAGAAACAGGCGATGTGTTAACTGCTGTGGAAGCGGCATTCGAAACAGTAAAATTACCTAAACTGTATATTCCAGTCAATGCAGCAGAGACTTTGACTGCTGGCGACTATAAAGCTGGTACAGTGACAACTACTAATGGTTTTGTAGTCGTGGATCTATCTTCTGTTTATGATGCGCAGCAAATACCGCAAGGTGCCAGCTACACATTCCGATTAAAATCAAGTGCAGCAGCAACTGATGTAAATCGCATCAGCAGTATTGAATTATCTCAACGAATTGCTAAAAATGGTGCTGAATTAAGTCGTCAAACAATCTATGGCGGCGGTATAGTGATTCCGGATCCATCAGATACGACACCGCCAACTGTTCCGGGAAATCTTACAGCTGGAACGATCACAGAGACAGCCGCAACATTGACATGGACAGCATCAACAGATAATGTGAAATTGGCAGGATATAAAATTTATCGTGATGGTGTATTAGTCGGAACAGTTTCTGGTACAACGTATACTGATACAACATTAAAAGCAAATACAACTTATTCATATACAGTGAAAGCCTACGATGCTGCTGGAAACCTTTCAGCAGATAGTAATGCAGTTAGTGTGAAAACCAAAGAAAGTACGACTCCTCCAGTATCAAATGCCTGGGATGCATCAAAAGCCTACAATGGTGGAGAAATCGTGACGTATCAAGGAAAGACCTACAAAGCAAAATGGTGGACACAAGGAAACGTTCCGGGAACAGAAGAATGGGGACCTTGGGAATTGATTGGATAAAATAAAAAGCATGCTAAAACTGATTGCTAGTTTTAGCATGCTTTTTTATGGTTGTTTACTCAGGTGGAGTATCTAGATACTCATGGATAAAATCGGCGTATTTTTCTACAATTTTTTGTCCTTTTTCCATCAGTACATAGATTCCCGGATCGATCATATTTGTAATATAATCTTTAGAAAACTCTTTTTTTATTTTGGTGATAGCTTGCTTTTTGTCTGAACAGCTTGTTAAGCCGTTTTCCTCCAGCACATCATTTAGTTGAGTTAGTGACCAAAATTCAAGAACAGAAGGCTCATTCAAAATATCTAGATAATCCGAAAATAGTAATTTGTTGGTTGCCTCTACAGGATCGATCCCAAATTCCATTTCAAAAAAATCTGGAAAATCGGTAAACGTAGAATCCTTCTCATTGACCCAATCCAGTAATAAGACCTCGCCAGGCAACAACCCATCTTCATTACGGGTCATATGTTCTTTAGGAACGATCGTTACGGAACCATTTGCAATTGCCTGTAACCAAATATCCACATCCCGATCTGCAGACATTACTGGAAATTCTGGATATGTTTCATAAATGGCAGCGATTCTTGCCGCTTCTTTGTCTAAATCAATTGTTTCTTTTGGTGTTTCACGTTTAAAAAAATCAAATAAAGCCATAGATCCTCCTTAATTTAAAAGCGGAACAAATCGTCCAATCCTGTAGAAAATTAGGAAATTGCCATTGAGACGCGTTCTGTCTCACTGGTAATTTGTCTATTTTCCTAAGGATTGATTTTGTGCAGCTAGATAACATTTAAAAGTGGAACAGGCTCGTCAAGATCTGACAGAAAAATAGGAAAAATCGATTGAGACGCTTTTTGTCTCACTCTATTTTTATCTTTTTTCCGAAGAGCTAGCCTGTGCAGCTAGATAACATAACTGATCAACACTTTTCTTTCGCAAGAAAGTCTTGCAAGGTTCGTATCGTTTTTCACTGATACAAGCTAGCATACCGCCGAACCAGATAATCCAAGTAAAACATCAAAGGGTAGTTTCCGATCCGTACATAGTTTGTTGTGGTCACATTAACAGATAAATCAAATAAATAGGTCAATGTATTTTGTGTATGTTGTGTTAAGAGGATCGATTTTGCTGGGCTGTCACTGATTTTTCTCATAAGATCACTGCTTTTATTTAGCAAAGAGCCATAAGAAGAAATCACGATCACCACAGAAGTTTCTTTTAAGTCCGCGACAAGTGACTGCTGTGTTTCTTCTGTTTCGCCTACAAAGACCAGCTTTTGACTAAGTAAAAACGAAGTTTGTAATTCTTTGGCTAACTCTAGCGTTGAGCTATAGCCGATCAGCACAACTTCTTCAGCCTGTTGAATATCTTCTAAAATGTGATCGACTTCCTCGATATCTATTGTTTGAAGAACGTCATTTATTGCCGTATTGATTTCTTTTCCATAAGAAATCAGATACTCTTTAGGATCATTTTTTAGATCGATCAACTCTTGTTCTTTCATTCTTAGTCCGTTATGCTTTTTCATCATGCTCAATGAGGCTAATGAGTCACGTAATACAGCAAAATTGGCAATACCAAAATGGCGGCAAAACCGTGTCAGTGTTGCCGGTGAAACGAAGCAGCGTTCAGCGATTTCAGTGATCGTCAATGTTTGGATTTCTTTTGAATGGTTCAGTAGATAGATGATGATTCGGGCATAGGTTGTATCACGTTTATTTGTATTTAAAAAATGCAGGAAATCAAGTAGATCGAGCATCAACGAAAACTCCTTTTCTATAACTCATTTTCACGATCATGAAAATGAATCGAAATAATGAAAATAGCCAGTGCAACAAAAAAATAATAAAGTCTGTTCTCATGCTAAGATAAGTTTGTTACAACTATTATACACTAAATCAATGACCGAGAGGATGGGAACGAATGAGCGGATTTCCACAGAATTTTTTATGGGGCGGTGCGACAGCGGCCAATCAATTTGAAGGTGCATTTTTAGAAGATGGTAAAGGATGGTCAACGGCAGATACTGCTCGTTATGTAAAAGAAAATGGCATTAGTATGTCGGAGTTGTTGAAACCAACAACTAAAGCGGATGTTGAGTTTGCGATGAATGACAAAGAAGGAATTTATCCTAAAAGACATGGGATCGACTTTTATCATAAATACAAAGAAGATATCGCATTATTTGCTGAAATGGGATTTAAGACCTTTCGTTTATCGATTTCATGGCCGCGGATTTTTCCGAATGGCGATGAAGCAGAACCGAATGAAGCGGGCTTAGCATTTTATGACGCGGTTTTTGATGAATGCTTGCGTTATGGGATCGAGCCGCTTGTTACGATTTCTCACTATGAATTTCCTTTAGGTTTAGCTTTCAAGCAAAATGGCTGGGAGAGTCGTGAAACGATTGCTGATTTTGAACGTTATGCCCGTGTTTTATTTAATCGCTATAAAGATAAAGTGAAGTACTGGTTGACATTTAATGAAATCAACATTATCGGAATGACGGGTTATCTAAGTGGCGGAATCTTAGCTGGCGGACATGAAAACTTATTACAGGCTCAATATCAAGCAGCACATCATCAATTTATTGCGAGTGCTCTAGCAGTCAAAGCGTGTCATGAAATCATACCAGATGCAAAAATCGGATGTATGTTAGCAAGAATGGAAGCTTATCCTGAAACATGTAATCCTTTGGATGTCATGGAAAGTATAGATAGCGACCACAATAATCTATTTTATTCTGATGTTCAAATTCGCGGTTATTATCCAAGTTATATGAATAAATTTTTCCGTGATCATAATATTACGATCGAAAAAGAAGCAAAAGATGATGAAATCCTTAGAGAAGGAACCGTTGATTTTATGTCCTTTAGCTACTATATGAGTAGCATTGCTTCTCACGAAAATGATGGAGATACAACGGGTGGAAACTTACTAGGATCTAAGAAAAATCCTTATTTAAAAGCTAGCGATTGGGGGTGGCAGATCGATCCAGTTGGTCTGCGTGTGACATTGCATAAGCTTTATGATCGCTATCAAGTACCATTATTCATTGTAGAAAATGGGTTAGGTGCCAAAGATGTCGTTGAAGCAGATGGCAGTATCCATGATAGCTATCGTATCGATTATTTAAGAAGTCATATCGAACAGATGGAACAAGCGATCGATGAAGGCGTTGATTTGATGGGCTACACGCCATGGGGCTGTATCGATTTAGTCAGTGCCAGCACGAGTGAAATGTCTAAACGCTATGGCTTTATCTATGTTGATTTAGATGATGAAGGAAACGGATCACTTGCACGTTCAAGAAAAGATTCATTTTATTGGTATAAAAAAGTCATCGAAACAAATGGTGCAGATTTAGCTTAGTTAAACGAGACTCGAATTGATTCCATGAAAGCGTTGCAAATTCTATGAAGATGCATTATACTAGAGGCAAGAAAAAAAACTGATAATGACGAGGCAGTCATTTTATAGAGTATGTTACTGAATAATGCAGGCAGAACTCAAATTACCTAGGAATGTCCTTTCCCGGGTAATTTGAGTTTTTTTTCTGGAAAGGAGTAAGAAAGTGAAAGTAAGTCAAATTCTAAACAACAATGTTGCGATCGTAAGCAGAGGAGATAATGAGGTCATTGTTTATGCTAAAGGATTAGCGTTTCGAAAAAAAGTCGGACAAGTCATTCATGAAAACGAAATTGAAAAAACCTACGTATTGGATTCTAATGATATGCTTGAGCATTTCAGCTATTTATTAGCTCATTCGGACGCTAGTCATATTACCTTAGTGAATCAAATCATTGCTTATGGCGAAGAAAAATTAAATGAAAAGTCAAATGACTATCTAAGTTTGACCTTACTGGATCACATTGAATTTGCATTGAAGCGTGCAGCAAAAGGACAATTTATTCGCAGCCCATTGACTTGGGAAGTAAAGAAATTTTATCCGCAGCATTTTGAGATCGGAATGTATGCTCTTGATTTGATCAATGAACAATTTCAAGTGGCATTTCCAGAAGATGAAGCCGTATCGATCGCTCTTCATTTCGTTAATTTGCAGGAGGATAAGAATAATTTGGACGAAACGATTCGTTCGATGGAAAGTTTAAGAGATATTCTATCGATCATTCAATATCATTTTCAGATCAAATTAGATGAAGGCTCGATGAACTATATGAGACTAATGACTCATTTGCAATATTTTATTCAACGGCTTCTTACGAAAAGCAATCATGAAGAAAGTGACACGATTTTAAATGAACAAATCAAATCATTATATAAAGAATCGTTTGAATGTGTGCAAAAAATCAGAGTCTATGTTCAACAAAAATATGCCTGTGATCTGACGATCGATGAAGAAACCTATCTCATGCTACATATCCATCGCGTAACGCATCGGAGTCAAAGAGAGAGGAAAGAATAAAATGAACTATCAAACATTTAATGAAGACATTATCAGACTTGTAGGTGGCAAAGACAATATTCAAGCAGTCGTACATTGTATGACTCGGCTAAGATTTACATTGAAAGATCGTTCAAAGGCACAAACAGAGGAGCTAAAAGCCTTAGATGGTGTCATCGATGTTGTATCGAACAATGTCGCTTATCAAATAATCATCGGGACTCATGTCAACGAAGTACACGCTGAACTGATCAGTATGCTGGGCTTATCCCCTGTTACAGATGACGAAAAAGGCAGCGATGCTAAGAAAAATCCTTTAAAAGCTATCATGGATCTTTTATCAGAAACGATGACTCCCGTGATCGAGCCGATCATTGCATCGGGACTATTAGCCGGTTTTCTATCATTGTTTTCAATCACGGGATTGATTTCAGCAGATAGCCCGACCTATCAATTGTTAGATTCGATCCGTTCTGCAGTATTTTTCTTTTTACCGATTTTTATCGCTATGTCTTGTGCAAAACGTTTAAAAGCAAGTCCGTACTTAGCTGTGGCACTAGCTGCAGTACTTGTTTCAAGTTCGATCAATGATGTGGCAGGGTTGAGTATTTTTGGAATCAAGTTACCGCAAATGGTCTATGCGAACTCGTTCATCCCGATTATTTTAGCGGTTTGGTTTATGGGACAATTGACGGTTCTTTTAAATAAATATGTACCTAAATTTTTACAATATTTTTTAAATCCGTTATTGATCATGGTGATTTGTTTACCTGTAACGCTGTTGATTTTTGGGCCGATCGGGATTTGGATCGGTGATGGTATCGGCTGGTTCTTTGAAGTATTGCACAATACTTTCGGCAGTTGGATCGTTGTGATGTTGTACGCTGCATTACAACCATTTTTGATCATGCTGGGCGCAGGCAATTTCATGATGCCGCTTGCATTGAATTTTGTAAATAAAATGGGCTATGATCCAATTTTCTTAGCAGCAGCTACGATTTCTGATATTGCTGTTTCTGGTGCTATGTTAGGCTATTTCTTAAGAGCCAAAGATGCCAAACAAAAACAATTATTCGGTACAGTTAGTTTTAGTGCTCTTATGGGTGTTACAGAACCGGCAATTTACGGGGCCTTCATCAAGTTCAGAAGACCTTTTATCGCTGTGATGATCGGTGGTGGTTTAGGTGGTCTGTTTGCTGGACTGATGAAAGTAAAAACCTATTCGATCGTTTGGGGCTTGATGGGTCTGCCTTCATATGCGGATAATCAAGATATATCAAACCTAGTTTTTATGATCATTAGTGTCGTGATCGGTTTTGTGGGTGCTGCGATCGCTGCGTTTGTTTTAGGAATTCCGCAAGAAGACAAAGAAGCAGAGAAAGTTTCAGAGATGACCGGTGTTGTAGAGAATGGAACCAGCTTAAAGAAAGTGCCATTGGGTAGTGTAGTTGAGGGGAAAATCGTTCCTTTAGCTGAGGTCAATGACCAAGCATTTTCTACGGGAGCTTTAGGTAAAGGATTAGGGATCATTCCCGCGAATGATCAAATCGTAGCGCCAAGTGATGGCGAAATTTCAGTTGTTTTCCCAACAAAGCATGCGATCGGATTGAAAACAGAGCAAGGGATCGAAGTGTTGATCCATATTGGGATCGATACGGTGGAACTTGACGGACAATTTTTTGATACGATCGTGAAGCAAGGTGATAAAGTAAAGGCAGGCCAACAAATAGCGACAGTTGATTTTGCTGGTATCAAAGAAGCAGGTTATGATCCAACTGTGATTGTAGTCATCACAAATACAGTAGACTATTTAGATGTGATTCCGGCAGCAGAGGACAATGAATTAGAAGATGCTGCTTGTTTGACAGTAGTTCTATAGAAGCAAGATACAAGTAATGAAATGAAGATAAGGAGTTTATGAAATGAGAAGAGCTGAGTTTTTATGGGGCGGCAGTATTGCCGCTCATCAATGTGAAGGTGCGTGGGATCGAGATGGCAAAGGAATCGGCATCATGGACCTAGTGACTCAAGGAACGTATGAGGAGCCGCGTGAAATCTGTCAAACAATAGAACCAAGTAAACGATACCCATCGCATGAAGGAATCGATTTTTATCATCGATATAAAGAAGACATTGCGCTATTTGCGGAAATGGGCTTCAAGGCATTACGTATTTCGATCGATTGGTCAAGGATTTATCCAAAAGGGGATGAACAAGAACCAAATCTATTAGGGATTCAGTTTTATCAAAATGTTGTCGATGAATTATTAAAGCATGGTATTGAGCCGATTGTGACGTTGTATCATTTTGAGATGCCTGTTCATTTAGTGAGAGAATATGGCTCATGGGTCAATCCTAAAGTAGTCGATTTCTATTTGAACTATTGCCAAACGATGTTTGAAGCATTGAAAGGCAAGGTGCGTTATTGGGTGACCTTCAACGAGATGAATCATATCGATCCGCAGACAGAGGCTTCTGACATTTTTACCTATATCATTGCTGGCTTGAAGTATACAGAGATGGACAATAAAAAACAAACACTGGCAACGATCAGTTATAATATGACCTTAGCAAGTGTTAAAGCGGTTAAACTTGCTCGTATAGTTGATCCTGAAAATCAGATAGGGTGTGTTTTTGGTTTGACGCCTGCATATCCATTGAACTGTGATCCGCAAAATGTGATGAATTCATTTAAGGAAACAGATCGAGAATTTTATCAGATCGATGCAATGTGCATGGGGCGGTTTCCGGAATATAAATTAAAGGAATACCAAGCACAAGGAATCGAATTGGTTATTTCAAAAGAAGATGCGGTAGCATTTGCGGAAGGAAAGCTTGATTTTATCGGACTGAATTATTATTCTTCAAGTGTTGCGCATTACGAAGGTGATGATGAAAACGAGGAGACACTATTTGGTGGTACTCAAAATCCTTATTTAGAGCAAAGCAAATGGGGCTGGGCGATTGATCCTACTGGATTGCGGTACTTATTGAATTACATTTATCGCCGTTACGGTTTACCGATCATCATTACTGAAAATGGCTTGGGAGCAGTTGATCAGCTTGAAGCAGATGGAACGATCCAAGATGATTATCGAATCGAATATGTCCAAAAGCATTTAGAGCAAATGGAAAAAGCAATCGTAGAAGACTATGTTGACTGTTTTGGCTATTTGATGTGGGGACCGATCGATTTGGTTAGTGCGACTACTGGAGAAATGAAAAAACGTTATGGATTTATCTATGTGGATAAAAATGATGACCAAACGGGTAGTTTGGCAAGAATGAAGAAAAAATCATTTACATGGTATCAAGAAATGATTGCGGCTAAACCGAAATTTTAAGATAGAGGATGAAAAAAGACACTTTTACTGAGTAGATCAGTGGAAGTGTTTTTTTTTTGTGAAAAATAAAATAGAAAAGTGATTTAGAATACGATACCATAAAAATGACACACAAAAATAGGAAAGTAATAAAATTGCGTATTTATAAAATAGGGAGAGTGATAGTAAAACATCAATTGAATAAACAAGGTATATTGTGAGTATGGTATGGAAAGATGGAATAAATTTAATTAGGGGGAGTAATTTACTAATCTGCTAAGAAATGAAAAATGCATAAAAGAAGAAATGGTTTAACGTAGGTAGAATTTTAATATAAAAAATTTCTTGTTCTTTGTAGGAACAAGAAATGAGAATTAAATTTTGATGAATAAAAAATGTTGGTTTTATAAACAGATTTATTCATTCAACACCTAGTATTGTACTATTTAAGTATGGATACTGTCAATAGGTATTGCTGCAATTGGTTTTATAAAAATAGTCTTGATCTTTTATGTTATTAAAGAACGTTCATAATGTTATTCTGCAACTCGTATAGAATAATGAAAAAATGCATCTATTTTGTATTTTGACGATTTATGAATGAAAAATTCTCCCCTGAAAAATTGGGAATGGGTATAGATAGCTTTATAAATACTGCTAAATCAAGGTTTAGTTAATGTTTTTTCAAAGCCGTCAAATACGCCGTCACAAATTGGAAAATGAAAGAGGGATTTTAGAATGGCTAAAAGAGGGGAAAATATATATAAACGAAAAGACGGACGCTGGGAAGGAAGATATATAAAAGAACGAAACATCGATGGGAAAATCCGCTATGGATATATTTATTCTAGAAAATACGTAGATGTTAAAAAAAAGTTAATGCTTGTAAAAGCTGAAACGTTGAAATCCGATGTATTACAGATCACGTACGATGGTACATTAGGTGATTGGTTAAAACTTTGGTTAGAAACTATTGTAAAGCCTAGAGTTAAGCTGAGTACTTACAATGGCTATAAAAGCAAAGTTCAATTACACATATTGCCTCATATAGGAGCTATTCTCCTAAAAGAATTGTTGCCCACTGATATTGATCAATGGTTATTACAATTAAATAAACAACTTTCTTCGAGTTCTGTGCATGCAGTTCACAGAGTATTAAAAAATGCTCTATCTCAAGCATTGAAACAGGAATTAATAAGTAAAAATCCAACACTCATGATTGAGTTACCCAAATTAGAAAAGCAGAGAGTCAAAGCTTTTTCAAAGCAACAACAGAAAATGATTAAAGTAGCAACTATAAAAGAAGAAAAATATTTACCTATTCTTATTGCTCTAGAAACAGGAATGCGTATTGGCGAAATTAGTGCATTGAGATGGACTGATATTGATTTCTCTGAAAAGACCATTCATATTCAACGAACTTTGCAACGATTGCAAGTTGGCTTAGGAAAAACGGCTCTAATTGAAGGAACACCCAAAACCTTTCAATCAGAAAGAGTCTTACCGTTATCAAATCAACTAAAAGAATATTTAACAGAAGTAAAAAAGACATCACATAGTCCATATGTTGTTGGCATAAAAGATTCATGTACTGAACCAAGGACGATTACTTATCGTTTCAAAAAGTTACAAGAAGAGCTTAATATCACTCCATTGCCTTTCCACTCTCTGCGTCATACTTTTGCTACCCGTTGTTTAGAGTTGGGTGTAAATATCGCCACGATAAGTTCAATACTTGGGCATACCTCTACAAAAATGACCTTAGATGTTTATACGAGTTCATTTATGCAAGATGAGCGTAAAGCAATGGAAAAAATAGCAGCAATTTAATAGATAATAAATGTTGAGAACATCTTTAATTTAGATGTGTGCTCAGCATTTTTTTATGTTATACGTTATTTAATACCCGTCAGCTTAGCCGTCATAAAGTTTTTAGAACTTGAAGGACAAGCTAAAAAAACCTCTTTCTTGTTCCTACAAAAAAGAAGAAATGAAAAACGAACTGGATACGTCCTGATCTATTTATGTTCTGTACTTTATTATATGGATTTTTTTGGTCGTGTCCATTATTTTACTTTGAATGGATACTAATTGATTTTGGTATTTAAAAAAATATTTTGGAGGTATTGGTTAATGAAGAGCAACAAAAATTTCAGAAAAGACGATTTAAGTCCTGAAAGCAACACAAAAAAAATCTACAAGATGTACAAGAGAAAAAAACAATGGGTAGTAGCACCAGTCGTATTAGGATTGTTACTTAATGCATTGAGTCCAGTTGCAGTTTTGGCTGTGTCTGATGCAGAACAAACAGATGCTATAGCAGCGCAAGCAAGAGCTGTAGATAATGAGCTTTTAGAGCTGATTGAACAAGCAACGACAAATATCAATGCATTAGTTTCATTGACACCAGAAGCAAAAGCAACATATGTGGCAGCTGTGCAGGAATCAGATACAAAAGAAAAAGTTGAAGAAGAGTTATTAAAGGCATATAGAGAAGATATTGCAGAAGCTGTAAAAGTCGTAGATGCTCTGTATGTTAGTAAAATCGATGGCTTAACCTCGTTATCAACAGTTCAAAAAGAAGCTGCTAAAAATGCTATTAGTACAGCATTAGCACTTGACTCATTAAAAAGTACTTTCAATGCAATAGCTGATTCGACAACATATAGTACTTTTAAAGAAGCATTTGATAAACAGCTAGCTAAAAATAAAGAAGCAGCTGATATTTTAGTAAAAGAAAATGTCGAGTTGAATGCTGCACTTGCAGATCTTCCAAAATATAAAGCAGAGCAAAAGAATGTGATCAGCAGCTTGAGCCAATTACAAGAAATTGAAAAACAAAATTTTTATACAGAGATTGATAAGGCTGAAGATAAGGGTGCAATCGATGGGATCGTAACTGGCGCAAAAGCTGAAAATGAAGCAAGATTAGCAACTGCAGTGACAACTAAGGTTGCAGAATTAAAAGCAGAAACAGCAAAATTAGCCTTGTTGAATCCGTCAAAACAAACAGAACTTGATGCGAAAATCGATGCTGCAGCAGCAGAATCGGGTGATGCAGCATTAGCAAAATTAAATGCTCTAACTAGTGAAATCGAAAAAGCAATAGCAGACGCTACAGCGAATGATCAATCAGCAAAATTAAATGCAGCAAAATCTGAACTTAAAGCTGAAATTGCGAATGAGAAAAAAACAAATCAGCAAATTACTGATGCAGATGTAAGTGCATTTAATAGCAGAATCGATTCTGCCAAAACACTTGAGGCTGTTGCAGTAGTAAAAGCAGACTGGCTATCATTTGTTGCCGCAGCTTCAATCAAAGGAAAAGAGCTTGCAGAAGCTAAAAATGCAGCGACTTCATTGATTGGAGGACTAATGACGATCGATGCAACTTTAAAAGCGAACTATCTAAAAGATGTAGAATTAGCTCAAACATCGGAAGAAGTTGCTGCTATCGTTACCTCAGCACAAGCCGAAGAACGTAAAGCTGTAGAAAAGAATGCAGCTGAATTAAAAGCCATCAAAGATCAAGCTATCAAAGAAATCAATGCACTTACTAACTTAACAAAAGTTGAGAAGAAGGCGAAGACAGATGCTGTAGAAGCAACAGATGACAAAGCAGAAATTGCTGAGTTAGTGAAAACAGCTAAAGAAGCAGACGCGGCTAGAGCATTGACTGCAGAAAAAGAGGCTGCAAAAGTAAAAGTAAATACGTTAGGTTATCTGTCTGACTCAGCTAAAGCTAGCGCCAAAACAGCTATTGATGCAGCGACAGATTCAGCAGCAATCACAGCATTATTGAATAAAGCCATTTACGACGATTATAAAGCAGGCGTTGCTAATGCAGAGGTTGAATTAGAAGAAGCTAAAACGATCGCTAAAGAGGCAATCAATAAATTGGAAAACTTAACAGCAGCACAAAGAGATGCTGCACTTAAAGATATTGCTAAAGCAACAAATAAAGATGCAGTGACAAATGTATTAGATTTAGCGAAAACAATGGACCAAGAGAACGCAGATGCTAACGAAGAGGCTAAAATTCTTGAAAAAACAAAATCAGATGCAAAAGCAGAAATTGATGCGTTGACTTATTTAACACAAGAAATGAAAAATGGCTACAAAGCAGAAGTAACAAATGCTAAAGATGCAGCTGCTGTTGCTGAGGTATTGAATAGAGCCAATACTGAAAATACTAATCTGGAAACAGAAAAAACAGAATTTGAAAATGCAAAAAAAGAGCTAGTGGATCAAATCAATAACTCAGCTGAACTAACAGCTGAAGATAAAAAATCCTTGATCTCCGAAGCAATTGACTGTAAAACAAAAGCTGAAGTGGCTGATCTTACAATAAAAGTGAAGCAATTGATTGCTGATCGTGCAGTAGAAAATGCTAACGAGGCATCAGCTAAAGCAACTATTAAAGCTCAGATCGATTTATTAGATGAATTGTCTGCTGCTCAGAAGTTAGCATATAAAAACCGTGTAGATGCGCTTGAGAAAAAAGCAGATATGGTTGCTGTTTACAACGAAGCTAAAGCTGAAAATAATAGAGTAGCTGATAAAGCAACAGTTAATAATATCACCAAATTGATTGCGTCTGGTTCTTTTGTGGAAGCACAAAAAGAGATCAACAAATTAAGAACAGACAGCATTCGTAAAGAATATCAAACAAAATTAGACGAAAGTATTGCCTTAGCAACAGCGAAAGCTGAAGCAAACAAGCAAATCGATGCTTTAGAAAACTTAAGTGCAGAAGAGAAGATTGCAGCTAAAGAAAAGGTTTCTAAACTGACAACAAAATCAGCAGTAGAAAAAGCTGTAGCTGAACTAGTCAAAGTAGACAATCTTGCGCATGACAAAGATTTGATCGATATTGTTACACTTCAAATCAAAGCAAAGGAATTTGAGGCAGCGGCAAAAACGATTGAAAGAATCCGTGATGCGGAAACAAAAGCTAAGCTACAAAAGCAATTAGAAGATGCACAAAAAGTAGCACCAACTATCAAAGGGACTGGTCATGTAAGTAAGATTGGTTGGCAAAAGACAGTTGATATGAATGAAATCATTGGGACAACTGGTAGAAAGCTTGCGCTTGAGGCAGTAAAAATCAACTTGGCAGACGTTGATATGCCTGAGGGTGCGAAGAAGCTTGAAGGTGGCATCGAATACCGTGCTCATGTTCGTAATATCGGCTGGCAAAAATATGTTTCAAACGGAGCGATAGCTGGAACAACAGGAAAGTCATTACAAATGGAAGCTATCCAAATCAAACTAACAGGCGAATTAGCTGAGAAATATAATGTTGAGTACCGTGCTCATGTGAAAGATATCGGCTGGCAAAAATATGTTTCAAATGGAACAATAGCTGGAACAACAGGAAAATCACTACGAATGGAAGCTGTCCAAATCCGTTTAGTAGAGAAAAAATAGACCTTAATAATCCAAAATCTACCTTTTAAAACCCTTGCTTAAATACAATAGTTAAGACAATAAATGACACAACAATTAGATTCATTTCTGGTTGTTGTGTCATTTTATAGTTTAATAGGTATAAAATATGTGTTTTTGTGTGTTATAAACTGTTTCAAACTCATTTATCTGTTATATAAAATATGGTTTTTCACTATAAAATATGGATTTCATAAGCAAATATATGTAATTTTATAATTGAGAGTGATAGACTATTTTTGAAAGCACTTAAATAGAAAAGGGGAAGAAAATGTATTATGTAGTTATGTCTTCACATGATATTCGTCGAAACCTAGCGACAGAGCAATATATATTGAACCAAAAAGACTTTGACGAAGCAGTGATTTTATTTTATATCCAAAAACCATGTGTGATTGTCGGTCGTAATCAAAATGTTCGAGCAGAAGTTGATTTATCATACGCTGAAGCAAATAATATTACGATCACACGTAGACTATCTGGTGGTGGTGCTGTGTATGACGATTTAGGTAATCTTAGTTTTAGCTTTGTTGTAAATGCAGATCATGAAGCATTTGGTGATTTTAAACGGTTTACAGAGCCCTTGATTGCTGCTTTACACGAAATGGGCGCTGTTGGAGCTGAAATCAGTGGACGCAATGACTTGTTGATCGACGGTAAGAAGTTTTCTGGGAACGCAATGTACACAAAAAATAAAAAGATGTATTCTCATGGAACGTTGATGTTTGATGTAAACCTTGATGAAGTTAGTCGTGTATTGACTGTATCTGAAAAGAAGCTTGCATCAAAAGGGACAAAATCTGTAAGAAGCCGTGTGACGAATCTCAAACCATTTTTATCTAAGGAATATCAAACACTTACTACAGAAGAGTTTCGTGATCAATTACTGGTGCGTCTATTCAAAGTAGATACCTTGGATGCAATCAAAGAGCATGAGTATTTATTGACACGAGAAGATGAAGCTGTAATTGATCAGCTTGTTGCAGAGATTTATGCAAATGATGAATGGATTTTTGGAGAAGAACCTAAATTTACGATCAAACGAGAAGAAAAATTCAAGGGCGGCCTTATAGAAGCTAATATCTCTGTAGAAAAAGGACGTATAGCAGCTATCACAATTTATGGTGATTATTTTAGCCAAAAGGATACTAAGGATATAGAAGTACTGTTGGTTGTGAATATAAGAGTGGTGCAATCGAGCAAAGACTAAAGCCAATTTCAATCAATGAATATTTTAATAATATAACGAAAGCGGAATTTATCCAGCTCTTGGTAGATTAAACCGGAGGAAGTAAAATGATAACATTTGAACGTGTATCAAAAAATTATCATCATAAAAATATGGTGATACCTGCCTTAAAAGATATTACTCTAAAGATCAATGATCATGAAATATTCGGTGTCATTGGCGAAAGCGGTTCGGGGAAATCAACGTTACTGCGAATGGTCAACACATTAGAACTACCCGATCAAGGGGGAATAAATATCGCTGGTCAAGATATCGCGATGCTGAGTGAAGCGGAAAAACGAAAAAGCCGTAAGAAAGTTGGAATGATTTTTCAGCAGTTCAATTTACTCTACAATCAAACGGTCAAGGAAAATGTGGGCTTACCTTTACGATTAAATAAGACGTATGACGCACATAAAATTCAGAAAGTTCTTGAATTTGTTGGTTTGGAAGATAAAATAAACCATTTTCCAAAACAACTAAGTGGTGGTGAAAAGCAACGTGTTGGTATCGCGCGTGCGCTGATCACTGATCCGGAGATTTTGCTTTGTGATGAACCGACTTCCGCTTTAGATGGTCAAAATGCTTCTGACGTTATGGAACTGCTAAGAGAAATCAATCAAACATTCGGGACAACGATGGTCGTTGTCAGTCATGAATTAAATTTGATCAAGTATCTATGTGATCGAGTGGCTATATTGGATAAAGGGCAAATTCAGGAGATAATCACTCTGCCAAAAAAGGAGCAGCAGCCAACCTTTGAAAACTATTATGAACGTATTCGGGAGAGTTTGATATGATGACAGAATACTTAGAGAAAATCAGCTACTATCTTCCTGAATTGTCACAAGCATTATCAGAGAGCGGAGTCATGCTTGTGATTTCCATTGCCGCAGCAATTATTGTAGGTTTGCCATTAGGGACGTCTGTTTATTTAGTGAAGCAACAGCCAACGAGCTCGAATCGAGTTGTTGGGACATTCTTAAATGGCTATATCAACATTGTTCGTTCATTTCCATTTTTATTATTTGTTGTAGCGTTGATTCCTGTGACGCGCTTCGTGTTAGGAACAGCTTTTGGAACTTATGCGGCCGCTTTTCCTTTAAGTTTTGTAGCAGTAGCGATTTATGCGAGATTGGTGGAACAAGTGCTGCTGGACGTGCCTACGGATATTTTAGAGCTAGCTCAGGCATTAGGTAGTACCAGATCTCAGTTGATTTTCCGTTTTTTATATGTAGAAGCGCGCTCAGGTTTAGTTTTGGCTTTGACCTCAGTTGTGATTAGCATGGTTTCCTATTCTACAGTGATGGGTGTGATCGGCGGCGGCGGAATTGGTGATTTCGCTTTGAGATATGGGTATCAGCGTTATGAATACGCTGTGATGTATACAGCGATTGTTATAATGATCGTATTTGTTAGCTTGATTCAAATTAGCGGCAGTTGGGTCGCGAAAAGAATAAATAAAAAATAAGTGTTAGGAGAAAATCATGAAGAAAAAGTTATGGTTCAGTTTGTTAGTTGTTGCAGGAATAGCAATGGTTGGATGTAGTGGACAGAAGGAAAAAGCGGATACAGCGAAAAAAGAAGATAAAATCATCAAAGTAGCATCACACATCCCTTCTACTGTTGAAGTGGTTGAATTAGTAGGGAAAAATATTGAAGATGGTTATAAGGTAGAATTGGTGCAAGTAAATGACAATATTCAATATAATGAGCTATTGAATGCGAAAGAAATCGATGCAAATTTTGCCCAGCATGAACCATTTATGCAAAAATTTAATGAAGAAAAAGACGGAAATCTAGTCGTTGTTCAAAAAATCTATAATGCGAAAGTTGGTTTTTACTCTAAAGAATATCAAGATGTTGCTGATTTGCCGGAAGGAGCTAAAGTTGCTTTACCAAGTGATGTGTCCAACGAAGGTCGCGCATTAGCAATTTTGGATGATGCTGGTTTGATCAAATTGAAGGATGGTGTTGGGTTCAATGGAACGATCAAAGATGTTGTAGAAAATCCTAAAAAGTTTGAATGGGTTTCAGTTGATTTATTGAATTTAGCAGAAGCCTATAATGAAAAAGATATTGCCATGGTTTATAATTACCCAACATATATTGCTAAGGTCGGTTTAACACCAAAAGATGCGATTTTGTTAGAGGAAAAAGTCGATGAGCGTTTTGCAATCAGTTTAGTTGCACGTACAGATAATCAAGAATCAGATAAAATCAAAGCGCTGAAAAAGGCAATGACAAGTGACGAAGTCAAAGAGTTGTTAGAAACTAAATATAGTGAGACATTGACACCGGCATTTTAGAAGAAAATAGGTTGTAATATCACTCTTTGAGCGATGCTACAACCTATTTTTTATCCCATGATGTTATTGTTTTCTGCCGCTAATTCGATTTCTTTTGCATAATAGCTCATGTTCGTTTGATAATTGTCCATAGATGTTAAATCGTGTTCAATGTGACTCAATCGAGTGTTTAACTCATTGATTTTTATTAGCGTTTGTTCTAAAACCTCAAGCATGCGTTCGTCAGTACTCATGATCATTCCTCCAAAATATTAGTGTTCTTCTAGTTTTTCAATCGGGTTCATCGTGTAATCAACTGCCTTTGAGCGATAAAAAAGTGCGTAAAGGATCGTACAGGCAACTGGAATCATCGCTGCTGCAAAATACATTTCCTGAAAT
Source organism: Enterococcus sp. S22(2020) (assembly GCF_020295385.1). Lineage (NCBI taxonomy): Bacteria > Bacillati > Bacillota > Bacilli > Lactobacillales > Enterococcaceae > Enterococcus > Enterococcus sp. S22(2020). The sequence continues at coordinate 312,863 of NZ_JACFUD010000002.1, forward strand.
GTCAAAAAGCTTCGCAATTCTCCCAAAATATAAGGACCAACACCTAATCCCAGATCCAAGCCAATAAAATAAGTTGATAAAGCAATACCGATTCGATGGCTATTTGGGCTGGCTTTTAAACAAATCGCTTGACCATTAGACATGAATGTCCCGTAACCTAGACCGATCAATCCTCCAGCAACAAAAAGCATCCAGCTGCTGGTAGTAATACTCAAAAAGAGTAGACCTGCTGTTAAGAAAATAAAGCTGGGATACATTACGGCATTTTCTCCACGAGCATCAAAGATTCGTCCGGATAAGGGGCGAGTGGCAGTGATCACTAAGGCGTAGACAACGAAAAAGAAAGAACTAGCACTCACAAGATCGATCGCTTTTGCATAAGAGGAAAGAAAAGAAAGGACACTGGAGTAGGATAAGCCCATCAGAAAAGCAATAGATGAAATAAACAGTACCTTTTTTTCAATAAAACTATCTAAGTTCCAACGTGATAAACTTGCCCGATGCTCTGGCGTCAACTGAATATTTTTTACTGGGAAAATAAAACAGGCGATCGTAGTCAGTAAAATCAGAACGATTGAAAATAGAATGATGAAATAGAAGTTCATCGTATTTAGCAAAACCATCCCGATAAATGGCCCGATAGCAGCGGCTAAACTTGTACTTAAGCCGTAATAATTGATGCCTTCTCCGTGTCTGGATTTAGGAATATAAGCCGTAACGATCGCGTTCGTCGCTGTAGAAACAGCGCCGTAGCCAAAACCATTGAGCAAGCGAACGAGATAAAGGATCCCTATATTTGGAATATACAAGTAAGCGATGGTCGTTAGAAGATAAAATAAAGCGCCGTAGCGTAATACTGCTTTTCTACCGATCAATTCTAAAGTTTTCCCCATAAATAGTCGAGCGATCAACGTTCCAATAATATAAATCCCGGATGCGAGGCCTGCTTGTCCCAATGTAGCATGCAAAGTATCTTGTGCGATAACTGCAATGATCACCATCAATAAATAGTAAACTAAATAAACGATGAAATTGATCAAGGTGATACTAATAAATCCTTTGTTAAATAATTTTTCTTTTACCTGTTCCGACATTTTTCGTTATTCCTTCTTTCTTCAATAAATAAAAATGAAATTACAATTGATTTTCTGAAATTCCTTTGTAGGTGATACTATACAAAAAAAATAAAAGAAAAAAATGCGGGTTTGTAGTTTAAAAAGGTTAAATACAAAAAAATACAACAAAAGTCATTAACATTTGTTATTGTTTTTTGATGTGATATCCTTTTAAATAAGAATGACAATAAAATGGATAGGGAGCGCAACACTCATGGACAGTCATGTGTTACAAGAATATTTAGATGATCACGCATTTCGAATCGTTGTGAAAAAACGGAAAAATTACCTCACATACGAAGGATTGCAAGATCGCTATGCTTACGTGCTGAAAAGCGGTATTATCAAAACCAGTGTCATCTCACCGGACGGCCGTGAGTTTAATTTAAGATACATTAATAGCTTGGAAATCGTTTCGCTGTTACGAGATGAATATTCACAGTTTATCGATGCGCCGTTCAATATACGTGTAGAATCAGAGCAGGCGGAGTTGTACCAAATCGATCGGGTACAGTTTTGGAAGGATATCAATAAAAGTAAAGACCTGCAGATGTACGTGAAAGATTATTATCGTGTGCGTCTGATGTATTCGATGAAAAAAATGCAGCAGATGCTGATGAATGGAAAATTTGGTGCAGTCTGTACACAGATTTATGAGTTGTATGATACGTTTGGCGTGGAAACAGATGAAGGCTTGTTGATCGATTTTGTGGTTACAAATGAAGAAATCGCTCATTTTTGTGGAATTACATCCGCTAGCAGTGTGAATCGCATGATGCAGCAGTTAAGAGAATTAGGAGCGATCAAGATACAGGATCGGAAGATTTTGATCACGGATTTGGAGATGTTGAAGGATCATATTATTTTGTGAGAAGATGGTTTTTAGAAAGTATTGCAGTTGTGAAGATTGCAATATTTTTTTATAAGCAAATGTATTTAGATTTTGAACGAACATTTTCTTAGATATGTTTTATTGAATGAAATTTTTTAATAAATGCTGACAAACAGTTGTCACTCTTTTAAGTTATGATAAGTTTAGTTTAATAGAGGGGGATTCAATCATGAAAGAGATTTTATTCGTACTACTAGAAGAATATGCAGATTGGGAAGCATCATCTTTAGCAGCGGCACTCAACCAATTGGAAAACTTCACGGTCAAAACGGTTTCTACTGCAAAACGGCCAGTCCGTTCGATGGGTGGTTTTACTACTATGCCAGATTACACGCTTGCTGAAGCGGAGAAAATCAATTTTGAAGCACTCATTTTAATCGGCGGCAAATCTTGGCGAACGAGTGCAGCGGCGGAAGTAGCTAATCTAGTGAAAAAGGCAGAGCAAAAAGAAACGATCATCGCTGCTATTTGTGATGCTACGGTTTATGCTGGAACATTAGGAATATTAAATAAAGTGAAGCATACAAGTAATCAATTACCGGATTTAAAAGCATATGCTGGGCAAATGTATACAGGTGAAAATCATTATCTTGAAGTTCAAGCGATAAGAGATAAAAATATCATCACAGCAAATGGAACAGGTCATTTAGAATTTGCTCGAGAGGTCTTGCTCGCACTTCAAGCAATGCCAGAAGCAGAGATCGAGCAATGGTATGATTTTTATAAGCTAGGCTACTATGAAGCGGTGAAAAAAGTTTGAAAGGATAAGGTAGGTTGTCATAGAAGACATCTAATCTTATAATCAGAAGAGAGGAAGATGTATCGAAAAGGAGAGAAAAAATTGAAAAAGGGTAAAATAGTGCTAATTACTTTAGTGTTGATCGGCTGTATTGGTGCGACTATATATCTAAATTCAGCTAGTAAAAAAGAAGTTCCGAAAGAGGATGTCAAACAGCAAGCAGAATCTACAGAACAGGAAAAAGTCAAACCCCGAGCAGAATATAAAAAGGCGCCAGGACTTCTAACCATTTCAATGTATGAAATGAGTGATGAGGAATTGTATCAGCGCTTTGGGTATCCCAGTGAAGCAGGAATCGAAGAATTATTTTTTGACAATAAAGATACTGATAAAATCGTTGCATTAAAAGATGGATCAATGCTTTCAGGAGAAATGATCGACAACGATAATTTGGTTGAGGTAAGTTCTGAAACAGATCCAAATGCTCTTACAGTGAGAGAAGCAAAAGAGCTATTGAAGAGCCGGCAAGCAGCACTTTATCAACTATATGAAGCAGAAATCAAGAATACATCTGAATCAGGAAACAACTTCTCATTAGAGTAACGATGCTCAGTTTAATGAGAAGTTGTTTTACTTAGATGGTCTATTGATTTTCTGAAAATTTCAGTGTTTGTTGTTTCGTCATGTTTTCCACTGAGTTATTTGCCTGTTCAAGTAATTCTTGATAGGTAGAATGGAAAAGTTGAAATAACTCGGCACAGGCGTAATAGTGTTTAACGATTTGCTTTTCATTGACAGGATGTTGGGTGTGGCTAAAATAGCACTCTAAAACAGCTAAAGGTTCCTGCCAGGATTCCAAGCGCTCCAGTGTGTCTCTTAGATTGAGAATATGTTGATACGGTACCATTTTGATACAAACAGCAGAATGTTTCATGGGAAGCTCCTTTTCTTTCTCTAACTAATTAGCGATAGAAAGGAAAAAACGATCAATAGTTTTCCTGCGATCGTCTGCAAATAGGCAAGTAATTGATGTTTTCATGAGAGTATCAAAAAAATTAGTATTACTTACGCAACGGCAATGTGTTTAACAGGTGCTACTGCTTAAACAAGGCTTCGTTGTTTGGTTGGCGCCAGACAAAGAGCCGATGTTATGCATAAGTCAATTGATAGATACTACATATGACTGGTAAAATTAAAATACCTATAGTGGATTAGAAGCAGTTATTTGTTAAACTAGCTTCTTTTTTTGTTTTATTAAGAAAATAATTTATAACGTTGTGTTCATTTGGGTGTTATAATGATATTAATAGTTTAATTATTGTATGAATAAAGGAGTTTTGGTATGTTCATCGCCCATGTCAGAAAAGAAGACGGAGAAAAACAGTTATTAAAAGATCATCTCTGCGAAAGTGCTGCATTGAGTCAACGATACGGAAAGAAAATGAATCTGGAGAAAACCTGTTATTTAGCAGGTCTGCTGCATGACTTTGGAAAATATTCCGAGGATTTTCAAGAGTATTTAAGAAATGCAGTTGCCGATCCAACAAGTGCTGTTCGCGGTAGTGTGGATCATTCGACTGCTGGCGGCAAATTACTATTTGAATATGCACATCAGAATCAAATCGAACCATTTCGATTTATTTTAGCTGAATTGATTGGCAATGCCATCATCTCTCATCATAGCAGCAACGGTCTTCAAGATTTTTATAAGCCGGAGGAAATGCGCTCTGTCTATTTAGAACGGGTAATTGATAAAGACATTACAGAGTATGAACAAATGAAAGCGCGTTTTTTTGAAGAGGTGATCTCAGAAGAGACTTTCAAAGGATATATTACAGAGGCAGTGAAGGAAATCCAACACTTTCAACAACTGGTAAAGACTGAAAATGCCTATTTCTTTATACTGAAATTCGTGTACAGTTGTCTACTTGATGCAGATCGAACGAACACGATGTTGTTTGAAGAGAATCGTAACGAAGAACCGTTAGAAAGCCGAGAAATAATAAGTACATATAAAAAAATACTAGAAAGCTACATCAATGAATTAGAGGAAACATCTCCTTCAACGCCGATCAATCATTTAAGAACGGACATGTCTGCTACTTGTAAAGCTTTTGCCAATCGTCCGACGGGTATTTACAGCTTGTCGATTCCAACTGGAGGTGGAAAGACTCTGGCAAGTTTACGTTTTGCATTGCATCATGCTGTGAAGTATAAAAAGGATCGGATAATCTATGTCGTGCCATTTACAACTATTATCGAACAAAATGCTCAGGTCGTCCGCGAGATTTTACAGGATGATCAATTTATTTTGGAACATCATTCCAATGTGTTTAAAGAAGAAGTAACGAACCAAGAAGATGAGGGAGAAACTATAGAACAGACTCAAGAATTGATGAAAGATAATTGGGATTCACCGATTATTTTCACGACAATGGTTCAATTTTTAAATGTGATCTATAGCCGCGGAACAAGAAATCCCAGACGATTCCATAATCTGCAAAATGCCATCATCATTTTTGATGAAGTACAGGGGGTACCAGTCAAGTGCACTAATATGTTCACTGAAGCGCTGAACTATTTAAAACATCACGGAAAGACGACAAGTATTCTGTGTACGGCAACTCAGCCGTCTTTGGACAAATTGCCTAAAGAGCTAGAGAAAGATGGCGAAATAATTCAAGAGTTGCCTGAGGTCGAACAAGCGTTTAAACGTGTTGATGTGGTCGATCATGTGAAAAAAGAGATGTGGACATTAAATGATTTAACAGAGCTAAGTCAAAGGATTTTAGAGGAAAAAGCTAGTTTATTGGTGATTCTCAATACCAAATCGGCTGTTTTAAAGTTGTATCAGGCCTTGAAAGAGCATTCTTTAGAAAAGATTCGATTATTTCATTTAAGCACGGCGATGTGTCCGGCTCACCGAAAAAAAATCTTGAAGGAAATTCGGGAAGGACTATCAGACAGGAAAAAAGGAGAAAAAATTCTCTGCGTAACGACCCAACTGATTGAAGCGGGCGTTGATATTAGTTTTGAAGCGGTGATTCGTTCAACCGCTGGCTTAGATTCGATCGCACAAGCGGCCGGTCGCTGCAATCGTAATGGAGAAAGAGATCGACAATCAGTGCACTTAGTAAATGTGTCATCAGAACTGGAAAAACTGACGCATCTAAAAGAAATTGCAGTGGGAAAGGAAATCACTGAAAGAATAGTGAAAGATATGGAGTCAGAACCGACGTTATTTTCTGGAGAAATACTTTCATCTAAAGCGCAAATGAACTATTTCCAACGTTTTTTTGCTCACAAGAAAATTCAAAATGATCTTGGGTATCCTGTAAAAAAAAGCTCGTTGACATTGTATCCGTTACTGAGCAATCGAAAACAGGCATGGAAAGAGTATCTAGCGACTCATGGTAAGCATTTGAATTTATGCTTATGCAGTAGTCCGCAAACGATTGGGCACTATTTTAATGTGATCGATAGCCCAACAACGTCAGTTTTGGTGCCTTATGAAGCAGGTCAAGAAATCATCACCTCACTGAATGGTGAATTGTTGCCACATGAAATCATTCCATTAGTGAAACAGGCACAGCAATATATGGTGAATCTGTTTGATTATGAAATAAAAGAATTGAATAAGAATGGCGCTATTTATCCATTGTTCAACGGTCAGGTTTTTGCGTTAAATGAGAATGCCTATTCAAAGCAGTTTGGTACTGATCCGACTGCTTTAGCAGCAAGTGATGGCATCATTATATAAAAAATAAAAGGAGGGAAAATAGTGAGAAATCAAGTAGCATTTAAAGTTTATGGCGATTATGCGTTATTTACTGATCCAGTGACTAAGATGGGCGGCGAAAAAATGACCTATCAAATTCCAACCTATCAAGCATTAAAAGGAATCACAGAATCTATTTACTGGAAACCGAGCATCACATATTTTATTGACGAAGTTCGAGTAGTCAATCCAATTCAAATGGAATCTAAAGGAATTCGACCAATGAAATACAGTGATAGTAGTGCCAGTGATCTAGCTTACTACACGTACTTGAAACAGTCTTGTTATGAAGTGAAGGTTCATTTTGAATTTAATCCTCATCGTCCTGATCTACAGCAGGACTGGAATGAACATAAGCATTATCAAATTTTAAAAAGAGCGATTAAAGCTGGCGGCAGAAGAGATATTTATTTGGGAACAAGAGAATGTCAGGGCTACGTAGAACCTGTAGATTTTGGAGAAACAGAAGGGTTTTACGATAATTATGGAGAACTACATTTTGGTACGATGGTTCATGGTTTATCTTATCCAGATGAGACTGGAAAGGAAGAATTAGCCGTTCGATTATGGCAACCGATCATGGAAGATGGGGTGATTCGTTTTCCACGTCCTGAAATCTGTGAGATTGTTCGACCGCTTCGGAAAATGCAGATGAAGCCTTTTTCTATAGAGGATATCGAATCTGTGGATGAATTGGCAGAAGCGCTGGAGGTGAAAGAATGAGTTGGCTGTATGATCTTTATCAGACGTATGAAGCGAATCAAGACTTGGTTGGAAAATCAGTTCGGACTTCATGGGGCAAAGAAATCGTTCTTTTACCTACTGCACATGCCTATCAAAATGCTCAAGTGGAAGTTCGAGTGAAACCTAATGGAGAGTTTTATGAGGCAAAAGTGATTCCGAAAGAAGATGCACCGACGGTTATTCCGGTCACGATTGAATCAGCTGGACGAACGAGTAAGCCTACACCGCATGGCTTACATGATGGCTTGCAATATGTTGCTGGTGACTTTGAAGCATTTGGGGGAAGCTATAAAAAGGATAATGATTCTCATCAGATGTATATGGAAAATTTACGGTCATGGTGTGATTCAACTTTTACTCATCCAAAAGTACAAGCGATTCTTACTTATTTAGAGAAAGGGACTTTAATTCAAGATTTAGTGGATGAAAAAGTATTATTTGCAAAGGAACATCAACTTTTACCTAAGTGGAAAAAAGAATTAGAAGCTGAATTCGGTGAAAAACCAGAGATTTTTTCTGTTTTAGCTGGTGATCAATTTGCGACATTTGTTCGCTTTTCGGTTTATGATCCAGAACAACTAAACGAAGAGGTATGGGATGATTTAAGCGTTGTTGATTCCTATATCAACTATTACAGTGAAAATTTACCAGAAGCTGGATTAGATTATGTGACAGGCGAGTGGTTGCCACTGACAGAAAACCACCCTTCAAAAGTTCGTTATGGTGGTGATATGGCCAAAATCATCTCAGGAAATGACCAGCAGAATTTTACCTTTCGAGGGCGTTTCAGTGATAAAAACCAAGTTGCAACGATTAGTTATGATGCGTCACAAAAAGCGCACAATGCTTTGAAATGGCTGATTGGTAAGCAAGGATTTATTTTAGATGGACGCGTGTTTTTGGTTTGGGGAAAAACACAATTAGATGTTCCTTCACCAGAAGCGTCAAGTATGGATGTATTTGCAAACATTTTTCCAGACGAAGTGGAGAATATTCAATCAGATACGACTGCGCAACATTTTGCGGAATTGTTCCAGCAAGCATTAAAAGGGTACCAAAAGAATTTAACACATCATTCACCAATCTATATCATGATTTTAGATGCGGCAACGCCAGGACGAATGGGGATTTTATACTATCGTTCGATCCAGCATGAACAGTATTTTGAGCATTTCAATCAGTGGCACGCCACGTGTTTCTGGCGCCATACGTATGGAATAAAAAATAAACAGCACTATGCTTTCTGGGGAGCACCAGCACTAAGAGACATCGCCGAAGCAGCTTATGGTTCAAAGGGCAATGAAGCGTTGATCAAAAATACCATCGAGCAATTATTTCCCTGTGTTGTGGATGGTCGAGCAATTCCACGAAATATCATTCAAAGCTTGCTGAAACGAGCGTCTAACCCTGTCAGTATGGAAAACTGGGAATGGCAAAAAACGCTAAGTATCGCTTGTGCGGTCATGAATAAACATTTTAATTTTAAAAAGGGGGAAAGAGATGTGGCATTAGATAAAAATGAAACAGACAGAAGTTACTTATTTGGAAGAATGTTAGCGGTAGCGGATATTTTAGAAGAACGAGCATTGTATCAAGCAGGAGTAAAAAGAAGCACTAATGCGTTGAGATATATGAACGCGTTTAGTTCACATCCGTTGACGACGTGGAAAATTATTCGCACGAACATTCTGCCTTATCAACAACGATTAGGTGGGAAAGGGCGTTACTATCAATTATTATGGGAAGAAATCGCGAATCAAATAGACCCTAAAGATTATAAGGATGATGCACTAAATGGAAAATTTTTACTAGGTTATGATAGCCAACGCTACGAATTAAATAAAAAATCAGAAGACAAAACGGAGGAGTAAAACATGAGTACATTAGAAAATAAAATCGATTTTAAAGTTGTGGTATCAGTAAAAAATGCGAATCCAAACGGTGACCCGTTAAATGGCAATCGTCCACGTCAAAATTTTGATGGGTTTGGAGAAATTTCTGATGTGGCGATCAAACGTAAAATCCGTAATAGACTACAAGATATGGGAGAGCATATTTTTGTTCAGTCGCAAGATCGAACAGACGATGGGTTCAAAAGCTTGAAAGATCGAGCAGATGCAGTTGAAGAATTAGAAGCGATCATCAAAGATAAGAAAAAAGACGCGGATCGTTATGCAGAAGTAGCTTGCGAAACATTTATGGATACAAGAAGCTTCGGGCAAGTATTTGCCTTTAAAGGTTCTGATTTATCTGTAGGTGTGCGGGGGCCTGTATCGATTCAAACAGCAGTAAGTCTTGATCCGATTGATATCAATTCAATGCAGATCACCAAAAGTGTCAACTCGGTGACTGGGGACAAAAAAGGTTCTGACACAATGGGAACCAAGCATTTCGTTGACTTTGGCGTCTATGTTTTTAATGGCAGCATCAATGTTCAACTAGCAGAAAAAACAGGATTCACCGATGAAGATGCTGAAAAAATCAAAGAAGCACTGATTACCTTATTTGAAAACGACGCTTCCTCTGCTCGTCCAGATGGCAGCATGGCAGTAGAAAAAGTCTATTGGTGGGAGCATCCAACTAAAATGGGAAAAGCCTCTTCAGCTAAAGTTCACCGCTCAGTCAAAGTAGAGAAAATCCCGTCAATCGATCGTCCACGATCGTTTGACGACTATAAAATTACGATTGAATCACTAGAAGGAATCAAATTTACCGAAATCGATGGCCTATAACATGTACGATGAACAAGATTATCTAATGATCTCAGGCATTCAGCACTTTCTTTTTTGTCGTCGTCAATGGGCATTGATCCACATTGAACAGCAATGGCAGGAAAATGTGCTGACGCTTGAAGGTCAGTATCTTCATGAAAAAGCAGATCAGCCTATGATTCGGGAAAAGCGAAAGGATCGTTTGATCGTTCGCGGGCTGCCTATCCATTCACCAACCTATGGGCTATCTGGAATCTGTGATGTCGTTGAATTTATTCAAGATGAAAATGGTGTTGCTTTAACTGGAGAAACAGGAACTTTTTTACCTGTCCCGGTGGAATATAAACATGGAAAGCCCAAACAAGAACTCAGCGATATATTACAACTAACCGCACAAGCTGTCTGTCTTGAAGAAATGCTTGTCTGCGATGTACCGAAAGGTTATTTATATTACCATGAAACAAAACGGCGAGAAGAAGTGGAAATCACGGCTACCTTACGCGAAGAATTAAAATCAAAAGTTGCCGAAATGCATCAATATTGGAATAAACGATATACGCCTAAGGTCAAGACAGGAAATTTTTGTAAAAAATGTTCCTTGCAATCTATTTGTCTACCAAAATTGATGAATGTTCAGACCGTCAAAAGCTATTTAGATCGGAGGTTAAGTGAATGAAAAAGCTACTGAATACGTTATTTATAACCTCTCCAGATGCATATATGGCTTTAGATGGTGAAAATATCGTTGTAAAGATCGAGGAGCAGAAAAAACGGGTGCCGCTTCATAATATAGAAGCGATTGTCACTTCTGGGTATTTAGGTACTAGTCCAGCGTTAATGAGAAAATGTGCTGAGAAAAATATCGGTATTACATTTTTAACTAGTACGGGCAAATTTGGTAGTCGTGTCACAGGCGGCACCACAGGAAATGTGACGTTGCGAAAAAAACAGTATCGAATTTCTGATGAGGAGTCGGAGAGTGTAGCGATAGCTCGTCATTTTATTATTGGTAAGCTATACAATCAACGTTGGATATTGGAACGAATGACAAGAGATAATCCAATGCGTGTTGATATTGAGCGTTTTAAACAAATTTCTGGAGAATTGAAAAACTATATTGAAGATATTCGTCAAGTAGATGACCTAGAAACATTAAGAGGAATCGAAGGGCAAGCTGCTAATCGCTATTTTCTTTTATTTGACCAGATGATTTTACAGCAAAAGGCAGATTTTGGTTTTTATGGACGGAACCGCAGACCACCGTTAGACAATGTCAATGCCTTATTATCTTTAGCCTATACTTTGTTAGCGCAGGAATGTACAGCAGCACTTGAAACGGTTGGGCTAGATCCATATGTTGGTTTTTTACATCAAGATCGACCAGGAAGAACCTCATTAGCGCTTGATTTAATGGAAGAATTACGAGGAATTTATGCAGATCGATTTGTATTGACGTTGATTAATAAAAAGATGGTCACGGCTAAAGATTTTGTGAAAAAGGAAAGTGGTGCTGTTCTCCTAACGGATGATGGTCGAAGAACATTTTTCCAACAATGGCAAGCGAAAAAAACAGAACAAATTCAACATCCATTTTTAGGCGAAAAAATTAACTGGGGGTTGGTTCCTTATGCCCAAGCACTGTTGCTTAGCCGATTCTTACGTGATGATTTAGATGGTTACCCGCCATTTTTATGGAAGTAGGTGAAAAGAATGTTAGTATTGATCACTTATGATGTAGCTACAAGTTCAAAAAATGGTCCTAAACGGTTGCGTAAGGTAGCGAAAAAATGCCAAGATTATGGACAACGTGTACAAAACTCTGTTTTTGAATGTGTCGTTGATGCGACAGAGTTGACTAGGTTGAAAAAGGAATTGATTGATCTGATTGATGAGGAAGTAGATAGTTTACGGATTTATCGTTTAGGGAATAATTATCAGACCAAGGTAGAGCATGTTGGTGCAAAAGAAAGTTTTGATGTAGAAGCACCGCTGATTTTTTAATATAGAATTTCGGTGCGAATCCTAAGTGCACATAAAAATACTAGAGGACTCGCACCAAAATTTGGGTTATTTGAGTATGAAAAATGTAGTTTTTCTAATTGAATTTTAATTTTATTTTGAATTAGACGTTTTTTTAGTGGATTAGTTGAGAATAGTATACTTATTTTGACTAAATTCACAGTCTAGCTCTGTTTAGAGCTAGTGGATTGAAATTAGCCGAACCATAACCAATAGTAATAACACCAACGTCTAGCTCTGTTTAGAGCTAGTGGATTGAAATATAGGATTAGATGTTCCATTGTTATGCCAAAATCGTCTAGCTCTGTTTAGAGCTAGTGGATTGAAATTTCAAAATCCACAATGCCAGCTCTACGCCGTTGAGTCTAGCTCTGTTTAGAGCTAGTGGATTGAAATAATAGACATTGGTTCAATGAGGGATACGCTCGATGTCTAGCTCTGTTTAGAGCTAGTGGATTGAAATTCGTATAGGTTTAGCTACTCTAGTAAACACTTGGTCTAGCTCTGTTTAGAGCTAGTGGATTGAAATATTCAGATGGAACAGACGGAATCAGTCATACTTTAGCGTCTAGCTCTGTTTAGAGCTAGTGGATTGAAATATTTCTTTCTATTGATATAGTAGTATCTACGTCGTCTAGCTCTGTTTAGAGCTAGTGGATTGAAATAACTAGTTAATGAAACGATGTCATTTAAAAGTAAGTCTAGCTCTGTTTAGAGCTAGTGGATTGAAATATTACAACAAAAATCATGTCGATTGCTCAAATTTTGTCTAGCTCTGTTTAGAGCTAGTGGATTGAAATAAGACCAACACCACAATCACAAATCTTACAAACGGTCTAGCTCTGTTTAGAGCTAGTGGATTGAAATAAATGATCGATGTTGTCAAAATTGATTCTACCGGTAGTCTAGCTCTGTTTAGAGCTAGTGGATTGAAATCAATCAATTTCAGGAGATTCAAGATGCTGCTGTCGGGTCTAGCTCTGTTTAGAGCTAGTGGATTGAAATAAGATGAGATAGAAGCAAAAAAAGAAAAGTATTGTCTAGCTCTGTTTAGAGCTAGACGTTCATTCCTAAATTCCTTTATAAAAACTCGAAGTCCAGTAGGTCATGATTGACCTTACTTTCACTCCATACTACAAATCTAAGAAGGGAAAATAATAGAGGGTAAAGTCATCGACGGAGGACTTTACCCTCTATTATTAGTATGTTGTATTGAATATTTCTAATCAAATTCATAGAAAAAATAGGAATAACTTGTTGTGGATAAGAACAATGGTATACTGCTAATGAGGTGAAATTCATGATCATCAGAGAAATTCTAGAAAAAGACGACAAAGCAATCGAACAAATCATAAAAGAAACACTTGAATCTTTTGACCTAGCTATCGAGGGAACGGCATACTTTGATCGTGAACTAAGACATTTAAGTCACTATTATGCGCGTCAGCCGCATGCTGCTTATTGGGTAGCCGAAAAAGATGGAAAAATATTGGGCGGCTGTGGTATCGCTCCTTTTAACGTTGATGAGAGGATCTGTGAGCTTCAAAAGCTTTATTTGATACCAGAAGCTCAAGGGCAGGGGATCGCGAAAGCATTGATGAAAACAGCATTGAGTTATGCAAAAGAATATTATGATCACTGTTATCTAGAAACCATGATAAAAATGGATAAGGCGAATGGATTATATCGTTCATTTGGATTCCAGAAACTAGACAAACCATTAAGTGGTTCTGTTCATAGTGTTATGGATGTTTGGTATATGAAAAAACTGCAGGAGGAATCTAATGAAGAGAATATCTAATAAAGAATTAAAGGAATTGATCCAACTTACAACAAATCAGCCGATATCAATTATCGATGTCCGTGAGGAAGAAGAATTTACAGAAGATCATATCGCGATCGCCAAAAATTTTCCGCTGTCAACATTACCGGAAACAATGGCTGAAATCAATCGAGAACAACCACATTATGTTATTTGTCAGCATGGTGTCCGTTCAAAGCATGCTTGTTCATTTCTTGAAAATTATGGATATAATGTTGTTTCAGTTTCAGAAGGTATGTCTGTTTGGAATGGAGAAACAAGCGTATAAGAAGCAATGAAGTGTGAAACAAGAACAGATCAAAAAGCATTTGTATGTTCTTGTATAAGGATTTCTTGAAAAGAAGAGTCCAGATAAATGGCGAGACAAAAGCTGCTCTGAGAAATAAGAAGAGCTGCTTTTGTCTCGTTCTTTTATTTGGTGACGTCTTCTCCAAACCATTTTGTAGAAATTTTTGCAAGTTCGCCTGATTTTTTTAACTCTTCAAAGGCGGTATTGATTTTTTTAGCAAGTATCTGATCTGATTTTCTCAAACCAACTGCAAAAGCCTCACTTTCATAATCACCACTGATAATTGAATAATCTGCTAAGTTATCCTCGTGAGAAAGATAATAGTTAGCGTATACTCGATCGATCAGAAGTCCATCGATCCGTCCAGATTTCAAATCCATAAACGCTTCATTGAAACCATCATATAAAATTGCCGTTTGATCTTTGACCTTATCTTTTAAGATTTTTGGCTGTTCTTCAAAGCTATGATAACCAGAAGAGCCATTTTGAGCACCTAAGATTTTTCCTTCCATGTCAGCAAAGCTATTGATTTGATTCTTCTTCAATGAAACAACGACTTGTTCATTTTTCATATATTCATCACTGAACAGGACTTTTTCTTCCCGTTCGGCACTTTTAGAATAGCCATTCCAAATCAGATCGATTGTTTGATTCTGTAGTTCGTTTTCCTTCATGGACCAGTCGATCGGTTGGAAATCAACTTCAATACCGTATTGATCAAATACAGCTCTAGCTAAATCAACATCAAAACCAATGATTTTTCCAGCTTTATTTTGAAATCCCATTGGAACAAAAGAATCATCCAATCCGACGATCACTCGTTTTTCACGATTGATGCGAGACCACTGATCAACATCAGTTTTTTTTCTGCCACAGCCGGAAATCATCAGAATAAAAAGTATAGCAATGGTCATTATAGTAAACAGTCTTTTTTTCTTCATAGTAGTTCTCCTTTCTACTGAACAGGTGTGACTTTCAGTAGATTATCTGCAATATTTTCAGCAAATGTCATATCGTGGGTAACGACGATTTGTGTCATTCCTTGCTCTTTTAGTGTTAAGATGACCTCTTCTACTTGTTGTCGCAACTCAGGATCAAGTGCACTTGTTGGTTCATCGTAGCCTAATATCTTTGGTTTCATTGCTAACGCTCGGGCAAGTGCAACGCGCTGCTTTTGACCGCCAGATAATTGATAAGGGTACAAGTCTTCTTTGCCGCTTAAGCCAAATTTTGTCAATAGTTCCATAGCTTCTGCGCTACTTGCTTCTTTCGTTTGTTTTAATGAAAGTATTGGTGCCAAAGTGATATTCTCTAAGACAGAAAGATGGGGAAATAATTGGAAATCCTGAAAAACGATGCCGACAACTTGATCTGCATTATCCATCGCAACAGGATCAAAAGCTGTACCATCTATGACCAATTCACCAGAATCGATTGATTCCAAGCCGGCTAAACAGCGTAACAACGTTGTTTTCCCGCCGCCGGAAGGACCGACGATCGTTAAAATCTCACCATCTTTGATTTCTAAATTCAATTGATCGATGATCTTACGACCATCAAAACTTTTCGTTAAATTTTTAATAAGTAGCATAGAAATTCCTCCTTGATTTAAAAGCGGAACAAATCGCTTAATCCTGTAGAAAATTAGGAAATTGACTTTGAGACGCTTTTTGTCTCACTGGCAATTTATCTATTTTCCCAAGGATTGATTTGTGCAGCTGGATAAAGATAAAAGCGGAATGAGTCCGCTTAGTCTCGACTAGAAAATAGGAAAACATGACTGAGACGTTCTTTGTCTCATTCAGGTTTTATCTTTTTTTTGAGAGACTGACTCATGTAGCTGGATAACAATAAAAGCGGAACAGGCTTGCCCAGCTCTGACAGAAAAATAGGAAATATTGATTGAGATGCTCTTTATCTCACTCAATATTCATCTTTTTTCCGAAGAGCTAGCCTGTGCAGCTGGATAATACAAATGATCGACACTTTCTTTGAAAGTCTTGTACTGTTCATCATCAACTCAACTATTTTCGTTGTGATTCTCAGCAAAAGCGGAACAAGCCGCTAAGCCTTGATAAATAATAAGAACAGCCTACTCTATTTATAATACTGATAATGTTTTTCCAATTTTTTCGAAGCTAATGTTAAAACAGCTGTCAACAAAAGATAGATGATTCCAACTAGAACTAAAGGCAGTAAGCTGACATCGCGGCTCATCGCGATTTTTCCGGCCCGCAGTAGATCACCTAAACCAAGAACGTAGATCAATGAAGTATCCTTGACCAAATTGATGACTTCATTACCAATAGAAGGTAAGACGACTTTAACTACCTGAGGCAAAATGATTTTGGTAACGGTCTGAAATTTAGTTAAACGAAGGACCTTGGCTGCTTCATATTGTCCTTCTGGAATCGACTGGATTCCTCCACGAAATATTTCAGCAAAGTAAGCAGCATAATTCAAAATAAAGGCAAATAAGGCTGCGTCATATCGTTCAAAAACGATTCCGATCAAAGGAAGCCCATAAAAAACGAAAATCAATTGTAACAGCAAAGGAGTTCCCCGCATCAACCAAATATAAATATTGATCAACCATTGCAGTGGCTTAAAGTTCGTTTGTAAGGCAAAAGCAACTAGGATACCTAAAGGGATCGATCCTAGTAAAGTGAAAATGAAAACCTTCAATGTCATTACTGCGCCATCCAATAAGGCTGGCATGATTTCTAAAATATACTCCATAATAACTCCTCCATTTTTTGACTATATAATAAGTAAAACAAAAAAATCCTCTTGGTAAAAAGTACCAAGAGGACGAAAATACGTGGTTCCACCTCAATTTATCAATATCTCACAATATTGACCTCATGGAGTTTTATGCTGTTTAAAAACTCTTTTCTGATAACGGAGAATACCGCAGTTTCTTACTGACTTCAGAAACTGACAAATCAGATGTGTTCGTCAACGGTTTCCAGTTTCTTCTTTCAGCAAATGAAGAAATCTCTGTCAGGAAATGATCGAGGAGTACTTGTTCTGATCCTATGTTTTGATTTTATTCATTGTGTTCTTGTTTATTGACCGTTTACTTAAAAAATAAAAAGTCCTTTGGCATCAATGCCAAAGGACGTAAAATCGTGGTTCCACCTTTTTTTATTATCGTCTCACAACGATAACCTCAAGAAGTCAATGACTTCAATGCTGTAACGGGCATACCCGAACTTTCCTACTTGTTGTTCAAAAAGTTAACTCCCAGATGTGGTTCGCTTTATCTTCCTGTCTTTTTCCACCAGCCAAAGACTCTCTTGAATGAACTAATAAAGGTACTCTTCTGTTCTTTGTTTTTTATAACTTTACCACCAGCCGGCAAGATTGTCAACAACATATTGTTTAGAAAATTCTGAAAATGAGTGAACTAGGCATAAAAATTAACGAAAAGCGTAAAGTGAGGTACACTATAGTAGACACTTTCTATCAAAAAGTAAGTGAATCGTGATAGTTAAAAACTATCGCCCCTGTGCAATTCCTACTATCCTTTCCTATATGTATCTGATACACTTATGTACAATTATTAATGGAAATGATAGAGAGGTGAGGCAGGGTGAAAAGAGCGATCATAGGAATTGCGGCAAATGAAATGACTGATGCAGGAGCGACATTGTATCACTTGCCGATCAGCTATACACCTCAGGGATATGTGAAAGCGGTACAAAATGCTGGTGGACTACCGCTTTTGTTACCAGTTGGTGCTCCTGATCTAGCGAAAGAGTATATTAGTCAAATAGATAAACTGATCCTAGCTGGTGGACAAAATGTATCACCTAAGCTTTATGGAGAGAGTGTTCAGTTCAAAGAGGCGGGGCTTTCTGATGAAAGAGATCAATTTGAACTAGCCTTGATCGAAGAAGCACTTAGACAAAAAAAGCCGATTTTTGCAGTTTGCCGCGGCCTGCAGCTGATGAATGTCGCGTTAGGTGGAAGTTTGTATCAAGATATCAGTCACGTATCAGATAAAAAAATCGCTCACATGCAGGTACCGGTGGCAAGGCAAATACCGACCCATCGCATCCAAACGAAAGAACGCAGTATTTTACGTAAAATCTATGGTGAAGAAACAACAGTCAATTCCTTTCATTTTCAAGCGGTAAAAAAAATAGCTGATCCGTTAAAAGTTACAGCACTTAGTGAAGACGGTATTGTTGAAGGTGTTGAAAGTAAAGATCCGAGCTTTGCTTTTTTGGGTGTTCAGTGGCATCCAGATTTTGCCTATGATCATTTAGAACAAGAAATGGCTGTTTTTCGATATGTAGTAAAAAAATTATAAAAATAGAGGAGGATTTGAATAATGAAGAAAAAGTTAGGCGTCGTTGTGTTGTTGGCTGCCTTGATGCTGACAGCCTGTGGTGGGAATAATGGAGCAACAGACTCATCTGGAAAAAAAGAAGCAGGTAATACAGAACAAGTGATCCAAGTAGCATCTGGTGGCGAACTATCTACTTTGGATAGTGCGCATTATACAGATGTGTATAGTTCTGATATGATCGGACAAGTAGTTGAAGGGCTTTATAGAATGGATAAAAATGATGATCCAGAACTTGCTGTGGCTGCAAGTGAGCCTAAAGTGAGCGATGATGGGTTGGTTTATACATTCAAACTCAAAGAAACCAAATGGAGTAATGGAGATCCAGTTGTTGCTGGAGATTTTGTCTCTGCTTTTAAAAACGTTGTAGATCCAAGCTTTGGTTCAAGCAGCAGTAATCAGATGGATATCTTCAAAAATGGTCGAAAAATCCGTGAAGGTCAGGCATCTGTTGATGAGCTTGGTGTAAAAGCAGTCGATGATCAGACCTTGGAAATGACATTAGAGTACCCGATCCCTTATTTGTCTCAAGTATTGGTTGGCACACCTTTTATGCCAAAAAATGAAAAATTTGTCAAAGAAAAAGGCGATGCTTATGGTACATCAGCAGATAATTTTGTTGGAAATGGTCCGTTCGTAATTTCAGGCTGGGATGGCAACACAGAAACCTGGAAATTAACCAAAAACAAAGATTACTGGGATCAAGAAAATGTCAAACTTGATACGATCAACGTTCAAGTCGTCAAAGAAATCGGTACAGGGACAAATCTGTTTGACGCAGGTGATTTAGACTATACTGTTTTAGCAGACACTTATGCTTTACAATACAAAGACTCACCGCAAGCCAACTTTGTTCCAAAGGCGATGGTCGGCTATTTAAGTCCAAACCATAAACGAGAAGTAACGGGCAATGTCAATGCCCGTAAAGCAATTTTGCAAGCGATCGATAAGGAAACATTTGCTAAGGATATTTTAGGCGATGGATCGACTGCTATCAATGGTTTTGTACCAAAAGATTTTGCGAAAGATCCTGAAACGGGAGAAGATTTCCGTAAAGAAAATGGGGACTTTTTAGCTTATGATGTCAAAGCTGCACAAAAAAGCTGGGAAACTGCTAAAAAAGAACTAGGTAAAGATCAAATCGAATTGGAATTACTTTCCGCAGATTCCGCACTTGCAAAGAAAACGATCGAATATGTTCAAGGACAACTGCAACAAAATCTACCAGGACTAAAAATCACATTGAAATCAGTTCCTTTACAAAATCGTTTAGACTTACAAACAGCGAGCAATTTCGATTTAGTTTTTGGTACATGGACACCAGATTATGCAGATCCAATCAACTTTTTAGAATTCTATGATTCGAAGAGTGGACTAAATACAGCTGGTTATGATAATCCAGAGTATGATAAAGGCTTAAATGACGCTAGAATCACTTTAGCGAATGAACCAGAAAAACGTTGGGATAAATTAAAAGAGTTAGAAGAAACCTTGATCGAAAAAGATGCAGCTGTGTTACCGCTATATCAAGGTGCGATTGGTTATCTGAAAGCAGATAAATTGAAAGATCTTCAAGTATTTCCTTTTGGAAGAACCGTTTCTTATCGTTTAGCGTACGTTGAATAAATGAAAAGTTGAGATGAGTCCATGACAAAGCTAGAGAATAGTTTTGTCATGGACTCATTTTCGCTTTTTTATAGCCTGTGAAAAGAGTGCTGAAAAAGGATTTGTGCGTATCTTTTGTAATTGTTGAAAGATGCGTTTACCATAAAACATAAGGAATTAGGAAAAAACTTTTGCAAAAGTAAACACAACGACGGAGGGAAAAGCGATGCGGCTACTAAAAGGAATCATCTCACTATTATTGATAGCAGGTATATTTGGAATCGTTGGTCTATATTCCCAGATTGTCGATCTAGGCGTTGTGAGCACCTTCTTCCAAAATTTATTGCTTCAGTCTGATTGGCTTGTGTATTTTTATCAGGGACTATTATTTGTTCTATTGGTTTTTACAGGACTGATTTTTTTACTGATCGTATTCAAACCAGTAACTAAGAAGGTCATACACATTCCTAAAACGATGGGGCAAATCGATTTACCAGTGCAAACGTTGGAAGCGATCGCCCGTTCTTCAGTAAAAGAGATCGTTAAGACTGATACGGTCCAAGTGAAAATTAAGTTGTCCAAAGCGGAAATGGCAAATATTGATGTGATTCTATCTGATCTTGAACAGGAAGCATTTTTGAGCAAGAGTAAACAAATTCGAGAAAAATTGATACTGTCTTTTAAGCAAATGGCAAACATCGAAGTCAACAAAACAAGGATCGTCTTTAAAAAACAAAAGAATGATTCTACAGTTGTCGACAATAAAAAAGGTACACGTGTAATCTAAAGGAGAGAAGATCATGAAAAAATTGCTTGCACTAGCACCCTATCGTAATCAATTGTTTTTTACAGGTCTTTTCTTGGTGATCGCTGTTTTATTCATGACGATCGGTTTTTGGAAAACGCTCGTGCTATTCTTTTTTACAGGAATCGGCTTATTGATTGGAACGATGCAAGATGAAAAACGCTCTATCTCCTCAATTTTAGCAACGATCCAAGCTTTTTTTGAGAGGTAAAAATAGATGATAAAGAAAGGTTGAGTACAAAATGGATAACAAAGCAAATGAAAGCACCACAGAAGTAATCAATGAGAATGGCATCAAAACAAAATTGACATTCGACGATCAGGTTGTGAAAAAAATCGCTGGTATTGCTGTTTCAGAAATTCCTGGAATTTTGGGCTTGAGCGGAAATGCCATTTCAAACTTAACTGACAGATTTACAAACGGCAACAACCCGACGAAAGGAATCAATGCTGAGGTTGGAACCAAACAAGTAGCGATCGATTTAGATGTTATTGGTGAATATGGTAAAAATATCGCCGAAGTCTTTGATACTGCAACTAAAAAAGTAGCAGATGAAGTAAAAAACATGACTGGTTTAGATGTGATCGAATTCAATATGAATGTTGATGATGTCATGACGAAAGAACAGTACAAGGAAAAATTTGAAGGCAAGAAAAAAGAACCAGCAGAAGAAAATAATCAAAGTGAAACGAATTCACGTACGTTAGCATAAAGTGAACGAAGGAGGAGAAGCTAAATGTTAAGCTTTATTTGGTCATTGATCGTCGGTGGTGTACTAGGTGCGATCGCCGGAGCGATTTTAGGTAGAGATGTCCCAGGCGGTGTCATTGGAAACATCATCGTCGGTTTTATCGGAAGCTGGGTAGGAACGAAACTATTAGGTAGCTTCGGCCCCGTTATTGGCGGATTCCCAATCATCTCAGCATTGATTGGTGCCGTCATCTGTATTGCGATATATTCATTTATTGTAAAACGAATGGCGTAAAAAAGAGACGACCAGGTGAGCAGTAGTTGCTAATCTGGTCGTCTTTTTTTAGGTGTTTATTCAAGCATTTCCGCAGGCAGCAGGATCGTTTCTTTATTCCCATCATCAAAAGCGAAGACTTGTGAGGGATATTCATCGGAGTAAGGAAAAGGTAAGTCAATGGCCATTTGGACATCACTGATTTCCTGTGAAAAATGAATCGTCACTTTTCCATCATTATCGATCAAATCAAAGTACAACATGTTGGTTAGCGGCACGAGACCTTTCAAATCGATATCGATGATCAACCAAATACTATCGATCAAAGCACCAGGTAAACGCTCGACCACCCCTAAAGAAGCATAACGTCTGCGTTGTTTATCAAAAGTTTCAACCATCTATTTGACCTCCTTTAACGATCTAATACAAACAGTATACCTTATTTCAGAAAAACAAGCTTCCGGAAAGTTTGCTAAAAAAAGCAACTATCATGCTCGAAATTGACGAAAACAGTTTTGTTCCATCATTTATTTCTTAATAAACGGTACCCGAAAGCCAGATACTTCAGAAAAATCGCAAAAAAGGGCGGAACAAAAACCAAAACTCAGTTTTGTCCCGCTCTCTAAACTCAAATAGATGATAGAATCAGATGTTACTCATCAGAGTTCAGCAACTCTGTTCTATTGATTATTCTTCTTTTTCACCGATCACAGTAGGTTCTGCTGCTTCTTCTGGAGTTTCTTCTTCAGCTGCTTGAGCTTCTACCACAGCTGCAATTTGTTCTTCTGCTTCCGTGATGATGTCGTAATCATTATTCTTAGGTAGATCAGCAACGGTAATTGCGTCACCGATCGCTAAGTCTGTGATGTCGACTTCAACACGTTCTGGTAATTTATCTGGAGTTGCTGAAACAAGAACGTTATACAGGTTTTGTGCTAAAACACCGCCTGATTTAACGCCGGCAGATTCGCCGACTAAAACTATTTCAGCTTCAACTTCTGTAGCTTCTTTCATATTTACAGCCAAAAATTCAACGTGTTTCATTTGGCCTGTAAAGGTATCTAATTGGGCTTTATACATCAATGTATTGATTTTTTTGCCCCCGACAGTCATTGTGATCACGGCATTGACACCATTATCACGCAAAATTTTGGTCAATTCTTTTTCTTCAACGGAAATAGGAGTACTTTCGATCTCATATCCATAAACGACGGCAGGAACTTGACCAGAGTGACGTAGTTGATTTCTTAGTGAACGTGGACGGACAGCTCTTTCTTTAACTTCTAATGATACTGACATAACCTAAATTCCTCCTTAAATTTAAAAGCTTAACGAGATGGACTCGCAAAGCTAGATAAACCAAGTGAATTCATAGTTGGTTATCTGCAAAACGCAACATGATGGAATATAAATGTCTTGCTGACGCAGGTGTAAACATGTAAAGCTTAAAACGTAGCTAAGGTTTTCTGTTCATCTATGAAACGAACAAGCAGCTTCTACAAAACGTACCGCAAAAACAAAAAATCCCGAATAATTGTGCACAATCATCCAGGGAAAATTCCATATGATACCTTATTCTCTCCCAGGTCATTACGCTGTTTTTGAGAAACCTTATTCACTTTCTATATCAACCATAACCCTAATCTAAAGTTAAGTCAAGGGAAGCGAAAAAACATTATCCTTTTCAAACGAGCTTGTGTATACTAAACTATTAAGGGAAATGAGGAAAATAAATGCGTTTAGATAAGCTATTAGAGCAGGAAAAAATAGGCTCCAAAAGAAAAGTCAAAGCCTTGATCAAAAGTAAGCAGGTTTGTGTAGATGGACGAACGATCCTAGATGAGAGTCTGAATGTAGATGCTTCATTGCAGGAAGTCGTCGTGGGCGGTCGTAAGATAGAAAATCAGACCCACGTTTATTATATGCTGAATAAACCTCAGGGAATCGTCACAGCCGTAAAGGATGCTAAGCATCAAACCGTGATCGATTTGATCAAGCCAAATGATCAAAGAAACGGATTATATCCAGTAGGTAGACTAGATCGTGATACAGAAGGGCTGTTGCTTATTACAGATAATGGTCAATTAGGGTATCAGTTGCTGCTGCCTCATAAAAAAGTATTGAAACGCTATGAAGTCGTCGTAAATGAGCCATTGACGAAAGCTGATCAGGTTGCCTTTGAAAAAGGAATCGTATTTTCTGACGGAGAAATATGTAAAGCTGCTGAATTAATAATATTGACTTCCACAATAAATGAAAGTCGAGCCTATCTGGATATCACAGAGGGAAAATTTCATCAGGTCAAGAAGATGTTTTTGTCTGTCGGGAAAAAAGTGACGTATTTAAAACGTATTACAATGGGACCGTTAGTCCTTGATGATACATTAGCATTAGGACAATATCGCCCGTTGAACCAACAGGAGCTTACGAGCCTACTTCCTTATTTCACTATTCATAAAAAAGAAAAGAGTCTAGAAAATGAAATTTAAAACACTACTATTTGATGTTGATGATACGCTATTAGATTTTAAGTTGACAGAGAAAAAAGCACTGCATGCTCTATTTCAAGAAGAAGAAATTCCTTTGACAGAAGAAATCGAAACAACCTATAAAAAAATCAATCATCGACTTTGGCGAGAATTTGAACAAGGTAAAACGGATAAAAAAACAGTGATAGATACTCGTTTTAGTCTATTATTTGAGCAATATGGGAAAAAAGTCGATGGGAAACAGATGGGTGAAAAATATCGCTATCATTTGAGTCAAGGACATGATTTATTAGGAAATAGTAAAGAGATCATTTCTCGCTTAAGACCAGATTATGAATTATATATCGTAACAAATGGTGTTGCTAAAACCCAATATCAACGACTAAAAGATTCACAGATGACCCCTTTTTTCGATGATATTTTTGTGTCAGAAGAAGTAGGGTATCAAAAGCCGATGAAAGAATATTTTGATTATGTATTTGATCGAATTCCAAACTTTGATCGGGAAAAGACAATGATCATTGGAGATTCTCTGGCCTCTGATATTCAAGGAGGAAACAAAGCAGATATCCAAACGCTTTGGCTCAATCCAGAGAAACAGGCAACAGATGGCGTGATCCAGCCAACATATGAGATCAGTAAGCTGGATGATATCTTCACGATTTTAGCGGATTAAAATGAATGTACAGTAAACAAAAGTGTAGAACAAGACCTAAATCTAGGTCTTGTTCTACACTTTTCGTATTGTTCCGATCTAAACAACTGCTATCGCATTTCTTTATTTAAACATCGATGCTCAAACGTACCATGTCTTTTAAAACTAGTTTATTTTCTAAAATTTCCTCCTCATAATGTCGTATAAAAAAATCTCGGTCGATACCAGTCATGCGAAAGCCGCATTTTTGATAAAGATACAATTGGCCAAAACTTGTACTGCCAGTACCGATCTCAACTGTTTTATACGAATGCTCTTTTGCTTGAGTAAGGGCAAAGGAAATCAACTGTTCACCGATTCCTTGACCTTGAAATTGTTCTAAAACAGCAATGTTTACGATCTCCAATGTTTCTGGTCTTGTGGGAAGCAAAACGACAATGCCAGTGACGTGACCATCGTCTAATGATTCAAAACAAAAGCTGCGTTTGATGTATTCTTCGACTAATTCTTTATTTGGATCAGCAGATAGAAGTAATTCTAAGTGAGTAGGGATAAATGTTTCCACTTTTCTTATAAGCATGGTTTCCTCCTTTTTAGAAGCTGATTTGTTTTCAATTAAAATGATTTTATCAAAAAATGTACATAAAATTGTGGTAATCTCTCTTGTTTCTATTATAATAGATAAAGGTTATTATGACTATTACGTTAAGAGAGAGGTTTCGCTGAATGAAAAATAATCAACCAATCGTGATTGGTGTAACTGGTGGATCTGGTAGTGGAAAAACCAGCGTGAGCCGAGCAATTTTTAATCATTTCCCGAATCATTCGATTATGATGTTGGAGCAGGATTCTTATTATAAAGATCAGAGCCATTTAAGTTTTGAAGAAAGACTGACGACCAATTATGATCATCCTTTTGCGTTTGATACAGATTTACTGATTGAACATTTAAAACAATTGATCGCCTATCAAACCATTGAAAAACCTGTGTATGATTATGTTGCGCATACAAGAAGCTCGGATGTTTTGATTCAGGAACCAAAAGAAGTGATTATTTTAGAAGGGATTCTGATTTTGGAAGACCAACGTTTGAGAGAGCTGATGGATATCAAATTGTACGTGGATACAGACGATGATATTCGAATCATTCGCAGAATCAAGCGTGATATGGAAGAACGGGGCAGAACACTGGACTCCGTTATTGAACAATACTTGACCGTCGTCAAACCAATGTATCATCAATTTATTGAACCGACGAAACGCTATGCAGATGTCATTGTGCCGGAAGGCGGAGAAAATCATGTAGCGATCGATTTGATCACTACGAAAGTTGCAAGTATTTTAAACGAAATCTAGAATAGAGTTGATAAAAAACACAAGTAAAAACGCTTGAGAAAATCGAGTGCTTCTACTTGTGTTTTTGTTATTTTACAAAAACTTCAAAAAAGGAACATAGACAAAGCGTTCCAGCTTATAGTATCGTATGAGGTATCTATCAGCATGTAAAAGAAAAGTTGGAAAGGGTGATTGAATGCGTGTCTTGGTCATTGAGGATAATCGTGAGTTAGCTTTCTCTGTACAAAAAGGATTAGAGCGAGAAAAATTTTTAGTAGATCTGGCTTTTACTGGTCTAGAAGGAGAAGAAAAGGCTTATGTAAATACATACGATGCTATTTTGTTAGATTTAAATTTACCAGATAAAGATGGATTGGCAATCTTACATTTTTTGAGAGAAAAGGCCGTCGATAGTCCAATCATTATTATTACTGCAAGGGATGAAATAGAGGAACGAGCGAAAGGTCTTGATTTTGGCGCAGATGACTATTTAGTAAAACCCTTTGAGTTGCTTGAATTGACTGCGCGGATTCGGGCAGTTGTACGAAGATTCCATGGACGGGCAACACCGCAAATCAAGATCAATGAATTGATGATAGATCCTGTTAAACGGTGTGCAAGTTATGGGATGCACGAAATTGCTTTAAAACCGAAAGAATTCGATATTCTTTTATGCATTGCACAAAAGCATCCGGCTGTTGTTTCAACAGAGGAGATTGCTGAACACGTTTATGATGAAAATTTTAACCCTTTTTCTTCTGTCTTGAGGGTCCATATGGCTAGACTAAAAAAGCAGCTTGCCCAAGCTTCAGGAAAAGACTTGCTTAAAACAATTCGTGCGAAAGGATATCAATTATGCGAGTAACATTCAAAATCGGTTTAACGATCATTACCTTTGCTTTTTTTATTATTTTAATTATCAGCGGCGGCTTTTTTGCGCTTAAAACCAACTGGCAGTCACTTAACATTGGGGAGTCGATCGGTTCGGCAGTTTATGTTGTAAAAACAAATCAACTGACAGATTTTCAACCAGCTGAGAGCATCGAATTTGCAGCTGAAGAGATGGTAAGTACAGAAACATTGGATGAAATATACATGAATTCGTTTTTGAAGTATTTACCTTTGATTATTTTACTCGTTTCATGTGCATTACTGCTTTTAACGATAACCTTATGGGTGGTTTTACGGCGGATCTATACAAAACAAATGGTCCGGATCATTCATGATCTACAGTTTTTAGAAAAATTTAATGAAAAAAATGTTGAAGATAAAGCTGTTGCTCACGCTTTTAAACAATTGAAAGACAAACTTGATGGGAATTTGGATGATTACAAACGGCTGAGCAGCTATTTAACGCATGAACAAAAAAATGCGATCGCGATTTTAAGAGCGAATTTGGAGTTAGAGGCAAATGAATCTGGAAATCTGTCTATTTTAGATCGTCTGACGGACAGTATCGACGATGTGTTGACCTTGTCCAACAATGTGGAAGAGTCTTCAAGTGAACAGGTAGATGTATCGCTGATTTGCGCAGAGGTCTGTGATGCTTATCAAAAAAGTTATCCTACACTATCATTTACGTTTGAAGAAGCTGAATCAACATTTATCTTAGGGAAAAACCGCTGGATCTACAGAGCTGTTTCAAATTTAGTAGATAATGCTATCAAATATGGAGAAGGCAAACCAATTGATGTTGTCGTTAGTTGTAAAAAAGGGAGCGTCATAGTCAAAATCAAAGATCGAGGCAAGGGAATCGAACTTGAGCGACAACATACGATTTTTACTCATCGTTTTCGAATCAATGCTTTAAAACAGGATGGCTATGGAATCGGCTTATCAGTTGTTTCGCATGTATGTAAGTTATGTCAGGGATTTGTTTATGTGGATAGTAAAAAAGATGAGGGCTCTACTTTTTATCTGTCATTTCCGCAAATTTCTCAAAGTTAACATTCAGTTAACAATCGATTTGTTATAGTAGGTTCAAGAAAGGAGTGGAGCAGGAAGATGCTCGTCTTAAAACATGCGCTTTTAAATGTAAAAAGACATTGCTGGCAGCACATGTTGATTGGAAGTTTATTGCTGTTTTTAATTTTTATAGCTTTATCAGCGGGACTCATTTTTACTTCAACCAAGAAATTTGCAGAAGGATACGCACAGCATTTTACACCAATCGTAACGATTTTGCTGACAGATTTAAATGCAGCGCATGAAGAAAAACTAACAAAAGAGGAATATCTTAAATTAGGTCAATCAGATTCTATCGATCAAACAAAGGTTGTCGGGAATATACAAGTCTCCTTCGAACACTTAAAACCCCTTGATGAAAAAGGGCAACTCCAAATGGAAACTTTTGATAGTGCTGCAAATCAAATGACACAGGAAGTCATGGGGATCATGCAGGGCTTGGATAAAGAAGGACTTGTACAGGAACTTTTTCAGCGTAATCAGGAAGTCTTCACTGGAACAGTGAATCTTGGCTTGAATGAATGCTTGATCAGTCATGACTTGGCTGAATTAAATGATCTACAGGTTGGTGATACGATTCAGATATCGACGACGGTTGATGGTCAGAAAGAAAAGAAGCGATTGACTATCGCAGGGACTTACCGGTCAAAAAAGAGAGCTGGGACAACAACGACTTCTGGATGGGGGATATTTCAAGAAAATGATATTTTTACCAACTGGGATACCGTTGAAGGGATGAAAAACTTCCAACAATTAGGCTATATCACAGCTTCCTATAAGTTTAAAGATGTAAAAAGCAGTCAAACATTCTTGAAAAAAATGAAAAGTATGGATAGTCTGAAAAATTACTATGTCATGACCAACGATACAAATAAAAAGTTGTTGCTAAGTCCAGTAAACAGCATGAAGATTTTGTCGGGGAGTCTATTTTTAGGTAGTTTGATTTTTGGAGTAGTAGGACTTGCGTTATTTTCAGCTAGTCGGTTCAAACAGTCACAAACAGAAATCTATTTATTAAAAAATGCTGGTATTGCAAATAAAGAATTGATAGTGAGTAGGTTTGTTGAATTGCTTTTCGTGGCAGCGATGAGTATTGTGGTAAGTTTTGGATCAGTTATCTTTGCGGTTCAAACGATTGCGGATTGGCAGTTGAATAGTCAAAAAAATATGATTGGAGATTTTGAACAGATTTCAAATGCGATGAACAATGAATCTTTGACGTCCATCAACTCAGTTCCAATTGAGATCAATGGGAGCGCTCTCCTACTGCTTTTAGTGATCACCAGTCTATTCATCATAAGCATTATTTTGATCGACAGCTATAAGATCGTTAAATTTGACCCAATAGAGTTTTTGTTAGAAAGGAATTTAGACGAGTGACGATTCTCTCTCTTAAAAATATAGTTTATACACATAAAAAAAGTAAAGTGACAATGTTAAAAGGGATCACAGTGGATTTTTCAGCAGGAAAAGTTTATGGAATTTTAGGGGAAAATAATGCTGAAAAGACAACTTTACTTGCTCTTTTAGCAGGATTCGGCAAAATTTCTGACGGTGATATTCTGTTTAAAAATCAGAATTTTCAAAAAATAGACCGAGATCGTTACCGTAGAAAAGAAGTCGGCACAGTTTTTCAGCAATATAATCTACTTTCTGATGCGAGTGCACTAACGATGTTCAAGCTGCTGTCCTGGAGGCAAGGAAATGATACAGAACAGTTTCTTAAACGGCTAAAAGAAGTGGGTATAAATGAGAAACAAGCAAGTAAAAAAATCAAAAAACTGTCTGCCGCAGATCAGCAAAGAGTATCTTTAGCAAAAGCTACGTTGAATGATCCCGAAATCATTCTATTAGATGCTCCGGAAAAGACGCTAAGTGAGCTTTCTCTAGAGGCGATCATGACTTATTTATGTGTATATGCAAAAAATGAAAACAAGTGCATCATCATTGGTTCGCAATCGCAAAAAATTGCAGCTTATGTAGATGAATTATGGGGGCTGAATGGTGGGAAGCTATCATTTATCAGGGACAATACGGAAATTGACGGGATGTAAAAGGACCCCTTTCTTCCCAGATCAATAAAGAGATTGTACGATGGGAAGGAAAAATGTATGAATTATTGGAATCGGGCATTATGTAGTGTAACAAGAAGAAAAGGAAAATCGATTATTCTATTTGCTGTTATTTTCATTTTAGGAAATATCATTGCGGGATCTATTGCGATCCAGCAATCTTCGGCAAATGTAGAAAAGAAAATCAAAAATGATCTAGGTGCAATGGTCACAGTCGAATTGGACTTTGACAAAATGATGGAAGAAGGACAGTCGTTTTCTCCAGGTACATTAAAAGAAGAAACCATTAAACAATTAGGAAAATCAACATACGTCAAGGATTTTGATTACAATGTGAAAACGACGTTGTTCGTAAAAAAAATCAAAACCTATGAACAGGAAAATTCTGGTGCAGTCAGTAATATGCCGAATATGCTGAATCTTAAAGGGACGAATTTATTAGAGCCATTGGATTTTAAAGATAAGAATGTGAACTTGGTTGAAGGTAGAACCTTTAAACAAGACGAAATCAACAATGGAAAAGATGTTGCAATTATTTCAAAGAAAGTCGCAGAAGAAAATGGATTTAATGTCGGTGATAAAGTAGTTTTAGATAGCTCTATAATTGATCATAAGGCTGACGGGTCAACGGAAGAGGTCGGAAGTCAAGATCATCCAGTTGAGATCATTGGTATTTTTGAACCTGCCAGTGTGGAAAAGAAAAAGTCAGATGACAAAGAGAAGCAAGGAATCAATGAGCAATTTTTAGAAACAGAACAATTCAATACAGTATATATGCCAAATGATGCAGTAAAAGCAATCAGTAAAGTTGAATTTGACAAAGGGAAAGAGTTATTGCCGGATCGTTATAAAAATACAGATGGCTCAGAGGCGACATTTGAAGATACTATTCAAATCACGCCTACGTATAACTTAAAATCTCCGGAAGATGTAGAAGCCTTTAAAGAAGAAGCTAAAGCGAGTATTCCTGAGGGCTACAAATTGAATGCCTCAACAGATCAATATGATCAAGTTGGCGGTACGGTCAAAAAGATGTCGCAAATTTCCGGCTACGTGGTTGTTTTAGCGATCGGTGCGACGTTATTGATCATTTCTTTAGTGGTCATTCTATTTTTACGTGATCGTAAACATGAGCTTGGTATTTATCTTTCTTTAGGAGAAAGTAGAATGAAGGTGATGCAGCAGATTTTGATCGAATTATTGCTGATCAGTCTCGTTGCAATGTGTTTGTCCTTAGTAACAGGGAATTTTCTTGGAAAAATGGTTTCAGAATCTTTAGTTGCCAGTGATGCTTTTTCACAAACTGAAAGTACAAGTACGAATGGTATGATGATGATGGGCGGAACGACTAACATGCCGAATTTAACAAGTGAAGAAGTGACAGGAGCTTATGAAGTGAGATTTTCTTTTAGCTACATCATAACATTTTTGATTGCCGGATTAAGTACAGTTTTATTCTCTGCTGTTTTACCTTTGACGTATGTTTTAAGGCTGAATCCAAAGAAAATCATGATGTAGGAGGAAATCGGAATGACAATTTTACAAGCAAAAAACGTGAGCTATTTTTATCAGGACGGGGACAAACGTCGGATGATTTTACAGGATACATCGATCAATTTTGAGCAGGGACAATTTTACACCATCTTAGGGCAATCAGGGTCGGGAAAGACGACCTTTCTTTCTTTGATCAGTGCATTAGATGAACCTAAATCGGGTGAAGTGCTGTATAAAGGGCAAAATATCAAGGAAATCGGTTTGGAAAAATACCGCAGAGATGACATTAGTATCATCTTTCAAAGCTACAATTTAGTGCCGTATCTGACTGCTTTAGAAAATGTCTTAGTTGCTATGTCGATCACAGATAATGATATGCCGAAGGATGATCGTGAGGTCGCGTATAATTTATTGGATTATATTGGGATCAATAAAAGTAAAGCGGATCGTTTAGTGGGACAGCTGTCAGGTGGAGAGCAGCAACGTGTGGCGATTGCCAGAGCTTTAGCGACAAATGTCGATATTATTCTTGCAGATGAACCTACCGGAAATTTGGATGAGGGAATGGAGCAGGAAATTGTCGATATTTTCAAAGATCTAGCTGAAACACATAATAAATGTGTGATCGTTGTTACCCACTCGAATGAAATTGCGAATCAATCAGATAAAACTTATTTTCTAAAGCAAGGTGAGTTGATGTTGAATGAGTGATTTTTTATCAAATTTCAATAAAGATAGCTATAAGGAAACTAAAGAGAAGAAGCAACAGACAAAACAAGAAGAACGACTGCAAAAGCAAGAACCGCTGCCGCGTAACTTGGTAGATAAGCCCGCAGAAACATTTGTGGAGCCAGACAATGATTTTCAAGCGGCCGATGAGATCATTCCAACCATGAGCAGAAGCCAAGTGGATTCTGAAACGCAGATCGATCCAACGTATCATCAAAAACGCAAAAAAAAGTTTATACTGATTGGAATCAGTGTAATCATTTTGTTAGGCGTTGTCTATTTCACTTATTATCAAATGACGCATGTTAAAGTACCAGATTTTTCTGGGGAAGACTTAGCTGAAGCACGAACATGGGCAACTGAAAATAAGGTAAAGATCAATGTTGAACAGAAATACGATAAGAATGTCGAGACGAATAAAGTGATTACACAAAAATCAAAAAAAGGTAGCAAAATCAAAAAAGGCTCTGAGCTAAAAGTCACAGCTAGTTTAGGTGCAGATCCGGAAGAAAAATTGACATTACCTGATTTTATGACGATGAAAAAATCAGAAGCAGAGCAATGGATCAAAAAGAACCATACAGATAATATTTCTCTGATCGACGAATACAATGAGACGTTGGAAAAAGGCAAATCGATTCGTTTTGAAATCGTCAATAAAGAAGTCAAGAAGGAAAACTATAAACGTAAAGATAAAGCGAATATGTATTATTCAAAAGGCAAAGAAACGTTTGAAAAGAATATTTCTGTTCCTGATTTCACCAAGAAGACGAAAGCAGAAGTTGAGAGCTGGGCGAAGACCAATGAAATCAAGGTGACATACGAGGAGGCTAGTTCAGCAGAAATACCGGCGGAAAGTATTATCTCACAAAGTATTGCCAAAGATCAGAAGATAGCTAAAAAAGACAGCATGACTGTCACAGTTTCTTTAGGTAAAGGATATGTGGTACCGAATTTTTCTGAATATACACAGGAAGAAGCTGGTTCTGCTGTAGAAGGCTTGACTGTCAAGGCGAAAACGATTTTTACCGCGAATGTTCCTTATGGTCAACTGATTTCCCAAAGTGTTGAAGCTGGAACAACGTTGACTAGTAAAGATGATTTAAAGGTGGATGTGTATTACTCAGCAGGGCAGCCTTACTTGAAAGATTTGAGGAACAATACGGTCGAAGGAGATCTACAAAAATATTTCTATGAAGAATTTCAATCTAAAGGAGCGAATATTCGATATACTGTGAGATATGTAGATTCTGCTGAACCTAAAGGAACAGTTGTTGGGATGAGCGCGTATAATCAGTATGTTCCTTTGGAATATACTGTTGGACTTGATATTAGTTTAGGTAATTTGGCTGGAGCAGCTACTCCTAAAGCGAATAACTCATCTGGTGGAGCAGATTCTGAACCTGATGAAGAAAAGGAAGAACGCTGAGCGGTGAATAAAAGCGATTGAAAAAAATTGAGATAGAAGATCGAATGATTAAGTTTTTACGAGATTGGGACAGAAGTGTTCAGTTTCGGAAATCAAGAAATAAGAAAGCTTTCCATCTGTTTCCATCGTTTATCTGTTTTTGAAGTGACTGGGTTATAACTCTTCGAGTTATAACCCAGTCACTCTTTTTTTATTAGAATTTAATGAGGAGAAAATATCATCTTTTTTTATGATTAATAAAAACAAATTATTTTGTATTATTTGCATATGAAAATCATTTATATGAAATCAAAATGAAAATGTAACAGTTGATATCTATAATATTTAAACGTTATTTTTTATTTATATAAATTCATGTATATAATATATAAATTCATGTATATAAAAGGAAGTTTCTCTTTTTTAGAGAAAATCATTTTTTTATGAACGGAATGTCTTTTTTATATTCGATTTTATTTATAGTCCGTTAAGTATATTTGAATAAAATATCTTTTTGGAAGAACATCTATCTGAAAGGTTTTTCTCATCAAATTTTCCTTTTATAGAGATTATCAAAGTTTTTAGTAAATAGCATAAAATATTGAAAAATTCCAATGTAAAAGCATGATATAATTTACAAAAATAGTGTTTTGTGAATAAGGGGTGATAAATTACGATGATACGAAGAGGAGAAATATTTTATGCGAATCTCTCACCTGTGATTGGTTCAGAGCAAGGCGGGATAAGACCTGTATTGATTATCCAAAATAATAAGGGGAATCTATTTAGTCCGACATTGATTGTTGCTCCGATCACGAGGAATGTGAATAAGAAAATGCAGCCGACACAGGTGAAAGTAGATATTCCGCATGAAGATCGGATGACACCGTCTTTGGTGTTACTAGAGCAAATCCGAACGCTGGATAAAGAACGAATTTTGCATAAAATTTGTCAGTTACAGGATGATGATATGCTGAAGGTCGATCAGGCGTTGAAAATCAGTATTGGTATTCGTTAAGTAAAAGTGATACATAAGTAAGTTGTACATAGGCATTTTTTATTTGCAGATAAGCGATATTGGGGAAACTGTTGGGGAAATCTGTAACGATGCTTTAAATTGTTAACAATCGATCGGCTGGAAGACATTCACTATCTGTACTTCCAGTTTTTTTGTAAGTGATAAAATAGAGTTTTTTTGAAATTATAGTGAATAATAGCTATAGTAGAGAAAAGGAGTTGAGATGAATGAGACCGATTCGTTATGGGATTTTAAGTACAGCTCAAATTGTGCCTCGTTTTGTTCAGGGAATCAGAAAAAGCCATCAAGGTGAAGCAACTGCGATTGCTTCAAGATCTTTGGCAAAAGCAAAAAAAATGGCAACAGACTTAGCTATTCCAAAAGCTTATGGAAGTTATGAAGAATTGTATCAGGATCAAGAGATCGATATTATTTATGTAGCAACCTATAATAAAGGTCATTATGAAAGTGCAAAACAAGCATTGCTGCATGGTAAGCACGTGCTGGTGGAGAAACCTTTTACGCTTGGTAGTAAGCAGGCAGCAGAACTTTTTGAGTTAGCAGAAAAGAATGGTTGTTTTTTGATGGAAGCTCAAAAAGCAGTATTTCTACCTGTCACTATGCAAGTCAAAGAGGCAATCGAGCAGCAGAAAATTGGACGTATTCAGCTATTACAGTCTGTAACGACCTATCTGAGTGTCGATCATATTTCATGGTTCCATTCTTTGACAGCAGGTGGCGGAGCGCTACATGGCTCAGGCAGTTACCCGATCCAGTATATGCAGTTTTTATTGGG
Organism: Enterococcus sp. S22(2020); assembly: GCF_020295385.1. Classification (NCBI taxonomy): domain Bacteria; kingdom Bacillati; phylum Bacillota; class Bacilli; order Lactobacillales; family Enterococcaceae; genus Enterococcus; species Enterococcus sp. S22(2020). The sequence continues at coordinate 348,662 of NZ_JACFUD010000002.1, forward strand.
ACAAAAGATTACGGAGTATTATGGAAACGCAACTGCTGAAAAAGGCCAAACAGATGATCAAGCAAATTTGAGCTTAAAATTTCAAAACCAAGTATTAGGGAATATTTTTATTTCTGTTAAAGTAGATATTCCGAGCAAAATGACGATTTATGGTGAAAAAGGCAGAATCGAAATTCCTGAGTTTTGGAAAGCACGTGAGGCGATGATTTATTACAATAATGGCAAACAGGAAAAGTTAACTGCTGATTTTGAAAGCGAATTTGAATTTGAGATCGATCATGTGAATAGCTGTTTGAACCAAGGGATGATTGAAAGTCCGATAATGACGAAGGAAATGACCCTTCAGACAGTTACTTTAGTAGATGATCTGTATACGCAATGGTTAAAAGAAGGTCAGGTTGGCTGAAGAATCTCTGTTGCGTTTAAAGAGTATTTATGTTAAAGTAGCTTCATGCGACGAGTTGACTCAATCAGACAGCTTCGCTGTTCCGTTTTGACGGCTAGTGATTGACCAATCCACAGAGGCACATATGTTTAATCATACCTACCGGATGTAGGCGTGTCGGATAAATATTTTTGTGGAGAAGATTTTATCTATTTATGTTTATAAATACTGTGTAAAAAGAAGACTTTGGTCTTCTTTTTTTTATGATCTAATTTGTGCAAAAAAAGAGTATTGCACTTGTTGGTGCAAGGGGGATTTAATAAAAGCTATTATCTGTTGCACTAAATGAAAAAGCCTATGAAACTTGAATTTCTGAGTAGAATACTTTGGTTTACTGAGGTAAAATAACAAATAGAATAAGTTGATTTTTTTTAATAAATAAGAATATTAAGAAAGTTGCACTTGTGTAAGTGCAACTTTTTTGTGTTGTTTGGCAATAAAAATCAAGCTATAGTTCAATTGTAAGGGAAAGAAAGTTGGTGAGCGGTGTGTCTCTGCACTTATCAAAACGCGAAATAAAAATTTTACTGATGCTTTTAGACTTAGAAGAGAGTGTGACGACAAAAGAATTAGCAGATACCTTTCAAGTCAGTGTACGGTCGATCAAATATGATTTAGACAATGTTCGTGAGTGGTTTAAAGAGCAAAAGGTTGAACTACATACGCGTCGTAACAAAGGGATTTGGTTAGATATTCCAGATTCAGAACGTTTAACGTTGAAAAATGAAATCATTGAGGTCGAACGTTTTGAGACTTATCCAGACCAAGAATTAAGAATCAATCAATTGATTTTTCGCTTATTATTAGCACCCACACATCTGACATCTCAACAATTGTCAGAGGAGATTCAGGTGAGTCGAAATACGATCATTAGTGATTTAGATCGTGTAGAAGAATTGGTTCTTTCATACGGGCTTGTACTGAATAGGCAAAGCCGTCAAGGGTTTTCGATTGTCGGAGATGAAAGTAAGATTCGTTTGTTGATGGAATACATCACACAAAAAGAGATAACAGAATATGACATTTATCAAATCATGAGCTATTTTGTTCAATCTGGTCAGCAAAAAAAGATGCAGGAAGTTCATGTAGGTGTTCATACGATTTTTCAAAGCATCTACCAAGTCGCTTTGAAAGAAATGACGAATCTGATCGATCCTTCTTTATTCGATCAATTCAATTATGCTGAAATTCTTTCAATTACATTGCGAGTCGCAATCGCAGCATCACGTATGCAGCTGCATCATACAGTGGGTGGCTACAAATTGCTCACGAATCAAAAGGTGTTACAGCAAAAACAAGAGTTGCCGTTTTTACTGATGAAAAAAGTGTTTGATCATTATGAATTACCGTTGTTGGCAGATGAATATTTTTATGTTTACAGTGACGTTTTTGTAGCAAATAATCGGCAAGATATTGTTGGTTTGACTGAGGAATTGATCAAAGATGTGTCAGAAGAAGTCAATTTTCCTTTTTACCGAGATCAGCAGTTGTTCACAAACCTTTTTGCACATTTGTCCTTACGCTTAACGAAAAAGCACCTCTACATCAATGAGTACAATCCTTTTGTTGATGACATCAAGGCTAAGTATCCGCAGCTGTTTTCAGCGATCCAACTTGCAAGTCAAAGTGACATTGTCGGTTCGGCATTACTGATCAATGACTCGTTTATCGCATACATTGCGCTGCATTTTTTAGTAGCATATGAAAAAAATCAGCATGAAATCAATGTTGTCCGAATTGTCTATGTCTGTTCAACAGGTCTTGGTGTGACAAGCTTGATCGAACAAAAAATACTAGAAGAAGTGGCGAATGTCGAAATCGCTGGGTTTGCTTCTGTTTTGAATGCTGTAGACGTGATCGAGGAAAAGAATCCGGATCTCGTTTTAAGTATTTTCCCAATCGAGATCATGAATCGTCCTTTTATCAAAGTCAATCCATTACCGACAGAGGCGGATATCCACAGCATTCAAGAGGAAGTCAATAAAATATTGACACAGACAAAATCTGGAAAAGTTCCTCGTTTGATCCCACGTCATCAAGTGAAAGAAAAACAGGGAATAGAAGCAGAAAGCAGAGATATTTTAGTGCGGATATATGTCATTTATGAAGAATTGCTCAAAGCTTTTGCTGAAAAGCTGACTTGTGAATATAGAGAAGCATTTTTACTTCATGTGATGTTGATGGTCCATCGTATTACCTTTGATAGTCAGTACGAGAATGAAGGGAATATAGTGAAAGAAACATTGTTGGCACAGCAGGAATTAGTCGGAAAAATCGAACAAATTTTTGCTAAAAACGATTTAATGGTTAATCAAGCAGAAATCACTGCTTTATTGAATTATATACGAGAGGAGTAGCATGCATGAAGGGAACGGATGATGCAAAAAAAATAATTGAGGAAAGTCCATATAGGGTCGAATTGGACGCTTCACTTGAAAAAATTAGTGAGTTGTTGGAAAAACAAGCGATTGAACCAACTGATTTACAATGGACGATCTTGATCAATCATGTGAATGAAATGATCAAACGCTCTAAAGCAAATGAAAAGATGACGGGTGTCGATCCTGCGATGTTTGCAGAGGTATCAAATGAAGCGTTGGAGATTGCTGATCAAGTTGTTCAGCATATTGGTAATTTACCGCAGGACGAAATGTATGTATTATCTATCCATTTTGAATCTGCTAAGCAAAATGAAGCATAAGAAACCAAGGAAGTAAGCAAGATAAAGACGTTCTTATTTTACAAGGACGATGTTTATCTGTTATTAACATAAAAATTGGAGGAATCAATTATGGTAACAGTAGTAATCGCAGATCGTTTAGGAAAAGGCCAAAATGTTGCAAAAGGAGTGGAAGCAGCTGGCGGCAAAGCAGTTGTTGTACCTGGAATGGGTGCAGACATGCGTTTAGGTGATGTGATGCAGCAGGAAAATGCGGATCTTGGCATTTCATTTTGCGGAAGCGGCGGCGCTGGAGCATTGACTGCAGCGACAAAATATGGATATCCGGAACGCCATGGGATGCGTTCAATCGATGAAGGTGTTACAGCGATCAATGATGGAAAAACAGTTTTAGGCTTTGGTTTCATGGATCAAGAAGAATTGGGCAAACGTATCGTTGAAGCCTATATGAAGAAAAACGCTTAATACAACCTGCTGTTTACAGCAAAAAGTTAGGGGAGGAAGTACCGATGGAACAAGTAACAATAAAAAAGAAGCAGGTCATTCAAGTTGAAGGAACAGGTAAGGAAAAAAATCTAGCTTTTGCCAATGCGCTCAATCAAATCCATAATCGAGTCTTAAAAGAGAAAAATGATGTGATCGTACGGATCGAACCTTTAGATATCACTATCCTAAAAGCAGAGCAAGAAACTTTTACGGAACGCTTTCTATTTTTCTTCTTGCCGAGAACACGTGCAGATTATCGCGTATTGCTTGATGTTACAGTTGAAATTACGTTGATCGAAATGGAGACTGTTCCATTCATCGAAAAAAAAGTTTCGGACCCAAATGGTCTTCCTCTTCCCTTTAGAAAAAATAAGAGAATGCATAAGGAGGCAAATTAAATGGATGTGGTAGTTGTTTTACTCAAATCATTATTGATTGGAGGAATTGTTGGTTTTGCAGCAGGTGCTGGCGCAGCGAGAATGTTTCATGCACCAAGTACACAAGGTTTAGGCGCATTTAGAACCCTAGGTGAAATGAATGCCTGTGAAGGAGATGCGGCCAGTCATTTTTCTTTTGGATTAGGCTTCTTCTTCAACGCTTGGGCATCAACTGTGGGTGCGGGAGCTTTTACACAAGATGTGGATCACCGTGTTATTCCCAACTGGGCAGCAGCGGCATTATTGGTCAAAAATAAAAATGTCGCTGAAACAATGCATAACCCTAAGAAAATGGGGATTTCCGGTGCGCTTGTCGGAATGGTTGTTGTTGCATTTTTAAACACGACAGCTTCAGCAATACCGGAATCATTACAAGTGACAGCGGTGGCTGTCTTGGTGCCTGCCGCAAATCTATTGATCAACACAGTGATGCCAGTGCTATTCTGGCTGGCTGCAATCGATGCCGGCAAACGTTCCGGACTTTGGGCAACGATTTTTGGAGGGTTAGCAACAATGATCATGGGCAATGCAGTTCCTGGTGTTGTTTTAGGGATCTTGATCGGTAAAGGTGTTGATGAAATCGGCTGGAACAAAGTAACGAAAAGCATGATGGCAGCAGTTATTTTATTATTTGTCTTAAGTGGCTTCTTCCGAGGCTTTGATTTACAGATGATCGAAAGCTTCCGTTTACAAATTCCGGGCTGGCTGCAAAACATGCATGATGTATTTAGTGTTGGCAATTAGTAAAAGACAAAGGAGAGGAGATATATAATGGAAGAAACAGTAGGCGTAGGATTAGAAGAGAAAAAGAATTTTTGGTTTGCTGACTGGTCATTTCCGATTTTAGTTGGGTTATTATCAGCGGGTGTTTTTGCTGGAACGCATATGTATTTCGAACATGGCGTAGGAGCGTTTAATGAAGTAGCGATCGTTGCGATGTTAAAAGCTGGTATGGATGGTGGTTCTTATGGAGCTGCCGCGGCATTTGGTGCTAGCTTCTTATTTGCACGAATTTTAGAAGGTTCACTTGTTGGGATCTTGGATATTGGCGGAGCGATTTTAACAGGAGTTGGGATTGGTGTTCCTGCGATTTTACTAAGTATGAATATTACCGCACCTGTTGAGAATTTTGCTTTGTCATTACTTACCGGGATGGTTCTTGGATTGATTATCGGTGGTATTATCATCATGATCCGTAAGTTTACGATCAATCAGTCTAATTCAACCTTTGGTGCAGACGTTATGATGGGGGCTGGAAATGCTTCTGGACGTTTCTTAGGGCCTTTGATCATTATCAGTGCATGTGGCGCATCAGCACCAATCGGCATTGGTTCGATTATCGGAGCGGTGATTTTCTACGTATGGAAAAAACCGATTGCCGGTGGAGCAATTTTAGGTGCTATGATCTTTGGTGCAATATTCCCTGTAGATTTACCTAGCTAAAAAGAAATAAAGTTGCACTTTTCTTTTGAAAACCGTTTACATTATAATGTTACTATGTTAGTATGAATTTGAAATAATTTTGCTTTATTTTATACTAATTTTTTGAACGGAGGACAAAAGAAATGAATGGTTTTGTGTTATGGATGGAGCAGCATCTGATGCCTGTTGCCAATAAGTTTGGGTCACAGCGGCATATGGTGGCGATCAGAAAAGGGTTGATCGCAACGATGCCATTAACGATTGTGGGGTCTTTCTTTACTGTATTTCAAAATATTCCGATCGAGGCATATACGAAGTTTATTACGCCTTATTTACCAGTATTGGATATTCCGTCAAGATATACGATGGGGATTTTAGCGTTGTATGCAACATTTGGGATCGCTTCAGCATTAGCGAAAAGCTATAAGTTGGATTCATTAAGCTGCGGGTTGCTTGCATTGATGGCGTTTTTGGTCACAGCCGCTCCTCCAACACGCGTGATGGAAGATGTGACAGATGTGATCAGTGCAGGGCGCTACATTAATTTGGCTAACTTAGGCTCCGCTTCATTATTTGGTGCAATCGTCACAGCATTGATCTCTGTCGAAATTTATCGTTTCTTTATCGTAAAAAATATTACGATCAAAATGCCTGAAGGCGTTCCGCCAGAAGTATCAAATTCATTTATTGCATTGATTCCGGGTGCAGTGATTTTAATGTTATTCTGGGTGATCCGTCACATTTTAGGTTTTGATTTAAATGGATTCTTAAGTACAATCTTGATGCCGCTGAAAGGAATCTTAGCTGGTAATAGCTTATTCGGCGGACTTCTAACTGTTTTCTTGATTTGCTTTTTCTGGGTATTGGGTATTCACGGACCGGCAATCATGGGTCCTGTCATTCGTCCATTTTGGGATATGTCTATCGCAGAAAATGTGGATGCTTTTACTAATGGTGTCAGCGCAAATAATTTACCGAATATTTTCACTGAACAATTCTTACAATGGTTTATCTGGATCGGCGGCGCTGGGACTACACTTGCATTAGTTGTTTTGATGATGTTTTCAAAATCAAAATATTTGAAGAGTTTAGGTCGTTTATCTTTCCTTCCGGGAATTTTCAATATCAATGAACCGATCATTTTCGGAACACCGATCGTGATGAATCCAATTTTAGGGATTCCATTTATCGTAGCACCATTAGTGACTACGACACTTTCTTATTTCTTGACGATCAGTAATGTAGTGCCGATGATGATGGCACGTCTAGGATTTGCTTTTCCAGCCCCGATCGCGGCTTGGATGAGTACCAACTGGAGCATTACTGCAGCACTGCTTGTTTGTGTTAATTTCGTGATTACTTTGGCAATCTACTACCCGTTCTTCAAAGTATATGAAAAACAACAATTAGATAAAGAAGCAGAAGAACTAGCAGCAGAGCAAAAAGCAAAAGAAGCTGTTTAATCTAAAAGAGAGGGAGGGTAGTAAAGGAACTACCCTCTTCGGTGTTTAATTATGATGATTTGGTTTATAGTATTTTTCATTGCAAGCCAAATAATGATCGAAAAAAACTGGTTGCCTAAAAAGATTCTTAAGCTGAGATTACTGCCTTTGTGTGCGGTATCGATCGCAATGATTATACTGGCGATCATAGTAGGGATCATGAGTCACTCCCCGATCTTTGTGGTAGGATCGATGACGATCTTATGCGGCTCGCTTATTTCTTGGCGTTACAGAACTTTTGGCGCTGGGGTATTAGAGAAAAATGAAAAATCGGAAGTAAGAAACTAAACAAGAGCAAGTACTTAGAGCGGAGGAAACAGTAATGAAACGAGCGTTAGGTGTATCAGTTTATCCAGACCATAGCGATATAGAAAAGGACAAAGCTTATTTGAAGAAGGCAAGCGAATGTGGATTTTCACGGATTTTTATGAGTATGCTGGAGGTAACCGAAGGAAAAGAAGTCGTGAAAGAAAAATTCAAATCATTGATTGGTTATGCGAAAGGATTGGGTTATGAAACGATTCTGGATGTAGCACCGAATATTTTTGATGAATTAGAGATTTCTTACGATGACCTGACCTTCTTTGCTGAAACAGGTGCTGATGGAATTCGTTTAGATGCAGGTTTCGATGGAAATAAAGAAGCAAAATTGACGTACAATCCTTTCGATTTAGCGATCGAGCTGAATATGAGTAACGATGTCGCTTACTTAGACAATATTTTGACTTATGAAGCAAACGTGCCGTTTTTATACGGGTGTCATAATTTTTATCCGCAGGAAGGAACGGCATTGCCTTATGATTTCTTTGAGCGTTGTAGTGTTCGCTTCAAAAAACAGGGAATTCGGACAGCTGCTTTCATCAATTCTCAAGCTGGAGTCATTGGTCCCTGGGATGTAAATGATGGGTTACCAACACTGGAAATGCACCGCCATTTACCTGTAGAAGTACAAGCGAAACACTTATTTGCTACTGGATTGATCGATGATGTGATCATCGGCAATGCGTATGCATCTGATGAAGAATTAGAAGCATTAGGTCAGTTGAATCGCTACCAGCTTGCATTGGCAATTGAATTTACCAAAGAAGCTAGTACAGTTGAAAAAGAGATTACGTTGACGGAGCAGCATTTTAGACGTGGCGATATCACAGATCAGGTGGTTCGTTCAACGGAGGTACGTAAAAAATACAAAAATGAAGCGAATCCAGCACATGATAATACACAAGCCTTTCAAATCGGTGATGTTGTCATCGGAAATGATGCGTTTGGGAAATACAAAAATGAACTGCAAATTGTTTTACAGCCGCATACCGATGACCGTAAAAATAAAGTAGGGAAAATAACAGAAGATGAATTGTTGTTATTGGATTTTGTAAAACCCTGGACAAAATTTAGATTTATAGAAAAGTAGGGGATAAAATGAGTTACGACTTAATCATAAAAAACGGCTTGACGATCAATGGTGATCCGATAGAAATAGCTATCAGTGACGGGAAAATAGTAAAAGTGTCGGAAAAGATCGAAGCAGACAGTAAAGAACAGATTGCACTGGACGGACAAACATATGTATCTGCAGGCTGGATCGATGATCATGTTCATTGCTTTGAAAAAATGACCTTGTACTATGATTTCCCGGATGAAATCGGTGTGAAAAAAGGCGTAACGACAGTTATTGATGCCGGAACGACAGGCGCTGAAAATATTCATGAGTTTTATGACCTTGCCAAACAAGCGAAAACCAATGTCTATGCCTTGGTCAACATCTCAAAATGGGGTATTGTTGAGCAAGATGAATTAGCTGATTTAAGCAAAGTGAAAGAAGAACTGGTTCATAAGGCACTGACAGAATTACCAGATTTTGTGGTAGGGATCAAAGCAAGAATGAGTAAAACTGTGATTGGTGAAAATGGGATCACACCTTTGGAGATGGCTAAAAAAATTCAAAAAGAGAATAATGGTCTACCGTTGATGGTGCATATTGGCTCTGCTCCGCCTGAATTAGATGAAATTTTAGCACATATGACTAAAGGGGATGTCTTGACTCACTGCTTTAATGGCAAACCAAACGGCATTTTGGACAAAGAAAGTGATAAGATCAAAGATTTTGCATGGGCTGCTTATGATAAAGGGGTTGTTTTTGATATTGGTCACGGTACAGACAGCTTTAATTTCCATGTAGCAGAAACTGCGCTAAAAGAGGGGATGAAGGCATCTTCGATCAGTACTGATATTTATATTCGTAACCGTGAAAATGGGCCTGTCTATGATTTAGCTACAACGATGGAAAAATTACGTGTTGTAGGCTATGAGTGGCCGGAGATCATTGAAAAAGTCACAGATGTACCAGCTAAAAATTTTCATTTTGATACAAAAGGTCATCTAAAAGAAGGCTACGATGGTGATATCACGATTTTCACGATTGAAGAAGGACAAAAAATATTGACTGATTCAAATGGTTTCATACGAGAAGCAAAAGAATTGATCACACCAGTAAAAACAATCATTGGAGGCACCGTTTATGACAATTAGCTATGAAAAATTCAATCTAAAAGAAGTCATCAATGCATCCGGAAAAATGACTATTCTGGGTGTGTCAAAAGTTTCCGAAAATGTCTTAGCTGCTCAACGCTTCGGTGGAGAACACTTTTTTGAAATGAGTGAGCTGAGTATCCAGACAGGAGCTTATCTGGCTAAGCTATTGAAGGTGGAAGATGCGCAGGTCGTTTCTTCTGCTTCTGCAGGAATCGCACAAAGTGTGGCGGCGCTGATCGGTGAAGGCTCTGTGTATCATGCGTATCATCCTTATACCGATAAAGTGGCCAAACGGGAAATCATTTTACCTAAAGGACATAATGTCGATTATGGTACGCCTGTCGAAGTGATGGTGGAACAAGGCGGCGGTCATGTGGTCGAAGCTGGCTATGCCAATATGTGTACACCAGAGCATATTGAAATGATGATCACGGAGCAGACAGCGGCGATTTTATACATTAAAAGTCATCACACTGTCCAAAAAAGTATGCTAAGCGTAAAAGAAGCAGCAACAGTCGCACAAAAACACAAACTGCCGTTGATCGTTGATGCAGCGGCGGAGGAAGACTTGTTCAAGTATATCGAAGCTGGCTCTGATCTAGTGATCTACAGCGGAGCTAAAGCCATTGAAGGACCAAGTGCTGGTCTAGTGATCGGTAAAAAAGACTACATCGACTGGCTGCGGCTGCAAGGCAAAGGCATTGGTCGTGCTATGAAGATCGGTAAGGACAATATCTTAGGTTTCACTCAAGCTGTAGAAGATTACGTGAAAAACGGCAGTGAATCCGGTGAGTCGATGCAAGCCCGACTAACGCCTTTCATTGAAGCCTTGAACCAAATAGATCATATCAAAGCAAGTATCGTTCAAGACGGTGCAGGACGTGATATTTACAGAGCAAGCATCAAAGTGACAGGTGCTAAATCAGCAAAAGAAGTCATCCAAGCGTTAAAAGCGGAAAGTCCCGCTATTTATACCCGAGAATATCAAGCCAACAATGGGATCATCGAATTCGATATTCGTTCGGTCAACGAAACAGAAATGAACAAAATCGTGACTCGTTTAACAGAGATCATGAACTAAATCACTTATATAGAGGAGAGAATTAAACATGTCATTAACCCCAAATTATTTAGAAGACCGTATTTGTTTGAATGTATTAGCCAACTCAGTAGAAAACGCCAAAGCGTGCTATGAAGCTGCAGACGGCCACGTGATCTTAGGTGTATTATCTAAAAACTATCCGACAGATGAAGCTGCGATCGAAGATATGAAAAAATATGCAGCTGAAACAAACAACGCTTTATCCGTTGGTCTAGGTGCAGGAGATCCAAATCAAAGCCAAATGGTCAGCCGAATCTCAGCAGAATTACAACCACAGCATGTCAACCAAGTTTTTACAGGAGTAGGCACTTCTCGTGCTTTACTAGGTCAAAATGACACGATCGTCAATGGTTTAGTATCTCCAACAGGGAAAGTTGGGATCGTGAATATCGCAACAGGTCCGCTAAGCTCACAAGCACCAGCAGGAGAAGTACCGATCGAAACAGCGATCAAATTACTTCAAGATATGGGCGGCAGCTCGATCAAATATTTCCCAATGAAAGGTTTAGCACACATCGAAGAATACAAAGCCGTAGCAGAAGCCTGTGCAAAATATGATTTTTACTTAGAGCCTACAGGCGGGATCGATTTAGAAAACTTTGAAGAAATCGTTCAGATCGCAGTTGATGCAGGTGTGAAGAAAATTATTCCACACGTTTACAGCTCGATCATCGATAAAGAAACGGGCGACACTAAACCAGAAGATGTGAAGACCTTACTAAGCATGATGAAAAATACGTTGAAAAAATAAACGCGCAATGAACTTGTTCGACACTGATCGTAAAATGGAAAGAGAGCGGGTCAAAACTAAAAATCAGTTTTGATTCGCTCTTTAAACCCAAATAAACGGTGAATAAAAACAGCTCCTCCTTATTTCTCGGAGTGAAGCACTTTTATCTTATCTTCGTATGTTGAACATTTAGTTTGGCATACGATGAGATTCAAATTGAGTGCTGTCTTAGTTCATAACGCTGGAAAGTAGGCAAAAACAGAATGAAAATAGCGGCTTTTGGTGAAGTGATGATGCGTTTAACACCGCCCGAATATTTAATGTTGGAACAAACAAAAGAGTTACGTCTGGATTTTACTGGTACAGGTGTCAATATTCTAAGTAATTTAGCTCATTTTGGCTGTCAAACAAGTTTGATCACAAATCTGCCAGACAATCGTTTAGGTGATGCGGCTAAAGCAAGTATTCGTCAACTAGGGATTCAAGATCACTGGGTGGGTAGCTTTGGCGATCATATTGGTTCTTATTTTGCAGAGATGGGCTTCGGTATAAGACCGACACAAGTAACTTATCAGAATCGGCGGAGCAGCTCGTTTGGAAAAAGTGATGCGGAGGCTTATGATTTTGCTTCGTTTCTAGAAGAAATTGATTTAGTGCATATTTGTGGGATTGCCTTGAGTTTGACGGATGAAACCCGTAATGCAGCTTTTGATTTAGCTAAAAAGGCTCATGAAAAAGGAGTAAAAGTCTGTTTTGATTTTAACTTCCGTCCTAGCTTGAATGAAGAGCATGGGGTTTTATTTATGCGGGAACAATATGAGAAAATTTTACCTTATTGTGATCTAGTTTTCGGCAGTCAACGTGATTTGACCGATTTGTTAGGAATGGAATTGACGGAGTCTCTAGCACCTTCACAACAGTTTGAAGTGATCGTTCATGAATTTATGGCTAAATACGGCATTGCTCATTTTGCTGGAACTTTCCGCCAAAGTGAAGGAGACAAACATTATTTGTCAGGATTTTTAGCTGACTCTGAAACCATTGTTCAAGCAAAACCAAGAGAAATCATCAATTTAGATCGAATTGGTGCTGGAGACGGTTATGCAGCCGGCATTTTGCTTGGTGTTGTTGAAAATTGGTCTTTAGAGGAAAGTGTGGCGTTTGCGACAGTGAATGGTGTTTTAGCTCATACGATTCAAGGAGATGTACCATTAACCACACGAAAACAAGTAAAACATATCATGGAGCATCCAACGATCGATCTGATTCGTTAGTGAAGTATTTAAGGATAAGAGGAAGCCTTTCTTGTAATGGACTGCATTCCTACTTATTAAATTTTTAGAGCACCATTCAAAACGGATATTTCGTTCTGAACGGTGCTCTTTTAATCTAGTCTTTTTTTCATTATAATAAGATAGAAATGATAAGTCTCTAAAGTAATATAGCGAAACCATTTACGGATAACAGATAAATTGTTATGCTTAGGAGGCGAGTGCTGTTGAGATGTGACATGTTCGTATGAAAATAAAACTGGCTACAGGAGGAGATCGATATGACCGATGAAAATATTTGGAAAGCTCTGAACGATGATGTTTTAAAAGATAGTATTCGCAAACGACCAGGTATGTACATTGGCGGAATTGGTCCAACTGGTTTGGAAAGTATGGTACTGCAGGTTTTAGATCATCTATTGCAGTTAGCCGTAGATATACAGCAGGCTGAACTATCTATTGAATTATCAGAAAAACAATTTATCTTTTCTTTTTTCAGCAAGAAAGGCTTACTTTTAAATAAACAGCCGGAAGAACAATATACACCGCCTTATCTATTTTTATCCGTAGTAAATGCCTTATCCGAGCAGTTGGGGTTTGGTGTGGAAAAATTAGGGAAGCGTACGATCCAGATCTATCAAAATGGTGAACTGAGCAAAAAAGCATTGATTCCTTCTGAGGATGAGGGACAGCGGATCGAGCTGGCGTTTACCCCTGCGGAAACTTTTTTCGGCGATAAGCAATTATCTTATTTTATTTTATTTAATCGCTGTCAAGAGTTAGCGATGCTAAACAGCGGCTTGACGATTTCTCTGACAGACGGGAAGAAACAGAAAAATTATTTCCACTATAAAAAAGGTCTTGAAGAATATATTTTTCAAAAGGATGACAGTATCACACGAGGCAGTACACCTCTTTCGATCAATACAGTCAGTGAAGGTGTAACGATTCAGGCAGTCATTTCAAAAAATGGGTCAACAAGTATCAAAGATAGCTTTGTCAATGGCCATTTTCCTGCGGACGGCGGGACTCATTTAGATGGATTTATCGATGGAACAGTAGATGCAGTTAATCAGTTTTTGAAGGAAACAAATCGTCTGCAGTATTTGACCGCAGAAAATTTTCCTGAACGTTTTGATATAGTATTATCGATTCGCTTGAAGCGTCCAAGATATACAGGGGCAGTCAAGAAAAAAATCAGAAACCCTGAACTATATAAAATCGTTAAAGAAGCTGTTTTTGCTGAAGTTGCTACTTTCTTAAAACGTCATCCAAGCTGGTATTTGAATTAATGAAAAGAAGGAAAGTCCATGAAAATTTTTATTGATGGTGATGGCTCACCAGTGAAAGATACAGCCATTTCAGTTGCGCAGATGTATGAGATCGAGGTTGTGATCGTGACAAGTATCGATCATTATTCATTAAAAGAATATCCAAAAAATGTTTCTTTTACATACGTTGATAAAGGAGCAGATGCAGCAGATTACAAAATCGTGCAATTGATCAAATCTGGAGATATATTAGTGACACAAGATTATGGTTTGGCTTCATTGGTTTTACCTAAAGGCGTGCGTGTGTTACATCAAAGAGGCACTGAATATACAGCAGAGACGATCGATGGGCTGTTGGAGCAGCGTTACTTTAGTGCAAAGGTTCGTAAAAGCGGCGGGCGTACGAAAGGACCAAAACCATTTACTCAAATAGATCGAGACGCATTTAGACAAAAATTGATCACATTGCTTGAAGAAGTTGTTTAAGGAATGAATAAGGCATTGAGAAAAAATGTCTTATTTTTATTTATTTCGCTATTTGTTTCTATTCGGGTTGCGGGTTTTATGCTAAAATATGAAAGAGCAGTTTTGCCTGTTTTTTTAAATCTATGAATATATGAAGAATTTTAGGAGGAAGAGCATTTGAAGATTACTTTGCTATATGGTGGGAGAAGTGAAGAGCACGATGTTTCGATATTATCTGCCTATTCTGTTTTAAATGCGATTTATTATAATTACTATCAAGTTCAACTGGTTTATATTAGTAAAGCGGGTGAGTGGGTCAAAGGACCATTACTTTCAGAAAAGCCAGAGAGTGAAGAAGTCTTGAAATTAACTTGGTCGGACAGTGGCGAAGTAGACAAATGGGGAGAGTTCACAGGGAAAGTTATCCTGCCTTGCGAAATCAAAGAAGAAGATACGATCGTTTTCCCGGTACTTCATGGACCGAATGGCGAAGACGGAACTATCCAAGGCTTTTTAGAGACGATAGGAATGCCGTATGTCGGCGCTGGTGTTTTGGCTAGTGCTAATGCAATGGATAAGATCATGACCAAATATCTACTGCAAACAGCTGGAATTCCACAAGTTCCTTTTGTACCAGTATTGAAAAGTAATTGGAAAGAAAATCCTAAAAAAGTTTTTGAGCAATGTGAAGGCTCATTGATTTATCCTGTTTTTGTGAAGCCGGCAAATATGGGATCAAGTGTAGGGATCAGTAAAGCTGAAAATCGTGAAGAACTGCAAAATGCTTTGGAAGAAGCATACCGCTATGACTCTAGGGCGATCGTTGAGCAAGGGATCGAAGCGCGTGAAATCGAAGTAGCGATTTTAGGAAATGAAGATGTGCGGACGACCTTGCCGGGAGAAATCGTGAAAGATGTTGATTTTTATGACTATAATTCAAAATATATCGACAATCAAATCACTATGCAGATTCCAGCAGAAGTCCCAGAAGAAGTTCATCAAAAAGCACAGGAATTTGCTAAAAAGGCCTATACGATCTTAGACGGCAGCGGCTTAAGCCGATGTGATTTCTTTTTGACTAGTAAAAATGAACTCTTTTTGAATGAGTTGAATACAATGCCGGGATTCACAGAATTTAGCATGTACCCGCTATTGTGGGAGAATATGGGCTTGAAATATAGCGATCTGATCGAAGAATTGATCCAGTTAGCTTTGAACCGCTTTAAGCAAAGACAAAGCTTTTACGAAAGATAATAACTTTAAAGGGAGGGGGTAAAACGTTGGACGTCTTATCTCAGCCCTTTTATAGTGAAGAAAGCAATTGCAGGAAGGAAAAAAATCAATGAAACTAACTTTTTGGGAGGCAGCAGAAGCTGTCAAGGCAGAAAATGATTGGAAGCAATGGGCAGATTTTGAATTGACAGGACTTGAATTTGATAGTCGTTTGATTACAGCGGGGAATTTATTTGTTCCTTTAAAAGGAGCGAATGATGGACACTCATTTATCTCAAGTGCCGTAGAAAAAGGAGCAGGGGCTGCTTTTTGGAGTAGAGCAGATGATGTACCTGTTGATTTACCTTTTCTTAAGGTTTCTGATACGCTAAAGGCAATGCAGGATCTGGCTGTTTACTACTTAAAGAAGATGACACCAACAGTAATTGCAGTGACTGGAAGCAATGGAAAGACAACGACAAAAGATATGACAGAAGCTGTTTTATCTCAGCAATTCAAGACGTATAAAACACAGGGGAATTATAATAATGACATCGGTCTGCCTTATACTATTTTACATATGCCCGATGAAACAGAAAAACTGATTTTAGAAATGGGTATGGATCATGCACATGAAATTGATTTTCTCTCAACATTAGCTCAGCCGGAAGTTGCTGCGATCACAATGATCGGTGAAGCTCATATCGAGAATCTAGGTTCAAGAGCTGGAATTGCCCAAGCAAAAATGGAAATCACTGTAGGCTTAAATAAATCAGGTTTATTGTTGATACCAGCTGAAGAGCCGTTATTGTTACCTTTGATCAATGGATTGCCTCAGACGATCAAGACCTTTGGTTGGCATGATGCCGACTGTCAGGCTGAAATCGTCACGGAACAAAAAGAACAAAGCACATTTAAAATAAAAGGCTCCGATACATTATTTACGATACCTGTTCCAGGTAAATATAATATTGGGAACGCTCTGATCGCGATTAGTATTGGTCAGTGGTTCGGTCTTGCAGAAGAAAAAATCCAAGCAGGTTTAGCAAACTTCAAGCTAACGAAAAATCGAACAGAATGGTTGAAAAATCAACAATCTGTTGAAATATTGAGTGATGTTTATAACGCGAATCCAACTGCGATGAATTTAGTTTTAGATAGCTTCAGCCAAATGGCGACTTCTGGAAAACGTGTAGCAGTTCTGGGAGATATGCTGGAATTAGGTCCTGATTCCGCTGCGATGCATGCTTCTGTCAGTGAACATTTAAATCCAAATGAAATTGCTGAAGTTTTACTTTATGGGACTGAAATGAAGGCATTGTACAATGCGTTGAAGAAAAACTATCCTGAAAATAAAGTCTATTACTTTTCTAAGGAAGAAAAAGACAGCTTGATCGATACACTGCAATCGATCCTAAAAGCTGAAGATATGGTTGTCTTAAAAGGAAGTAATGGTATGGGCTTAAATGAAGTTGTGGAACAATTGATGAAAAGTTAGCAAGCTTTCATAAAACTTGCTGAAAACGCAAAACTATGCTAAAATAACCTATTGCCGAAAGATCGAAGTAAAGTAATGGAATACGCTTCTATATAAGAAGGAATTCTATTTATAATAAAGATTAAAAAAGCTGAACGACGTCGTTTGGCTTTTCTAGTGCCATTGGCTTCATAAGGTGGATTTTTCGGTAACGCTGATCAGAAAATAAAATAGACCTATGTTGAAGGTCTACAAAGCGGAGGAACATTTTCCCATCAGTGAAAGTCAAATCACCTGTAACAAAGGAAGAAGTATTTCTTCTGAAACAAACATTTATTAGGAGGATCTCATTTGAAATTTAGAGAACTAGGCTTAGCACCAGAATTATTGTCAGCAATCGAGCGTTCAGGATTTGAAGAAGCAACACCCATCCAGGAAGAAACGATCCCATTAGCAATCGAAGGAAAAGACGTTATTGGACAAGCGCAAACAGGAACAGGTAAGACAGCTGCTTTTGGTTTACCGATGCTGCAAAAAATAGATACATCAAACCGCGTATTACAAGGAATCGTAATCGCTCCTACACGTGAGTTAGCAATTCAAACACAGGAAGAACTTTTCCGTTTAGGTCGCGATAAAAAAATTCGTGTTCAGGCAGTTTACGGCGGAGCAGATATCGGTCGTCAAATTCGTGGACTGAAAGATAATCCGCATATCGTTGTCGGAACACCAGGACGTTTATTGGATCATATCAATCGTCGTACCTTAAAATTAGAAACAATTGAAACACTTGTTTTAGATGAAGCAGATGAAATGTTAAACATGGGCTTTTTAGAAGACATTGAAAAAATCATTTCTAAAATTCCATCTGAGCGTCAAACACTGCTATTTTCAGCAACAATGCCGCCTGCAATCAAAAATATCGGCGTTAAATTCATGAAACAACCTGAGCACGTAAAAATCAAAGCAAAAGAAATGACTGCTGATTTGATCGATCAATACTATGTACGCTCAAAAGATTTTGAAAAATTTGATATCATGACTCGTTTACTAGATGTACAAACACCAGAATTGACAATTGTTTTTGGTCGTACAAAACGTCGTGTAGATGAATTGGCACGTGGGCTTGAGGCGCGTGGTTATAAAGCAGAAGGTATTCATGGCGATTTGTCTCAACAAAAACGTATGAGCGTATTGCGTTCATTTAAAAATGGTAGTTTAGATATCCTAGTTGCGACAGATGTGGCTGCTCGAGGCCTAGATATTTCTGGTGTGACTCATGTTTATAACTACGATATTCCGCAAGATCCTGAAAGCTATGTTCACCGTATCGGCCGTACAGGTCGTGCTGGTAAAGGCGGTATGTCTGTTACTTTCGTTACACCAAACGAAATGGGCTACTTACATGTCATTGAGGATTTAACGAAAAAACGTATGACACCATTACGTCCGCCAAGTGAAAAAGAAGCTTTCAAAGGGCAACTAGGTGCTGCGATCGAGACTGTTGAAGAAAAACTAGAAGAAAACGGCTTGGAAAATTATTTACCATCAGCTGCAAATCTTTTAGAAAAATATTCTGCTGAGGACTTAGCAGCATTATTACTAAAAACAATTTCTAAAGACCCATCTGATGCTGTACCAGTAAAAATCACACCAGAGCGCCCATTACCTTCAACTAAAAAAGGCTTCAATAAAAACAACCGTGGCGGTGGTGGCGGTAATAATCGCAACCGCAACAAAAATGGCGGATATCGCGGTGGCAACAAAAACAATAAAGGTACTGGCGGCGGTAACAGTAATCACGGTGGTTACAACAAAAATAAAGATAACCGTTCAGCCAAAAGACATAATGATAAAAAACGCAGCTTTGTTATTAGAGACAATTCAAAATAATAAAACTACGAAAGCTGAAAAATAGAAATAAACCATTTCTATTTAATCATTTAATAAATTTCGTTCAGGTGCAGCAAGGCGTTTAAGCTTTGTTGCATCTTTTTATTAATTTTTCAATTATTGTGTGGAAAAATTGCTAAAATTTGATAGAATAAGAGTGATTTATAAATTATAAAAAGAGGGCTTGAAAGAATGATCAAAGGAATTGGTATAGATATGGTGGAACTTTCAAGAATCGAAAAAATTATTACACGCAAGTCTTCTTTTGTGAACAGAGTTTTAACTGAAAATGAACAAGCTCTTTTTGAAGAACTGCCTCATAAGCGCCAAGTTGAATTTTTAGCGGGTCGTTTTGCTTGTAAAGAAGCATTCTCCAAAGCTTGGGGGACTGGCATTGGAGCAGTTGGATTACAAGATATCGAAATCTTGAAAGAAAAAAATGGCGCCCCTAAAGTGACGAAGTCGCCACATGATGGGCAGGTATTTGTATCTATTTCACATACGGAAACTAGCGCAGTGGCACAGATAATATTAGAATCCAGCTAAATATTTTTAGCATCCACTGAATAAATAGCCTTAACAAAGAAGAAAATAAAAACGTCATTGTTTTATTTTTTGTTCGACTATAAAAGAAAGAAGGATACATATGGTTGTAGGATGGCATCGTCCAACCAAGTTAGTGATTGACACACAAGCAATAAAGCAAAATGTTCGTAATGAAATCAAGCGAATGCCCAGCAGCACAGAATTATTCGCTGTTGTAAAAGCAAATGGATATGGTCATGGTGCGATCCAGACAGCAAAAGCTGCTATTGAAGGTGGCGCGACAGGATTTTGCGTAGCTGTTTTAGACGAAGCAATCGAATTACGTGAAGCTGGTATTACAGAACCGATCCTTATTTTAGGAGTTGTAGATACTTCTTACATAGACTTGCTGCTAAAGCATGACCTCTCTGTTACTGCGGCAACCCAAGAATGGTTAGAGCAGGCGAAAGAGCAGTTGATTCATCTGCAAGCAAAAACACCATTGAAAATACATATAAAAGTAGATACGGGAATGGGACGTATAGGGTTTACTTCACCAGAAATGGTTCAAAAAGCAGTAACTGTGGTGAAGTCTGAAAAGAGAATGCTGTGGGAAGGGTTATTTACCCATTTTTCAACAGCTGATGAGAAAGATACTGGCTACTTTCAAAAGCAGGAGCAGCGATTTAAAGAAGTTCTAGCTGTTTTAGATGAATTACCAAGATATGTTCATACTAGCAATAGCGCTACAGCATTTTGGCATCCTGAGCATACAGGGAACATGATTCGTTTTGGGATTGGACTATATGGATTAAATCCTTCTGGTCATGAATTGACAGAGGTTTATCCACTAAAACCAGCATTATCCTTAATATCAGAGCTGATACAGGTCAAGGAACTTCCAGCAGGAGAAGGCATTGGATATGGCAATACGTATACCACGACTGAAAATGAATGGATCGGAACGATCCCCATCGGTTATGCAGATGGCTGGTTGAGACATTTAACAGGCTTTTCAGTACTGGTAGAAGGAGAAGCGTGTGAAATCGTTGGTAGAATTTGTATGGATCAATGTATGATCAGATTACCAAATCAAGTTGCAGTTGGAACAACAGTGACATTGATCGGGCACGATCATGGGAAAGAGATCACTATGCAGATGGTGGCTGATAAATTAGAAACGATCCATTATGAAGTTGCATGTACTTTTTCTGAGCGCTTGCCAAGAGAGTACAAATAGAATAGGAGGTTTCAAATGGTCAAAAGGGGTGACATATATTTTGCAGACTTATCCCCTGTAGTAGGATCAGAACAAGGGGGAGTACGTCCAGTACTAGTCATACAAAATAATTTAGGTAATCATTTTAGTCCGACCATCATTGTCGCAGCAATCACGGCAAAAATGGCGAAGCCGAAATTACCAACACATATAGGGATCAATTCTGAGGAAACCGGAATTGAAAGAGATTCTGTCATTTTATTGGAACAAATACGTACGATCGATAAAATACGTTTAAAAGAAAAAGTTTGCCATTTAGGCATCGAAGTCATGAACTCTGTTGACCGTGCATTGGGCGTTAGTGTAGGAATTCATGAAGAAGAACTAGAAGAAAATCTTGGTACATATCGCTGAGCATGTCAGACATTCTCAAAGGAAAACATAAAACAAAAGTCACATTTGTTGAAAGTAGATACTTAGATGAGCCACCGGAGAAAGCGTAGGTCAAACTCATTAGAACAAGCTGTTATTTTAAGCTCATCCACAATAGTAAACAAAAATATTAATAAAATGAAAGAAGAAAGAGCATTTGAAGCCAATCAAGTGCTTTTCTTTTGTTAAATTAATAAAAAAACACTAAAATTTTCTAGATAAGTTCTTGTTTTATTGACAATTGTCAGAGTTTATAAAAAAAAGTTGGCAATAACGCGACGTAATGTTACAATAAACTATGTATAATTGGGTAGAAAGTGGGTAACTTTCAAAAAAATAGATAAATATAGTGTTTTTTTATTAAGGAATAGAAGGAGTTTATATTTGATGACGATTTTTATGTTTGTGTTAACAGTACTATTGTTTCTTTTTTTCAGTTATCAGTTGTATGTACGCTTCCAGTTGGAAAGTTTAGATTCTGATAGTCCAAAAATGAAACGCAAGATAAATTTTTATAAGCATCAGGAAAATAATCGGTCACTATTATTTTTAATGATCGCAGCAATTATTTTTTGTTTAATCTTGTTAGGTATCTTGTATAATCAAAATACTTTGAGAAAAGATAATAAGGACTTAGAATTTAAGATAGAAGAAATTTCAGATGCCAGAGGTGGAACTTCTGGCACTGGGATCGAAAACTATAAAGAAAATACGCTGAAATTAGGTGAGTTTTCTTGGAAAAAAGTCATAGAGAGTCGTGATGCAAAAACATTAGACAACTATGAACTTCAATTTATGAGAGAATGGCAACCCTTTTTCGGAGAATCAAATGTAGCGATCATGATTAGCCAAAAAACAGAAACAATGACTATTGCAGTTTTTTCAACAGTACTAACTTATAGTGATTTCCAAACGGCTGAGAAAAATGTTGAAACTTTTATCAAAGAATTACAGCCGATAAAAGAGATCACAATGATTGATTTCACCTTTACATATCGAGACAAATCAAGCAAGCTATCAAAACAATCTATTGTTTATTCAAGAAATACGAAAGAAGACAATTTAGAAAAAGTCGCATTAGACAAGTAAGAGTAAGAGAAATAAAAGACGGGGTGTACACGCATGGCAAAAAGACGTTTAATAAAAAAAATCAATGAGGTTTCTGAAGAAGAGTTAGCACAAGATGTAGACTTTAATTCGGAACCAGAGCAGCAACCAGCAACAGTTAGGACGACAGCAAACAGCAGTCTGATAACTGAGCAAGAGCAAGAAATCACGCGCTTGAGAGAGCTGATCGAAGAATACAGAATGCAGGAAGATGAGTTTGAACAAAGCAAAGAAGAAAACTTCCGCTTGTCTCAACAAAACAAACAACTAGTGCATAAAGTTGAAACTAGTCAAAGTGAGTTAGAAACGCTAAGAGAGCAAAATGACGAACTGGCAACACAGCTGAATCAAAAAGAAACAGAACTTTTGGAATTAGAAGATGTAAATGAAGCATCTGACGGGGCTGAAGAAATTGCCCGTTTAAACGCACAGATCAGTGAACTGAAAGATGAGAATGCTAAAGGTCAGGAACGTATCGTTCAACTGGAATCAGCATTACTTGAAAAAGAAACAGAATTAGAAACACAAATCATTGAAAAAGAACAAGAAATCAAACAATTACAAACAGAATTAGCTGCCCGAGGAACAATCGGAGAAAAACAAGAAGCATTGGAGACGGTGAAGATGGAATTAGAATCATTGAATGAAAAACTTCAAACTACTGATAAAGAAAATCAAGAATTGACACAAAAACTTGCTGATCTTCAAGAAGAAATGCGTCGTTTACAACAAGAAAATCAAGAGTTGAAAGACAAAGAAGTTTCTTTAGCAGTAACGAATGATTCTTCTGTTGATAACAGCCGTGTTGAAGAGCTGAAAAAAGAATTAGAAACAGTCTTGAAAGATAAAAGTGAATTAGAAGCAACTCTAGGACAAATCCAAGGATTGAACGATAAATATTCTATCCAGAAGAATGTATTTGAATCAGAGTTAGCTACTTTAAGAAGTAACTACAAAGAAAAAGAAGAAGAACTGGATACATTAAACGCAGAACTAGAAGCAATGCGTAGTATGTCTGCAACAGGCGAAGTAAAAGGTGATCAGCTTGCAGAGCTATTACAAGCAAAACAACAAATCAATGATCTATTATTGAAAAACCAATCACTTCAAGAAGAAGCCTTGAAATCACAACAAGAAATCGGTGAAGTAATGGTTTCTGCGAAGAAAGAAGCTAATAGAATCATCAATGAAGCACAAGTTGAAGCAAAACACATGATCAATTCTGCTGAATTAGAAATGCTGAACATTGGTAACCGTGCGAAGAACATTTCAAATGAAGTAGAAGAGTCTAAGAATGAAGTGATGACGATCTATCGTGAATTAGAAGAACGTCTAAGTAAATTATCACGTTTAGATAAAGCGAATAACTAATCTATATAGATGAAGTGAGGGGAAGAGCAATATGAAAAAACATAACACTAAAAATTATCGACTGCTGTTGGTTTTTTCAGCATTATTGTTTAGTACTGCAATTTACTTCTTATCTAGTTCATTGATTTTAGGCGCCTCACCAGGAGGAAGTACACCAGTTACTGCAGATAGCCAGCCTGTAACGCCTGCTTCTGTTCCAGAGACAGCTTCATCAGAAACGAAAGTAGAAGCGCCGACGCCTACTGCCGTATCGACGGAACCTCCAGCAGAATCTACTGCTGCTAGTGAAGTACAGGATTCGGAAGTATATGTCGTCAAACGTGGACAGACACTGTGGGAAATTGCTCAGGATTCAGGTCTATCAATCCAAACATTAATGAATGAAAATCAACTTAGCAGCAGTATCCTGATTGAAGGTCAGGAATTAGTATTCGGTAGATAATATGTTATGGATGGGGCAAAGCTTTTTAGCATTTTGTTCCATCCATTTTTTTACCACTTTTGATCATCGAAAATGAATGAAGGAATGTTAGTTGGGTTTATATGGAAAAATAGACAACAGTCTGTTATTCTTAGTAAAGAGTATAATCGGTATCGATTGAGGTGAATCATGAACAAATTGAAAAGACGCATTCGTCGATTGAAAAAACAATTAAAACAAAAAATGAATAAAGAGAAAAGACCGGCTAATAATCGCCGTAAATACAATGACGATAAATCAAGAGAACGATCTAAGCAAAAAAAGAAGCGCCCACAACCACAGACAAAGTCAAGAATGGAACCAAAAAAAGAAGCTGTAGATACTAAAATAAGACAAAGTGATCCAACTGAAATAGTGGCACCGCCAATCAAAAAAAGAAAAAAACGTAAATTAACAAAAGAAGAAATCGAAAAAAGAAGAAAGAAAAAAAGAAAAGAGAATATAATCGAAATCATTAAATTTATGCTGCCTGTCGTACTTGTGGCAGTACTTGTATTCTTTTTTATATTGAATACATCCCCGCATATGGTGGACGGTGATTCGATGAAACCAACCTTGATGGATAAAGATCGTGTGATCGTTCGTCGCACCAAAATCCCAGAAAGATATGAGATCATCACCTTCAAACCACCTGTGAAAAGTGAATTTCAGTATGTCAAACGAGTAATTGGAATGCCAGGAGATCTAGTTTGGACAGAAGGCAATGACTTATTTATCAACCATCAGGCAGAGACGTTACCAAAAGAATCTGAAATGTCTGCTGCCAGTGAATTACCGGATGGAACGATCAAAGTCAATATTTCAGATGAAAGTTTAGAGCAAATGTCTCAATTAAACAAAATTCCGACAGGTCACTATTTTGTTTTAGGTGATAATCGAAACAATTCTAGTGATAGTCGAGCGTTTGGTCTAGTTGATGGAAACGCGATCGAAGGAGTCGTTTCTTTTAGATTTTCACCCTTTAACAATATCGGCTGGATAAAATAAAAAAGAACGATAGACTTGATCTACTAAAGTCTACCGTTCTTTTTTTATTTTTACACTTTTGTAAATTTAAAAAAATGTTATTTAAAACGAAAAGTAATTGGATTTTTTTTATCGATATCAGATATTCTCATTTAATTTAGTACCCGACAAGAAAACAGAGAACACGAAGACTTCGTTCTCTGTTATAATTTCTATTGAGTAGTGTATAAAGTAAACGATCAGCGCGTATCGATCAGTTTAAGAATTAGCTTTTCGATTTCTGTCATATCATAACTATTGCCGATATCTGAAAAAATATAGACAAGTTCCTGCTTTTCAGCGATTACTTCGGTATATATATTAGAAAGCAGTATGTCATAATGGCTTTCCTCTTTAAATGCTTCTGCTTTGATTGGATATTTGTGGCCTAAGACGTTAGTCAGATGCTGAATAACCAATTCACCTATCGAAGGATTCAATGAGTGGTATACGCCTATTGCTATTTTTTCTTCATTCAATTCAGCGATATGATTTAAAATGATCGTGTAATGAATTTCAGTAAATTTATTTTTGTAACTACCTTTTTCACCATCCTGATCGAACTTCTTTGTAGCAATATCCATCAGTTCAAAGACTTCATTGCCGGAAAACGGATGCCGATGAGCATTGACGATCGATTTGATCGTCCAACTATCGAATGGCAAAATGAAACCATCAAAATAGTAAAGTTGTGAGTGCAGTTGAAACAATAAGTTTTCAATATATAACAAACGTGCAGACGACGCATAGCTGGATAAATAACCTTGTTGCTTTAAATATTTTAAAATCACCTTATTCATGTAGTTCAAGTAAGAACTTTCTCTGCGCTGTTTTTCTGCTAATCGAAAAGCAAAAGAAGAGTTTGGAGAAAAGTTATTCATGGAACAAAAGAAGTCATAGAACATGTATGCTTCATAGATAGTATATGGACGATCGATTTTTTTCATATATGTATGTAAGGAAAGGTTGATTTCTTCAAATAGAGGCCGATCTGGATAATCATAGTTCGGACTAATAACTGGATTGTACTCAGTTGTCAGTCTGCGGAAAGAAATTTTCATCCACAGCTTGATTTGTAGCACTTCAGTTGGATCAAACGTCAAATTAAGGGCTTCTTTCAAAATATCGACAAAGCCAAGATATTGATTTGCTGTTTCTTTTTCTAAACTGGATTTGTCCTCAAAAAGAAACCAAAAGAAGTTAAAGAAGAAATAGCGAATTTGTTTTTCTTCTCCAATCAATTTTCCACGCTTGATTTGCAGTCGGAATTCTTTTAAAAGCTCATTAAGCTCAGTGATTTTCCGATAATACGTAGCGGAACTGATCGCATAATTCAACTGGAAATAGTCACAAGTTAGTTCACCTTTATTGAATAATCGATTGATCATTTGAAATTTAATAGATTTTTCTAAAAAAAGAACAACAACTTTCTTTAATGGAAAAGTAGCTTGTTTTTTTAAAGAAATATTTTCCCCTTGTAAGGTTATTTCCACTTGATCATCTATTTTATTCTCTTCGAGAAAACTTTGCAGGAAAGAAAGATATTCATTTAATGTTGGTAAGCTAATTTGAAATTCATTTACTAGCTCGTTTTTTGTTGCAACACCTTGATTGTTATATAAAAATAATAATATATCATTCATATAATCAAAAGGCTTTTCTAAAAAATCTCGTTTTAGCATAATAGACACCTCACTTTAAGGATACTTGATTCACATGAAAATGGCAATACGCAACTTATAAAAAGAAATTTATCACTTATTATTATTTAAAAAAACTAAAATTTTGTATATAATGAAGCGTGATCTTCTTTTTTTTTGATATTTATGCAATTATTATAGTTACAAGTGATTGAAAGGAGAAGAGCTTTAGTGAAAGTAGTAATTATTGGAGCTTCCCATGGCGGACTTCAGGCAGCATTGGCACTAAAAAGATTAGATCCTAGTACTGAAGTTCTTTTGATAGAAAAAAGAACTGAGATTAGCTTTATTTCAAGTGGGATCATTTTAAAAATGAATGGCATGGTCGATGAACTGGACCAAGTTAGATATCTTACTTCAGAGGAATTAGAAGAAAAAGGAATCAATATTTTTCTTAATACCGCTGTAACAGCGCTAGATCCTGAAAGAAAAACAGTCATTTTTGAAAGCCAAGATGGACAAAAAAGTGAATTGAGCTACGATAAATTGATTCTGGCGACAGGTTCAAATCAATTTTCGACAAACCTAACATTGCCTAGTGAGGACAAGGTCACTATGTATAAAAGTTATCCAAGTTCAGTGAACGCATTAGCAAACTTAGAAAAAGCACAATCTATCTCGATCGTTGGCGGCGGCTACATTGGTGTAGAGTTGTGTGATGCGTTAAAAGATCAAGGGAAAGAGATCCATTTGATCGAGAGCGCAGATTCTGTCCTTTTTCGTTATCTTGGGAAAGAAATTTCATCTATTATTGAAAAAAAGATCATTGATTCAGGTATTAACTTGCATTTAAATGAAAGTGTTCTTGGTTTTTCTGATACAGACAAAGAGTTATTCGTGACACACACAACAAATAAAGAGATACGTAATAACTATGTGATCGTTGCAGTGAATGCCCGACCTGATACAACGCTGGTCAAAGATTTTTTAGATTTAAATACCAACGGTACAGTTCGAGTAAATGAGCAGATGCAGACTAGTGATCCGGATATTTATGCGGTCGGAGATGTCACCTCGTATCCTGTGAGAAACAGTTACCGCAAATCATTTATTCCCTTAGTGAATAATGTTGTAAGGAGTGCGATCGTCGCTGCGATGAATGTGTTAGGACATACGATGAACTACAATATGACACAAAGAACCACAGCAACTAAAATTTTCGGGTGTTACATTGCTAGTACTGGTCTGACTGAAGACGAAGCAGTTTTTGAAGGAATCGAAGCTGAAAGCATTTTTGTGACATTGCCTTGTCAGATGCCTTATCTTGAAATTCAAGAAGAGGTTCACGTGAAGTTGGTCATTGAGAAAAGTACGCACAAATTGATCGGAGGACAATTGATGTCTGAAAAAGATATTACACAGTCGATCAATACCTTATCTTTGGCAATCGACAAAGAGACGACATTGGAAGAATTAGTCACTATGGACTTTTATTTCAATCCAGCGATCAATCAACCTCTAGGATTTATCGGTCAGGCAGCGTATGAATTTTTGATCAAAAAATATGGAGTCTAATTTCTATAGTAAATAAAACAGTCATTTATCGCATAAAACGGCAGGAAAATCTTTTTTGTTCCTGTTGTTTTTTTTACAATAAAGGCAAATTACTTCTACTTATAGGGATTTAAGCTTATAATAGAATAAAAAATCTAGGAGGCATCGCGAATGAAAGCAGAGGAACAGAAATTTTATGACTTCATAATGGATCGTACTAAAGATGATCACAAAGAAGACATGAAACATTTGCTAGCGGAATTGATGGAAAGAAGAGCGACAGATAAGCTTGATAAAATGTATCTGATGAGTGTGGTTCCTAGAGCATTGTCTTATTTAGATCCAGATTCAGTAAATGAAGTAAAAAAAGTAGTGTCAGAATTTTCAGCAAAACTATAAGCTCGGCAAAAAGAGACAAGCTGATTCAACTGGATGAGTTTGTCTCTTTTTAGCTGTTAAGAGATAAAACATCGTTATTTAAAACAAAGAGATAAAGTGAACGAAAAAAACTCTACGACAATTTTAACTACTTGTCGTAGAAATAGACAAAATCAGCATTTTTCATTTGTTATGGGCAAAAAATTTATGCTAAAGTATATCAGTCATTAAAAAGAGTGGGTGAGCAGGATGAAACATATAAAAAATACATTGAAGTTATTTAAATTAGATTGGCAGCGCATTTTTAAAAATCCGATCGCAACATTATTGATTATTGCACTGATGATTATTCCATCCCTTTATGCATGGTTTAATATTAAAGCTCTATGGGATCCATATGCAAATACTGGAGAATTACCGATTGCTGTCTATAGTGATGACCAACCAGCCTCCTTTAAAGATAAAAAAGTCAATATTGGTGAGGAAGTGCTAAAGAATCTTCATGAAAATAAGCAGTTGGGTTGGAAATTCGTCGATTCAAAAAAGGAACTGGATAAAGGAGTAAAATCTGGGAAATATTACGCAGGTATTTATTTGCCTAAGGACTTCTCAAAAGATTTACTGAGTTTTACCACTGGAGAAATCACGAAGCCGAAAATAGAGTATTCCATCAATGAAAAGATCAATGCGATCGCGCCGAAGATCGCAGAAAAGGGAGCCACCTCGCTGCAAGCACAAATCACAGATCAGTTCACTGAAACTGCCAGTAAAACCTTGGTTCGTGTTTTCAACGAAATCGGCTATGATTTAGATTCAAATTTAGTAAGTATTACGAAAGTAAAAGACATGATCCTTTCGACAGATGCGAATATAGCAGAAATCGATAAATATACACAAGAAGTTGTTGCTTTACACGGAAAGATGCCTGAACTAAAAACAAAATTGGCAAAAGCCAATGAATTTGTCGAATATTTACCGGAAGTGGATGCCTTAGGCGCGAAGCTAGTTGATTTGAATGCTAAGATGCCAGCGATCAAAGAACAGGCGAAAGTGATCTTGACTTTACAAGAAAAAATCCCGGAAATCCAAAATGCAGGGAAACAGTTAGCAATGATCGATGAAGATTTTGCTTCTGTAGAACAAACGATGAACGAAGGGATCGAAGAAGCGAAGCAAGGATTGATCATCATTCAAGGTGTGCAACAGGCATTACCAGATATTCAAAAATTAGGTGATCAGGCAGAACAGCTTGCTAGTGCTACAAGTGAGGGTGCTTCAAAATTGCAAGAAGCTTTACCAAGCATCACCAGCAGCATCAAGGTAACGTTAGATTCTGTCCAAACGATCAGCTCAAATGTTTCAGCGATCGCTGGACAAATCGAACAATTGTTATCAGATAATGAATTGACGCCGGAAGAACGTGCAGCCTTGAAACAGCTACTTGCTCAGTTTTCGGATAGCTTAGGAAAACAACAAGCCGCGATCGATCAATTGATCGTGATGTTGACGAATATTCAACAGGCAGCTGGAAACCAAGATCTACAACCGATCATCGATAATTTGACGAGTGTAAGTACATTGATCGGAGGGCTAAAAGCTCGTGTTGATAGCATTGATGCAGATGCTATTTCCGCTGAGGAATTAGAAGCCGTTTTAAATGAAATTAGAACAACTGCAGATAATATTAGTAGCTTGGCTGGCAGTATCGATGTTGATGGTGTGAGTGCTAGCGTCAACGATATTTTAACGAAATTGATCGATACGATCCATACAGCACAAGGACTTTTATCTCAAGCAAAACAAGTTGATTTTGCAGCATTACTGCGTTCAACAGAAGCAACGGTCACTAATGCTATAGGGATTTTAGAAAAATATCAGGCAGAATTACCTGCTATCAAGCAGGAAGTTCATGATGCGAATGTTTTATTGAACGGGCATATGGATACGATCGTCAATGGAATCAATAAAGGTGCAGATCTTTATAATAATGAGTTACCGGTCATTGAAGATAAGCTAGGATTGGCAGCGGCGTTTATCCAAAATGATTATCCAGGAATCAGAGATGATATTACTGGAACACTGAAAACAGTGAATGATAAAATGCCGGATTTAGAAGCTGCTTTGAATAAAGCAAATGATTTAGTTAAAAATGACTGGCCAAGCATCAAAAAAGGCCTTCATAAAGCTGCTGAAGCGATCAGAGAAGGTGAAAAGGATGTTGATCTTGGAGAAGTGATCAAGCTGCTTAAACTGGATGCAAACGCCGAAAGTGACTTTTTCGCAAAACCAGTAGAAATCTCTGAAAAACAAATTTATCCAATTGCCAATAATGGTTCTGCCAGTACCCCATTTTATACGGCGCTATGTTTATGGGTTGGAGCGGTACTGTTTTCAAGTATAGCTACAACAGATTTTTATTTAGATGAAAAAGATCGTGGTAAATACTCTAAGCGAGAACAATTTTCTGCAAGAATGCTGACATTTATCGTGATGGGCTTAGCGCAAGCGTTGATCGTAACGTTAGGAAATTACTTCTTACTTGGTGTGGATGTGAGACAGCCATTTTACAGTGTGCTATTTGCATTACTGATCGCTTTTACATTCATGGTGATGGTTTACGCATTAGTCGCCCTGTTTGGGAATGTAGGGAAAGGGATCGCGATCATTATTCTTGTGCTCTCTATATCCGGCGGCGGCGGGAATTATCCGATCCAAGTTTCCGGGAAGTTCTTCCAATTTATCAATCCGTTATTACCATTTACGCATGCGGTCAATCTATTGAGAGAGTCCGCCGGTGGAATCTATTGGCCAAATGCTTGGAAAGCGATCATTATTTTAGTGTGTATCACGATCGTGTTCTGCTTAGCAGGAGTCATTTTATATCCATATATAGAAGAAAAAACCAAGAAATTGGCTAGTATTTCCCATAAGAGTCATATTTTCCATTAAAAAATCAGAAAAAAGATCAAGAAAGCTTCTAGGACAGTTTTCTTGATCTTTTTCTATTGAGTTGAGCATTGTATTTTCAAGGGTTGCCTAATAAAAAAGGCATGTTGCCCAAGCAATCAACTTGGGACGTTCTAAACAATAAAAACTCACTAAAAAAAACTGCATTTTACTATACAAATAGAAGAAATCATTTTATAGTGTCAAGATACGCTAAAAAAAAGGTAGGAATCGTGATGATAAATTTTTTGATTGAACGCTTTGAAAAGAAACAACAGAAAAAATCGGATATCAGAACTGCTTTTGGTATTTTTGCCGGCATCATGGGCTTATTATCGAATCTACTGCTTTTTGTGAGTAAATTATTGATCGGCTTAGTTTCAGGCAGTGTATCGATCATGGCAGACGCTATGAACAACTTATCTGATACAGTTTCCTCTGTACTGACACTCGTTGGTTTCTATATTTCAGGAAAACCCGCAGATAAAGAACATCCTTATGGACATGAGCGCTTTGAATATATCAGTGGCATGCTGGTTTCACTGCTGATCACTTTTGTTGGGTTTCAATTTTTCATGACGTCGATCGACCGAATCAGAGATCCCCAGAGTATTAAAGTCACTCCGGTGATTTTAGCAGTTCTCTTGCTATCGATCCTTATTAAAGTGTGGCAGGGAGTTTTTTATCGGAGAGTCGCTAAAAAAATCGATTCGAATGCATTGGTTGCGACGGCAAAAGATAGTTTGAATGATGTTTTCACAACGATCGCTGTACTAGTATCTGCATCAGTAGAGGGAATCACAGGACTAAAAATCGATGGCTTCGTTGGTTTGTTGATCGCTTGTTATATTATTTTCAGTGGTTTGCAATTGATT
Source organism: Enterococcus sp. S22(2020) (assembly GCF_020295385.1). NCBI lineage: Bacteria > Bacillati > Bacillota > Bacilli > Lactobacillales > Enterococcaceae > Enterococcus > Enterococcus sp. S22(2020). The sequence goes on from NZ_JACFUD010000002.1 coordinate 381,120, forward strand.
CGAGAGTTTATCAATGAGTTGATGGGATTAAGGCCAAATCAAGAGGCGATCGACCAAATGAAAGAATATTTGTCTTCTGTAACAGATATCGTAGGGTACCATGATTTGTTGATCCATCAGTACGGGCCCAATAAGACATTTGCTTCTGTGCATATTGAAATCGATGATCGTTGGGATTTACCTCATGCTCATGAAAAAATCGATGAAATCGAACAAAAGTTCAAGAAGCAGTTAGGTGTTGAGCTGGTTTGCCATATTGATCCTGTGAATTTACATGATCAAAGACAACAGTTTGTTCATCTGGAAATAAAAAAAATCATCAAGTCCATCAATAGTGATTTGAGGGCTCATGATATTCGTTTGATCGATCATGGAGATAGACCACGTATTTTATTTGACCTAGTTGTTCCCAGCGATTTTAAAGCAACAGATCAGGAATTGCAAATTAGAATCCAAGAGCAGGTGTATCGTAATATTGGAGAATATCCTGTAGAAGTGACTTTCGACCATATATATTTACTTTAAATATCATTTTTCTGAATATAAATCATATTAATATATCATTTTCTCAAAAAAATATGTATAATGGCCTTTTTCTACTAAAAAAATGAGAAAAGTAAGCCTCCCTAACGTGTTACCATAAGAACGGATTGTTAGGAGGAATTAAAAATGGAGATGAATTTGTTGATTGTCGTGTATTTTCTGATTGTTATGCTCACCGTTCTAGCGTTAGTTATTGTGAAAGACAAGCAAGTACTGCAGAATCTATTTGAGAAGCAAGAGATACAGCAGGAAGAGATCACTGAGCTGAAACTGGAAAAGGTTCGCTTGAAGCATGTGATTCGCATGCAGGATGAAACGATCTCGCATATGCTGGCAGAAGACGCTGATACGCCTAAAAAAGTTGCTGCTTTTCGGTCAAAGGAAATACCAGTTGTTGAAACAGCTGACCAGGAATGGCATTTAGATGAGTACGAAAGTATGAATCAGGAATATTACCAAATATAGCTAAAAAAAATAATCTGTAATGAGTGCTTATGAAGGCTCCTTGCAGGTTATTCTTTTTTATTCTGTATGTGATTCATCTTGTTTACACGAAGGGAACACTTTATACTATGAGTGAAAGAAGGAGGCAGGGAAATGGAAATGCAGTTGATAGTGGTAGGGTTTATCGTGCTGGTCATTTTATTGATTGGATTGATCGAGCTGATCAATCGAATAAAACTAAAGAAATTGGTAAAAAATAAGTGGGGAACCTTTTTTACTAGTCGTTTTTTCGATAAGGAAGAAAGCTTAAAGAAAGCTTGGCAGCAATCGAAGAAATATCAGACATTTGATAGCGAGATCGATGATATTACTTGGTATGATTTGGATGGTTATACTATTTTTGAACAAATCAATGCAACATACTCTAGTATTGGTTCAGAAGCCTTGTATCAGCGTTTGAGAAATTTCGATTTTTCAAAAAATCGCCATGATCGTTTAGAAGTCTTGATTTCTTATTATAAAAAGAATCCTGTAATTAGAGAAAAGATACAGTATTTATTTGCATGTCTTGGGAAAAAAGATAATAATCATGTTGAAAGTTATTTGAGTGAAACAAGAGAGCAAGAGTTGCCTTATACTAAAATTTATCTGTTTTTAGGATTATTACCGCTAGTTGGATTGGTATTGCTTATTTTATTGCCTAGTACCTTGTCGATTGTCATTCTTTTGGGTTCAATTCTTTTCAATGTCATTTACTATCAAATAAAAAAGGAAACATTGGAGCGGGAATTAGCTTGTATGGGTTACTTGGTTCAAACGATTGCTTGTGCCAAGAAGATAGCAAAGATTGAAACCCCATTTCAAGAGGATATAAAAAGAACGCTCACGCCATTAGCCTCGATGACAAAGTTTGGAGTTGCTTTTCGAATGAAGTCAAATAGCGAAGCAGAGTTGCTATTCGACTATTTATCGATGATTTTTATGCTGCCGTTCATTTCTTATAACTTTGTCTTGGAGAAATTAGCAGATCATGAAGAACAGGCAAAAGAATTATGGCGTTTATTAGGAGAATTAGAGGTTGCAGCAGCTGTATTGAATTTTCGAATACTAATGCCTGATACCAGTCAACCTGTTTTTAGTGAAGACGTTTGTGTAAGTGGAACAGAGGTCTATCACCCTTTATTGAAAACACCTGTACCGAATCAAGTTGAATGGACTAAAAATACGCTTGTGACAGGCTCTAATGCTTCAGGGAAGTCAACGTATGTCAAAAGTGTAGCAATCAGTTGTATCTTATCTTTAACGATTCATACAGCACTAGCAAAGACCTTTTGTTTGCCCTTTGGACATGTTTTAACCTCGATGGCAGTAGAAGATGATATTTTTGAAGGAGACAGCTACTTTGTAGCGGAGATCAAATCTGTCAAGCGTGTACTGGATCTGGTTGAAACGAATGTACCCTGTTTTTGTTTTATCGATGAAATACTTAAAGGAACGAATACCATTGAGCGTATCGCAGCATCATCAAGTATGGTGCACTGGTTGAAAGATTATCCTTCTCTAGCCTTCATTGCTACTCATGATATTGAGCTGACCGAAGTTTTGAGAGAATCCTGTGCCAACGTTCATTTTGAAGAACAAGTAACTGGGAAAAATGGAGTAACGTTTGATTATCTATTGAAAGAGGGACCTGCGCGTACTAGAAATGCGATTCGATTATTAGAAGTGCTGAATTACCCCGAAACTGTAATAGCTACTGCAAAAAAAGAAGCAAACTATTTTGACCAACATCACGCATGGAAAATACTTTAAAGTTGAAAAGAAGAGCACTCATTTTTTATGTCTGTTCGCATTCAGAGAGCGAAACAAAACTGATTTTTGGTTTTGTTCCGTTCTTTTTTTATTTTTAATAGAAGGTGGCTAAAAATCAAATTTCTCGAACCTAATCAATTTTTATTTCGATCTTCTTATTTATTTTGCCACAGAAATGTGCATAAGCGGAATATTTTTTTGTCCAGTCAACTCTTGTTAAAATGGAAAAAAGAAAGATAAATGAAAACTACTTATTTCTATCATTAATTTTACTAAATAATAATTGACAATTAGGTTTTAAGAGCGTAGCATATGTGATTGTTTGTAGAACAATATCTCTTTTCTGAAAGGATTCAGAAAAACTATTTGGCTTTTTATTGAAAGTAAAGGAGGAGACAATATGGATTACTTGAAGCGATTATTTATCGGAAAACCGCTAAAGTCTGCTGAGAATGACGAGCATAAATTAAGTCGGTTTGCAGCTTTAGCATTATTATCATCAGATGCATTATCTTCGATTGCTTATGGTACGGAACAAATCGTTGTCGTACTAGTTACTTTATCGGCAGCCGCTATTTGGTATTCGTTACCGATTGCTGCATTTGTTATTATTTTACTTATTTCATTGACACTATCTTATCGGCAAATCATTCATGCTTATCCCCATGGCGGTGGAGCCTATGTTGTCAGCAGTGAGAATTTAGGGAAAAATGCTGGCTTGATTGCTGGTGGTTCTTTATTAGTGGATTATATGCTGACCGTAGCAGTTTCTGTATCTGCAGGTGCAGAAGCGATCATTTCAGCCGTACCAGCATTGTATGGACATCAGGTGATTATTTCGATCGGGATCGTGTTATTGATCATGCTGATGAATTTACGAGGGTTACGAGAATCGGCCGGATTTTTGATGTTTCCAGTCTATAGTTTTATTGCGGTCATTACATTGCTGATCGTGACTGGTTTATTCAAAATCATGACTGGCGCAGTTCCGCTGCACGCAACAGCGATACCTGGGACAGTTGTACCAGGTATTACGATCGCATTGATTTTACGTGCGTTTTCTTCTGGGTCATCTTCATTGACAGGTGTGGAAGCTATTAGCAATGCGGTTCCTTTTTTTAAAAAGCCTAGAGCAAAAAATGCAGCTGGTACGCTGGCTTTGATGGCAACGATCTTGGGCTTCTTCTTCGTTGGGATCACGTTTATCAACTATTGGTACGGCATTGTTCCTAAAACGGAAATGACCGTACTGGCTCAAATCGGACAAGCTGTTTTTGGTCAAAATATTTTGTATTATATTTTACAGTTTGCAACGGCTTTGATTTTAGCTGTAGCTGCAAATACTGGTTTTTCGGCATTTCCAGTTTTAGCTTACAATTTAGCCAAAGATAAATTTATGCCGCATATGTATATGGATCGTGGCGACCGTTTAGGCTATTCTAATGGGATTTTGACTTTGGCAGCGGGTTCTGTTGTACTCCTGCTGATTTTTCAAGGATCGACAGAACGTTTGATTCCACTGTATTCAATCGGTGTGTTTATTCCGTTTGCCTTATCTCAAACTGGAATGGTACTTAAGTGGCGTAAGGAGACAAAAAAATGGTTGTCTAAGTCTGCTGCTAATATTGTTGGGGCCTTCATTTCTTATGCGATCATTGTGATTTTATTTGTCTATCGTTTGAACGACATCTGGCCATTTTTCATTATTATGCCAGTCTTGATTTTCATTTTTTACAGCATTCATACGCATTATAAAAATGTAGCAGAACAGCTGCGTCTGGAAGAAACAGTGGATGAGCAAAAATATTATGGAAATACGGTGATCATTCTAGTTGGAAATGCGACAAAGGCAAACGTTGGAGCAATCAATTATGCCCGTTCAATCGGAGATTATGTTGTAGCGATGCACGTGTCTATCGATGAAGACCCAGCCAAAGAAAAAGAAATCGAAGCTGAATTTAAGAAGTCCTTTCCAGATATTCGTTTTTCGATCGTCCATTCGTCCTACCGTTCGATCACGAATCCTATTTTGCGCTATGTTGATTTAGTTAGCAAGAATTCAGCTAAACGCAACTATACGACGACTGTCTTAATTCCGCAATTTGTGCCAAATAAACGCTGGCAAAATATCCTTCATAACCAAACCAGTCTGCGTTTACGGCTTCGTCTGGCTTTGCGGGACAATCTGATCGTTTCAACGTACAGTTACCGACTTAAAAAATAAAACAAAAAAGCAGCTCATTTCAAAAATCAGAAGAGCTGCTTTTTTTATTGCTTATGAATGTTTACTTGCAGGATCAAGACGTCGCTCGATCATGCCCAGTACCCAGTCAGTAATGATCGCCATCAAAGCCGTTGGCAAGGCGCCGACAAGAATGATCGCTGTACCATCTGTTGCATTGGTTCCGCGGATAATGATGTCGCCTAGACCGCCTGCGCCGACAAAAGCACCGATGGCAGTGATCCCGATTGCAACAACTAATGCATTGCGGATCCCAGCCATGATCACTGAGACTGAAAGCGGCAATTCAACCATGTAAAGCCGCTGCCATTTTGTCATGCCCATTCCTTTCCCAACATCTAAAATATTTCTGTCCACTTGGATCATACCAGTATACGTATTTTTGATGATCGGCAACAGAGAATACAAGAATACGGTGACAATAACTGTGTTCACACCTAAACCAAGTCCAAGCATCAAGATAGATAACATCGCAAGGGAAGGGACTGTTTGGATCAAGTTAGCGATACTAACGACCCAGCCGGCCATTCTTCTTCTGCGGGCAATGAAAATCCCGATGGGAATCCCCACGATTGCTGCAAACAGAACACCATAAATGGAAATCAAAAAATGTCTTACGAACTGACTTAACACATAGCTGCCGTTTTGCTCAAAGTAATAGAGAAACTGCTGTAGTAAATTCATATCTTGTAAGTTTTGCATTAATTTCCACCTCCTTCAGATTCAAAGAAGTGATGTTCCTTCAAGAAGTTCTCTGCTACAGTCTCAGGTTCCATCAAATCATTATCTGCTTGGAAATTGAGTTTTTGCATGGTTTCTGTAGAGATTTTTCCGGATAATTTATTTAGAATATTTTCCAGCTCCGGATGTTTCTTCAAAACTTCATCTGTTGCTACTGCAGAGGCATCATAAGGTGGGAAGAAATGCAGATCATCTTCTAAAATAACTAGATCATAGCTGCCGATCCGTCCATCTGTCGAGTAGCCTAAAACAACATCCATTTTATTAGCGGCGACCGCATCATAAACCAGACCGATCTGCATAGGGAAGACCCGTTTAAAGTCAAAGCCGTATGTTTCTGTAAAGCCTTTATAGCCGTCACCTTTTCGGTCGATCCAGGAAGTATCCACACCAGCCGTCAATTGATCGCCTACTTTTTTGAGGTCACTGATTGTTTTTAAATTATATTTTTTAGCAGTTTCCTGTGTGACCATGAAAGCGTAAGTATTAGCAAAACCGTAGGATTTAAACCATTTTTGTTGGTATCTTTTCTCAAATTCTGCCTGTACCACATTGAAGGCTTTTTCAGGTTCTTTGATCGGTTCTAAATTTAACGTAGTCGTTAAATCGGTCCCAGTATAGCGAGCAGCCGAAATTTGGGCATCTCCATTGATCATCGCTTGGTGATTGATCGTTGTTGTTGCTAGATTATTGATGATCGTTGTCTTTTCATCTGTATAATGTTCGATCATCCCTGCAACTAAACTAGCCAAAATCTGTGCCTCAGACGTGATTCCTCCAGTGATGGAAATTGTGTTTTCATCAGAATTAGAAGCCAAGCCTGGTAATGAGCAGCCAGAAAGTAATAACGCACTGCAGCATACGACAAGGAATAATTTTAATTTGTGTTTCATTCGTCTGCCTCCCTTAACGCTTTAGGAGTGATTTTCTTCTCTAATAAGCCCAATAATAAATCAGCAGCTAAAGCTAAAATCGTTACTGGAATCGTACCAGCAAAAATCAAATCAGGCTGATAGTTATTCAAACCGCTGAAAATAAAGTCTCCTAGACCACCTGCACCAATATAAGAAGCAAGGGTTGCCCAAGCGATAACATAAACAGCAGCTAGGCGAATCCCAGCCATGATCGTCGGCATGGCGATCGGCAGTTCTACCATGAAAATCGACTGTGTATTTGTCATGCCCATTCCTTTAGCGGCATCCTTATAATCAGAGCTAACTTCTTTGATTCCAATATAGGTATTTCTCAAAATCGGCAACAATGAATAGATAAACAATGCGATGATCGCTGGAATTTTTCCGACACCGAAAATGGGGATCATCAGTGCTAACAAGGCCAAAGATGGGACCGTTTGTAAGGCACTAGTCAAACCAATGATAATAGCGGCCGTTCTTTTGGTGCGTGTTAGTAAAATCCCGATCGGAACCGCAAGCAAAATCCCTAAACCAAGAGCCATTCCAGAGATGAAAATATGCTCACCGATTTTTGTAACAAGCTCATTTCCTCGTTCTAAAAGAAACTGATTCATTTTTTACACCTCCGCTTGCGGCTGTGTGACATCTGTTGTTTCAGTTTCATCTGTATGTTCTTCTTCGCCCCAGATAACGTCGTATACGATATCTACGAGAGAAGCTCTTGTTAAGATACCAACGACTTTTTGCTGGTCATCAACAACAGGAACATATTTCAATCCGCGTTTTAAAATGCGCTGTAAAGTATCCCGCAATAAAGAAGATTTTTTTACAAAGAAAACTTTTGGATTCATGATATCACTAACACTGGTTGCTTTGTTCCGACGGCGGTCTAAGGTTTCGACATCGATAAAGCCTTTCAGAACACCAGTACCGTCAACTACTAATAGTGTATCTACCCGTTTTTCTCTCATTAGCTTGATTGCTTCAGAAAGTGATTTTTCCGGCGTGATCGTAATGGCATTGTTCAGCATTACTTCACCCACAGTTGTAATATCCGGTTTTGCTTGGATCAATCGGTCTTCACCGATCAACTCTTCAACAAATTCATTGACAGGATGGCGTAAAATATTATCTGGTGTATCAAACTGAATGACTTTACCTTCGCTCATAATGGCGATTCGATTGGCTAATTTCAGTGCTTCATCCATATCATGTGTAACAAAAACAATGGTTTTCCCTAAACGTTCTTGTAGATCTTTCACTAAATCCTGCAAAGAATCTCTTGTGATCGGATCCAAAGCACCAAAAGGCTCATCCATCAATATAATGTCCTGATTCGCAGCTAACGCTCTAACAACACCGATCCGTTGTTGTTGTCCGCCAGATAATTCGTTAGGATAACGATCAAGCATTTCTCTAGGCAACTCAACCAAATCGATCATTTTCTCTGCAATTTTGTTGCGTTCTTCCAAATCAACTTTCAGCAATTTTGGCACAAGTACAATATTTTCCCGAATCGTCATATGCGGCATCAATCCGATGTTTTGAATAACATACCCAATCTTTCTTCTTAACTCTACCGGATTGATCGTTTGAATGTCTTCGCCGTTAATCAAGATTTTGCCTTTTGTTGGATCCGTCATTCGATTGATCATCCGCATCGATGTTGTTTTTCCGCTGCCGCTGGTACCGATAAAGCAAATAAATTCTCCTTTATCAAACGACAGATTGACGTCATCTACAGCGATTTTACCACCTTTGTAGATTTTTGAAACATGTTGAAATTCGATCAACTTTCCCACCCCAAATTCTTTTTTCTTAGTCTTTTTTTCAATCGATCTTTGCTGTTTTGCATTGAGATAACAAATGTTCCTATATTACTAGTATGCTACAAAACATTGATTAGGACAAATCAGATGTTTTTTTGTAAGAACTATTATGGATAAAAAAACAAGTGAAAGAGGTCGATATAGTAAAAAAAGTTCTGACTATTATTCTATTGACAATAGTTGGAAACCTTAGTATATTGTTGTCTAGCGACTATTATTTTATGAATAATAGAATGAATAAGGAGAACAGAATGGAAAAATTTGGGTTAGGTTATTTGGTATTTAGTTTGAGCTATTTATATTTATTTTATTTCATTTCCAAAAAAAATGAACAGTATCGGAAATTTGTATTAGCAGGATTTGTCATCATTCAGATGATTTATTTATCTTGGCGCTTGATTTATACCATTCCAAGCGGCAGCATTTCAGAAAGGATAGCTGGAAGTCTATTATATCTAGCAGAATTTATGGGATTTGTTCAGGCTTTTACGCTAGTCTTTTTATTTTGGACGCCATATAAGCGTAAAGAAAAGACACTTGATGCTTTAGAAAAATTGCCGACAGTAGATATTCTAGTAGCAACATATAATGAAAATATCGAAATTTTGGAAAGAACAGTTGTAGGCTGTTTGTCGATCGATTATCCGAAGGAACGATTGAATATTTATTTATGTGATGATGGGAATCGCTCGATCGTGAAAAAGTTAGCTGAAAAACATCATATTGGATTTATCGCCCGTCCTACACATGAGCATGCCAAAGCAGGAAATTTAAATTATGCTTTAACACAAACGAGCGGACAGATCATCGTGACACAAGATGCAGATATGGTGCCGAAAAGAGAATTTTTACAGCGAACATTAGGCTATTTTTCAGACAAAAAAGTTGGCTTTATTCAAACGCCGCAAACATTTTTCAATTCAGATATCTTCCAGCACAATTTGTATTTAGATAGTGAGATCAATAATGAACAAGATTTCTTTATGCGTAGCTTAGAAGAAGGGAAAGATCGCTTCAATGCGGTCCTTTATGTGGGCAGTAATGCATTATTTCAGCGGGAGGCGTTAGAGTCGATTGGCGGCTTTACGACCGGTGTGATCACAGAAGATATGGCTACAGGGCTGTTGTTGCAAAATAATGGCTGGCAAGGAGTTTTTGTCAATGAAACGTTGGCTTCAGGCCTTTCTCCTGAAACATTGGGTGATTACGTAAAGCAGCGTGACCGTTGGGGGCGCGGCAATGTTCAAGTAATCAAAAAATATACGTTGCAGAAACTCAAAAATTTATCGTTCATTCAAAAATGGTTCTATTTAGATGGTGTGATGTATTGGTATTCCGGTATGTATAAATTGATTTATTTGATGTCACCATTTTTATATTTAGTTTTTGATATTGCAAGCTTGAAAACTACATTAACACAATTGATCGTGTTTTGGCTGCCTGCCTTTTTATCTGGAAGTTTGATGTATAAAACAGTCGCAAGAAAAAAATATAATTCTTTCATAAGCAACATTTATGAATTAGTCACAGCACCCCAAGTATCCTGGGCTGTTTGGAAGGAAACCTTATTTAGTCCAAAGAAAAATAAGAAATTTCACGTAACGATCAAAGGAGTTCAAGGGTCTAAAGGATACTTTGATTGGCGCAATTGCAAGATGCAGATTTTATTATTGTGTATCAATCTGTTCACATTGTTCTACTATATTTTTCATTTAGATTTTCAACATCTACAATGGCAAAGTATTTTATCGATCAATCTTTACTGGCTGATATACAACATTGTCAGCTTAGTAGTTGCAGTCAGTGTCGCGTATGAACGTCCGCGTCTGCCGATGAGTATCCCAGTGGATCATCAAGGAGAAATGATCAAAGATGAACAGATCATTCCTGTCCAAATCAATTATTTAGGTGAACGAAGTGTCATTATCACTGTTGAACAAAATGATCCTTATTTGAGCCAATTATTAAATCAAGAAGAAGGGCTGCTTTCTTTTGAAAAAATAAAAGAAGTAAAAATGGTTCGTTCGCGTATCTTAAACTTGGATGGAAAAGTGGAGATCACATTCAAAATCCAAAAACTTTCCCGTAAAAATCATTATTTATGGTTAGGACTGATTTATTCAGATGCAGAGCATATAGGAGACATTCAGTCGATTCGAGTGAAATTTTACACACTATTCAAATATATCTTTAAAAACAAAAAAGATGCACAAAAAAATCAACAGTTACTGTTATAAAAGGAGCTAATTAGGCGTATGAAAAAACAAAGAATAATTATTATGTTAATTTTGATAGTTGTTGTTTTCACAAGTTGTACTAAGAATGCTGATCCCAAAGACGTGACGACAACTTTCATTAACAATGTCATATATGGTAAGGACAAAGAAAAGGCGGAGAAGTACTTTTATGATTTAGATGCACCCACTCAAAGTGACTTAGTTCAGGATTTTTCCGAACTATTTGATTTATCAGAAACTCAAGCTGAAGAACTAGTAGAAATTTATCAACAAAAACTAGAGAATGAAACGAGCTTCTCTGTCAAGATGAAAGAAGAGTCAGACAAAAAATCTGAGGCTGAGGTGACTATAACAGGGCTTGATCAAAGTACATTCGATCAAGTTGTTGATAAGAAAACAGACGAAGAATTAGTTAGTTGGCTACAAAACAAAGGATATGATCAAATCAAGACATTAGATGACATCGATAAGCTTACCGATGAAAAGCAGCTGAATAAATTATTGAAAGAATTGAATGGACTAAAAGATGAAGACCTTAATCAAATCCAATTTGAAGCGCTAAAAAAGACATTCAAAGAATTAAAAGCAGCGCCGAAATCTAAAACGATTCATATAGAGCTGGGGCAAGATAAAAAGGAAAAGAAATATTGGAAGGTCAAAGATGAAGAAAAAAGCTTTAATGAATTACTTGATGCATTCCAAGGATAACTATACTAAAGAATATGTTGATTAAGGAGAAGTTAGAATGAAAAAATTTATATTATTTTGCATAGCTCTTTTAATGATCGGTGTAGGTACGACCCAAATCGGCAGTACGACAGCAGAAGCTGCTTTTTCAAAAGATGAAGCTGTTAGAGAACGATTTGCTTTAAAAAGAGAACAGTTAGCTGAAGTTGTTTCTAAAAAAATTGCGCGTGTCGAGAATTCGATCAAAACAAAATTGAAAGAGCAGGAAGCAAAAAAAGCGCAGAAACAAAAAGAAGAAGAGACGAAGAAAGCGGCAGCTAAAAAAGCAGAAGAAGAAAAGAAAGCAGAAAGTGAGGCTCAAGAAGCTGCTCAAGTCGCTGAACAGCAGACTGTCGCCGAACAGCCAGTCGAAGCTTATCAGCAAGAAGAAACGGCTCAAGTCCAAGAAGAAGCAGGGGCGGCAACGGATGCTGTTTCCGGAGCCTCAGCAAGCGGACAAGAACGTGGGCAAAAGAATAGAGAATGGGGTAATCAGTTGAGCGATCCTAATTTGACACCGGCAGAGCGTCAAGGTATCATTCAAGAGAAAAAGAATTACAACCGTGGTAACTATTAGTAAGCTGAACAATAGATTTTCCCATGAATAAAATAGGTAACAGATACCGCTGTGTTAAAACGTATGTGGCGGTTTCAATGTACATTTTGTTTAGAAAGAATAGGTGCAAAAATTGGTCATGATTGTTTACTCATAGTTTATGTATATTATAGGAAGTATTAGAAACGGTCAGTAATTTGTCAATCAAAACTGTGATAAGGGGATTGAGCGATGAGGGCTTCAAGCCAGTTTAAAAAAGGTGCTTTAGAGATGTGTGTGCTTCATTTTATCCAAAAGGAAGATCGCTACGGCTATGAGTTAACACAACGAGTAAATCAATTTATACCAATTACTGAAGGGGCACTTTATCCGGTGTTGCGTCGGTTAGTCAAAGAGTCCTACTGCATTATTTATGCCAAAGAATCACCCGATGGACCTTCTAGAAAGTATTATCAGATAACAGATAAGGGACAAGAATATTTGGCACTTTTGGAACATGATTGGGACGAGTTTGTTGATCAAGTAAACGAGTTGAGGAGGGCAGATTAGTGAGTACGATGGAGGAATATTTAGACCAGCTAAAAGCTGCTTTTGCTGAAGAAGATATAGAAGAATTCAATGAGTTGAAAGAAGATCTACTGGAGCAGTTGGCTGTGTGTTTGGAAGATGGACAAACAGAAGCCGAAGTTGTAGCTAGACTTGCTTCACCGCAGGAAATTGCGGCTGATTATTACGCAGATCTAAGTTTAGATGCTGCAATCAATGCGAAAACATCTGTTGTTCCTCGGGAAGAGATTCAAGATGTTTTTATTCAAACACAGAAAAAGAGAATGCAAAAGTTATTAAAGACGGTGATTAAAGTGTTAAAACCATTGATATTACTTTTGTTAGTGGCAGAATTTTCTTTTTTTCTCATCTATATAATCAAAGAACTGCTTGAAGAAAAAAATCTTGCTGGTATTCCGTTGGTTCTTTGTTTTTTAACAGCAGCATTGATCCTTCAAGTAGTAAAGAGCTGGTTCATTGAAAAGAAAAAGTTGATAAATATCTTCTCTACAGCAGCGTTAGTATTAGGTCTAGGGGTATTGTTGGTATTTTCTCTCACAGATCGTTTGATGTATACAGGTAGACAGTATTATAAGGAGATCGAACTTTCTTCTAGTAAAAATGCTTCATTCAGTTTTGATTCAGATGCAGATGTCGAAATCACAACTGTGGAGGTTTCTAGCACAGAAAAGCCAAGTTTGATGGTTAAGGGAAGATTTAAAGAAAGCGATATTCAAAAGATCGAAAAAGGTTCTTATAAGAACAAGGTCGATTTGACACTTGATGAAGAGAATATCTTTGATACATTCACTAAAACAGGGCGTTCAGAAGTGATGTTTTTTATCCCAAAGGGAACGATTCTTGATGATTTTCACTTAGGTCTAAGTCAAGGAGATTTACGCTTACTGGACATTCAGACGAAAAATTTTGATTTGGATTTAACTTCAGGAGATGTCTATGCTAAGAATATTATTGCGGATGAAGGTCATGTGAAAAGTGATTTTGGAGATGTGATCATTGAAGAATCTGCAATGAATCTAGCGGTGAAAAGTGACTCTGGAAAGACTGTTATTACGGGAATGCTGGGTGATTTGACGATCGATGGCAACAGCGGACTGTCTATTTTGAAATTCTTGCGCTCAGATAATATCGTATTGAACAACCATTCCGGTCGAATGATTTTGGAAGATACTGAGACAAAGAAACTAAAAGCAACGGCTACAGATGGACAGGTCATTGTTAAGAGAACAAAAGGTGATCTACTGATGAGCAATGAAAAAGGCAAAATCGTTTCAGAGGAGAATAAAGGAGAGCTGGAAATAGAAAATATTTCTGGACCGATCATTTCGATTCAAGATAGTAAAGTAAACGCCAAAGTATCCAGTCATTCCGGCTTTATTAAGTGGCTTCAAGATCCTGCTCAACCAGTGAAAGTCACAGCGAGCACAGGAACAGGGGAAATAAAAAATGATTTTTCAAAAGTACCTTCTGGCAAATATAGTATTGATGTCCAGTCAAAGACTGGTGATGTCAAGATTTTGAAAAAAGTAGAGTAACTCTAAGAAATATAACTATTTATATACACATAGGGAAAGTGGAGTTAGATTGAGTCTAGTCTAATTCCACTTTCTAATGTATAAAGCAAAAAGACGAGTATCATAAGGAGAGCATATGTTTAATAAAGGAAAAATCAAAAAGTGGTTTAAGTATGGGGAACAAGCTATGGAAGCTAAAGATTATAAGCAAGCAGTCTATTTTCTTAAATTGGTTATTGAAGGAAGTATGAAACATGGCGGTGTTCGATTCAATGATTGTTTCAATGCGCTTGTTCATTTAGGCGATATCTATAATGAAGAGCAATGTTTTGAAGAAGCAGACCAGCTTTATCGCATGGCAGCAGGAATGGACTCTTCGGCCAAATATGTGTTGCTGAAGGATGAAATTTTCCATACTGAATTTGGCTATGAGACAAATCGTAAAAAATGGCTGAAAAGAAATATGATCGATTACACAGATATCATTCAGGCGAAGAAAAAGAACCATTGGGGATTTTTGATCGATGAGACAAAGACAGAAAAGCAAAGTGGAACAGCACTTAAAAAAATGAAAAAGCAGAGCAAAACAGATCCATCTGAGGAGTCCATTTGGTCTTATGGTGATTATCTTGATACATCCACTTTTTAAGTTGGTAAAAATTATAAAGGTCATGAAAAAAATGAAATAAATAGAAATTATTCTGACAGTTTGTTGACTATGAAATTGTTTTTCTTTAAAATGAATAGTAGATAGAAACGAATAAAATAAAAAAGGCACTTCACAAATCAGTTGGCGCTGATTTATGAAGCCCTGAGAAGTCAGAAAAGGCTGACCAATCAAGTTGCCCGTGTTAATGTATAACATCAACACTCTCCATTTTACTCAATTTTGAGGAAAATATCTAGGATTTTCTTCATATAGAGCTAGGTGGCTGTGTGATGCTTATTTACTGAACATGCAATGGTGTTGGTGTAGTTTGCCAACACCTTTTTTCGTTTGTTTCTATCTGGAAAGTGTAAAATCTGTAGGATGGATGCTTTAGGATTGAAGCCGACAATCCTAAAGTAATCAGCTGTTCTTGATTTTACACTTTCATGAACGGTCAAGAATATCCTGAATCGGATGATCAACGTTTAGGTGGTAATGTTCGATCCGATTCAACTGATCTTTGATCATTCAATGATATGGACAGGGATAGCCATTTTTAGATGAATAAAAGAGAATTGTCGTAGAATCACTTTTAGCTCGTCTTGGGTTATAGCTGTCCATATTTTCATTTGTTTACTGAGCAGAAGCTAGACTTGATCATCTGTACTGAAAAGCTAGTCGTACTGTTTTTGTTATGTGTGCTGCTTTCTTCATAGCCAGATAGAGTAAAAAATGTTAGAATAGCCAAGACAAATCAAGTAGAAAGAGTGACAAATATGCTTAGTACAGAAGATTTTGATTTTGATTTACCAGAAGAACTGATTGCTCAAACACCGCTGAAAGATCGGACAAGCTCACGACTTTTAGTTTTGAACCGTGAAACAAAAGAAATAGAAGATAAACATTTTCATGACATCATTGATGAATTGAACGCCGGTGATGCTTTAGTTATGAATGATACACGCGTGCTGCCTGCACGTTTATATGGAGAAAAACCTGATACAGGCGGACATTTAGAAGTACTTCTTTTAACGAATACAGAAGGAGATACTTGGGAAACATTGATCAAACCCGCCAAAAGAGCTAAAAAAGGCACTGAGATTCATTTTGGTGATGGACGTTTGAAAGCGACCGTTGTTGAAGAGCTGGAGCATGGCGGACGAATCGTTGATTTTACTTATGATGGGATTTTCTTAGAGATTTTGGAATCCTTAGGAGAGATGCCTCTACCGCCGTATATCAAAGAACGCTTAGAAGATCCAGAACGATATCAAACAGTGTATGCAAAAGAGAACGGCTCTGCCGCTGCACCTACGGCCGGTTTACACTTCACACAAGAATTACTTCAGAAGATACAGGCAAAGGGTGTAAAGCTAGTCTATTTGACCCTACATGTTGGTCTAGGAACATTTCGTCCAGTCAATGTAGAAAATATCGCTGAACATGAAATGCACAGCGAATTTTATCGGTTGACAGAAACAGCTGCAGAACAGTTGAATGAGGTTCGGCAACAGGGTGGAAAAATTATTGCAGTTGGAACGACCTCTATTCGTACGCTAGAAACGATCGGTACAAAATTTGATGGACAGATCAAAGCAGACAGTGGCTGGACAGATATTTTTATCACACCAGGTTATGAGTTTAAGATCGTTCAAGCTTTTTCAACGAACTTCCATTTACCGAAGTCCACATTAGTAATGCTAGTCAGTGCATTTGCTGGACGTGATTTGACATTAGCTGCTTATCATCATGCTATAAATGAACGCTATCGCTTCTTTAGTTTTGGAGATGCAATGTTCGTGAAATAATATAAAAAACTCATCGACTGCTTGTTCTTTTAAGGAAAGCAATTGATGAGTTTTTTTTGGATTCGAGGCAGTAATAGTTATAAGCCGCTTAGTAGTAATGTTTGAGATAATTCTCTTTTACGAACGGATCTCGGTAGGAAGCAACGAATTTCATCTTCATTGAATCCAATTTGCAGTCTTTTTTCATCGATCATGATTGGACGACGTAAAAGACCTGGATTATCTTTGACTAGCTCTAAAAGTTCGTGTAAAGGTAATTCATTGATATCTATCGCTAATTTTTGGAAGATTTTGGAACGAATCGAAATAATATCTTCAGTTCCTTCTTCTGTAAGAATTAATATATTTTTAAGTTCATCTAAGGTAATAGGTGTAGTGCCAAAGTTTTTTTCTTCAAATGGAATCTCATGGTCAATCAGCCATTTTCTCGCTTTTCTACATGATGTGCAGCTATTTGTCGTATAGAGTTTTAACATAAATTTCATATCCTTTCGAAAATATTGGTACATACCTCTTAACAACTATAATATACTAAAAGTACAAAATTCACAAAATAAATGCTTGCGAAATGGCTGATTATTTCTATCAAAAGAGAGAAATAAATAAATATCTCGATTTTAGTGTTATTTTTTATAGGAATCAGTTGCTTTAACAAGTTATCTTGGACTTTTATTCTGTTATCTTTAAAACTGAGGATAGGAGAGGGAAAAACGGGAGAGAATGTTCCATTTGACTCGAAATAAAGTAACAAGCTCTTCGATAAAATAAAATTAGCATAGTATTTTAACTATTTTTTTATTATTATTAAGGTATGATACGATCAAGGAGAGAAAAAAATGATTGAAGAGATAACGTATAGTTATGCGACGACGATTTCAGAAAGGATTCAATGCTGGAAAGATTTGAAGATAGATGGTGAAGAAGAAAAACAGTTCTTAAAGAAATGGCAGGGACGAAAAAGCTTGTTAACACCAGCTGATTTTAATACAATGCTCAAGCAATATTCCTACGATGAGCATCTGTTTAGTAGAGCTTTTCTCCCCTTTACTGAAGAACGGGCGAAACAATTGCTACCAGAAATCGAAAAGAGTCAGTGGTTCCGATTGCATCAACAGTTATTTACAGATGAAATCCCGCTTAAGGAACTAAATTTAAGTGCTGCGTTACGTTTCCATTTAGCTTTTTACGAAAAACATATTCGTACCTTGACTGAGAAATATTCAGAAATCCATATAACAGAGGAAGTGATCAGTGATTTAGTTGACCAGTTGAGAAAAGAATTCTTTTTTATTTCTCAAAAAACGCTTGCATGGGATGTTCATCAAATGATAGAGGAATATCAACTAAAGGGAGAATCGAAAGAAGCGGAATTTGTCAGCTATATTAAAGAATTTCTTGGGGATAAAGAACGAACTTTTTTGTTTTTTGCAGAATATCCGACCTTGGCTCGACTTCTAGCTGTCAGATTGACATTTGCCTGTGAGGTGATTGAAACTTTTCTTGCTTCTTTGAGCCATTCGGCAGAACAGCTAATTAAACTTTTTCAGGTGGACTCCCCCTTTAAATTGACAGAAGTTTTAGTGGGGCAGGGGGATAGCCATGAACGAGGAAAAACAGTGATCCAGTTTCGATTAGGAGACGTTCCTTTAGTATTTAAGTTCAAAGAATTAAAGATCGGTGAACGGTTTAATGAGCTGTTGACCTATGTGGAAGAAATAGACAAAACAGCGTCATTTTACAAGGTCCAGCGTTTAGTCCAGCCCGATTTTACAATCGAGGAAAAGGTCAGTTATAAAGAATGTACAAAGGAAAATGAGGTTGTTGAGTTTTATCAACAGTACGGCAGATTATTGGCATTGACTTACTGGTTAGGTGCAACTGATCTGCATATGGAAAACGTGATCGCACACGGAAATCAGCCAGTTTTAATCGATGTAGAAACGCTAATTCGTCCGGAGATACTTCATACAAAGAAAAACACTCGGCAATTAAGAATAGAAAAAAACTCAGTGATTGTAACAGGCTTGATCCCACAAAGAAAGCAGTGGAAGCGGGAAGTAGAACTTGATGCATTATCAGGCACGAAGCAAAAATTGCCTCAAAAAGTCAGTCGATTAAAAGAAGAGTATTCAAGTGAAATTGCGTTCCATTTAGAAGAAGCCTACATGCCAGCAGCTAAAAATATTCCAGCTCTAAATGGCATTGAAGTGGATTATCATAAGTACCGGAAGGTTATCCTGTCGGCGTTTAAAGAGATGAACACACTTTTGCTTAAGAATAAAGCCGTTTTCATAAAAAAAGTTAAGGAACTTTTTTCAGGGGTACAAATTCGTCTGATTTACAGAGATACTCAGGATTATGGGAATTTATTGAATTTTACGCTGCATACAGATTGTATGTCTAACTACATCGAACGAGAAAAGGTGATCGAAAATGTCTGGGCTAGTAAGGTCGTGCCGAAAGCACTTATTTCTACTGAGGTCGAGTCATTGTTAGTGCACGATATTCCTTTTTTCACAGCGAATACTTCTTCGACGAGTATTTACGCGAATGGCCAAGAATTTCGACAGATGCTAAAATATTCTCCTTTGGAAGAGACTGTGGCCCATATGGAACAAATCACCAAAACAACCAGCCAGTTTTCCTATCTTTTATTGAAAGAAAGTCTTGAGATGCTGGAATATGATTTACAGAAAATTGAGATTCCAGAGAAGAATCCAGCTGTTCAAGAGCCATTACTAAAAAGAGCCGCAGATATTGGAGATAAAATAATTGAGCAACTTGCCATAGATACAAAAAGGCAAACGATAGACTGGTTATCTATTTTGCCCGCTGATGATCATGACGTAGTCGTTTCCTATCCAGGGAAAGATCTTTATGAGGGGAGCGGCGGCATCTATTTATTTTTTGTTTACCTTAATCACTATGTCCCTAAAAAAATGTATCAATGTGTGATCGATTTGCTGGAAAAAGAGATTTTTGATTCTGAGGATACTGAAGAAGTTTATGAGAGCGCCTTTTTCTCTGAAGGAATGCGTCTTACCGTAGCTTTTTACGCCTATAGATTGCTTGGCGATGAAAAATATCGACAATATTTAGAGGACAGTCTGGAAGTATTGCTACTTAATTCAAATTCGCAAAATGATCAACAAAGTGAGTGGATCTATGGAAGAAGTAGTTTGCTTGCGGTATTGGCAGCGATTTATCAAACACTGAAGCTCCCGATAGCTAAACAAGTGCTTGCAAAATATATGGACTCAATGACGTGTCAGGAAATGACAGATAACAGTTTTGCTCATGGATATGCTGGAGTTTTGTATGGTGTGTATCAGGCAAGTCGAGTATTACAAGATAAAAAAGCAGAAACTATTCTTTTATGGTATAAAGAAAAATTAGCGATAGAGGATATAAAAAATGATTCATGGTGTCGTGGTTCATTAGGGATAAGGCATGTTTGTGAGATGCTTCAGATCGATTTTCCTATAGAAAAAATGAAGAGTCTACCATTCCAAAATGATTGCTTATGTCATGGAGCAGCTGGGAATGTCGAAGATTATACAGATAATAATTTGTTATTAAACAAAAAGAGCTTCAACTTGAAGACTGATACTGAAAGTTATCCAATCAGTCTCTTTGGCGGCTTAGCTGGAATTGGGTACCAATTATTGCGAATATTTAACGTACATGAAGTTCCGTCAGTATTATTTATCCAATAAACAATCTGAAAAAAGAACTTTACTTATTTAGTGGAACATCTTATAATCAAATTATTAAGATAAGGGGGAGAAAAAATATCATGAGAAAATTATCTATTGAAAAAATGGAAACAGCAAAAGATACGAAAAAAGTGGATGCGGTTGTTGGAGCTTCATTTGAAAGAAGTAAACGGACTGACGATATGATGGAGCAAAAAGAAGAAAATGAGACTGCTATTGGTTGGTGGACTGTTCTGATATGCTTCTAAAAATAAGAAAAAGAACTAGATGATCCTAGTTCTTTTTTAGTTTGATTTTAGTTTGATTTTTTTAAAATCATAATGCCGAAAGCTTCTACTCCTGATATAATAAGCAACACTAAATTGATCATCCAATAATAAGATACTTGGTTGTAGGCTACAATGTCATAAAGTGTAGTGCCTAAAATAAATAGTAGGACTATCGTAACGATAAATGAAATAAAGCTCGCAGTTGAAATGATTTTCTTTCCTCGTTCATCTTTTCCCTCTTTACTAAAGAAGAAATAGACTGAGTAAATAATAAAAATCAAAGAAAGTCCAATAATCAAAAAACTAGACCAATGATTTACAGGCAAGTTATCAAAAAAAGATTTAAGTGATTCGATCATAATTTATCCTTTCCTTCCGTTAATCGGTTTCTTCGCTTGTTTGCTCGTCGTCTGTTAATTTTTTGAAAGTGAAGATTTGTTCAATCGGCACTTCAAAAACATCTGCTATGTCATGAGCCAATAAAAGGGAAGGATTGTACCTATTTCTTTCTAGTTGAATGATAGTTTGTCTAGATACTCCTACTTTATCAGCAAGTTCCTGTTGGGTCATGCGTTTCATAGCTCTGTAGACGTGAATGGAACTCTCAAAGGATGAGTTCTTCTTTTTTGGCAATGCAAATCCCTCCAATAGTCTAATTTATGTATCAAATAAAAAGCGCATAGTCACTATACCATATCTTACTTTCACTTACAAATATCTTGCAAAGAAAAAAGCCAAGCTTCTCGACTAGCTTGGCTTTCGTTTCCGGAAGGAATCAGTGTATTGATTTATATTTTTTTTACTTCTAGTTATACATGCAAAGTAATTAGTTGAATTTCTTGTTCATAAACCAAATGTTGTCTTCATTACATTTTCTACATTTCTTAAAAATATTTTTTTAATCAAACTATCTTTCTATGCATTCTTTTCTTTAAATGGGACTGAATCTTCAGTGTTTTTATGCATATTCACTATTTGTAAAGATGTTTTTATGATTTTTTACTTTACACATATAGGTGTTGAAAGGTGAATCGTGCTCTGCTAACAATTTTGTGTTTACTCATTTCATGCTTCGAGAAATTCTTCAATACTACTGATATGTCCTCCTTCCTTCTATAATTATAGTAACATAAAAAGTAAGCGTTTTCAACAAAAAAGCTTCTTTTTTTATAAATTATTTAGTCAAATAGTAGCGGAAGCTAGAAAGAAAAATGAAAAATTACCCATATTTATTGAAGTCTGAAAAAAAAACATGTTATAGTGAATATAGCCACTATATTAATAGAAGGAAAAAATAAGAATGGGGGGATAGGATGGAAGCATATAAACAACCTATCGAAACAATTATTAAAGAGGTAAATACAAATAGAGAGCAAGGTTTAACGGAACAAGAAGTAAAAAAGCGATTAGCTGAACACGGCGCAAATAAGTTTCAGGAAACAAAGAAAGATTCCGTTTTAAAAAAGTTTTTCCACAGTTTATCAGATTTTACAACAATTATCTTGTTAGTTGCAGCAGCTATCTCGTTTTATACAGCGATCGCAACTGAGCATGGTGATTACTTTGAGGGAATCCTGATTATTGCGATCGTGATCATTAATGCAGTGCTAGCGATCGTTCAAGAAGGAAATGCAGAAAAATCACTGGCAGCTCTTCAAAACATGAATAAACAAAGTAGTGCGGTTTTACGTGACGGCAAAGTGGAAACGATCGATGCAGAAGCTGTTGTCGTAGGAGATATACTTGTTTTAGAATCAGGAGCGATGATCACTGCAGATGCCCGTTTGATTCAAACGGCTCAACTAAGAGTGGAAGAATCAGCGCTGACAGGTGAAAGTGAGCCGATCGAGAAAGATTCAGAATACATAATAGAAAAGGATGCACCACTTGGAGATCAGTTGAACATGGTCTTCAAAGGATGCACAGTTGCAAATGGTCGAGGCAGAGCAGTGGTTACAGCAACAGGGATGCAGACTGAAATGGGTAAGATCGCGGGTCTGTTGAATGACGATGTGACACAACAAACACCATTGCAAAAGCGTTTAAATCAATTAGGAAAACGAATCAGCCTGATTGCACTAGGAGCCGCGGCGATTGTTTTTATTATTGGACAGTTACAAGGGGAACCATTATTAGAAATGTTTATGACGGCTGTTTCATTAGCAGTTGCAGCTGTACCTGAAACGTTGATGGTCATCGTTACATTGACGCTGGCTTTTGGCGTGCAGAAAATGGCGAAAAAACATGCGATTATTCGCCGTTTACCAGCAGTTGAAACACTCGGGACCGCTAATGTCATTTGTTCGGATAAGACAGGGACGCTTACCCAAAATAAAATGCGTGTCAGACGTGTCTGGTCTCGTGGAGATGAAGTGACGGATACAGAAGACGCAATGACAGATGAAGCGATGGAAGTGTTAAAAATGGCTGCTCTTTGTACGGATGTGATCGTGGACAAAGAGGGTGACGATTTAGTCATTCAAGGAAATCCAACAGAGGCGGCAATTGTGCGTGCAGTCGAAGAAAACTACCATACAAAAGCTGAGTTAGAAGAAAAATACCCAAGAATTGGCGAAATTCCATTTGATTCAGAGCGCAAAATGATGACGACGGTTCATAAAATGGGGAAAAAATATATTTCTGTTACCAAAGGAGCCTTTGATGTCTTATTGACCCGTTTTCGTTTTGGGGATTTGGATCAGGCAGCCGTAGTTAATGATCGATTCGGAAAAAGGGCTTTACGAGTGATTGCAGTCGGTTATGCGATCTATGATGAAGAACCTACTGAAATTACTTCTGAAGCCTTAGAGAAGAATTTAAGGCTATTAGGATTGATTGGGATGATCGATCCGCCGAGACCTGAAAGTAAAGGCGCAATTGCCAGAGCTAAAAAAGCGGGGATCAAAACAGTAATGATCACAGGAGATCATGTGGTGACTGCTGGCGCAATTGCAAAAGAATTAGGTATTTTACAAGACAAAAGTGAAGCGTTGACTGGTTCAGAGTTACAACAAATGTCTGATGAAGAACTGGATCAACGAGTAAAATCACTTTCTGTTTATGCACGGGTAACACCAGAAGACAAGATTAGAATCGTAAAATCATGGCAGCGGACAGGTGCTGTGGTCGCAATGACAGGAGACGGTGTCAACGATGCCCCTGCTTTAAAGGCCAGCGATGTTGGTTGTGCGATGGGGATCACTGGAACGGATGTAGCGCAAGGCGCAGCAGATATGATTTTAACGGATGATAACTTTGCCACAATTGTTGATGCAGTAGCCCAAGGACGTGCTGTTTACAGAAATATCCGCAAAGCAGTAAATTTTCTGCTGAGCTGTAATATTTCAGAGATTTTTATTGTATTGATTGCTATGCTTTTAGGTTGGGGTGCACCGTTCACAGCGGTACAACTACTATTTGTCAATGTAGTTGCAGATGGCTTGCCAGGTTTTGCTTTAGGGAAAGAACCTGCTGAAGCTGGTATCATGGATGAAGCACCAATTCCTAGAAATGAAGGGATTTTTGCGCGTGGTTTATGGAAAAAAATCGGAATCAATGCTTTTGTTTTCACCGTGATCACACTCTTTGGTTTTTATTTAGGGGCAAATGTTGATTCCGTATCATATTTCTTTGATGCAAGCTATGAAGTAGGTCAAACTGTGGCTTTCTTGATCTTAGCTTACTCATCGATTTTACATGTATTCAATGTCAGAAGCACTCAATCGATATTTAGAGTAAAACTTGCAACGAACAAATCATTATTTGAAATGGCAGTACTAGCTGTGATTATCACCACAGTGATCGCATTAGTGCCATTTACACAAGATTTATTTGGCTTAGTACCGATTGGTATGAATCATTGGCTATTGGTTTTTGGTCTTTCTATCGTACCGATTTTCGTGAATGAAATGATTAAATTCCATTATTCTTCAGACGAAGAGGAAGAATAAAAAAGACGATAAAATGGCTTGGAATACTGTCTTTAGCAAAGGCAGTATTCTAGGTCTTTTTTTGTAGAAAAAACGAATAAAAAATATTTATATAAAAAGACTTGCTAAAATAGTGTGAGAGTATTATAGTTGTTATCAAAATCAGTTATTTTTTTATTGATTTTGTTAATTAAATAAAAAATTACAACCACTATTTTTATTTGGCTGACCAAATAAAAATCTTAGGGGAGTAGCGACATAGTTTACTATGTTCTTAGATCAACAGCTAGTGTGAATAACACTGGTCTAGGAATGAAATTGCGAGACCTAAGTGTAAGGACCAAGTGTCGTTTCACTTAGGTCTCTTGTTTTGCTTTTTAAGGGAACAAACATCTGAAAAAAAGTGGTTGGAAAGATGTATTGTTGTGCTTTACAGGTATTCCCTCGGAAAAAAGATAAAAACTGCCAGTGATAAAAAGCATCACTTTCAGGTTTTCCTATTTTTCGTTTGGGACAGATCGAGCCTGTACAGCTTTTGCATCGTCTAGCTTCAAGAGCTAGTCTCTCGGAAAAAAGATGACTATTGCTCGTGGCAAAAAGCACCACGTCCAATAGTCCCTATTTTTCAGTCGAGACTGACCGAGCTCTTTCAGCTTTTGCATCATCTAGCTTCAGGAGCTAGTCTCTCGGGAAAAAGATGACTATTCCTCGTGGTAAAAGCACCACGTTCAATAGTCCCTATTTTTCGGTCGAGACTGAATGAGCTCTTTCGGCTTTTGCATCATCTAGCTTCAAGAGCTAGTCTCTCGGAAAAAAGATGACTATTGCTCGTGGCAAAAAGCACCACGTCCAATATTCCCTATTTTTCGATCGAGACTGAATGAGCTCTTTCAGCTTTTGCATCATCTAGCTTCAAGAGCTAGTCTCTCGGAAAAAAGATGACTATTGCTCGTGGTAAAAAGCACCACGTTCAATATTCCCTATTTTTCAGTCGAGACTGACCGAGCTCTTTCAGCTTTTAATTTTAGGAGGAGAATCTTGTGGGAGAGAAGTCTAAGTTTTCGCATCATCAGAAATTGACCGCTGCTGGTCTTTTAGTGGCTATGGGGGTCGTTTATGGCGATATCGGAACTAGTCCGCTTTATGTAATGAAAGCAATCGTTGGAGATAATGGCGGTCTTCAAAATGTGTCAGAGAACTTTATTATTGGAGCGGTGTCATTGATTTTTTGGACACTGACGATTTTAACAACGATCAAATATGTTGTGATTGCTTTGAATGCGGATAACCATGGTGAAGGAGGGATCTTTTCTTTATATACGCTTGTGCGTAAAAAAGGGAAGTATCTGATCATTCCGGCGATGATCGGAGGAGCTGCGCTTTTAGCAGATGGTGTCCTGACTCCAGCTGTGACTGTGACGACTGCAATAGAAGGATTACGTGGTATTCCAATATTTTTCGAGCGTTTCGGAAATGATCAAAATATTATTGTGATCATTACGTTAGTGATCATCCTTGTGCTGTTTTCAGTGCAGCGCTTTGGGACAGATGCTGTTGGTAAAGCATTTGGACCAATCATGTTTGCTTGGTTTACTTTTTTAGGTATCATGGGTCTGATCAATTTTGGACAAGATTGGACGGTATTGCGGGCGTTGAATCCCTATTATGCGATCCATCTTTTAATGAGCCCTGAAAATAAGCTGGGGATTTTTGTTTTAGGGAATGTCTTTCTTGCAACAACTGGTGCAGAAGCATTGTACTCTGATTTAGGTCACGTAGGAAAATATAATATACGTGCAAGCTGGCCGTACATCAAGGTCTGTTTAGTACTGAATTATTTAGGTCAGGCTGCGTGGATTTTAAGTGCTAAAAATGATCCATCGATTTTAGCGATTGAAAACTTGAATCCATTTTTCCAAATGATGCCGAATAGCATGATGCTGTTTGGAGTTGTGTTTGCTACGATCGCAGCAGTCATTGCTTCACAGGCTCTGATTTCAGGTTCGTTTACTTTAGTATCAGAAGCGATCAAATTAAAATTATTACCAAGATTAAAAATCATTTATCCTGGTGCGAATATCGGTCAAATGTATATTCCGGCTGTGAATACACTGTTATGGCTGATTTGTTCATTGATCGTAATCACATTTAGAACATCTACACATATGGAAGCCGCATATGGACTTTCGATCACAGTAACGATGTTGATGACAACTATTTTGCTTATGTTCTATCTTCTTCAAAAAGGTGCACCGCGCGGAATTGCTTATCTTATTACTTTATTCTTCGGCAGTATTGAATCGATTTTCTTTGTGTCGAGTATTGCAAAATTCTTCCATGGTGGTTACGTTGCTGTGGGGATCGCCCTTTTGATCCTTAGCGTGATGACGATTTGGGAATGGGGCAATATCATCAAAGAGAAAACATCAGATACAGTGCCTTTGAAGCAATATGTGGAGCAATTGCGGATGTTGAAAGAGGATACTTCTGTACCAAAATCTCAAACAAATGTGGTCTTCATGACTCCTGATTTGATCGGTGAAGAAATTGGCCGACCAATTATTTATTCGATTTTAGATAAACAGCCGAAACGGGCAAATGTTTATTGGTTTGTCAATGTTGAAGTAACGGATGAGCCTTTTACGAAAGAGTATTCTGTTGATATGATGGGGACTGATTTTATCGTTCAGGTTCAATTGTATCTTGGCTTCCATGTGGCTCAAGAAGTAAATATCTATATTCGCCAAATCGTTCATGATTTGATGAAAGACGGCCGTTTACCAAAACAACCACAAAGATATTCCTTGACTCCTGGTCGTGAGGTTGGGGATTTCCAATTTATCATTATTCGGGAAGAGCTTTCAAAAGTTACTGAGTTAAAAAAATGGGATCGTCAAATCATGCAATTGAAGCTGGCGATCAAAAAATGGACGACCACTCCGGAAAACTGGTTTGGTCTGGAATATAGTGAAGTGAAATATGAGTCTGTACCATTGATCATTGGTGATACACGTAAAACACGATTAAGAGAAAGAAAACCTGTGTTATAACGTCAAAAAGCTTTAGTCCGTTGATTGGGCTGAAGTTTTTTTGATTGCTCTTATTCGCACAATTTGGATTAGACAAGTATAATAAGCACAGAGAAGAAAAACGAGGTGTAGGAAATGCTTGCAATTAATTTTTTTATTTTATTTTTAATGATCGCTGTTACTGCTTTTTTTGTAGCAAGCGAATTTGCTCTAGTGAAGATTCGAATGTCTAGATTGGAACAATTAAAAAAAGATGGAGTTAAAAATGCTGAACTGGCGATCCACGTCACACATCATTTAGATGCTTATTTATCGGCAAGTCAGTTAGGGATCACTTTGACTGGATTGATCATTGGTTGGGTCGGTGAAGGCTCTGTAGCTGCTTTACTACATCCTTTGATCGGCAACTTACCGATCAGTGCAGCATTGAGCAGAACGATTTCTATTATTTTAGGTTTTGCATTGGTGACTTATGTCGATGTTGTAGTAGGTGAGTTATTACCTAAAAGTTATAGCATTGCGCAAACAGAAAAAGTTGTTTTAGCTATAGTTAAACCGCTGCATTATTTTTATAAAATCATGTATCCATTTATTTGGCTGTTAAATCATTCGGCAGCTGGATTAGGAAAACTATTAGGGATCAAACTAGTTTCAGAAGGTGAAGAAACCTTGACTCAAGAGGAATTACTTTTTGTGGCAGTTGATTCTTATAAAAAAGGTGAGCTCACAAAGGAAGAGTATCATTATATGGAGAATGTCTTTGAATTTGATGATACCCTCGCAAAAGAAATTCAAGTCGATCGGACATCGATGGAAGTTTTTGAGGCGGATGAAACGGTCACACAAGCGATACAGCATTCTTTAAAACGAGGACACACAAGATATCCTGTGATCGAAGAGTCAAAAGACCAGGTACTGGGCTATGTTACCTTGCCGACATTGATCAGAGAATCTTTTGTAGATGGAGAAAGAAAAGTCTGTGATCTAGTCGAAGAACCGATCGTAGCTCTAGCGACAACACCTATCAAAACCTTGTTGACAATGATGCGTAAAGAGGGAAAACATATCGCGATTTTAAAAGATGAATATGGCGGAACTACTGGAATGGTCACGATCGAAGATATTTTAGAAGAGCTTGTTGGAGATATTCGTGATGAAACGGATTTGGAAACGGCTCTGATCGCAAAAGAGTCAGAGAATACGTATATCATCTCAGGAAAAATCACGCTGGACGATTTTGAGCGTTATTTCAAAGTTAAAATACCAGAATTTGAAACGTCTGAAATGTCGACCTTAGCAGGATTTATTGTTGAACAAAAGAATACTCAAATTACAGTTGGGGATCGATTCGTATTTAATGAATTTACTTTTGAAGTCATGGATTATGAGCATGCACATATTGATTATTTTAAAGTAACAAAATAAAATAAGAGTGAGACAAACTGTTTTTTGACGTTTGTCTCACTCTTTTTGTTAAACTATTAAGCTCTATGATAAGTCAAATCAGAGGGACCGAAGAAAGAGCCTGAAACAGACATTTGGGAGAAATTCTCTAAATCGATGTCATGAACAGTCAATGTGAAGTCATTATCAGGAACGTGATTTCCTTCTGCGTCATACACTTCATTTGTGATGAGTAGGCTTTGATTTTGTTCGTCCCAATTTAAAGCTGCTAATTTAATAGAAAAAGCACCTCCTACACCTGACATAGGTGCTATGCTTGCAGTTTCACCTGAAAATGAAGCGGACCATTGTATCCCGTTAGCATCATTTTCAGTTGAACGCCATTCGCCCATTAGTGCATTGTAAATCGTTTGTGGATCTTTAGGAGTAGTTTCAGCAGTAGTGCTTGTTTCAGTGTTGGTTTCTTCGTTAACCGATGATGGAGTCACATCTACTGTGTCGGTAGTCTCGATTGTTACTGTAGCATCTGTTTTGGCTTTAGTATCCGTTGTCACTACTTGAGTAGATGTTTTTGGTTGTTCAGATTTGCTCTCCTTTTTCCCACCGCACGCGCTTAACGTTATTAATAGTAGAGTTGCCATAAGTAATGTTGATTTTTTCATTGTGTAACCTCCTTTTGATATATCTATTGTAACTTTAAAGAAATGTTTTTGCAATACAATTGTAATAAAAAAAGACTGTTATATTTATTGTATCGAGTATAGGTAATTGCATTCATTTTTGCTAAGAGAGTAGATAAATAGGAATAGAAGAAGTAAAATAGAACGTATCGTACAACAAATCTTGGAGGTGATTTAGGTGATAAACGTAACAGAAATAACAGAAAAATTATCTCCAAATCAAAAGATCAATTATGATCATGTCCTGCAAAAGCTGATTGCAGATTGGGAAAAACGGGCGATTCGCCCAACTATTTTACTTCATAGCTGTTGCGCACCTTGCAGTACGTATACACTTGAGTACTTAACGAAATACGCGGATGTGACGATTTATTTTGCAAATTCCAATATCCATCCTCGGGCAGAATACTTGCGGCGTGAAATCGTTCAAAAACAATTTGTGGAAGCATTCAATGAACGAACGAATAATGATGTTCACTTTTTATCTGCCCCTTATGAACCTAATGATTTCATGCAGATGGTCAAAGTAAATAACTTGTCTGAAGAACCAGAAGGTGGTAAACGTTGTTCTGCTTGTTTTCACATGCGCTTGGATATCGTTGCTGAAAAGGCACAAGAATTAGGCTATGATTATTTTGGCAGTGCGCTGACTTTGTCACCAAAGAAAAATAGTCAATTGATCAATGAAATTGGGATCGATATTCAAAAATTTTATGCAACAAACTATCTACCAAGTGATTTTAAGAAAAATAATGGGTATAAGCGTTCGATCGAACTTTGCAAAGAATACGATGTCTATCGTCAATGTTATTGCGGTTGTCTATTTGCCGCAACAAAGCAAGGTGTTGATCTTAAAATGTTCAATAAAGAGGCAAGAGAATATTTAAAAGATCAAATGGAATAGCCAATAAGGCAGATGAGAGAATTACGCAGCTCAAAGAAGAGCAGCGTAATTTTTTTGTTCATTTTTTAATATAGCTAAAAACTATATTAAATGATAGGAAATAAGTGTTATCCTATATTTCTTTCTCGTGGTAAAGTAGTTGAAATACCTTTTGAAGGAGGAAATGTATGAAAACATCGATTATTGGCTTTCCCAGAGTTGGGGAATTACGGGAATTAAAATTTGCGACAGAAAAGTATTTTAGAAAAGAGATCACAGCAGATGAACTGGAGACTACGGGAAAAGAGTTGCGGAAAAAGCACTGGCAGCTTTTGGTCGATCAGGGAATCGATTTCATTCCTAGTGGTGATTTTTCTTTTTTCGATACAACATTGGATACAGCAGTCTTGCTGAATTTAGTACCGAAAAAATATAAAGAGTTAGAGTTGTCGCCGCTTGAAACATATTTTGCATTGGCAAGAGGGTATCAAGGTGAAGCTGGTGATGTAACGGCATTAGCAATGAAGAAATGGTTCAATACCAATTATCATTACATGGTTCCGGAAATTGATGATGAAACGGAGCTTCAGCTAGTTGGCAGTACGCTAGTCGATACCTTTAAAGAGGCGAAAACCCTGGGAATCAAGACACGTCCAACGATATTGGGTCCTTTTACATTATTAAAATTGGCTACTTATCACGGGCAAAAAGGTGCCGAAGATTTTTATCAAGCAGCTATTTCAGCATACAGTCAATTATTTACAGAGTTATCCAAAGAAGAGTGCGAATGGCTTCAGATCGATGAACCAGCATTAGTCTTAGATTTGACACAAGAAGAAAGCAAGCAGTTTAAAACATTGTATCAAGCATTGCTTGCTGAAAAAGGCGATCTAAATATTTTAGTTCAGACATATTTTGGAGACGTTCGAGATGTGTATCAGGAATTAGTTGATCTTCCTTTTGATGGGATCGGTCTAGATTTCGTTGAAGGAAGAAAAACACTAGAATTAGTGGAAAAATATGGTTTTCCAAAAGATAAATTACTTTTTGCAGGGATTATAAATGGGAAGAATATTTGGGCAAATGACTATCAAAAATCGTTAGCGCTGATCGAAAAGCTTCAATCAGCCGGTGAGATTGTTTTAAATACGTCTTGTTCGTTACTGCACGTTCCTTTTACACTAAAAAATGAAACTTCTTTGGGCGTTGATGTAACGAAACATTTTGCTTTTGCTGTTGAGAAATTGGCTGAAATCAATAATGTGAAGAAAATCAATGAAGACAAGCATCTCAATCAAGCGTTATTAGAAAAAAATATCAGCTTATTTAAACAGGAACGCTATACTAAAAATGAACAATTGGCACAGAAAATCGAACGTTTGACAGAGGATGATTTTGTTCGTAGGCCAGTCTTGGTAGAACGTGCGGCTATTCAAAAAGACAAATTGAATCTGCCGATTTTACCAACGACAACGATTGGTTCATTTCCGCAAACCAAAGAGGTAAAACAAAATCGTGCTAAATTCAAAAAAGGTGAGATCACAGAAGCAGAATATACTGCGTTCAATCAAGAAAAAATTGCTGAATGTGTCGCCTTTCAAGAAGAAATTGGCTTAGATGTTCTTGTTCATGGTGAGTTTGAGCGAAATGATATGGTAGAGTATTTTGGCGAAAGTTTGGATGGCTATTTGTTTACTGAAAAGGCATGGGTGCAATCATACGGCACTCGTTGTGTGAAGCCGCCGATCATCTGGGGGGATGTGTCACGTTCGAATCCAATGACAGTTTCATACTCTAAATATGCTCAAAGCTTGACAGATAAGCCTATGAAAGGAATGTTGACAGGACCTGTAACGATTTTGAACTGGTCATTTCCGCGAGAAGATATTAGTTTGAAAGAGTCGACATTGCAGCTAGCTTTAGCTATTCAGGAAGAGGTTTTGGATCTAGAAGCTAATGGAATCGAGATCATTCAGATCGATGAAGCAGCTTTACGGGAAAAATTACCGTTGCGTCAATCCGACTGGCATTCTGAATATTTGGATTGGGCGATTCCGGCGTTTCGTTTAGTGCACAGTAAAGTCCAACCAACGACTCAAATTCATACACATATGTGTTATAGCGAGTTTGCGGATATTATTCGGGATATCGATAATATGGATGCAGATGTGATTTCGTTTGAAGCCTCTCGTTCAAATTTAACGATTTTAGATGCTTTGAAAGCTATTGATTTCCAAACACAAGTGGGACCTGGTGTTTATGATATCCACTCACCACGAGTGCCTTTAGTCGAAGAAATAGAAAAGACGATCCATAATATTTTAAAAAAGTTGCCTGTTGAAAAAGTTTGGGTCAATCCGGACTGTGGATTGAAAACGCGTGGAGTGCCCGAAACACATGCAAGCTTGAAAAATTTAGTCCTCGCAGCTAAACAGGTACGTGGAGGGATTTAAATGAGAACAGATGCCTTGTTTAAAGAAAAAACTGTTTTTTCTTTTGAAATATTTCCGCCAAGAAGAACAGCTCCTGTAGAGACGATTTATCATACGTTAGAACGTTTAAAAGGACAACAGCCTGATTTTATCAGTGTTACATTAGGCGCTGGCGGCACAGGAAATAATTTAAGTACAGCAGATATTGCTCAAAAAATACAAGAAGAACAATTTTTGCCAAGTGTGGCTCACTTACCTGCTGTCAATTTTTCTAAAAATGAGGTCATCGCAATTTTGGATGAATTAAAACAGAAGAAGGTCGAGAATATTTTGGCATTGAGAGGAGATATTTTACCTGACAAAGAACCTAAGAAAGACTTTGTTTATGCGAATGATCTCATCACATTTATTCATGAACAAGGACAATTCAATATCATCGGTGCCTGCTATCCTGAAACGCATAGTGATGCCGCGAGCTCGGTAGAAGATATTCAAAATTTGAAGCGAAAAGTAGATGCGGGGACGAATCAACTGATCACACAATTATTCTTTGATAATCACTACTTTTATACCTTTAAAGAAAAATGTGAGATAGCAGGAATCGATATACCGATTCAAGCAGGGATCATGCCTGTTGTAAATAAGAAGCAAATTGAACGAATGGTAAAAATGTCGAACGTGACTCTGCCAACAAAATTTTTGAAGATGATGGAGCGCTATGAACACAACCCAGAAGCGATCAGAGATGCCGGCATTGCTTATGCAATTAATCAAATTGTAGATTTGGTAGCTCAGGGTGCAGATGGTATTCACTTGTACACGATGAATAATCCTTATGTAGCACAAAAAATCAGAGAAGCGACGCGTAGTCTATTTGAAGCGTAAAAAAATGAACTGTATGGAATGACTGAACAAAGTTATT
Organism: Enterococcus sp. S22(2020); assembly: GCF_020295385.1. Taxonomy (NCBI): domain Bacteria; kingdom Bacillati; phylum Bacillota; class Bacilli; order Lactobacillales; family Enterococcaceae; genus Enterococcus; species Enterococcus sp. S22(2020). The sequence goes on from NZ_JACFUD010000002.1 coordinate 414,966, forward strand.
CCATACAGTTTTTTTCTGTTCATAAAATTAATTTATTTATAGATATAACTGTCCCTTTTTTAAGTTTTAAAATAACATTAAATTACATTTATTTTTTTATTTAAAAATAACTAAAACTCTATTTTTTCATTTGTATGTATATATAACAAAATAGATTCGGTTGTGTTTTAAAGCATTTTTAACAACTTTTTAAACATTGATAAAATAGATTTTTAAGGAAAATCAAAAATCCATTGATTTAAAAAATAACATGTAGTATCATTTTTTTAGGTGGTAAAAAATAATTACATTTAGGTAACCTTATTGATATCTAGTTAGAGTTTTTCTTATGTAGTAGTAGAAAAAGTAATGAGTGGGAGGGAAGAATATGTCAAAAAGAACGTCTGCCAAAAATTTAGACAATTTTAGTGAAAGAGTACCTACAAAGCAGCGTCCTAAGCGTCGTTCTCAGAATAGAAAAGACTATGATCAGTTACGTCCGAAGGTTGGAAAATATGATGAAGCTGATACGAAGCCGAGACGAAAATCAAAACCAAACACTGATAGAAAAAAAGGCACCTCCTTTGAAAGAGGGGATAAAGCTACTAGGCGTCAGCGAATTCGTAAAGAAGAATCTTTTCAAAATCAGAGGATGAGAAGGCGTCATGACAGACAAGATCCCCAAGTTACTGAAAAAAAACCAGCAATCATGATTTTTTCTTTTTTTAGCAACTTATTTTTTTACGTAGTAACCATCGGAATTATTATGATGGCGGTGATGTTTTCCTTCAGTTCAAAATCTACAGCTTCGATTTTCGGCTATCGTTTCTATACAGTGTTGACGAATTCGATGGTTCCGCAAGAAAATGGCCCAAAGGGTGGTTTTTATGCTGGGGATATCGTGATCGTCAAAATGACAGATGGAACAAAAGTAAAGAAAGATGACATCGTGACGTTTGCTGTTGGCGATGGTTCCCGCTATTTGACACACAGAATGGTCGATCGTAAAGATGAGCTGAATGGCGAAAAAGGTGATTTTTTGATCACTAAGGGGGATGCTAACAAAAGTAATGATCCGCCGATAGCTGCAGATCGTGTATTAGGTAAAGTGATCGTAGCAGTTCCAAAAATCGGTAATCTTTTAGATTTTATTCGGGAAGAATTTTGGGCATGTCTGATCTGTGTTCTTTCTTTATACGGATTTTTCTTAGTATTGAAAGCCTATTTGTTTTCACCCAAAGAAGAATATATCAGAAGAAAAAAGACATCAAAACATCCAGCATATGGACAGTGATATTAGCACGTCGTCTTTTGATGGCGGCGTGAGAATATAAATTATTATCTTTAGGAGGATAAAGAAAAATGAAAAAGAACAAAAAGAAAAAGTTGGTAGCTGCTGCACTTTTAGCATTATTGGCAGCAGGAGCAGGTACTTTTGCGTGGATCAATTCTCAAGATCAACGAATCAACCGTGTGAAGACTGCAGCAATCAAAGACGGTAGTGTCAGCGTTGAAGAGTTGTGGAATCCAAAGCCGATCGTACCAGGAACTGATGCAACGAAAGAAGTAGCAGTGACAAATTCTGGGAATACGCCTGTTTTTGTGCGCGTGTCTTATGAAGAAGTATTAAATTATCTAACAGAAAAAGGTGCAGTGACAAATCGGACTGAAGGTTGGGAAAAGAGTGCTACACCAGCAATGTCAGATGATGTACCTGTAGAATTTGACGGTGAAAAGTATACAGCAGCCGGCAGCGGTTATACAGATGTGACAGGAAAAGTAAAAGACAGTCAAGGAGCGGCTTTACCAACTGGAGTTAAAGTCTATGCAAAAGGGTCTGTCACAAAAGATCCTGTGACTGGCGATGAAAATACTACGTTTAGCTACTCTGCATTTTTCGAGTATAGTTCTGGGAAATTTCAGGCAATGACGACAGACATTTCTGTGAAAAGCGGCAATACGGTCGGCTCATCAGCAGAAGACTGGGAATTTGTCATGAATAAAGCTGAGTATTCTGTTTATAAAGGTGGTTACAGTAATAACGTAGCCAACTGGGCGGCATCTACACTAGAAGGTGCATCAGCTGAAGCAACTGCAGCAAAAGCCTCTTTACTGGGGAGTGCAGGAAAGAAATACGATGTAGATTATGACTATAAAGCAACAACTTTGGGTCTTACGAGCATTCCAGCAGCGGCACCTGCAACAGCAGCTGAACAAATTCCGACAGCTTCATCAGATAAAAAAGGTGTTCAAGCAGATAAAGCAGCTCTGGGCATCAGCGGGATTCATATAGAATATGGGACGGATATGACTGTAACGACAGCTTTAGCAAATAATAAGTGGGCATACAATAAAGAAGATGGCTATTTCTATTTCACAAGCCCGATCAATTCAGGTGCTACAACTCCGCACTTGTTGAAAAAATTAGTATTTACAAATGCAATAGGAACGGAATATACAAATGCAACATATGACTTGATCGTAAAAATGGAGGCTATTCAAGCGACAAAAGAAGCCTTGACAGATACGACTGGTTGGAGTTTACAAGGCGCAGATGGTTCAGAGACAAAAACGATCACTGAATATCTAGCAGGCCAAGCAGCAAGTTAATTTTTTTAGAAGGATAAATTAGGAAGGGGAAAAATCATGCTGCAATTACTGGTACAAAAACGTCTGCCGAGTCTAGTTTTATATAGCTTAGTAAGCATTATGATCACTTTTACTAGCGGAACGCTTTTAGCTGTTGCAAGTCAAACCCTTCCTCCAGGATTGATCATTGGCGATGAGACGGGGATATCTGCTTCTTCGGAAGGAGAATATTATGTCGATTTGCCAAATGTTCTGCCGGGAGAAAGTTATGAAAAAATAATTACGATTCGCGGTTTAGATATCAAAGAACCATTTGAATTGGGAATTTTAGTTACGCCAGACTCATCGAAAGGGCTTATCGATTTTAATCAGCTGATTACTTTGACTTTGACCTTGGATAATAAGGTTTTATATCAGGGACCTTTGTTAGGCAATGGAGAATTTGATTGGACAGTTCAGCCATTGATCATCGGAACGTGTGAGTATGGAACAGATCAAATTTTAACTGCTCGTTTTGATGTCGATAAAAATTTTACAGCAGCTGATTTTAAAGAAGAAAGCCAATTACTTTATCATTGGACATTTGTCGCCACAAAAAATCAACCCGAAACACTGACTTCCACAAGTAAGGAGCCAGTGTCTAAGGAAAAAGAACAGTCTAAGGGGATGTTTCCTCTGACAGGGGAAGAAATCAGAAATTTGATTTATAAGATTTTAACAGGATTACTATTGGTGTTGATCAGCATTCTGCTATGGAAGAAGCATAAAGAAGAACCAAGTAAAAAAGGATCGTGAAAGGGGGCTGCAAATGAAAAAAGGAAAACGTCTATTAAAAATTATTCACACACATAAATTGTTGTGGGGCTTATTTTCTATTGTTTTAAGCTTATTGCTTGTCGTAGGGACTACATACTCTTGGATTACATATAGTGATGACAGGATCAATCGAAATAAGCCTAATAGTAAACAATTTTCTGTTGTGATCGATGAATTATTTACCCCAAATTTGCAGTGGAGCCCAGGTACAGTAACAGAAAAAAGATTACTTATCAAAAATGACGGACAGCTTCCTGCATTTGTCCGAGTCTCTCTTTATGAATTTCTTGCTCATTTTGAACTAGATATGGTTGATGGTACAGGAAATGGCGGATTAAAAATCAGTGCTGTATCGAGTGGAACAGATATGTCTGGAGATGATGCAGAGACATGGGAAAAAGGCCGTACGTATAAGCTTAAGACTGGTCAGTATTATACTGTATCCGAAGTTTACAAAGGGGATAAATCAAAACCAAACACAGCATATATCTACAACGGAAACCGGCCAGCCGATGGTCTAAAATATTTGATGATCAATTTCAATAATCCGGATATTTTTGATAAGGACAATCAGCCAAGTAATGAGAGAAGACATTATTGGTACTATTCAGAAGGGTATTTCTATTATTCAGAAATGCTAAAACCAAAGGAAAAAACAAAAGAATTGATTCAGAATGTGAGCTTGGACAAGAATTTGCCGAATAAATATAAAGGCTCATTGTATCAGCTAGTCCCTATTATGGACAGCCATGACAGTACGAAATCTTTGTTGGAGGATTGGGAGATTCCTGCTGGTTCGTATGTGGAAGTTATGTACCATGATAAAGTACATTAGGAGGACTTAAGATGAAAGAGCAAAAACAAACGATTTATTTTGTCTGGTTATTACCGTTTTTTGTTCTGTGTTTAATCATGGGAGGAATCACGGTTTATGCTGCGATGACGATGCAGGAAGAAAAAGTGAATCGTTTTCAGATCGGAAATCTGCAAACAAAAATCGATGAAGTGTTTACTGAACCGACAACGATTTTACCAAATAAAGCAGTGGCAAAGAAAGTCGATATCACCAATACAGGAACACTCGATCAATTTGTACGTGTTTTGCTGCAGCCGGAAATTAGTATAGAAAAAGAAGGCGTGAGAAGACTTTTACCATCAAAAATCGGGGATGAGGTATTGCTGGATGTGAATACTAGCCAGTGGCGAGTGGGTGAAGATGGATACTATTATTATATGGATATTTTAAAACCTGGAGTGAGTCATGCGGCGAAGAATTTATTTACGCAAGTAACGTTGAAAAGTGGTCTAGGAGCAGAATACCATGGAGCGAAGGTTAGTTTATTGGTAAAAGTGGAAGCAATCGATTGTAATAAATATTCCTATCGTGATGCTTGGTGGCAAGGAGCGGTACCTGTTCAGAAGGAATTGCTGGACATCGACAAACAGCTGGCTATTAAAGCTGAATAAAAATAGGCACATGGGATGTATATTCCATGATTGCCTTTATACTCAGCACTTATGAAATGAGTGTTTTTAATGGAGAAATCATTGATTTGATAAGTAGTGATCAAAAGGAGAGAATATGAAAAAAAGAGAACAAAATTTGAACCAGAAAATAAAAGTAAAATGGTTGTTTCTATTGTTGCTTGCTTTGGTTGTTGGAGGTTATTTGTTTGTAAGTCAAGGCAATTTAAGGGCTTTTACGATCATCAATAAAGGTGAATTTTCTTTAAAAGCTGAAAATCGTTGGGATGGAACTGAGAAGAAAAGTTATTCTTTTTTAGAGTGGGGCGCTGTTAATGGATTAAAACAGTCGGGTTATCAATTGTTTCAATCAGAAGATGGTGTAACTTGGAATGCTCGTTCTATGAATTACGGAAAAACGATCAAAGTTTTAAATATTTATCCAGATACAGTAGATGCACGAAATCTAAAAACCTGGATGGATAGTTTAGGACTAAAAAATTCAAAAGGAGATAGATTGATACAGGTAAGTTATGTTGCTCAAATGGTTTTTGGGTTGGACCCTGATAGCCATCTAAAAAACGCTAAAGGGGAGTATTTATATGATGTTATTATGTTTGGTTCATGGGATTATAACAATCATGTAGATATTTCAGTCGCGGCAAAAAATGCAACACAAGCATACATCGATAGCGGTAGAGGTGTATTATTCGGACACGATACGATCACTCCGAATGATCGAGGGCATACTAATTTTAATAGTTTTGCCAGTCAGTTAGGGTTTAAACTACAAGCATCATCTTTTCAACTTGGTAGTACATCTGTAAAAATCAATAACAATGGCTATTTGATGAAATATCCATTTGAACTACAAAATGATTTAACTTTAACGATACCTTTGACCCATACTTGGGGACAGGGAATATTACCTGGCTCCAGTACGATCAAATGGCTGGAATTTCAAGAACCATATAACTGGAATAAGCCTGGAGATGGCAGCGCTGATGCAACCTTTTATTTAGCTACGAACAACAATTTAGGAATGATTCAAACAGGACATAGTAATGGTCAATCAACGATGGATGAGCGCAAGATCATTGCGAATACCTTATATAATTTAGCTCAAGTATCTTTAGAAACAACAGCACAAGATTATACAGTAAAGGATGATCGGGCCCCTAAGCTAGTAACTGCTGCTCCGGTGCCAAATACTAGTATAGAGAATTTTAGTATAGAAATCGATAGTACTGATGTAGGAAAAGAGTATCAGTGGTATGTAGAAGCGGATACAAGAGACGATGGCTTGAAAAAATCTGATGTAGTGAAAGAAACCATCACTAGTAATATTGCTGGTTATTTTTATAAGATCGATAATTCTGCAGCATCCAATTTAAATACTACTGTAATAGGATACAAAGATGAATTTGGTCGAATTTCTTCTGATCGTTATGATATTTATGTAGCACCTCAAGGAACAACAGATAAAAATGCAGTAGACTATGATCCCTTAAAAGATGCAAATTTAGTTACATACAATACAAAAGGAATAATTAGCGGTATCAATGGTTTAGCTGATTATAATAAATATCTACATGTCGTTACTGTTGACCGTGCAAATAATGTTAGCAGAGTGAAGACGATCCCGCTCAAAGATCTAATACCATTAGCTAGAGTCACTGAAAGATACCTAGATACAGAAGGAAAAGAGCTTCAACCAGAAACGTATAAAGATATAGTCAAGGGAGACCATTATACTCAACGGATCAAAAATCTGAACGGTTATGCTGTAGATAGCTATCAGATCGACCGTGCAGAAGCTGTACCAAGTACAGGTGAGACAACTGTTTCGATTGATAGCGTCACTCAAAATATGACAGTCACTTATTATTACAATAAATTGATTCAATTGAATCTTAGACAAGTTGTACTTGCAAGTCAGGAGGAAATTGTTGTACCAAAAAAAGGATATTTACAGCTAGATAACGGATACGTAGATAAAAAAAGTAATTTGTTTAATGTAGCCGTTGATTCCGGAGTAGCGCAGGAACAAGTGTCATACACAAGTGTGGTCATTGCAAAGCAGGCAACCCATCATCAAGTTTCTGTAAAAGTACTCCCTCCTGAATATTATTCATACAGTGGTTATACAGTCACTAAAGACAACAGTATTCATGATAGTGGGATAAGGGTAAATGGTGAAATTCGTTTAGATATTACTGAAACTACTGGCTATTGGTTAACTATTTATATAGAACCTTCTATTGAGAAAGGGCGTTCGCCAGTGCCTTATAATTGGGATTATCAACGAAATAAATTAGGAGAGATCCAAATGAAGTAGGTAGATTTAGTGCAGTATGTTTCGGTGTAGTTTAAAAGAAGATATTGATATCCACACTAGCCAATAATGCTGCTAAAGAAAAAGCTTGAACTATCACTTTTAATCTCAATTTTGGGAGGATAGGCATGTATATACTATTGATTGTATCGTCAATCATCATTTTTATTCACAGCTTACTGCTTGTGTATATTATCCAAAAAACTACAGCATTGACGGATAAGATCGAGCAGTTATCACACAAGTTTGTGTCAAAAAAGAAGGGACGATCTGCGTTACGAAAAAGAAGTGAGCAGAGGAAGTAAAGAAGATGAAATTAGGTTATGTTCATGGGCATAAAGTAGATCAACAATATGATATTTTGGAATCATATGAAGTAGACGAAATTTTTTCGGATATGGATCAAAGTTATGAGTGGATATGGAAAGCTGACAGCGAGCTGCAACGATTATTGGATTACTCAGAATCAGGAGATAGTGTGGTTATATTCTCTTTAGAGGTAATATCGAGAGACTATCAAGTACTACTTAAACTATTCAGCGAGTTGGAGAAATTACAGGTGGAGCTAATTGTTTTGAGCTCACCAGAACTGACATTACGTGAGTGGCGGCAAGTACTCAGTTGGGTTGCCGGAAATGATCGCTTATTGTATCCAAGAGTAATTAGTGTCAAAATGAATCGAGAAAATGAAAAAAACAGGGGAAGTTATACTGTATTTAGCAGAAAGTCAGAAGCTAAAAAGCTCTATCGAGAAATTTTTTGGCTACTTGTCAATAAGCGAAAAATAAGAGCAATTGCAAAAGAAAAGGGAATTCCTGTTGAAACTGTTTTTCGAATTCAGCAAGAGGTCAAGCGAATGAAGCTAGCGCTGATTTTCAGTATTTGTTTCCTTTTGGCGATCACCACGATCAAACTCACTGAAAATTTTTCAGATAATCTATTGATCCAGATCGTAGTCTGTATTATTACGACAATGATCATACTTTATAATGCTTTGTCAGATAGTGAATAGAAATAAAAAAGAGTTGTCCTTTTCAGTGTTTTTTTGGAAAAGGACAATTCTTTTTAAGTTAAAAGGACATCTTTTCAATTCGATCAAAGGCCTCTTTTAAAACGCTGATATCCTGAGTAGCAGCCAAACGTACATACTCATCGCCAGTAGTTTCACCAAATGCTTTCCCTGGGATCATCAGGACGTTGGTTTCTTTCAATACTTTTTCAACAAAAGGAACAGAAGTAAGATTTGTTTTAGAAATATTGATGAAGGCGTACATGCTGCCTTTCACTGGATGCAAAGATAGAAAAGGAATTTGAGCGATTCGTTGCTCTAGATACTCTAAACGTTCCTTAAACACAGAGACTACCTTAGGAACCAACTGCTCAGCATGAGTAAGAGCATAAATCCCAGCTTGCTGCGATGGGCTTGGAGCTGAGTACGTGATACTTTCATTTATTAGTTTAGCAGCTTCATTAATATAATCTGGTGCGATCATATAGCCGATTCGCCAACCTGTCATAGCAAAAGCTTTTGAAAAGCTGCTGAAAGTAATCGTATGTTCTGGTGCAAAAGAAGCCATGGGTACAAACTCATCATAAAAACAAAAAGCTTCATAGACTTCATCTGAAAGAATATAAAAATTATGTTCGATCGCAAGTTCTGCGATTGCTTTAAAGGTTTCAGGTGAAAAAACAGCACCCGTTGGATTGTTAGGCGAATTGATAATGATTGCTTTTGTCTTGTCAGTGATCGCTGCTTTTAAGACCTCGATGTTGATTTGAAATCCATCTTCTTCATAAGTAGGAATGAACACTGGTTTTCCACCTGCGAAGATCACTTGATCTTTATAAGGTGAGAAATAAGGTTCGTGAATAATTACTTCATCATCAGGGTCTAACAGAACTTGTAAAGTCAAATACATCCCATGTAAAGCACCAACTGTAGCACGAATTTGTGAAGTCTCAAAGGATAACCCGTACTGTTTTTGATAGAAAGCTGAAACAGCTTCGAGAAATTCTTGACTACCGCCTGAAGCAGTATATTTTGTATGGCCCTTTTTCGCATCGTTGAATGCTGCGTTGATGATCGTTTCATCGGTGATCAAATCGGGATCTCCAATTGATAGATCCAGTAAATCTGGTACTTGTTTTGCTAAAGTAGCAATATCCATTAGAATATTTTCTGCTGGCGTTTGGTGACGTTGAGCAATGTTTGAAATGTCCATGTTTTTCCTCCTGTTACGTTATGTTTACTTTATTTATTTTATTCCTAATTTGCTAATTGTTAAAGAGGGCAAAGCAAATGAATGATCATTTACTCAGCCCTCTGCGCTATTATAGTACTTTTCTTAAAAAGTCTTGTGTTCTTGGATTTTTTGGTTGTCCGAATATTTCTTCCGGAGTTCCTTCTTCTTGAACGATCCCAGCATCCATAAAAATCACGCGATCTGCTACTTCCCGGGCAAAGCCCATTTCATGTGTCACAACGACCATAGTCATTCCTTCGACGGCTAAGGCTTTCATTACAGATAAAACTTCGCCAACCATTTCTGGATCAAGTGCAGATGTAGGCTCATCGAACAACATTACATCCGGGTTCATCGCTAAAGCTCGGGCGATCGCTACACGCTGTTGTTGGCCACCAGATAGACTTGATGGATAACTGCTGCTTTTATCTTTTAAGCCGACCTGCTCTAATAGGGCTAGGGCTTTTTCTTTTGCCGCTGTAGGCGATTCTTTTTTGACTTTGATCGGACTGATCGTCAGATTGTCCAATACAGTTTTATGTGGGAAAAGGTTGAAGTTTTGAAAAACCATGCCCATTTTTTGACGCAAAGTATCAATATCAGTATCTTTATCCAGTAAGTTTTTTCCTTCAAATTCGATCACACCGTCTGTTGGTTGTTCCAGTAAATTCAAACAGCGAAGAAATGTACTTTTTCCGCTACCAGATGGGCCGATGATCACGACCACTTCTCCAGCTTTGACATCTAAGTCGATGCCCTTTAAGACTTCATTTTTTCCAAAGGTTTTGTGTAAATTTTTAATATTAATCACTAGTACTCATTCTCCTTTCAGCAACACCTAATAGGCGGGAAATAGTAAAGGTCAATACAAAGTAAATCAATGATACAACAAGATATGGCAAGAATGGTTTGAAGCTGGCTCCTTGTACATTTCCGGCTTGGAAGATCAATTCAGAAACACCGATAACTGAAACAACGGAAGATTCTTTGATAACTGTTACAAATTCATTTCCAAGTGCTGGTAAGATATTTTTGATTGCTTGAGGTAATATGATATAACGCATGGCCTGTGGCTGATTCATACCAAGAGAACGAGCGGCTTCTAACTGCCCTTTGTTTACGGCATTGATTCCTGCACGAACGATTTCAGCGACATAGGCACCACTATTTAGGGCCAAGGCTATACAACCAGCTGCGATTTTCGATAAGTCCAGTCCTAATACACCAGTACCAAAGTAAACGATAAAAATTTGTACTAATAAAGGAGTACCACGGACATATTCGATATATGCAATTGCAATACCGCGCAGAATTTTTGATTTAGACAATTTCATTAGTGCTAGCAAGCCACCCAAGATCGCACCGAATAACACACCCATAAAGGCTAGAAAAATCGTGTAGCCAGCGCCGCTAATGTAAAATTTACCATATTTTCCAAGGAAACTCTCATCATCTGTAAACATCAATTTTCCGGCTTCTTTTTTATAGCCTTCCAATAAGTTATTGTCATTGATCGTTTGGATCGAAGCGTTGACTTTTTGTTCTAAAACTGGTGCATTTTTTGGAATAGCGACAGCTGCGTCTTTTTCTCCTTGTTCGAATGTGACATCTGCAAAAGTTAAATTAGTATCTCGATCCACATAGGCTTCTGCTACAGGGCCTTCTAACACAGCGGCCTCTACTTTTTTATTCTTTAAGTTCATGATGATATCAGGAACCTTTTGTAAAGAAGTCGGCACAGAACCAATTAATTCGGTTTTTGCTAGTTCTTCTTGCGTCGTTTGCTTTTGAACGCCGACTTTCACACCATCAAAATCATTTGTCGATTGAAATCTATCCTTATCATCTTTTCTGACAACCACTTTTTGCTGGACAGTCATGTAAGGATGAGAGAAGTTAACTTCTTTTAGACGTTCGGGTGTTGGCGCCATACCTGAAATGATCAAATCGATTTTTCCAGTTTTCAAGGCACCTAATAAGGCATCAAAACCTAATTCTTCGATTTTTAATTTTACCCCTAGATCATCAGCGATTTTTTGAGCGATAGAAATATCGAACCCTACGATCTGGTCTTTGCCATCAACGTCTGCATGGAATTCATACGGTGCATAGTCAGCAGACAGCCCGACAATCAGTTCGCCTCGTTTCATAATGCTGTCGTAGACAGGATCTTCCTCTTGAGCAAAACTAGTAGTTGCAGGAAGAAAGGTTAAGAGTACCAGTAATACTGGCATAATGAGTGCTAAAACTTTTTTTGGTAGTTTCATTTTTTTGTCTCCTTTGTAGTAGATTAGTGGAAGTAAGCAATACTTCGATTGATTTCTGATAAATATACTGAAAAAATCAAATAAATGTATAAAAATTTATTGTTTTCGGATGTGATTTATCATATCATAGATTAAGGGAAAGGAAAAGTGGATTTAACCAAAGAATTTATAAAAATTCACTTTTGCATAAAAAATCAAGAAAAATGGAAGGTCGGAAAGAATGAATCAATCGTTGATAGTAAGAGGAGCACCGCAAGAATATGAATGTCGGATCGGTGCGTGGGATGACTTAGAGGTGCATTTAAATAGAAGAAATATTAAACGTGTGATGGTGTTGCATGGCAAGGATTCATGGGAAGCTGCCAAAGTATATTTTCCAGAACTAATGAATATAGATGCATTTTTTGTATATTATGGTGGTGAATGCACAGATGAAAAAACAAATGACTTAAAAAAACAGTTTGAGCAACATGATTTAGAAGGGATTATTGCTGTCGGGGGCGGGAAAATTGCAGATTTGGGTAAAGCAGTAGCGAACCAATGTGAAGTTCCTGTGTTGATTTTACCAACGCTAGCTGCGACTTGCGCAGCGTATACCCCCTTGAGTGTTATCTATGATAAAGAAGGTTCAATGGTTCGCTATGATGTATTTGCTAAAAGTAATGCGCTGGTTTTGATCGAACCGAAAGTCATTCTGAATTCGCCGGTCGAATTGATGATCGCAGGAATTGGTGATACAGTGGCTAAATGGTATGAAGCAGATGCGATGATCTCGCAGCTATCTGTCCAATTGATAGAGATACAGGTGGCAGCTTTTGCCGCTCAAAAATGTCGGGAAGTGTTGTTGACGGATAGTCAGGCTGCTCTTGAGGCGATGCAAAAGCAAGAAATCAATCAAGCCTTTTTAAACGTTGTGGAAACCAATATTTTATTAGGCGGAATGGTTGGCGGTTTTGGTGATGATTATGGTCGAACGGCAGGTGCACATTCGATTCATGATGCGTTGACGATTTTACCAGAAAGCCACCAACAATTACATGGGAACAAGGTTGCTTATGGCGTGTTTGTTCAGCTAGTGATCGAGGATAAATGGACTGAGATCGAAACGTTGATTCCATTTTACCGTGAGTTACAATTGCCGATTTCATTAAAAGAGATGAATATGGTTTTAACGGAGGAAGAATACCAACGTGTAGCTGAACGTGCTGCTGAGCCGCATGAAACGATTCATTATATGAAGGAAACAATTACTCCAGAGGTAGTGAAAGATGCTATGATCAAGTTGGAAGCAGCGATGAGTACTAAATAGAAATATATGCTGTTTTTGTCTCCGTCGTTCATTAAAAAAGAGCTCTCGTCATCACAGGTTAAGAGATGACGAAAGCTCTTTTTGATTATCTAAGGATATGCTAAAGAAAGCCTGTAAAACCTTGCAAAGCCATTAAAAAAAAAGTATGATGAAGAAAGTGTGAATCCACAAAAGAAAGTAGGGAAATGAATGACGGAACCAGCCATTCGTTATCGTTTAATAAAAAAAGAAAAACATACAGGTGCTCGTTTAGGCGAATTGATTACGCCGCATGGAACGTTTCCAACACCTATGTTTATGCCAGTAGGAACGTTAGCGACAGTAAAAACAATGTCACCAGAAGATTTAAAAGAAATGGGTGCAGGTGTGATCTTAAGCAACACCTATCATTTATGGCTTCGTCCAGGTGATGACTTGATCGCAGAAGCTGGCGGCTTACATAAATTTATGAATTGGGATCAACCGATTTTGACCGATTCAGGAGGTTTTCAAGTATTCTCATTGAGTGATATGCGTAAAATCACTGAAGAAGGGGTTCATTTTAGACACCATTTAAATGGTTCAAAATTGTTCCTTTCACCAGAAAAAGCAATCAACATTCAAAACAACTTAGGCTCAGATATCATGATGAGCTTTGATGAATGTCCACCATTTGATGAAAGCTATGATTATGTGAAAAAATCGATCGAACGGACATCACGCTGGGCAGAACGCGGCTTGAAAGCTCATGCACATCCAGACCGTCAAGGTTTATTTGGGATCATTCAAGGGGCCGGTTTTGAAGATTTACGTCGTCAAAGTGCGAAGGACCTGATCAGTATGGACTTTCCAGGATATTCGATCGGCGGGCTATCTGTTGGTGAGCCAAAAGCAGAAATGAATCGAGTGCTTGATTTCACCACTCCTTTGATTCCTGATAATAAGCCAAGATATTTGATGGGTGTAGGAACAGCAGATTCATTGATCGATGGCGTGATTCGCGGGATCGATATGTTTGACTGTGTTTTACCGACTCGGATTGCTAGAAATGGTACATGTATGACCTCAAAAGGCCGTTTAGTCGTTAAAAATGCGCAGTATGCCAGAGATTTTCGTCCGTTGGATGAAAAATGCGATTGCTATACATGTAAAAATTATACGCGTGCATATATTCGTCATTTGATCAAAGCAGATGAAACCTTCGGTATTCGTTTGACATCGTATCACAATCTATACTTCTTATTGAATGTGATGAAACAAGTGCGTCAAGCGATCATGGATGATAATTTACTAGAATTTCGTGAAGCCTTTTTTGAGGAATATGGATTCAACAAAGAGAATGCGAAAAGTTTCTAATAATTTGATCAAAAGACTGGTGTTGTAAAGGAAGTTTTGTTACAGTAAACTAGTGATTATATGATAGAGAGGTGAATAAGAATGGGCGGAGGACTTTCGTTTATTTTACCATTAATTCTTTTAGGAGGAATGATGTTTTTCATGACACGTTCCCAGAAGAAACAACAAAATGAGCGTCAAACACTTTTAGATGCAATGAAAGTGGGCGATGAAGTGGTTACGATCGGCGGCTTACACGGTGTGATTTCTGAATTTGACAGTGAAAAAAGAACAGTATTGATCGATTGCGAAGGAATCGTACTAGAATTTGATCGCGCGGCGATCAAAACGGTAAAACCGGGTACGACTGTAGTCAACGATAGTGATGTTACAGTAGTCGAAGCAAAAGAAGAAACAGTTGTTGAAGAACCAACAACAACAGAAACTTCTGACAACGATGACACGAAAGAATAATTCCAGCTTGCTGGAATTTTTTCTTTCTAACTAGAATGACCATCGTGTTGTTCAGTATAGTACATAGTTGATTCTTTAGAAAGAAGGGATGCGTCATCGAAAAGTTATCTTGGCGCCAGCGTTTTTTGGTGAAAAAAGAATTGAAAACAACGTGTCAGTCTTTTCGAGAGCTTGGCTATTCTTCCGTTGACGAAAAAGAATTGATGCACTATCTTGTTTCTTATCGTTGGAAAAAGAATGCACCAGCATCGATTCAAGCGTGCCGAGAAGATATTTTACATATTAAGCCAAATGAATTTTTTGATTATCAACAGCTGATTGCACAAACAAGCAAAATGACGATCAATGATTGGCAGGATTTAAAAGACTTATTCTAGAAATAGAATAGGTTTTTTTATTTTCTTTTAAAAGAGAACGCTTACTTGAAATTGAGTGGATAAAAACTTGCATAAATGTGAAAAAAATCACAAAAAACTATTTACAAGAAAAAAATATTGTTGTATGATGTGTATGTGAAATGATTAACAAACAAAAATACATGATTCAATTTTCAGGAGGATTTTAAAATGGCTAAAACAACCAAGAAAGAAGAGACTCAAACAACTGATGTAGCAGCGATGATCGATGAGCTAGCGAAAAAAGCAAATGTTGCTTTAAAAGAAATGGAAGATTTTGATCAAGCAAAAGTTGACCATATTGTGCATCAAATGGCAATGGCTGCTTTAGATCAACACATGCCTTTAGCAAAAATGGCTGTTGAAGAAACTGGCCGCGGAATTTATGAAGACAAAGCAATCAAAAACATGTATGCCTCTGAATATATCTGGAACAGCATCAAGCATGATAAAACAGTTGGTGTGATCAATAAAGATGACCAAACTGGTTTGATCGAAATTGCTGAGCCTGTCGGTGTGGTTTGCGGGGTAACACCAACAACAAATCCAACATCAACAACAATTTTTAAAGCCTTGATCGCACTTAAAACACGTAATCCTATCGTTTTTGCATTCCATCCAAGCGCTCAAAAATGTTCTGCTGAAGCAGCACGTATCGTTCGTGATGCGGCAATCAAAGCAGGTGCTCCTGAAAACTGTGTACAATGGATCGAACAACCATCACTAGAAGCAACTTCTGGTTTGATGAACCATCCGGGAATCGCCATCGTTTTAGCCACTGGTGGTGCAGGTATGGTGAAATCAGCTTACTCAACTGGTAAACCAGCATTAGGAGTAGGTCCCGGTAATGTTCCTTCTTATATTGAAAAATCAGCTAAAATCAAACGTGCAGTAAACGATTTGATCGTTTCAAAATCATTCGATAATGGAATGATTTGTGCTTCTGAACAAGCTGTGATCGTAGATAAAGAAATTTATGCAGCTGTTAAAGCTGAATTTGAAGCACATCAAGTGTACTTCGTAAAACCAAATGAATTACAAAAACTTGAAGATGCAGTAATGAACGAAGGAAAATATGCAGTTAATCCTGCAATCGTTGGTTACTCTGCTGAGCATATCGCTGACCTAGCGGGGATCAAAGTACCAAAAGGAACAAAAATCTTAGTTGCAGAAATCGAAGGTGCAGGTGCTGAATACCCACTTTCTCGTGAAAAATTATCACCAGTTCTTGCAATGATGAAAGCGAAAAATACAGACCATGCCTTTGACCTATGTGAAGCAATGCTTGAATTAGGCGGCCTAGGACATACTGCTGTGATCCATACAGAAGACGAAGACTTACAAGTGAAATTCGGTTTACGCATGAAGGCTTGCCGTATCTTGGTAAACTCTCCATCTGCTGAAGGCGGAATCGGAAATATCTACAACGAAATGATTCCATCATTGACATTAGGTTGCGGATCATATGGTAAAAACTCTGTCTCTAAAAACGTATCTGCTGTCAACTTGATCAACGTCAAAACTGTAGCGAAACGGAGAAATAATATGCAATGGTTTAAATTACCACCAAAAATTTTCTTTGAAAAAAATTCATTACAATACCTACAAAAAATGGAAAATGTTGAACGTGTTATGATCGTTTGTGATCCAGGTATGGTTCAATTCGGTTATGCTGATACAGTTCGTAAAGAATTACAAAAACGTAAAAATGATGTTCAAATCGAAGTTTTCTCAGCTGTAGAACCAAACCCATCAACAAATACAGTTTACGCTGGAACAAAAGTGATGGTTGATTTTGAGCCTGATACGATTATTGCTTTGGGTGGCGGATCTGCAATGGACGCAGCTAAAGGAATGTGGATGTTCTATGAGCACCCAGATACAGAATTCTTTGGAGCAAAACAAAAATTCTTGGATATCCGTAAACGTACGTACAAAATCGACAAACCAGTTAAAACACAGTTTGTATGTATTCCAACAACGTCAGGTACAGGTTCAGAAGTAACACCATTTGCGGTTATCACAGATAGCGAAACACATGTAAAATATCCATTAGCTGATTATGCATTGACACCAGATGTAGCGATCGTCGATCCTCAATTTGTTATGTCAGTTCCAGCTTCTGTTACAGCGGATACTGGTATGGATGTATTGACACATGCGATCGAATCTTATGTTTCTGTTATGGCTTCTGATTATACTCGTGGATTAAGCTTACAAGCGATCAAATTAGTTTTCGATCACTTAGAAAATTCTGTGAAACGCCCAGATGCGGAATCTCGTGAAAAAATGCATAACGCTTCTACAATGGCTGGTATGGCATTTGCCAATGCATTCTTGGGAATTTGTCACTCTGTAGCACATAAAATTGGTGGAGAATATGGTATTCCTCACGGACGTACAAATGCGATTTTGTTACCGCATATCATCCGTTACAATGCCAAAGATCCTTCAAAACATGCAATGTTCCCTAAATATGACTACTTCCGCGCAGACACAGACTACGCTGATATCGCGAAGTTCTTAGGTCTTAAAGGTAAAAATACTGCTGAATTAGTTGATGCATTAGCTAAAGCAGTGTACGATTTAGGTGTAGCAGTTGGAATCGACATGAACCTTAAAGCACAAGGTGTAACACAAGAAATCCTTGATTCTACTGTCGACCACATGGCTGAATTAGCATACGAAGATCAATGTACGACTGCTAATCCAAAAGAACCATTGATCAGTGAATTAAAACAAATCATCATTGATGCATATAATGGATAATTAAAAAATGGAAGGATGACTTGAAAAAGTTATCCTTCTTTTTTTTATTCAGTTATACTAATAATAAAAAGTCAGGAGGATAAAATGATGACGATCAGAGTAGCAAAAAGAACGGATATACAGGCGATCAATCGATTGAATACACAGACATTACAGCATGAATATCCTTTAAAAGAAGCAGAAGAGCGATTGGCATATATATTATCATCACCAACCAATCAATTGTTTGTAAAAGAAAGCCATGATCAGGTGGTTGGCTATATTCAATTAAGTGAGTATATCTGCACATATGGACCGGTTTTGATGAATGTTTTAGGGTTAGCCGTCGATGAAGCATTTCAACATCAAGGAATCGGCAAGGAATTATTGAAACATAGTGAACAGTGGGCAAAAGAGCAAGGAGCACAAGGGCTGCGTTTGAATTCAGGAATAGAACGAACGGAAGCACATCGATTTTACCGACATGTTGGATACAAGGAAATCAAAAAGCAAATCAATTTCAGAAAGTTATTTTGACAAAAAATCAGATTGACAAGTCAAAGGTTAAAATGATACGATTTAAACAATCAAGTGAAGAAAGGAGAGAACATCATGAAAGCATTTGTAAAAACAGCAATCAATCATCGAATGATCAAAAACGACAAGTATCAGTCAAAAAAAGCTGGGCACGCCTTTTGTGGTGTTCTCTTTTAAGTAGATAAAATTTCTGTATAGAAGTTTATAGACGGAGCTGTAGATCGTAGATGATCGTACAGCTTCGTCTTTTTTTATTTTTTTGGAGGTGAGTCCAATGAGTGGAAAAGGAAAGAGTAATCAAGCAGGCTAAGGAATGCGGTCGCATTTTGCATTCCAATAAATAAAAGAACGAGGAATCAGAATGTTAACAATTAAAGGGAAATATAATGAAGCACAGGTCTACACAGAAATGTTGGACGATGCTACGATTGGACAGATCATATCTTTATGTAATCAAGAGTTTGTCAAAGAAAGTCAGATCAGAATCATGCCGGATACACATAGTGGTTCAGGCTGTGTGATCGGCACAACAATGACGATCCAAGATAAAGTAGTACCAAATTTAGTAGGAGTTGATATCGGCTGTGGACTCTATGTTGTAAAACTAAAGAAATCGATCAAAACCAATTTTGACAAATTAGATCGAATCATCCGTACAAGAATTCCAAGCGGGTCGAATTCTCATGATAAAAGCTATTATGAATTTGAATTAGGTGACATCCATGCGCCGATCCATAAAGGTTGGGCGTTAAGAAGCTTGGGAACATTAGGTGGCGGAAACCATTTTATCGAAGTCAATGAAGGAAAAGATGGCTTATACTTAGTCATCCATAGCGGCAGTCGCGTGCTAGGAAAAGAAATCGCTGAATATCATCAGGAAGTTGGCTATCAAAAATTATCACAACAGCGAAAAGAATTGAAAATTAGCGCATCCCAGGCAACCAAGCTGGGTGAACTTGAAAAAGCTGACGAATTGATCGCTATGCGTGAAGCAATAAAAATTCCATATGAATTATCTTACGTCACAGGAAATGATTTAACGAACTACTTGAATGATATGAAAATTGCTCAAGCATACGCTGCACTGAATCGTAAGCTTATGGCTGAAACAATTCTCAAAGGAATGAAGTGGAAAAAATCAGTCATTGAATCGTTTGACTGTCCTCATAATTATATTGATTTAGACACAAAAATGTTAAGAAAAGGGGCAGCTTCGGCAACATTAGGAGAGAAAATGATCGTACCTCTAAATATGAAAGATGGTAGTATTTTAGCTATTGGTAAGGGGAATCCAGAATGGAATCAATCAGGGCCGCATGGTGCCGGCAGACTGCTGAGCCGCTCACAAGCAAAAGCTAAAATCAGCTTAGAAAGTTATCAGCATGCAATGAAAAATGTATGGACGACCTCTGTATCGAAGAAAACTATCGATGAAGCACCAAAAGCATACAAGCCAATGAAACAATTACTTGCAGATGTTACAAGTACGATGGACGTTCAAGAAGTGATCCGACCGTTATATAATTTTAAAGGATAGATATGAAAGCGTAGGTTTGTACTCATGGATGAAAGAATAATCATGGTGAAAAAAATTGGTAGAGAAGCACAAGGTGAAAATAAACAGTTGATTGCAATGGACGATGTCAAAGGTAGAGAACCAGATAAAGGAAAAATGGCCGACCATTTATTAAACGCATTTAAAGGAACGATCGATGATCAAGGTGAAGACTTAAAACAATGGCAAAATGAGGTAAATCAATTTTTTCAAGGAAAATACGGGCTGATTTTAAAAGAACATTCTTATTACCATGTGTCTTTGGGAAAAATTACGGGTAGTGTCATTGTTTCATTATTTAGGAAGATTCCTTTGATCATTTATCTAGCAGTCGATCCTGCTAGTAGAGAATCAGGACTATCGTATGAATTAATGGAGCAAGTCTTGTCATCGTTCACAGATACGACGTATAAACATATTTTTCTTGTGGTAACATTAGACAACATATCTGCCAAAAGGGTGTATGACCGTCTTGGTTTTGAATACGCAGGAACGGATTGGGATATGATTTTGCAAAAGCAATCCTTTTCCAATTAATGAATAAGGCATATATAATCAAGCTAAAGGAATAAAAGCACTGATGATTCATGAAAGGAAGATTGGCTATGTCAAAATTTTCACCGTGTTTATGGTTCGATGGAAAAGTGGAGGAAGCAGCAGATTTTTATGTGGATGCGTTTGAGCAAGGAATGATCAAGCAAACTGATTACTATGTAGATAGTGAACATCAGCCGAAAGGCTCTATTTTAACGATTTCGTTATCTCTTGCAGGACAAGAATTTATTTTGTTGAATGGCGGTCCTGAATTTAAATTTACGCCAGCGATTTCTTTTTATGTAGAATGTGAGACAGAGGAACAAATCGATCAGTTGTGGAAAAAGTTAAGTCAAGAAGGCAACGTATTGATGGAATATGGGGAATATCCTTTCAGTCCTAAGTTCGGCTGGGTTGCTGACAGATACGGCGTGTCATGGCAGTTGGTTTTAGCTGGACGACCTCAATCGATTGCACCAGCTTTTCTATTTACGAAAGAGCAGTCAGGAAAAGCAGAAGAGGCAATGAATCAATGGATCAGTATCTTTGGAGATGGAAATGTTGAATACGTTCAGAAAAATCCTGATGGTACGATTTCGCAAGCGTTATTTACGATGCATGGACAGCCGTTTCGAGTAATGGATGGTGGAGCAGTCGATCACGATTTTACATTTACTATGGCGACATCTTTTTACGTTTATTGTAAGGACCAAGAAGAAATCGATCGTTTATGGGATGCAGTAACGGCTAAGGGAAAAGAGTGGCCCTGTGGCTGGATGGAAGATGAATATGGTGTCTGTTGGCAGACTGTAACGAGTGATATGGAAAAATTATTTGATAATTCTGATCCGGATCGTGCGTACCGGGTTATGCAGGAATTGTATAAAATGAAAAAAATCGATATAGCTGCGTTACGAGCAGCTTATGAAAAAAAAGAATAGTATTAGCACTCAGGTGTGTTACAAAAGTGAAACTGCTTCTTTTACTGATGAATGATTTTCAGTAAAAGGAGCAGTTTTAGATTAGTTTGCTGAGATTATTTGTTTCCAATCGATTTCCAGTGTTTTCCCAGTGTGATCTTTAGGAGCGATTTCGTCAACAAAATGTTTGGCTAATGTTTGTTTGTATTCAGCTTCTGCAGCTAACAAAATTTGTTTTACGACTAGTTCTTTTTCTTTCACTAATGCTTCAGACAGAAACATATTATGGATCGGATTTAAATCCAGTTTATCCAAAAATGTCGTATTTTCATCAACAGCTTCAAATACCTCCAAGAAACTAATTTCACGAATGTCTTTTTTTATCGTGTATCCGCCATTTTTAGAAGCACTTGAATTGATCAAGCCTGCATCTTTTAGCTTTTTAGCAATCTTTAATAGATAAGTTGGAGAGACTTCCATTCGTTTACTGATCTCTTGAGATTTTAAGGCACTCCCTTCAGGTAGTTCTGCCAGCATGACTAAAATAGCGAGGGATTGAATAAATGAATTGTTAAGTTTCACAAAAAAACTCCTTTCAGGTGATTGACAAATAGGCAAATAAAAGATATCTTTAGATTCTGAATATCCGCGGATGTTCAGAATCTTCAGAAAAGGTGATTATATGAAAAAAAAATTGACGATTGCAGGAATAGCATTAACTTTGATTTTATTGATTCCTATGCTCTATTCTACTATATTTATCAAATCTATGATGGATCCTTATGGAAATATCGATAAACTTCCAGTTGCTTTAGTAGATAACCAAGAAAATAATGACATTTATACGGCTCTTAAAGAGAGTGAACTCTTTGATTTTACAATAACAGACCATAAAGAGGCTGTTGAAAAGTTAAAAAAAGGAGAGGTATATGCAACGATTGAATTTGAGAAAGAGTTTATGAATAAGATATCAGAATTTCCAGCGAAACAAACTTCTGCTGAAGTCATTCTGACGACAGGAGAAGGACTTAATTATTCTTCTGCGAAGATCATCTCAAGTGCGATCGATAAATTTGTGTTACAAGCAAATAATAAAACATCCAGTTCAATGATTCAAAAATTGAATCAAGAAAAAATACCTGTTCCAGCTCAAATCAGTGAGATCATTCAACTAAACCATAAGGAATATTATCCAGTCAAAAATAATGGAGAAGCCATGGCACCGTATATTTTATCTTTGACGCTTTTTGTTGGAAGTATCTTTTTGAATCAATTCGTTATGCGAATCTTCAAGAAAAAATCAACGAGCTATTTTGGTTACTGGCGTAAGCAATATCTCTATCCATTACTGATCGTATTTGGACAAAGCTTACTCTTAGCGTTTGCTATCTTCAATATTTTAAACCTTCATACGAATTATTGGAAGGAATTTATGTTATTCATTTTCCTTGCGTCAGGAACGTTTTACAGTGTTATCGTGTCATTTAATAAGCTGTTTCCAGGGATCGGGAGTTTACTAGTATTGGTTATTACGATGCTCCAAACCTCCTCATCTGGCGGAAGCTATTCGATTTATTTAGCTTCACCTGTATTTCAAACGATCCATCGCTATATTCCTATGACATATAGTGTCGATGGCTTTAGAAAATTACTTAGTTTAAATAACACGAATATCGGAACAGAAACATTAGCCTTGATCTTGTTCTTTGGATTGAGTCAAATGATCATCTATTTTTCATATTGGTATCATGAAAAAAGACTAGTTAAAGCAGGAGAAAGCAATAGTTGATTGTATCTGTTTAAGGTCTTTAAAAAGTTTCCCATGAAATAGGTCTTAGGCAAAAACGGTCAACTTAAGAAACTAGTGATCGAAAAAAATAGCAGATCGAAATTCCTTTGAGGACGTTCGATCTGCTATTTTATTTTTTTTAAAGCTTAAAGTTAAATCTAATCACGACTTCTCTTGGCAAATGTTTGGTAAGGAATACCACGACTTTCACACCAATGACTGATTTCGTTAGAAAAAATGAGATCTGTTGTGGCGAGTTCGGCTGTCGTTGCTTTTCCAAGCAGAGTATAAAGCATACGAAGTTCGCTTTCCCACTGTTTGACTAACTCGATGGTTTTATCTAAACCATGTGTCATCAAGTGGTTCAAGATCGTTCCAGCGACACCAACACTTTTGGCGCCTAAGCTGAGTGCCTTGATGATATCTAACGATTGGCGGATACCGCCAGAAGCTAGAACCGTTATCTCTTGCTGAAATGATTGGGATTCTAGTAAAGAAAGCACTGTAGATTGTCCCCAATCCTCTAGAAAACCTAATTCTCTCTTTTTTCGACGAGCGTTTTCGATCTGAGTAAAGCTCGTTCCGCCTTGACCACTGATATCGACTGCTTGCACGCCGCGTTTTAGTAATTGTTCGATCGTTTCACTGCTCATTCCAAAACCAACTTCTTTTACAATCACCGGTAGTGATAAATGAGCAACGATTTCTTCGATATTATCTAACCAACCGTGAAAATCACGGTCTCCTTCCGGCATAACTAGCTCTTGCGGAAGATTGACATGGATTTGTAAACCATCTGCATGAAAAAGCTCGACTGCTTTTTTGGCTTCTTCTAAAGATAATCCTGCACCGATGTTCGCAAATATGATCCCAGTTGGATTTTCTTTGCGCATGATTTTATACGTATCAGCTAGATCAGGATCTTTTAGAGCAGCATTGACAGAGCCTGTAGCAGTCATCAATCCTGTTTCCTTTGCAATGATCCCGATTTGTTGATTGATTTCTTTTGCACGATCACTTCCGCCCGTCATTGCATTGATGTAAAATGGCTGTTTAAAAGAAAAATCAAGAAATGAGGTCGAGATGTCGATGTCATCCAAAGCAATTTCTGAAAAAGAATGGTGGACGAAACGCAGCTGGTCAAAATCATTACTTTTTTCTTTATGAAAAGCCTTAGCTAAGGACATATGTTCATCTTTTCGATTCATCTTTTCCCTTCTTTCTGTAAAAATAGACATGTAGCGGTAAAGGAGTGATCCCTTCTTTTTCCCAAGAACTCATCAGTGGCAGAATTCCCGTTTTTTGTTTGAAAACGACGATTCCGCAGTCGCCGCCGCCAGCACCAGAAGATTTAGCTGCACCGCCATAAGCGTCAGAGAGATCACATAATTTTTTTAGCGCAGGGGTTTCGATCGTCACTCCCGTGATCGATGTCAACTTTTGTAGTAGGGCACGGTTTTCTCGGATTTGTGTTTGGATCAGTGAAATATCCTCCGATTCAAATCCCGTGATCATCATTTCTACACAATCCTTACTTTTTACTAAGAAGTCCTTATATGCTGCTTCTTGCATGTCTTTTGATTGATGAACCTGATCCACTAAATCAGAAGTAGAAGCAGGTGAGCCTGTCCAGCCAATCAATAAGCGTAGCTTTTTAGGAACAGTCAAAGGCTGAATCCTTAGTTTTGGCCAAGTTGTTTCAAGAAGTTCTGTTAATGTTTTGTGTTGAAGAGCTTCATTGACCCATTGGTGATCAAAAGTAGAAAAAGCGATCCAGCCGCCATAACAGCTTGCAGCGATATCACCGCAGGAGCCATTTCCCTGAACGGCTAAATGAGCAAGAGCAGAAAGCTTGAAGATATCTTCTTCTGACAAAGACAAATCATAAAAAAGTCCTAACGCCTTCACGGTCGCGACCGTGACCGCGCCGCTGGAGCCTAAGCCATATTTCCGTCCGTTAGAATTATCCAGTTCACTTGTGACTTTTAAATGATAAAAGGAAAGCTTCTTTAGTTGTTCTTGTGCATATTTTTCTGTTAAGCGAATAGCGGCCAAGACATAATGAAAGGGATTTTCCCGAATATCTAAAACAAGCTCTTCATTTCTCCTTGTCCAACGTACAGGTAAAGAGCTGTATTGCGCTGACTGAATACTGCCGTTTTTTTCTGCTTTTTGTACTGTAACAGTCACGAATTGATCGACGGCAACAATGATCGACGGATGTCCAGGTTCAACAACCGCGTATTCGCCAGCGATAAATAACTTGCCGGGAGCAGACACTTCTATCATGAGTTTTCAGATCCTTCCGTAGACAGCAGCGTGATTCCAGGACCAGCGTACGCTGAAATCAATTGTTCACTAGAAAAGTGTTCTGCTAAAAAATGTTTTAATGCTGTGAGATGTTTCTTTTCAACTAAAATTTTGACGTTTGGACCTGCATCCATTGTAAAATAGCAAGGCAAGCCGTTTTTCCGAATGTCCCTAACTAACTGCATGACTTTAAGACTTTCAGGAGACCAGTAAGTAAACGGAGGAACAGCTCCTAAGGTCGTACCATGCATTCGTAGACCGTTTGCTTCGGTGACTTCCCCCAGTTTTATAAAATCCTTTTCTACAATAGCCTGCTTAGCAGTCCTTAAATCCGCATCGATCGAATCTAACCAACCAGAATAAAAGCTGGAGGTCTCTACGGTACGTCTCATGCCGTCACGGCTGGAAATATCCTTAACGCCATCATCCACTAAGACAAAAAGCATCGCAAGTTCATCTTCCCAGCCATTTGCATCGATCGATCTTGCAAAGGATGTTTGATCAGATGAGCCTTTTTGCCATTCTGAAAATCCGCCAAAAATACTGCGGCAGGCCGATCCTGAGCCGCGCCGAGCTAGACGTGATAGGTCTGTATCAGTAAGATTTAAATTCAGGGCTTGGGCACATGCGCCTGCTAAAGCAGCTAAACCACTTGCAGAAGAAGCTAATCCAGCAGCGGTGGGGACAAAATTTTGACTGTCGACTTTAGCAAATAACTCTACCTGATATGTCTGACGAATCAAATCTAAAAAAGCTGTGACTTTTTTTGTCTGTTTTGATTCTTGTATCATTCCATCCAGAAAGAATTGATCTTCCGTTAGGTTTTCGTTGAACGCCACACTGGTTTCTGTATAAAAGGCATCTAAGGTCAGTGATAAACTATTATTCATTGGTAAAATCAATTGCTCATCTTTTTTGCCCCAATACTTGATCAGGGCAATATTAGTATAGGCACGTGCTTTTCCCATATACATTATTTTTTCACCTCTAATGATTGAATCCATGCTGCGTTTGCCCCAGCACTTTTCAGGGCAGTTGCAATTTTTTTAGCTTGTTCCTTCGATCCACTTAAAGCAATCAAACAGCCGCCGCGGCCGCCGCCAGTTAATTTTGCACCAAGTGCGTCATTTTTTAAAGCTGTATCGACTAGATGATCTAGCTGTTTGTTGCTTACGGTCAATGCTTTTAAGTGTTCATGCGCCTGATTCATACTGGTCCCTAAAAGTGGGACATCGTTCATTAAAATCGCTTGTTTCGCTTGAACAGTCAAACGTCCTAGCTTAGTAATGTGTTTTGCTGTTGCTTGTTTATCTTCTTCAAAAAGATGAGCAACATCGCTGACAGCTTCTCTAGTTTGTCCTTTGATACCAGTATCTGCAACGATCAAATAAGCATCAGAAACATTCATCGGAAATAACTCAAGCGGCTGTCCTTTGACGAAAAAGATCGGTTCACTTCCGCTAGTAGCTGCTGCATCGATACCACTAGGATTACCATGTGCGATTTTTTCTGCTTCATCGACTAGCTTTAGCAGAGTTTCCTTTGAACAGGAGGTTTTAAAATAATCGAATATCCCTCTAACGATTGCTACAGCTACTGCAGCGCTTGAGCCCATTCCTCGTTCGGCAGGAATGGTACTGTTGATGGTTACTTTTAAGGTCGTATCCTCTTGGCCTAATTCGGCTAATGTTTGGTTGATGACTTTCTGAACGCTTTTTAAGCGAGCAGGCACTTCTGCTAGGTTGCCGTAAAAGTATTGACAATCCAATATCATCGCCTTTTCAGCCTCTACTGTAGTCATAATAGCTGTTTCCTCAAAAGGAAAAGCAATTGCAGGCTCACCGTATACAACAGCGTGTTCACCCATCAAAATGATTTTGCCTGTCGCTTGACCGTGACCTAAATTCTTTCTATTCATTCCAATCAACTATCTTTCTATTTAAAAATTAAATGTGTAGTGATCCAAGGTGCTGCATACAAGATCATGAATTGAACGCCATAATTGACGCCCATCTTATTAAGAGTACCACAAACGATCCCTACCAGTAAAACACCGAAAATATTGATTAAACCAGCATCCATGTAAGCCAGCAATAAAATAAAACCGATAAATAGGCCAAGAATTGCTTCATGAGGGATCTTTTTCAAAACGAATGCGGTCATTTGACGAGCATATCTCATTGCAATAAAGTACGTGATGATCGAAGCTAAAACACCGGCAAATACAATTGCAAAAACAAACTCACCTTTGCTTAGTAAATGATGAATATTATGCTCTAAAGTAAAAACGGGCGGCGCATTGAATAGAGCATTGGCAGGTCCCACAGCGACTGGAGACAATGGAATCCCTAAAGCGATCAAGGGAATGATCACCCCTGATAGATAGGTTGCATGAGACAATGCACTCATAGAAGTGATAGCCATGCTGGCTTTTTTTACGGGGTCTTTTTCCTTATTTGCTACAGCTTCACCAAATAAAATCGTTAATCCGACAGGACTTAAAAAGAATAGGAAATTTGAAAGTAAAGAAACCACAGCACTTGTTCCTGCTTCTTTTTTTGTGATCGTTTGAAGCGGATGGGCTAGTGTTTGCCGCTCATCGACTTTATTCAAACGAATCTCATTTTTGTCATGTCTCGGTAATGCTTCTCGGCTCTGTTTGTTTAATAATCCTAATAAAGAAACGAGCAATGGTCCGATCGTGATCCCTAAGAAGAAAGAAACAGTGACATTTTTCTCTTGGGGTACAGCACCAATTCCCCAATAAAGATAACGCAAGCCTTGAAATAAAAGTCCTAAAGGGATGATGCTGATCAAAGCCAATAATTTATTTTTTCCTATCAATGATAGAAAGATCGCACCAAATACAAATAATAAGGGCGCATATTCTTTCACCGAATCTGAAAAAGGCGCCAAAATATTTGCTAAAAGCAGACTGACTGGAATAGCGATAGCTGTTCCGATGATCGAACCTGTAGCCATCTTTTTAATACTAGTTGCCGCCATCCCACGTTCTTTCAAATATAAGGCATGCTCGATCATTGGTGTCGACATCACACCACCAGGTAATCCGACAAGAGCTGTAGGAATCGCATTCATCAAATTCAATGTGATGATCGCAGAAATGAAAAAGGTCAGTACGACGATCGGCTCTACGCCTGCTAAAACAACAGCCAAAGTAACTGGCATCAAAACAGAAGTTTCGTCCGTTCCCGGAACGAACCCAATAAATGTATATAAAACAATTGCTCCTAAAACGGCTAGAAGCATCTGAAAAAGTAATCCTGCATCCATTAATTTTCTTCCTCCTCAATAACGGTTCGCTTCGGTTTGATCAAAACAGTACTGATAACAAACCCTAAAACAGCTCCCCCTAAACCAAAAAATAATTGCTTCGTTGTATTTCCTGCAGGTGCTAAAAAGAAACTCCCCATTGTTGTCACACTGCAAATTACAATTGCCAAAATCAAATCTTTCAAATCAACCAGGTCGCCCCAGAGTTCAATAAGATTCTTTTTCATGATATCTCCTCCTTGATATAAAAGCGGAACAAGCCGTTTAGCCTTGACTGAAAAATAGGAAATACTGTTTGTGGTGCTTTTTGCCTCACACATTATTTATCTTTTTTCCGAAGAGCTAGCCTGTGCAGCTAAATAAAATAAATGATCAACACTTTCTAGCGAAAGTCTTGTACTGTTCAGCATCAACTCAAATCTTTTCGTTGTGATTCTCAGCAAATGACCAACACTTTATTCGGCCCCTAGTATGTTCATCATCAGCTCAAACATTTTCGATATGATTTCCAGCAAAAATTTGTCCGACCAATATGTATCCTTGCTTTTCCATACTTTTAAGTAATTGAGAATTATTCTCAACCTATATTAGTTTACCAAAAAAGCCTATGAAGTAAAATTTTTGAACCCATCTTAAACAAAAAATTAGAAACGACACCATTCCATTTCAATTTAAGGATGGTTTAAGCTTTTAGTTTTACTCTTTTTATTAAGGAACCCATACATATAAGACAGGAGAGTAAAAATGAAGAAACGAATGATCTGTGTCATATCAATAGTCATCGTATTACTAGGAATAGGTTATTCAAAAAGGATAAAAGAACTGAAAAGCTATCCATCAGCAGTAGAAGACACATCAGTGGAGACTCTGGCAATATCACTTGAAGAAGGGGAGGAAAGCTTGGAAGAAATAGTGAAAGTAGGCTCAAAAGAGGCAATTTTATACAGCAAAGCTTCAACAAAAAGTACTGAACTTGCTGAGATCAATCGTGGAGAATTATTAAAACTAGTAGCAACAGAAAATCAATGGTATCAAGTAATTACAAATGCTGGTGATGAAGGTTATGTTTCTAAAAAAGCTAGTCAGATAATCACCCGAACAAAACAAGAGATCCCTAGTTCATTAGAAGGAGCGACAATCGTTTTAAACCCGGGACATGGCGGCGATGATACGGGGGCGATCAGTAATAATGGTTTGATCTACGAAAAAGAAGTGACGTTAGAAACGGCAGAGGTGATCAAAACGGCACTGGAAGAAAAAGGCAGTACAGTGATTTTGACTCGAGAGGATGACGTAGCTGAGGATTTGGCTGATATTTGTACTGTCAGTCAACAAAATGAGGCGGATATCTTTATCAGTTTGCATTATGATTCTTCAGAAAACATGAATGAAGCAACTGGGACGACCACGTATTATTATTATGAAGCATATGCTGACTTGGCTGAAGCCGTTAATCAGTCATTAGCTGAAACTCTCCCACTACAAAATCGTGGAATCGATTATGGGAATTATCAAGTCTTACGGGAAAATACTCAACCAGCCTTATTACTAGAATTAGGCTATATGAATTCAGATTATGATTTAGAAATATTCAATATGGATGACTATCAAATGCAAGTGGCAAAGGCATTGGTCGAAGGGCTGACTGAATATTTTCAAATGGTGCAAAATGCCTGAAAAAATAAGTAGGCTTCTCAATATTGAGAAGCCTACTTATTTTTTATTCTATGCTCAATCCTAATCCAGCAGCAATGATCACTGCCTGCTCTGTTGTGACCTTTAATCCCTTGATCAACTCTTGAGAAAATGCGATTTTTTCAAATGTACTTTTTCTTAAATCGAGTTCCTTCAGTTTTGTATGAAACCAATTACTGCCAGTCAATGAACATTCCTCAAATAAAAGATTGTTCCAAACAACTTCGACAAACTCCGTATCATTCAAGCTAGTCTGATTGAAGTGAACGACTTTTTGATTTGTTGCACTAAATGAGGCGTAGTCCGCTAAGCAATCTTCAAATGTACAATCGCGGAGGTAACTTTCTGCAAAGTTAGTCCCAGTCAATTTACAGCGGCGGAAATGAACTTGATGGAAACTTGCCCCGAGCCATTCCGTATTCGAAAAATCACAATGCTCAAAAATAACATTACTACATTCAAAGCGTTCTAGATGATTTCGATTCATTGTCAATTTATCAAAATGACACTCTCTAAAAACCAAATTACGAAGATCCTGATAACTAAGGTCTTGTTCTTTTAGTGCCAAACCTTCGATAATGATTTCATCATCTAAAGAAATAAACTCTGTTTGCGTTAACTGTGGTAAGATCGGAGCTGTTGGTTTTTTTATTTTCATGAGATTAACCTCCGGAAATAGGATTCAGAATCGACTTATTCTGTTTCTTTATCTAAATTTTCATCTAACTGATAAGCGCGGTTATAAAATCGTAAGCAGGTCGTCAAGACGTAAGCGCCTAAAAGCCCAAGTAAACTGCCTAAAACAATTCCGATCAAACGATAATTCAAAAGGCTGACCAAATATTGATGCCGAGCCAAGTTAGCTAAAAGTAACGACATCGGTGTTGTAAAAAAGTTTGCGATCGCATAATTTCGTTTAATAAAAAATTCGACAGTCAAAAAGAAAAAGCAAATCAATAAAATCGATTGTAGCGTTGTAAAAGCAATACTCAACAATAAAGCTGCGATCAACAGACCGACCATCGTGCCGAAAATCCGCTGAACATTTCGATGCATGATTGCGCGTAGATTATCTCCCTGTAAAACAGCTGCACAGGAAACGATCATCCAGTATGCATTGGTCAGTTGTAAGGACTGACTGATATAAGTAGCTAAAAATAAAATTGCAGCATAATGCAAGGCATCTAAAAGCGCAGCAGGATCAGTGTATAACCGTTCTTGTAAAGAAATCTTCTTCTCTACAGGCTCCGCTTCAACAGGACCTTCAACAAAATAAAGGATAACTGCGATTATCAAAGAAGTCATCACGCCCAAGAACACGTAACTCATCATGATCGGTATCCTATCAAGCGGAATTTTTGTTCCGCTGCCCATTGCAGTAACCATGACAATAAAAAAAGCCCCTGGCTTGGCAATAGCATACAATCTAAAAATGATCCTAGCTAAAAAAGCAATCGATGCAATCGTGATTGGAATGACCCATGGAATATGTGTACTGAGCATTCCTAGTAGATTTCCTAAAAGTAAAAAACTACCTACAGAACTTAAACGAATCATTAAATCCTTAAGAGGCAATGTTTGATAATAAAGGAAAGTAAAGATACCTAGAGAACCAAAACTGCCGATCAATAAATTATTTGAGAAATAACCAATAAATAATGGGATCGCCATACAAATTCCAGCCCCAACTAGGCGGAAGGGCGCTTTTTGTGGTTTGTGAATTACTAATAACTCCTTAAAAAAAGATGAACTCTCCATCTAATTCCTCCTATACTTTTAAGATAATCATTTTTCAGATCTTTAAAGTCCTGAAAAAAATATATCCTCTCTATTAATCTAACACACTATTTAAGTAGAAGACAATTGCTTTTTCATTTTATTTCTAAGATTATTCTTCTAATGTAAATATAATTTGATGATGCGAATATGAGGATAAGATAAGATTTTTCTTGATTTTTTAATTTAAAAATTGTAAACTATACCTCAGATACAATAAATAATTATTAAATTCTGATTTTTCAGAAAATACTTTAGGGTTTCTAGGGAGGAAATAAGAATGAAGTTAAAGAAGTCATTTGCTTTTGGATTCATCACTTTATTTAGTTTATCACTTGCTGCGTGCGGCAATGGTGGAAAAACAGACGACTCAGGCAGTGCTGCATCAACTGGTGGAAAACCAAGTGGAGAGCAAGTATTCCGAGTGAACGTTTTACAAGAAATGCCAAGTGCTGACTTATCACTAGCAACAGATACGATCAGTTTTACAGCATTAAATAATGTGTATGAAGGAATTTATCGCTTGGATTTAGATAATAATCCACAACCAGCTGGTGCGGCTGAAAAAGCTGAAGTCAGTGAAGATGGGATTACTTACAAAATCAAGTTGAACGAAGATGCGAAATGGTCTGACGGTCAACCTGTAAAAGCAGAAGACTATGTTTATGGATGGCAACGTACAGTTGATCCAGCAACGGCTTCAGAATATGCTTACTTGTTCGAGTCTGTTAAAAACGGAGCAGACATCGCAGCAGGTAAAAAAGACAAAGGTGAGCTAGGAATCAAAGCAGTAGGTGACTACGAATTAGAAGTTACTTTAGAAAAAGCAACACCATACTTTGATTATCTATTAGCATTCCCTTCATTCTTCCCGCAAAGAAAAGATATTGTGGAAAAATATGGTAAAGAATACGCTGCAAATAGCGACAATGCTGTTTATAACGGACCATTTGTTTTAGCTGACTTTGACGGACCAGGTACTGATACTGAATGGTCTTACAAGAAAAACAAAGATTACTGGGATGCTGACACTGTGAAGCTAGACGAAGTGAAAACAAATGTTGTAAAAGAAGCACCGACTTCTTATAACTTATTCCAAGATGGTCAAGCAGACGATGTTATCTTGACTGGTGAGCTTGCACAACAAGCAGCTAACGATCCAGCATTAGTTATTCAAAAAGAAGCATCGACACAATATATGGAATTGAATCAAATCGATGAAAATTCACCATATAGAAACGAAAACTTAAGAAAAGCAATTTCTTATTCAATCGACCGTAAATCATTAGTAGAAAATATCTTAGGTGATGGCTCAGTTGAACCTAAAGGACTTGTTCCAGCAGATATGTCTAAAGATCCTGATGGAAAAGAAGACTTTACAGCGGCTGCAGGCGATAAGATCGAATACGATAAAGCAAAAGCAAAAGAATATTGGGAAAAAGCGAAGAAAGAATTGAAGATCGATTCATTGGAAATGGACATCTTATCTTCTGATGCTGACTCATCTAAGAAAACAGTTGAATATGTACAAGGTGCGATCGAAGAAGCACTTGATGGCGTGAAAGTCACTGTTAGTCCGGTGCCATTCTCTGTACGTTTGGATCGTTCAAACAAAGGAGACTTTAAAGCTGTTATCGGTGGATGGGGAGCTGACTATGTAGATCCAAGTAGTTTCTTAGATCTATTCCAAACAGGCGTACCATATAACCGTGGACGTTATAGCAACCCTGAATATGATAAATTAGTGAAATCTGCTGCAACAACCAATGCAAACGATCCTGAAAAACGTTGGGATGACATGGTCAATGCAGAGAAAACAATCATGGGCGACATGGGTGTCATTCCGCTTTACCAAAAAGCAGAAGCACATCTACGTGCTGAAAAAGTCAAAGACGTTGGCTTCCACCCAGCTGGTGCGCAATATGATTTCAAATGGACATACATTTCAGAATAAGCCTGAAAACATTTGAGCTGAGTTTATCAAAAAATGGAGGCAGGACTGAATGCCTGCCTCCATTTGTAATAAGAAGAGATTCACGAAAATTGACAAGAAACATTGAGGCTGAAAGTAACAGATGTGATTGCTCGTGCGAATACTCTTTGCGCGAGCATGACTGTTCCTTTAGCAATTGTTCTTGTAATTTTCGTGAATCTCGGCTTGTTTTTAATGAAATCGAGTTCCTATTACGATAGAAGCTTGATTTAAAAGCAAGGAGCAAGAATCAATGAAAATTATTTTCCTCACTCTTGCTATCTTTGTCTATAAAAAGTAAAATAATAAAGAAACAATAGAGACGATCAGTAAGATACCGCCTGTTTCAAGCCAGTAAAGCTGATGTGCTTTACCGATTTCTGAAAGTGGGATAAATTCTTTCGGTTCATTTTTCTTTTTAAAACGAAAATGCATTTTCATAAAACGTTGGAAATTATCAAAAAATTCTGAGGACATGACCCAAAGGGCCAATCCGATAATCAAAAAGAATAAAGAAACGATGAAAAAGGTATCTGATATGGAACGGATAGTCAATGACTGTTTTATTAATAGGTAAGTAAAAATACCGATGCTTGAGACCGCTGAAGTTATGAGAGGCCATTTTAGTTTATTCATGTGCTCATCCTTATCTAAATTTTCTATCCTTACTTTATCGAAAAAAGCTGATGAAGTCAAAATAATCTCGGAGGTGTCATTCTTGAACAGTTTTGGAAAATATTTTCTTAAACGGGTCTTTTTTATGATCATCACATTGTGGTTGATCGCGACTATTACATTTTTCTTGATGCAATTATTACCAGGTACTCCTTATACCAACCAAGAAAAACTTAGTCCAGAAACAATTGCTATGTTGAATAAACAATCTGGCTTAGATAAACCAGTCATCGTTCAATATGGAATTTATTTAAAAAATCTGCTAGTCGGTGATTTTGGGATTTCATTCCAATTCAAAAACCAACCAGTAGCAAAACTTTTAGCAGGCCGTATCGGACCATCCGTCCAATTAGGTGGACAAGCGATTATTTTCGGTACATTAGTAGGGATTCTTTTAGGGATCATTGCTGCGATGCGCCAAAATACTTGGGTGGATACACTGGCAACGTTAATGGCTATTTTAGGACGTTCGATTCCTAACTTCGTCTTTGCCGTATTGTTACAGTATGTATTTGCTATGAAATTAAAAGTGTTGCCAATTGCAATGTGGAATGGCTTTGCTTACACGATTCTTCCAACTATTGCACTAGCTATGAGTCCAATGGCAGATTCCGCCAGGTTTATTCGAACGGAAATGGTCGAGGTATTACATAGTGATTATGTAGAATTAGCACGTGCTAAAGGCTTGAGCCGTTGGCAAGTTGCTGTTAGACATGGACTTAGAAATAGTTTGATTCCATTGATCACATTATTAGGACCTTTAGCTGTCGGTTTGATGACAGGGTCTCTAGTTGTTGAAAATATCTTTGCGATCCCTGGTATCGGGGAACAGTTTGTAAAATCAATCATGACAAATGATTATCCAACGATCATGGCAGTAACGATTTTATATTCTGCTTTACTAGTATTTGTTATTTTAGTCGTAGACTTACTTTATGGATTGATCGATCCAAGAATTCGTGTTTCAGGAGGTGACCGTGGCTAATGCAAACAGTTGATTTAAACAATGTACCAGATAAAATCAAAAATATTCCTGCTGGTGAATTCCAGCCTTTAGATACTTCAACAACAAAAGAGCGGGAACGAATCGCAACACCGTCACTAAGCTTTTTGCAAGATTCTTGGCGTCGTTTGAAAAAGAATAAAGCTGCTGTTGTTTCCTTGATCTTTTTAGGGATCATTATCTTTATCTCAATTATTACGATTTGGGTCTCACCACATGATCCAACTCAACAAAACGTTGCATATATCAATTTACCGCCGCGTATCCCATTTTTAGATAGCATCAACGGCTTCAATGGGACAGCTACAGTAGCTGGGCAAGTGGTTGATAAGTATGCACAAGCCAATGTTCCAGATAATGTGAACTTCTATTTAGGAACAGATGGATTAGGACGTGATGTGTTAAGCCGTTTGTTCATGGGAACACGTATCTCGTTATTGATCGCTTTTATTGCTGCTTTACTTGATATCACGATCGGTGTTACGTATGGTTTGATTTCAGGATTATTAGGCGGACGTGTCGATACAGTGATGCAGCGTATTCTTGAAGTTCTTTCAGGAATCCCTAACTTAGTTGTAATGATCTTGATGCTGACAGTGTTTGATCCAGGTATCTTATCGATTGTTTTGGCGATGGTTATCACTAACTGGATTTCAATGGCCAGAATCGTTCGGGCACAGACCTTGAAGCTGAAAGACCAAGAATTTGTACTAGCCGCTCAAACATTAGGTGAATCTCGTTTGAAGATTGCCGTAAAACATATTTTGCCGAATATTTCTAGCGTGATCATCGTTCAAATGATGTTCAGTATCCCGTCGGCAATTTTCTTCGAAGCGTTTCTAAGTTTCATCGGTTTAGGATTAAGACCGCCGACCGCTTCTCTTGGAACCTTGTTGAATGAAGGATATAAAACATTCCGTTTCCTTCCATATTTAATGTGGATTCCTGCCGTAACACTATCGATAGTAATGATTTGTTTCAACTTACTAGCTGATGGTCTACGTGATGCCTTCGATCCTAAGATGAAAGAGTAGAGTGAATGACTATGGAAAAAGTATTAGAAGTAAAAGACCTACAGATTTCTTTTGATACGTTTGCTGGAAAAGTAAATGCTATTCGCGGTGTCAGCTTTGAATTGTTCAAAGGTGAAACACTTGCGATCGTAGGAGAATCTGGTAGTGGTAAATCAGTAACGACTAGAAGTATCATGCGTTTGTTGAGTAGTAATGCAAACATTGATAATGGAGAAATCCTGTTCAAAGGCGAAGATATCGTTAAGAAAACAGAAAAACAAATGCAAACGATTCGCGGAAAAGAAATCGCAATGATTTTCCAAGATCCGATGACGTCATTGGATCCGACGATGCCGATTGGCAAACAAGTAGCTGAATCGTTGATCAAGCATAATAAAGTATCGAAAAAAGAAGGATTAGAGCAAGCACTGGAACTATTGAAATTAGTAGGGATTCCAAATGCCGAAAAACGTTTGAAAAACTATCCTCACCAATTTTCAGGCGGACAACGTCAACGGATCGTTATTGCGATCGCTTTGATTTGTTACCCAGAAGTTCTGATTGCCGATGAACCAACAACTGCATTGGATGTAACGATCCAAGCACAAATTTTAGAATTATTAAAAGACTTACAACAAAAAATCAGCACATCGATCATTTTTATCACCCATGATCTAGGGGTCGTTGCCAATGTTGCTGATCGTGTAGCCGTAATGTATGGCGGACGTTTAGTAGAAGTTGGGACATCAGAAGAAATTTTCTATAATCCTCAACATCCTTATACGTGGGGCTTACTTGGCTCAATGCCGACGATGGAAGGAACAGAAGATAAGCTATATGCGATTCCAGGTTCACCTCCTGACTTATTGGATCCGCCAAAAGGAGATGCTTTTTATCCGCGTAATGAGTTCGCAATGAAAATCGATGCAGAAGAAGCGCCGCCTTATTTTGAAGTTTCACCAACTCATAAAGCTGCGACATGGTTATTGGCGCCACAAGCACCAAAAATCACACCTCCAGCAGAAATCGTTAGACGTTGGGCAATTTATGCTGAACGTCATAAGACAGCAACAGGAGGCGTTAAGTAATGAGTGAAAAAAGAAAAGTACTTTTAGATGTTAAAGGCTTGAAACAATACTTTAACGTGGGCCGTCCTGATGAAGTCAGAGCGGTTGACGATATTAGTTTTCATATCTATGAAGGCGAAACATTTGGTTTAGTTGGAGAATCCGGTAGTGGAAAATCAACGACTGGCCGTAGCGTGATTCGCTTATATAACCCAACAGATGGTGAAATCATTTTTGACGGGGAAGATATCAGTAAAATTCATTCAAAATCAGCAATGCAGGAATTCCGTCGCGAAGTTCAAATGATCTTTCAGGATCCTTATGCTTCACTGAATCCAAGAATGAAAGTCAATGACATCATTGCTGAAGGAATCGATATCAATCATTTAGCCAGTACACCTGCTGAGCGTGAAGAGAAGGTCAATGAGCTTTTAAAAGTCGTAGGACTTGATCCAAGCCACGGCACACGTTATCCGCATGAGTTTTCAGGTGGTCAGCGTCAACGGATCGGAATTGCCCGTGCATTAGCTGTGAATCCTCGTTTCATCATTTGTGATGAGCCGATTTCGGCATTGGATGTATCGATTCAGGCACAGGTCGTTAACTTATTGCAGGATCTGCAAAAAGATGCTGGATTGACGTATCTGTTTATCGCTCATGATCTATCAATGGTAAAACATATCAGTGATAGAATCGGTGTGATGCACAGTGGTAGATTATTGGAAATGGGCTCAAGTGATGATGTATATAACTTTGGCGTTCATCCGTATACAGAAAGTTTATTATCAGCGATCCCATTACCAGATCCAGATTATGAACGCACACGTAAACGTATCGTTTATAAACCACAGCCAGAAGACAATAAAGAACGTAAATTGAGAGAAATCACTCCTGAACATTACGTATATTGCTCGGAAGACGAAGTGGATGTCTATCGTAAAAAAATTGAAGAGAAAAAAGCCAGAGCGAATCTAGGATAAGCATTTGGTAAAGAAAAGACTAGCTAAGAAAAAATACTTTTTTCTTAGCTAGGATTTTTAACAAGTAATGAGTTGTTCTAAAAAAGATAAAATAAAAAATGAGGCAAAAAAGTAGCAGTCATATTTCCTATTTTTCAGTCAGAGCTAATCGGCTTGATCAGCTTTTTGAGGCAACTTTTTCGGTAAGTAGATAAATGACTGCAAAGATAAAGAGCATCTTTTTAGTCATTTCCTAACTTACTCAAAAGCTGAACGCCTCAATCAACTTTTTATCTAATCCAGCTTCTTGAGCCAGCTCTTCAGAAAAAAGATAAAATAAGAATGAGGCAAAGAGCGCCTCAGTCGTATTTTCCTATTTTTCGGTCAGAGCTAACCGGCTCAATCAGCTTTTTATTGGTAGGGTGGTATGTTCATGAGGGTTTTAAAGGCTTATAAGTATCGGCTTTATCCTACCTCCGCTCAAGAGGAGTTTATAAAAAAAACTTTTTCTTGTGTTCGTCTTGTGTATAATCTTTTGCTTCAGGATCGGATCGCTCTTTATAAAGCATTGAAAGAAAATCCCGATCTTACTGTCAAACTTCCGACACCTGCTCAATATAAAAAAGAGCATCCTTGTTTAAAAGAAGTAGATAGTTTGGCCTTAGCGAATGCACAAGTTTATCTGGATCGAGCATTTAAAAAATTTCATAGAGAAAAAGGCGTGGGTTTCCCCAAGTTGAAACAAAAGAAAGATTCTGTTTCATCTTATACGACCAACAATCAAAATGGAACGATCAAAATTATCGATGATAAATGTATAAAGGTTCCTAAATTAAAAACGCCGATGAAAGTGAAAATGCATCGTCCGATAAAAGGAAAAATAAAGTCAGCAACGATTTCTTTAACACCTAGTCATAAGTATTTCATTTCGATCCTTTGTGAAGAGGAAGTTCCGGAAGTAGAGAAAACCTATTCTGCTATAGGGATCACATTAGGTACCTCTGAATTTGCGGTGCTATCAAACGGTAGACGTATCGATAATGATAAGTACACCAGAGAATTCGAGCAGCGGCTTGCACGGGAAGAAAGAAAACTAGTCAGGCGTAAAGAAATTGCTAAAGTAAAAGGTACAGAACTATCCCAGCAAAAAAACTATCAGAAACAAAAATTGAAGGTAGCTAAAATGCGGGAAAAATTAATGAATCAGCGAACAGATTTTTTGAATAAAATTACAACGGAAATCGTTCGTAAATATGATGTCATATGCATTGAAGATATTCATCAAACAGAAGTTTATAGAAATAGAAAACTTCATCGAGGAATTTCAGATGTATCTTGGGCACTGTTTGTTTCAAAATTAGAATATAAAGCTTCTTGGTATAATAAAAGATTGATCAAGGTTTCTGCTTGCAATGAATGTTCTGAACATTCAGAAAATAAAAAACAAAGTAAGATCTTTCTTGAAGATATCGATAAACAAAAAGGAGCTTCTGATCCAGAAACAGCAGC
Source organism: Enterococcus sp. S22(2020) (assembly GCF_020295385.1). Classification (NCBI taxonomy): domain Bacteria; kingdom Bacillati; phylum Bacillota; class Bacilli; order Lactobacillales; family Enterococcaceae; genus Enterococcus; species Enterococcus sp. S22(2020). Next base: position 455,507 of record NZ_JACFUD010000002.1, read on the forward strand.
GAGTATCCATGTTTTGAACAAAGGATTAAGCTATTAAAAACATTTATCAAAAACTGTAGGGACTACAGGGTTAGCCTAGGGAATATAAGGTAGATACAGCGATGATTCGATCATTTATCTTTTTCTAGGAAATTTCTATTCAATAGAAATAGTTCACTAATTATTAGTTGATGAAAAATAAAAAGTAGAACTTTGTTAGACCTATTCTTTTAATTTTTGAATAAGTCTGGCGAAGTTTTTTCAATTTGCAGGTAAAAGTGTAGTACAATCATAGTGGAAGGAAATAGTTAGACGGACACATCATAAATAAATAGAAAGCGCTTGTATTTTCGGGTTCGATACTACTTGATCTGAGAGGATATCAGGCGATCCAAGAAAGGAAGATAATAAATGACAATTAAAATGATTGCAGTAGATATGGATGGGACATTTTTGAACAGCAAGAAAGAATATGATAGAGAAAAATTTGATTACCTCTATCAAAAAATGAAACAGCAGAATGTCCGTTTTGTAGTCGCAAGTGGAAATCAATATTATCAGCTAAAATCTTTTTTTCCAACGATAGCAGATGAGTTATCCTTTGTTTCAGAAAATGGTGCTTATGTCATTAGTGAAGGGAACGAAATTTTCTGCGGAGAGCTTCATCCGGATAGCGTAAAAGATGTTCTTACTATTTTGTCTGAGGTAGAGGGTGCACATACGATTCTTTGTGGGAAAAATAGTGCATATGTCAGTGAGCAGGAGCCGGATGAATTTGTCGCATATGGCAGTAAATATTATCATCGCTTAAAAAGGGTACCGAATTTATTCGATATAAAAGAGGATACGCTGTTTAAATTTGCCTTGAGTTTTCCGTCTGAGAAAGTTAAGGGAGTGTTAAAACAGCTGAATGAAGTATTAGGAGACAAAGTGACGCCTGTTTCCAGTGGGCATGAGGATGTTGATTTGATTATTCCAGGGATCCATAAGGCGCATGGTTTAATGCAGCTGCAGCAATTATGGGATATCAAAAATCATGAAATTGCCGCTTTCGGTGATAGTGGAAATGATTTGGAAATGCTAAAACATGTAGGACATGGTTTTGCAATGAGCAATGCTCAGCCTGAAATCAAGGTTGCAGCTAATGAAATTATTCTATCGAATGATGAAAGTGGTGTTTTAGTTAAGATTGAAGAACTATTAAGTAAGTAGTTGTCTTTAAGGCAGTGTATAAACAGAGAAACATTTGTACACTGCCTTAAAATTTTTTTTATAGACGTTTGACAAATACTGTAGGATAGTTTATACTGTTAAAGTTGAGAAATGAAAGCAGAAGCACCCGCTTCTCGCCTTAGTTGACATTGTCACTGGGCTTGATAAGAGGATTCCTTATATCAGAAGATATGAGTCCGAAAAATCGCGGGATCTGTTTACAGAGCCTGTTTTTTATTGTCATTTTTATGACAAGGACGTCAAGGAATAACAACGTTTCAGCGCTGATTTTCTCTTAAAAAACTTGGAGGTGAATGACCATAGCAAAGGATATGATGGTGAACGACGGCATTCGTGCACGCGAGTTACGTTTGATCGGACAAGACGGTGAACAATTAGGTGTTAAAACAAAAGTGGAAGCATTAAAAATCGCTGAAACAGCCAATTTGGATTTAGTTCTAGTAGCACCTACTGCGAAACCTCCTGTTGCGCGAATTATGGATTATGGAAAATTCCGTTTCGAAACGCAAAAGAAAGAGCGTGAAGCTCGTAAGAAACAAAAAGTGATCAACGTAAAAGAAGTTCGTTTAAGTCCGACAATCGATGTCAATGACTTTAATACAAAACTTCGTAATGCACGCAAGTTCTTGGAAAAAGGAGACAAAGTGAAAGCTTCGATCCGTTTCAAAGGCCGTGCCATTACCCATAAAGAGATTGGTCAGAAAGTTCTTGATCGCTTAGCGGAAGAAACTGCAGATATCGCTACAGTTGAACAAAAAGCGAAAATGGACGGACGCAGCATGTTCTTAACGCTGGCACCGAAAAACGACAAGTAAGCTGAAAAGCTGATAACTAGTTAACAAAAGATTTTGAGGATACTCGTTCAATAGTTGAACGGTAGACGAAAATGAAAATGTAGGAGGAAAATTAGTCATGCCAAAACAAAAAACTCACCGCGGATCAGCAAAACGTTTCAAACGTACTGGTAAAGGCGGTTTGAAGAGATTCCGTGCGTTTACAAGTCACCGTTTCCACGGTAAAACAAAGAAACAACGCCGTCAATTGCGTAAAGCAGGAATGGTATCAGCTGGCGATTTCAAACGTATTCGTCAACAATTAGCAAGAATGAAATAAAAAGCTGAAAGAGCTAAATTAGCATTGACTGAAAAAGCTTGCTGAATGTAGGAAAGCTGAAGAATTTCTTGTAGCAACTTAGCAATTAAAACACTCATAGAGATAATAGATATTTATTAGGAGGAATTAACCATGGCACGTGTTAAAGGTGGCGTAGTAAGCCGTAAACGTCGTAAAAAGATCCTTAAGTTAGCGAAAGGCTATTACGGATCAAAACATACTTTATTTAGAACAGCAAAAGAACAAGTGATGAAATCTTATAGTTATGCATACAGAGATCGTCGTCAGAAAAAACGTGATTTCCGTAAATTATGGATTGCGCGTATCAACGCAGCAGCTCGTATGAATGGCTTGAGCTATTCTAAATTAATGCACGGTTTGAAATTGGCAGAGATTGATATCAACCGCAAAATGTTAGCTGACTTGGCTGTTAACGATGCATCAGCATTTACAGCATTAGCTGACCAAGCAAAAGACGCTTTAGCTAAATAAGACTATTTTGAAGTTCCTATTTCTTAATTGAAAGGGAACTTTTTTATTATTTTTTACAAAATGATCTACCTTGATGGTATAATAATATCGAATTATTTAAAAAAATAATAAATAGAAAGCTGGTTTAAAAGTGAAAAAGAAACTATTTGTGTTAGCGCTTGTTTTTTTGGGGGGCATCTGTTCATTTGGGGTGAATACAGAAGCCGCTTCTATCAATGATCTACGTTTTGGTTCTCACGTACAGGATTATGGAGATACTGGTTTTGGTAAAGATAAGCGATTTAGGACGATAGCAGAAATGGGTCCTTCTGGAACAGGCAGTGGTTCCGTGCGACAATCGAAACGAATGGAAGCGATGTTCATAAAAGGAAGCACAGATATTTCGATCAATACACATGTAGAAAATATCGGTTGGTTATCTGAAAAACTAACAGCTAAGGAAAAAAGTGCTGGTGTCTCTAAACGAATGATCAAAGGTCGGAACACAACGATTTATTATCAAGCAGGTCGAGGCGGAACCGCTGGAGGAGCTTTGAGAGTAGAAGCTGTCGAATTCACTTTAACAGGCAGTTTAGCCCAGCAATATGATATGTATTATTGTGTTCATGCACAAGATTATGGTTGGTTAGGCTGGTCTAAAGCGAAATCCAAAACAGAAGATAGCAAATCGACCGCTCATAAAGCTGGAACAGCGGGTTTGTCTAAGCGTTTAGAAGCTTACAAAGTAGTACTGGTTCCAAAAGGATCACCTGGACCTAGAAATGTTAGCGGTCAAAAAAATTACCAATATGTAGCGAAAGATTCATTGGGAAGAGTGTATGCATATAAAGATGGAAAACGAGTTTCTGCAAAATAATTGGTCTATTTATATAAAAATCCATGTTAAAGGATAAGATTGCTTTCATTATAGATTTTACTCTGCTCTCGTTATTTGATATGATAAAAAGGTATAGTTTTTATTATTCAAAAGGAGAGTGGAAATATGGATGTTGTGAAAAAAATTTTTATGTACACGAAAAAATTCTTTATCGTGATCGGGTTATTTTTATTAAGTCAGATCAGTATAAATGTTTTCGACATTGCTAAAAGGATTTCTCAAGCTTCTGGTGTAGCGAGCTTATCATTAGTGGTATCGATCATCTTGATTTTAATGGTGATCGGAAATATTTGGCTATTGGTCTTTTTAGCAAAGAAATTAGGCTTTTTTACAATTAAATTCGATTTTCTCACAGGAAGAAACATAGGGATCATCATTGGCGGTTATGTTTTGGCTCGAATCGTTGCCATTGTTGGTACACTATTGTTAAATGCTCAAGGAATGAATTCTACTGCCAATGATGCAGCAATCCAAACAATGTTTACGGGAGAAAATCCATTGTTGATCATCCTATTGATCGGTATCTCTGCGCCGATCATGGAAGAAATTGTTTTCAGAGGAGGGATCATTGGTTTCTGGCTGAAAGACTACCCAATAGTTGGGGTTGTACTAAGCTCTGTTGTTTTTGGGTTGGTACATGGTCCAACTAATTTGATAAGTTTCTTGATATATGGATTGATCGGGTTGATTTTATCCGTTGTTTATCATAAAACAAAACGCTTAGAGCTTAGTATAGCAATACACTTTTTAAATAATATTTTAATCGCAATAATGATTGCATTTGGATTAGTTTGATCATTATTGAGACTAAAAAAACTGGCACCTGATTTCCCAAATTAGGTGCCAGTTTTTTTTATAGTATCATTCTTATTAAGACCAAGACGATCATATGAAGAGGATAGAACAAATAAAATCCCCACTTGACCCAATTCGGAGAGTATCCGCGTTGCCCATTATAATTCATCAGTAACGGAATCGTACCAAGAATCCCTAAGGTTGACACAAGCTCATATAACGGAACAGAGTCCGGAGCCATCATTCGAGCAACTAATAGCAATAAAAATAAGAGAAAGGTTGCGTAAACGGGTGGGATGATTTTCTTCAAGCTATCATTTTTTATGCGGTAAAAACTAAAAATGATCAATACACCAATCAAATTCCAGTCGGACATGACGGTGGCGAATGAAAATACAATGACCAGCAGTACATGCAGGTAAAGATTTTTAGTTTTATCATAGAACATGATCAGTAGTAAACCCATCAAAAGTGTGAAGAAAATATTATTCACGAGTTCAGAAGGATCAAAAGGATGGGTTGGATAAAATAAGAGATGGAATGGATAAATAGATAGAATCCAAAAAGCGGCCAATCGTAGAGCATATTTTTTAAGGTTCCTTGTGTAATGGAATCCCTCTACTAACAAATAAGCCATGATCGGAAATGTGAGTTTTCCAATCAATTCTGTGAAAAAGAAGAGTTCATTTGAATATTGGTACAATTTAAAACCGCTCCCAATATGATTGAGTAGCATAGCAATGATTGCAATCACTTTTAGATGAAATGATGTAAGTCTTTTTTCCATAATAATTACCTCCTATATCTATAATCAACCTTATCATAGATATAACAAAAAAAACGGGGGCTTAAGTTGCATTTTCTTCTAGGTCTAAGTAACTATCGATCAAGGAATGTCTCATTTTTCAGATTTAGATTTTTACATCGTGTAAAAAAAATGATATATTAGTTTTATAATGAAATGTAGTGAAAAATTTTTACGAATAAGTCTACTGCATCAATTAAAAGGGGGAAAATATGAAAGAAGATCAAAGGTTTGGAATAATGAAAAAATACGTTAACGTGGTTCTGGATATTGTTTTAGGAATGCTGGCCATTCTTATTTTGATATTTATGATCCGTCAGCTGATCGATATTGGTACATTTATCAATAAACCGATGACACCAAAAAATCTATCGGTCGTCATGCAGGAAGTCGTGGCATTTTTCATGTTATTTGAATTTATCATGATGGTGATTCGTTATATTCAAGAAGGACATCATATCCCGATCCGTTATTTGATTTTGATTTGTATCACAGCAATTTTGCGCCAGTTGATGGTGATCCACGGAGATGCAGTTCAAACATTACTATTGTCTATTTCGATTTTAGCATTAGTGATCGTTTTGTTTGTCCTTAATCTGAGTGGAAATAAATCGTATTCTGGATTCAAATCAAATAAAATAGACGAAAAAGACTAAAAAAAGGCTGCTCATAACTAATTTGAGCAGCCTTTTTCTTTGATTATGCGATGAATAACCGAATCAGTCCAATAGCTAAAAGAACTTGAATGACACCAACAGAAAGTCCGTAGATCAAGAAACGTTTGCCTTCTTTAAAGAATTTTTGAAAATCTAGACGTAATCCGATCGCGGCTAAAGCAGTGATTTCAAACCAGCCGCTAAAAAAATGAGCTGTTTGGCTTAGTTGTGCAGGAAGTTGGATCAAGCTATTAATAATACAAAATAAGACGAATCCAACGACATACCAAGGAAGACCAGCCTTTTTTTTAGCAACAGTTGCTGTTTCGGCGGTTGTTGCAATTGGCGTTTTCCGTTCTTTAAACTTTCCGAAAAGATAAACAACAACCACTAACAACATGATTCGCATGATCTTAAACAACATAGCAAATTCAACCACTTCTCCGTTGATCATACTTGCACTAGCCACTACTTGTCCAACTGATTGTAGAATCCCTCCAATCAGAGCGCTTTTTGCTAATAGATCAGTACCATATAGAATAGAAGCGATCAAAGGTAAGAGCAGCATCAAGATAGTGCCTAGCAAGTTGACTAATGTGATGATTTGTCCTTTTTCTTCTTCTTTTGCATGGATTGAAGGAGCAATCGATGCAATCGCAGAAGATCCGCAGACTGCATTACCCCCAGCCATCAATAAAGACATGTTATCCGAGAACAATAATTTTTTTCCTAGAATATAAGTAGCAAGGATCGTTAGTCCCATTTGTAACACTACAAAGATCCCGCCTTTTATCCCAATATGAGCAATTGTCTGAAAAGTTACTGTTGCACCTAACAGGACAACTGAGAATTCTAATAATTTTCCTTCTGCTATTTTTGTTCCTTTCTCCAGTATAGGATGTTTTAAACACGTATTCCCTAACACTATGCCTAGTAAAATCGCGATCGTCGCTGCACCTAACGTTGGCAGCCAAATCGCGATTCCTTTACTGATCACAGCAACAATAAAAGCGGTGATCAGTCCAGGCAGGATCGTGAGTGCTTGAGTTAAATAAGAGTTAGTAGTTTTCACTAAGGTATTCATCTTCTTTCTTCATTTATCTATGTATTCAGTATAGCGAAATAAGTTGCATTTGAGAAATAGATAGTTAGAATAATATCTATAAGAGAAATGAATGGAAGGGGATTCTATGTTTAAATTACTGAAGACATTCCGCACAGTCTACGAAACAAAAAATTTTTCAAAAGCAGCAGAGACCTTATTTATTTCTCAACCAGCTGTTTCTAATCAAGTAAAGCAGCTAGAAGAAGAGTTGGGTGTCGTGTTGTTTATACGAAGTGGACGGCAAGAAATGACTGCGACAAAACAGGCTGACATTTTATACCATCATCTACTGAATCTAACGGATGATTGGGAAGATCTTTTACAAGCCTTAAAAACACGATCGATCCCTAGAGAGATTTGTAAAATAACTGCTTCAAACACATTTGCTGTCTACTATTTACCAGAAGTGATGAAAGAGCTAGTACAGCATTTTCCAGATGTTTCATTTATTTTAGAGATGGATAATTCAGAAGTTGTTTTGGACAAAATAGAAAAACATCAGGCACATTTTGGTTTTATTGAGAAGCCGTTAGTCATGGAAACTGCTATTCGTCAGGAAATTTTGAGTGATGAATTGGTTCATGCTGGCGATCTATCAAGCGACTTATGGTTGATTCGGGAAGAGAACTCTGGCGTCTATCATTATACAGAGCGCTATTTTTTAGAAAATGATCTGAATCCACAAAAAATGATTGTTAAAAATAATGAAATCATTGTTCGATGTTTAGAAAAAGGAATAGGACAATCCATTTTATCAAAGAAAGCTATAACTAAAGCTGTCAATTGGCGTTCCTTAGGGCCTGCATATCAAAGAAAATTTTACTTGATCAAGCGTGATCGCATTGAATCTGTCCAGTTACAAAAAATCATTCACTTCATCAGCACTTATTTTGAAGACGGAAGAAATCTAAGTTGATGTAAACTATTTTTTCTAGACAAGCAACATGATAAAATAGAACAGGTAGAGGACGAAATATTTATTTAATGAGCATCAAAAAAATAGGCTGGAAATAAGCGGATCAGGCTTATTTCCAACCCTAATAGTCACCAATAAAGAAAATACACACAATGAGTGTCGTATATAAAAGGAAGTATTGAAAAAGGTTACGAAGTTAATTTTGTTGTATTTTCTTATTGAATACTTGGGAGTAGTACCTGACTATTAGCTTTAAAAGAACGATACTTACTCAATCAAATCATCCAGGAGAATGGGAAAAAGCTGGTTGGGAACAGCTTTTATTTGTCAATGATTGGTTGACGAATATATGTGATGATTTCAAAAAGTAAGTCAACGTCCTCTGAGATAGAAACGAATACGTAAAAAAAAACGACGTTGGACACAAATCCAACATCGTTGTAAGGTCAATAAATAAGCATAAACATCTTTAAGTCAGAAAAAACTAGTATAAACCTCTAGAAATTTCTGTCAAAATTGAGTAAAATGGAAGATGTCAATGTATAACTATTGGCTTAAGCAACTTGATTGGTCAGGTGTTCACTGACTGTTCAGGGCTTCATGATTTAGTTGGTAGCTAAATTATGAAGTGCTTTTTTTTATTCTATTCGTTTCTATCTACTTTCCATTTTATAGGAAAACCCTTTTAGGGTCAATAAAGGGTTGGAAAAAAATCAGACATTTGTCGGATTTTTCTGTAATTTATCTCAACCTATTAAAATAAAATAAATACCTTTATGCGTGTTTCATTGATTAAAAGTAGTTTAGAAGTATTTATGTGAAGCTACATTTCTTGACCAATTATAACCTAAAAAGTATTTGCTACTGAAAAATAAGAAAGAATAGCTTCTATTTAACCCTTTTACTTGAAATTATGGTAAGCCCAAAACAAAACTAAAAATTAGTTTTGTTTTGGGCTTTTATTCTGAGTAAATGGCGAAGCAAAAGCAGCTCTTTCAGATATAAACACTTTTGTCTCAGCCTTATTTTTTGTTCAGAGAAAAAGTAGATAAAAAACAGATTGGCTTTAGAAGAACTACAGATGGCTTGTCTATAATAAGTTTTATCAAATAGATACAAACTAAATGAATGGATCGAAAGGAAAGATTTAATATGAAAAAAATAACGAAAATAATTTTGGCGATGGTTATTGCATTATCTTTGAGCGCAATGACAGGTTGTAACAAAAAAGAAACGAAAGAAGACGGTTATCCATCAAAGCAAGATTTCAAAGATAATGTTCAAAGTAAGAGAAAAGTAACCGTTGATGGTGAAGAGAGAGATGAATACACTATGAAAGATGGGATGAAAGTTCAAGGTGTTGGCCTTGAAGACGCTGTTGAAGGAGACGAAGATTCAGAATAAACTGAAATAGAAAAATGAGAAGGTTTCAAGGGAAAAAATCAGCTTCTCTTGAAACTATTTTTAATAAGGAGACAATAAATATGAGAGCAACAGGAAAAACAAATAGAAAAAAGCTTTTGCTGATAGGTTTTGCAATCGTGATAGCGGCATTAATTACTTTTATAGTGATAAATGCATTTAGCTCGTCCGAGGAGAAAAATATAAATGCTTCTAATCCAGAAAACAAAGTGGAAGAGAGGAGCATCAAATCTTTAGTTGAAGAAAGTAAAGCGAGCGATTTGACTTTAGCTGGTAAAGTGACAGCGAATAATACGAATAAAATAAAAATCGACCCTGATAAAGGGACGGTCAAAGAAGTTTTAGTAAAAGAAGGAGATCGCGTAGAAAAAGGTCAAGCACTATTTACCTATCAAACAGATCAGCAAATGAAAACAAAAGAAGCTGAACTGGATGCAGAAGCTAAAGCTAGAGCTGTTGAAGTAGCAAGAAGCAGTGCGGGCATCAAATGGGAAACCTATAATAAAAAGGTAGCGCAATTGAACAAAGCGAAGGCAGATTATGATAAAGAGAACACAGAAGAACTAAAAGGTGAAATCAAAACGCTGGAAGGTGAAGTCGATCAAGCATACACAGAAGGCTTGACGGGAGATAATGAAGTAAAAAATGCAGAAAGTGAATTGGAAAAAGCGCAATTGATGCAAACAAACGAACAGGAAAGACTAGGAGCAGATACGATCGTTGCAGATAATGCTGGTACGATCAAATCATTGAATATGGATTTGATCAATCAATCGAAAGAAAAACAACGGGAAGAGAGCTTTATGGAAATCATTGACGACTCAAGCCTGTTTGTCAACGGCGATATCAATGAATTTGATAGAGAAAAAGTGTCACTAAATCAACCAGTAGAATTGATCGATAGAAAAAATAAAGATAAGAAGTGGCAGGGGAAAATCGTTCAAGTTGCTAATTTAAGCTCAGATGAAGCAGGAAAAGACAAGAAACAAGACGAAGATCCCAACTTATCTAAATTTCCTTACAAAGTCCTAATCGACAAAACGGATCAAATGCCGATTATTGGTTCTCATGTCTATGTAAAAGTGTTACCGAAAGAATTTGAAAGCGGCAAAATTATTTTAAATAAACAATATATCCTTTCACAAGATGATAAGCAATACGTGTGGAAAATAGACAACGATAAAATCAAACGCCATGAAATCAAAGGAACACCAGTCGGTGAAAATTTAGTGTCAGTCAATGAAGGGCTTGCCCAAACGGATAAGATCGCAATACCAAAAGCTGGCATGAAAGATGGAATGGAGGTAGGTGAAGATGTTAAGCCTTAAACAAATCAAAAAATCCTACTGGCAAGGGCAAACAGAAATTCCAGTATTGAAAGGAATCGACTTGGAAGTAGATGAAGGAGAATTTGTTGCTATTATGGGACCATCTGGTTCTGGTAAATCAACGTTGATGAACATCATTGGTTGTTTAGACAAAGCAACAAGCGGCGAGTATGAAATCGAAAATGTAGAGGTGAGTACTTTATCTGATAATGAGCTAGCCGATTTAAGAAATCAGAAAATCGGCTTTGTTTTTCAAAATTTTAATTTAATGCCTAAGTTGACCGCCTGTCAAAATGTAGAGCTGCCGTTGACTTACAGTAAAGTCAGCAAACAGGAACGGCGCGAACGTGCATTGAAAATGCTTGATTTGGTTGGTCTAAAGGAGAGAAGCGAGTTCAAACCAATGGAACTATCTGGAGGACAAAAACAACGTGTAGCGATTGCCAGAGCATTAGTGACAGATCCGAGTTTTATCTTAGGGGATGAACCGACCGGAGCGTTAGATACAAAAACGAGTGTTCAGATTATGGAGCTATTTAAAGAGTTTCACTTGGAAGGAAAAACGATCGTCTTGATCACTCATGAGCCAGAAATCGCCGAGCTATGTGAAAGAACGGTCGTTTTGCGTGATGGCAATATCACAAGTGACACCTCGGAACAAAAAGAGGTGATGGTGTAATGGAGGAAATCGGCGTTGCTATCCAATCCATATTGGCACATAAAATGCGTTCGATTTTGACAATGCTTGGTGTGATCATCGGTATTGCAGCGATCATCTCTATTTTTAGTATCATCGAGGGCAATACAGCAAATATGAAAAAGGAAATGATTGGTGGCAGTAACAACACGATGGAAGTAGAATATGATAAAAAAAGCTCATTCGATCCATCTCTTCGCTCGGGAAAGGAAGAACAAAAACCAAGCTATTTACCGGAAATCGGTGAGGAACAGCTAAAAAAAGTGAGACAGGTTCCAGACGTGATCGATGCGGGATTAGCGTATCAAACGGAAGCGAATGTTTACCGTCAGGCAAGCAAGACTCAAAGCAAAGTATCAGCTGTAACACCAAATATCGATAAATTGAAAAGGTTGAAAATCCTAAAAGGAGAAGGCTTTGATTCAAAGGATTTTAAAGAAAATAAGCAAATCATTTATTTGGATCAAACCTTGTATGAGGAACTATTTAAAGGTCAAGATGGAATCGGGCAATATGTAGAGGTCAAAGGAGTGCCGTTTGAAGTCAAAGGTGTTTTTAAAGCTGAAGAAGAGGATGATAGTCCATATAGCTTTGTTGAAAAAGAAGCATATATCCCATTAAAACAGGCTTATAAGATTTTTTCAGAGATCGATATCGCACCGAAAGTAATCATTCAATCAACAGATACGGATAAACTACAAATTGCAGCGAGCAAAGTTGCGGAAGTTTTAAATAAAGAAATCCCCAAATCCGATTATGTTTATGGTGTGAGGAATATGGAAGAACTTCAGAAAAGCCTTGAACAGTTCAATCAATCCAACTTTATTCTTTTAGCAGGGATCGCTAGCATTTCACTTTTGGTTGGCGGAATCGGAGTAATGAATATCATGCTGGTGTCAGTGACGGAGCGAACACGAGAAATCGGTGTAAAAAAAGCTTTAGGAGCAAGAAGGAAAGTCATTCTAAAACAATTTCTTGTAGAAGCAGTGGTCATTACTTTAATTGGAGGGATTTTGGGTGTATTGATCGGTTTATTAGGTGGCTTTATAATAACTCGTGTGTTGGAATATCCGTATATCGTTTCAATTATTTCAGTCGTTGCCAGTCTTGCGTTTTGTTGTATAATTGGAATTATCTTTGGATTGTTACCGGCGATGAAAGCATCGAAGCTGGATCCAATCGAAGCATTACGCTTTGAATAAGGAGTTGTAAACATGGTAAAAATTCTAGTCGTTGAAGATGATGAAATGATCAATCAGGTTGTAACAGAATTTTTGATGGAAAAAAACTATGAGGTTGTCTCTGTAAAAGATGGGGAAGAGGCGTTAGAGGAATTTGAATTGCAGCATTTTGATTTACTTTTGCTGGATATCATGCTGCCTTCGATTAGCGGAGTCGATATTTTAAAAAAAGTTCGTGAGACATCAGACGTTCCAGTCATCATGTTGACAGCGATCGATGATGAATATACTCAGTTAGTCAGTTTCAATCATTTGATCAGTGATTATATCGTGAAGCCTTTTTCACCAGTCATTTTGATGAAACGTGTAGAAAATGTATTAAGAATGAGCAGACCAAGTACACAAATCGAGATCAACGGCTATTTGATTGATCTTGACGATTGTCTAGTGACCTATGAAGAAAAAGAAATTTCCTTGACGAAAAAAGAGTATGAAATTTTAGCTGTTTTAGCAAAAAGAGCAGGTAATCTAGTGACCCGTGAACAATTAGTTTACCAAGTATGGGGCTATGATGATTATTTAGATAGCAGAATATTAGACAACCATATGAAGAATTTGCGAAAGAAATTACCTTTATTGTCCATCCAAACGATCAAAGGGATGGGCTATAAAATCGAGGTCTTGAAATGAAAATCATGTGGAAGAATTTCTTGTTTTCGATTTCTGTGATTTTTACAGTAACGACGGTTTCATTAGTGATTTTGTATTTTGTGATGCCGATTTACTATGAGTACACGAAACTGAATGCAGTAGAGAAAGAATTTAATAAGATCACGGACGAATTGAATCAGAAGTCTTTAGAGGATATAAAAGGAAAGATAGATAAACAATTATTTGAAGGTCAAGAAGCAATCACACTGATTTTATCTGATCTAGATGGAAAGATCGTTCATCCATATTTAGGAGAGGGAAGTAATTCACTTAGTATTGGATTAGGCGATCAAGGAGAAACGAAGATCTTAGATTCCTCAGACGTGATGAATGTGGAATTATCAGAATTGGATAGAGGAAAAGAATTGATAAGTACAATCAAAGATGAACATGGAACGGAATATTTGTTGACAGGACTATTCTCACTGCAGCCGATCTCTGATGCTAGCGCAGTATTGCTGCAGATTTATCCATTTCTTTTAGTGATCGATTTTTTGATTGGCGGAATTGCGGCGTTTTTTTATAGTCGTTTTTCAACGAAGCGAATCAAGCAGATATCTATGGCGACCAATCAAATGTTAAGTTTGGATCATACGATCAAATGTGAGATCAAAGGAAAAGATGAACTGGCTTTACTTGCTCAAGATATTAATCAGCTGGATCAAACACTGCTGACGACGATCGATGCCCTAAAAGCTGAAGTTGCTAAAGTAGAAGGAATCGAACGTTCTAAAGCTGAATTTATGCGCGTGACTTCACATGAATTAAAAACACCGGTCGCCTCATTGATGGGAATCATTGACGGCATGATTTATAATGTTGGAAAATTTAAGGATCGCGAGCATTACCTAGCAGTATGTAAAGAGATTTTGCAGCAGCAAGCAGACATGATCCAAAATGTTTTGACAGTTTCAAAGTTGGATATGTTTTCTTTGGAGGAAACGAATCAGGAAGTTTTTTCCCTAAAAGAGGTCATTGAGGATAAGCTTAAAACTTATCGATTGCTTGCAGAAGTCAATCAGGTGAAGTTAGTTGTGCATTTAGAAGAATGTCTGATCGAAGGAAATAAAGATGAGATCGGTAAGGTGATCAATAATCTTTTGAGTAATGCTTTTCGCTACACAAAGGTGAACGGTCAAATCGATTTATTTTTGGATCAGCATACGTTAGTGATCGAAAATCAAGCAGTGAAAGTTTTGTCTAAAGCTGAATTAAGCCAAATTTTCGAGCCGTTTTATCGTCCTGATTTTAGTCGGAATCGAGAAACTGGAGGATCAGGCTTAGGGTTATTTATTGTGAAGCAGATTTTGGATAAACAAGGATGGAATTTTTCATTCAAAGAATTAGAAGGTACACGAATGTGCTTTTCGATTTATTTTGATACAGAAAGAGTCATCATCTAACAAAAATATTTTTAGGTTTGTTATGAAAGTCCAATGACGATTCAAATGTAGCTTTCATAGATGTAAGGTTATGGGATCTTTTGTAAGTAGTTTACTCACCTTCCGTATGCTAGTATAAATGTACTGAGAGAAAGAAGGGGCAGGAATGAGTCGTGCAAGAGAAGTTATATCTTATCTAGTTATCATCTATCTATCGATCAGTGTTGGGAATCGGGCATTAGCCTTTTTTCAGAAGTTTCCAACTAATATTTGGATCGATCGAATCATTTGTATCATCATTACAGCAATAATCGCTGGTTTGTTAGGCTGTCTTTTATTGCCAAAAAACAAAGTCAAACAATAACATCAAATTTTGAGAGCGAAACAAAACTGATTTTTAGTTTTGTTTCGCTCTTTTTTTGTGATCAGTTTATCCAAATATCAGGCGGTAATATTTTTGTACTAATGAAAACAAGGTATAGTGATGAGAAAAATTAAAGAAATTATATTGTAGAAAGTGATCATCTATTTATTGCTGTTGAATCATACATTTGTCTTTTTTTTAGCGATAGGAAGATTTGAAATAGTCGATTCGCAAAATAAGAAAGGACGACGATTAAATCAATTCTAATGTTTTTTTTTAAAGGCATCAATTCTTAATTCGTAGTGCTATATTTTGTTTGAGTTATCAAAATAAATAATGATGATTGATAAAAAACGAAAAAATATGATGAAATATTTTTGGTAAAAAAAGAGTAAATAAAGCTTTTAAATGAGATTGTATAGGCGTTTATACAACCAACAGTTTATACAAAAAAATGAAAAAATACTCTTTCAATTAATGATGTGGTTCTGTATAGTTAATAAAAAAGAGAGAGGAAAAAGAAGATTTTTTAGTTATTAAATAGCTGAAATTGATTGCGATAATGAAGTAAAATGAAAAAAGATAGGGGTTAATAGAATGAGTAGAGTATTAAGTAGATTGTTGAGTAGATTGTTTTCACGTACTGATGGAGAAAGTTTAGTAGGCTATGTTGGAGTGATCCTTTTATTGTTGGTTGGAATTGTCTTCATTTACTGGCTATATTATAAATTTGTTACAGATAAGAAAATAGATTCTTTTGTGAAAGCTTATGAGGCTCCAGCTGATAAGCAAAAATATTTAGCTGCAGCATCGATCTATAGCCATGATCCATATCCAACAATGATATGTTTAAAAAGCTTTGATTTGGAAAAACCATTTCTTAAATTGATTCGAAGACAGGTATTTAAAAGAGACTGGTCGATCACTAATCATCAAACAACGATAGATACACTTGACTGGTTGTTTGACTCTGGACATCGAAAGGAAATAGATTTAAGCAGTACTTTGCACCAATTAGATTCGAGGTATGTGATCGATAGCCATCTTGCTCAGTTGATTACTGCTGCAAATGGTATTCAGGTATACAATGATAATGGTGAGCTACGAACAATAGATGAAAATGCTATTTATAATTGCAAAGGAATCTTAGCTTGGGACGCCCTACGCGGAGCTAATGTGGCGCGAGTTTGCTATAATTTGGGTTATTTGTCAGAAGAAGAAACTTGGCACTATTTAGAAAAGTTCTCTCATCAGCTTAAAGAAAATTACGATAATTGGGAAGAGGTTGCTTTTTCTTTTTTATTAGGACGGTATTTGTGGTCTGGAGATTCAACGCAAGAAACGTATGTTGGAATAATTACGAACCAATTTACGCATTATCCAATGCCGCAAAAATCTAAAAAAGAAATCAATATGTGGCAAAAATTTCCTGTAAGTTCACTGTAAATTAGAAGAAATGCAATCGATGCTGGTAATTATCTGTTTTTCTCAGGTCAAGTTGCTAAAAATAGTACTAATTATATCGAAGAAACCGGGAGTATAGAAGAACAAACAAAACAGTGTTTTGTCAATTTACAAGAAGTGATGAAAACGGCCAATGTTAGTTTAGACGATGTTGTAAAAGTCAATGTCTATCTAACACAAATGAAAAATTTTGAGGCGATGAATGAGGTTTACAAAACGATGTTTAAAGAACCTTTTCCGGCCAGAACATGTGTAGCTGTTCTGGAATTACCATTAGGTGCGGATATTGAAATAGAGGTCATTGTTTATAAAAATTCTAATGAACGTAATGACTAAAAAGGAGACAGTTTTGAAATACACGCCTAGGCTCTGGATAACTACTCTTTACTTTTTATTGATCATATTTTCTTTATTAATATATACGTCGAAAAATTGGGCGATTTCTTTTTTTAGTGTCCTATCAACTGATTTTTATTCGCATATATCGAATTTTTCTATTAGTCTGATAATCAGTTTGAGTGTAGGGTATATATGGTTATTGATGGGTGTGTATTTTCGATTTATAGCTATATTTTTAGGAATTATTGGTATTTTGAATGTATTATGTGAGACAGTCATGGGGTTCATGAATACTGCAGATTTACAAGATGCCCTGTATGGGATAATTGGTGTTGGAATAGCTTTTGTATTTTTATTGATCATGTCTAAATATGGAGTAGTTGTGTATAAAAAGGAAGAAAATAAGAATTGAACGAATCAGCCAGTTCTAGGTGAAAAGGAGAGATACAGATGTCAGATGAACTGAAAAATAGCTATCATGTAGCGGTGCCTACTGCTTTTTATGAGGATGAAGCGCTGAATGTACGAGCAACGTTGGATCATATCCTTTATCTGCAAACGATTGGTGTGCGGTCATTTTTAGTATGCGGCTCCACAGGAGAACAACATAGCCTAACTCTTGCAGAAAAAATCTCGTTATTAAATGAGATTGAAAATGAGGATAGGATAGAGAGCGATGTTGAAATTATTTTTGGCTTATCTAGTATACGCCAAAAGGAAGCAGTGGCTTTAGCTAAAGCTGTTGATAGCAAAGAAAAAATTTCGAGTATCCTTGTTGGATTTCCTCCGTATATTTTACCAACACAGTCAGAAGCGGTAAAGTATGTAGAAGCGATCTCGTTTGCTTGTGAAAAACCAATGATTCTGTACAATAACCCTAAGCGAACTGGCTTCAATTTGGAAACAGCTTCTTTTTTAAACATAGTGGAAACATGTCGTGTTATAGGCTTGAAGGAAGCAGGAGATGAACATCGCATCCTTGAGTTAAAATCAGTATTACCGGAAGACTTTTATTTCTATGCAGGCGGCGAAAATAAACTAAAAGAAAAAGTCGCCTTAGGTTTTAATAGACTTTCTTCTATCTCAGGTAATTTATATCCATTAGAAGTTAAACAATGGTTTGAGTCGCTGTGTAGCGGGAATGATGAAATTTTCTATTTAGAAAGCGAAATAAATAAACTATTCGAACATAGTCCATTAACTTATTTAAAAGCTCAACTATCAAAAAAAGAACACATACAGATGGGCATGCCAAGAAGTCCACTAGGAAATTAAAGTATTTAAAAGAAGTACGAATATGCTCGTTCTAAAAATCAAAGGTTCCCTATGCGTTTAAAGTATGAGGAACCTTTATCTTTGATAAAAAGTTGAACACTATAGACGTTGATCGATATTGCCGATTTAAACGGTCAATTATTGCTCTTCAATTTTTTTATACCCCATCTCAAGCAACAATTTTTCTACTTCATCTATCGTAGAAAGATCAGCGAGTGCAGATAAAAAGCCTATTTTTTCCCGATCGACCTTAGTGAAATCTATTTTATAGGATTCGATGGCTCGTTCTTCTTGATACTCTACGGAATAGTTGACCCCCTCAACATTTTCCAGCTCTTTTTGTTTCTGAGAAATCAAGGATTCGGCTTCTGTTTTATCTTTGATACCAAACCCAGCGTAAGGAATAGCTTCGGTCGTTTCTTCGGCAATTATTTTTCCATTTTCATAGGTTACTTTTTTTTCCATTTTATCTTCTTTACTGCCCAGCTCGGCTGTATAAGTGACGGTTCCTGTTTTTCCTTCACTTTTTGTTGAGCTTGGTGACGATTTCCCCTTTGATGAATTGCTCGTAGAGTTGATTTTTAATGATGCTTCCGAATTTTTTGTCTTGTCTTTCGTTGATTCTTCATTTGCTGTGCAGGCTGCTAATGTGACCGTTGCAGTCACTACTGTCAAAAATAGCACACGAGAATAGTGTAATTTCTTTTTCATATAAAAGACTCCTTTCCACTGTATCTGTAAGTCAGGTTATCATAAAAAGCTAGGCTAATAATGTGATGTAGAAAAACGGTACGAAAAAAATAGACAAAAATTACATTAAGGCATTTTATAAAAGAAAAACGAATTTGTTAATTTTATCTTTTTTATCTCGGCTAAAAGTCCTATATAAATGACGGACATTTTCTGATAAGGTACAATAGAAGAAACAAGTGGAGGGAATATGGATGGCAAAGATCATGATTGTGGAAGATGAAACGACGATTCGCGACTTGATTCGTGAAGAGCTGCAAAAATGGCAGTTTGATACATTCGGAGTGACTAATTTTAATACTGTTTTAGAGGACTTTCAGCAGGAAGATCCGCAGTTGGTTTTACTGGATATCAACTTACCTGTATTTGATGGTTATTATTGGTGTCAAAAGATTCGTGAAATTTCTAAAGTACCTATTATTTTTATTTCGAGTCGTAATACGAATATGGATATGATCATGGCGATGAATATGGGGGCTGATGATTTTGTGACAAAACCATTTCAATTAGATGTTTTGGTAGCTAAGATCAATGCTTTGCTACGGAGATCGTATAATTATTCTGAGGTCGGCAGCGAGATCATGTCTCATAACGGCATCACCTTGAATGTGGATAATGGCAGTATGGAGATCAATGGTGAAATCATTGATCTAAGTAAAAATGAGTATCGTTTGCTTTATATTTTGATGAAGAAGCATGGAAAAATATTGACTAGAGAAAAGCTACTGCGTGCGTTATGGGAAGATGAACGTTTTGTTGATGACAACACTTTAACAGTCAATATCAATCGCTTACGGAAGAAAATCGAACAGGCTGGATTGGAAGGCTACATCGAAACCAAAGTTGGCCAAGGCTACATTGTACCGTAGATAGGAGAAACGCATGACGATTCGTAATTATTTAAAGGATCACTGGCTTTTACTCGTTGGCTGGCTGACATTTATTGCACTGACCTGTTTTATTCTTTGGTTATCTCCAGATACTGCGGTGAATTTTTCGATCATTGGTTATTTAGTCTTATTAGAAGGTTTATTTTTACTGCTCTTTTTAACGATCGATTATTCATTAAAAAAACGTTGGTGGCGCTCACTGGATACAACAGAGCATCCGCCTTCTTTACAGCATTATCTAAGTGAGGCATCAAGGGCAGAAGAAAAGCTCGTTCAAGAATATATCAATGGGTTATTGGTCGAGCATCAACAAGTGATGCAGCAAGCGATCAATAACCAGCAGGATCAAAAAGATTATATCGATTCATGGGTGCATGAAATCAAAGTACCGTTGGCTGCAGTGAACTTGATTTTACAGTCTCTGGAAGATGACATTCCAGAGAAGAAATATTACTTGGTCGAAAATGAGCTGACAAAGATCGATGAATATGTGGAGCAGGTACTTTATTATGCCCGTTTGGATAGTTTTTCCAGAGATTATCTTATTCAGGAATATTCGTTGAAGGAGATCGTTCAATCTGTCATTCGGACACAGGGAAGCTATTTTATTCAAAAGAATCTACATTTTTCAATTGAAGGAACGGATCAACTCGTGTTGACGGATGCAAAATGGGTGGCGTTTATCTTCAAACAATTGGTGAGCAATGCAATCAAATATACGCCAGCTGGGGGAGATATCACTGTTACTTTTTCACGTACAAAAGAAGGCGCTTGGTTACAGCTGAAAGATACGGGTGTTGGGATTCCTAAAGAAGACCAGGGACGGATTTTTGACAAAGGCTTTACGGGTGAAAATGGTCGAACGAGTGAGCAGCATTCCACGGGTTTAGGCTTATATTTGGCAAAGAGTTTAGCGGATAAATTAGGTCATCAGCTATCGGTGGAATCTGTAGAAGGTGAAGGAACAACGATGAAATTGCTCTTTCCATTTTTGAGTTATTTTAAAGAGAGACGATAAAAATGAAGCCAGCGGATGAATTCGTTCGGCTTTCTTTTTTTGTGAAATTGAGAAAATGAGAGAAATTCTTTTGAACTTTTTTCTTTATTCTGGTTGTATCGGAAACGTTTTTATTGTTAGACTGAGATATCTACTTTATTGAATAGGAGTTTATTATGAATATTTTGATTGCGTTGATTCCGATGTTTGCCTGGGGCAGCATTGGTTTAGTCAGTGGAAAGATCGGCGGCAGTGCGAATCAGCAAACACTTGGAATGACGATCGGTGCATTGATCTTTTCACTAGGTATCTATTTTGTTGTTCAGCCGGCTATTACAGCCCAAATGATCCTCATTGGTATTTTGTCTGGTTTGTTTTGGAGCGTTGGACAAAATCAGCAATTTCATGGAATGAAATATTTAGGTGTATCTGTTGGATTGCCTGTTTCTACTGGAATGCAGCTGATCGTCAATACGATTGCCGGAGCAGTATTTTTTCATGAGTGGCATGGCAGCCGGGATTATCTTTTAGGTTTTCTTGCGTTAGGATTATTAGTGTTAGGTGCGTATTTGACTGCTCGTCAGGACGATGAAAGCACGGTCAAGACTACAAATTCTATGCTTGATTTTAACAAAGGTTTTCGTGCATTGATTGCTTCAACAGTAGGGTATGGAGCCTATACGATCATTATCAATGCGTTTGGGCTCGATCCGATGGGCATCATTTTGCCGCAAAGTATTGGTATGTTGATTGGTGCTAGTTTCTTTGCATTCAAGAAAATCAAGGTGGATCGCTATGTTTGGTTTAATATGAGCTGCGGACTTTTATGGGGGCTAGGGAATATTTGCATGCTTTTGACGATGCGTCAAATCGGATTAGCTATCAGTTTCTCTCTTTCTCAAATGGGCATTATCATTTCAACATTAGGCGGTATTTTCATTCTTGGTGAAAGCAAAACTAAGAAGGAAATGAGATATGTGATTTTTGGTTGCTTATTGGTGATCGTCGGTGGTATTCTTTTAGGGTATATGAAAGCGTAAATGAATGATTTACGCTTATTTTTATGAAATAAATGCAATTATTTATCAAAGTGAAGCGGTTGCTTGAATTTATTGGAGGAAATGAAATGTCGATATTTAGGAAAAAAGCACTGAAGGATTTATCTACTGAGCCTAGCGGAATGAAAAAAGACTTAAAAACGATGGATCTGATCATGTTAGGAATCGGTGCAATCGTTGGAACGGGAATTTTTGTGGTGACAGGGGTAGCAGCGCAAAGAGATGCTGGGCCGGCGTTATCTTTATCTTTTTTAGTAGCGGCAGGTGCAATTATTTTAGCAGGGTTATGTTATGCTGAATTTGCTTCCCGTATCCCGGTGATTGGCGGACCGTATGCGTATATGTATGTGGTGTTCGGCGAATTTATTGCCTGGATGACAGGCTGGCTTGTGATCTGTGAATTTTTCTTGGCCGTTTCGTCTGTTGCTTCCGGCTGGTCAGGCTATGTTCATGGATTTTTGAACAGTTTAGGGATTCATCTGCCTAAGGCTTTGAGTGGTGCATACAATCCAGCGAACGGCACTTATGTCGATCTGGTTGCGATGCTTGTTCTTTTAGCAGTGATGTTCTGGGTGTCTTTAGAAGCTAAAACCGCTTTACGCTTAAATAATGTCATGGTTTTTGTGAAATTTGGTATTATTGCTTTATTTTTAGTTGTTGGAATTTTTTATGTAAAACCAGATAATTGGCAGCCGTTCATGCCATTTGGTTTTTCAGGTGTGATCAGCGGCGCCGCAGTCGTTTTCTTTGCTTTCTTAGGCTTTGATGCGGTGAGTATGACTGCAGAAGAGGTCAAAAATCCGCAAAAGGATATCCCTAGAGGAATCATCGGCTCGATTTTGATCACAGCGGTTTTATATGTGATCGTCACATTGATCTTAACTGGGATCGTGCCATTTGATGCACTTGGTGTGAAAGATCCAGTGGCATTTGCGATGCGTTTTGTACAGCAGGATGGTGTTGCAGGTGTGATTTCGGTTGGTGCGATTTTAACACTTTTGACTGTGACGATTTCGATGATGTACAGTTTGGCTCGAATCATTTATGCGATCAGTAAAGATGGTCTTTTACCGAAATTTATGAGCAAGATCGATGAAAAGAATCGTACGCCGAAAAATGCGACATATGTTGCTGGTGTTTGTACGATGCTATTTGCTGGATTGGTGCCGATGGAATTGTTGGCTGAGCTGACGAATATCGTGACATTGATGTATTTGATCGTGATGGCGATCGGGATCATTCGTTTAAGAAAAACAGACGGTGCTCCTAAACCGGGGGAATTTAAAATTCCTTTTGTACCGTTTTTACCTATTTTATTGGTGATCGTCAGTATTGGTCTGATGTTGCAGCTACAAGCGGCTACTTGGAAAGCATTTGCTATTGCGTTAGTGTTAGGCGTAGCGATTTACTTTACGTATGGCTATACGCATAGTAATGAACATAAAACAGAAAAATAGATAAAGAAATAGGGTAAAGCAAATGACAGTAGTTGGCTTTACTCTATTTTTGTTTCGAAAGGTGGGCAAAGGGCGAACGATAGAAACATTTAGGCATGAAAAGTTACAAATTTCATTGTAAAAAAAGGCTGAACTACAGTATAGTTGTAGTAACTGAATAGATAAAGGAGAGGATCAGGTATCATGAGCTATCGGATCGAAAATGATTCTATGGGAGAAACTCGAGTGCCGGAGACGGCACTTTGGGGAGCGCAAACGCAGCGCAGCCGTCAAAATTTTAGTATCGGGGCTGAAAAAATGCCGCTGTCCCTGATTCAAGCATTAGCTATAGTTAAAAAGCACGCCGCGAAAGCCAACGAAGCCACCGGTAAGCTTGATACAGCGATCAGTCAGGCTATCCAGCAGGCAGCAGATCATATCGTCGATGGAATAGTTGATGAACACTTTCCATTGTCGCTTTGGCAGACAGGAAGTGGAACGCAGACAAACATGAATGTGAACGAAGTGATCGCTCATCTGTGTGAGAAAGAAGGCATCCAAGTTCATCCCAATGATCATGTGAATATGTCTCAAAGTTCAAACGATGTATTTCCGACAGCTATTCACATTGCTGCAGTTTTATTGATTGAACGAACACTGTTTCCTGTGTTGAATCGATCGATCGATACGCTAAATAAACTTGAGCATGCCAATGAAGAGGTCATTAAGATCGGTCGTACTCATTTACAAGATGCAACGCCAGTCACATTTGCACAGGAGATCAGCGGGTGGCGTTCTGGTTTTGAGCATACTAAACAAATGATCGAGCTAAGTTTGACTGAGTTGAAACAATTAGCGATCGGCGGAACAGCAGTTGGTACTGGGTTGAATGCTTCAAAAGAATATGTCGATTTTTTTATTGCAATCCTAAATGAAGAGACACAGAGTCAGTTTTCGGCTGACTCAAATAAATTTCATGCGCTTGCAAACAAGGACGCTGTAGTATTTACCTCTGGTGCATTAAAGGCATTAGCGGCAAATGCCATGAAGATGGCGAATGATATTCGCTGGATGGCTAGCGGTCCGAGAAGTGGACTGGGCGAAATCACGATTCCTGCAAATGAGCCTGGAAGTTCGATCATGCCGGGAAAAGTCAATCCAACACAAGCCGAAGCGTTGACTATGATCGCCATTCAGGTAATGGGGAATGATACAACGATCGGTATCGGTGCATCACAGGGAAATTTTGAATTGAATGTATACATGCCGGTATTAGCATATAATTTGATTCAAAGTATTGAGTTGCTAACAGATGGTTTACGTTCGTTCAATGAGCATTGTTTAAGCGGGATTCAGGCAAATCAGGAAAAAATGAATCAGTATGTCGAACAGTCACTGATGTTGGTCACTGCTTTGAACCCACATATTGGTTATGATAATGGTGCTAAAATTGCTAAAAAGGCTTTTGCAGAAAATATGACATTAAAGCAAGCAGCTTTATCAACAGGGTTATTGACAGAAACGGAATATGATCAATGGGTGAGACCAGAACAAATGTTAGGAAACAACGTTTAATTTTTACTTGTATGAATTTGAAAGGAGAAAAAATAAATGACAACGATTTATGAAAAAGCATTGAAAGCACATGAAGAATGGCGTGGAAAAATCGATATTCATTCGAAGGCGAAAGTAAAAACGAAGGAAGACTTATCTCTAGCTTATACACCAGGCGTAGCAGAGCCTTGTAGACAAATTCATGAAACGCCTGATAAAATCTACGACTACACTTGGAAAGGGAATACCGTTGCAGTAGTGACAGATGGAACAGCTGTGCTGGGGTTAGGGGATATTGGTCCAAAAGCTGCGTTGCCTGTTATGGAAGGTAAAGCATTATTGTTCAAAGAGTTTGCAGATATCGATGCGATCCCGATTTGTTTGGACACGAAAGATCCTAAGGAAATCATTCAAATCATTAAAGCGATGGCGCCAACGTTTGGCGGGATCAATTTGGAAGATATTTCTGCTCCACGCTGTGTTGAGATTGAACGAGCTTTAATTGAAGAATTAGATATTCCGGTTTTTCATGATGACCAGCATGGCACAGCGATCGTAACGATTGCGGCTCTAATCAATGCACTGAAAATCGTTCATAAAAAAGTAGACGAGATCAAAGTCGTTATTTCCGGGACAGGTGCTGCCGGCAGTGCGATTATCAAGATGCTTCACCATTTTGGCGTGAAGAACATGATTGCTTTCAATATTGATGGGGCCTTAAGCAAAAACTCAGAACGATCGCTGGACTTCCTAGAAAAAGAGATCGCTGAAATTACAAATACCGAAAATTTTCAAGGAACGATGGCTGAGGCAATGGTAGGGGCAGATGTATTCATCGGTGTATCTGCACCAAAACTGGTATCGAAAGAAATGGTCGCATCAATGAACAAAGGAGCGATCGTGTTTCCAATGGCAAACCCGGAATCAGAGATCGATTACCAGGATGCGATCGAAGCAGGTGCTGCGGTAGTTGGTACGGGGCGTTCTGATCATCCAAACCAAATCAATAATGTTCTGGCTTTTCCAGGATTGTTCAAAGGTGCTTTCGTAGCAGAGGCAACTAAGATAACTGAGAATATGAAATTGGCAGCAGCTCAAGCGATTGCAGAAATTATTCCTGAATCTGAGCTGACAAGTGATTATATCATTCCATCACCATTTAATCCGGATTTAGTCGATATCATCATAAAAAAAGTTGCTGAAGCGGCTGTAAAAGACAGTGTGATCCGTTCATAAAAAAATTCTTGTAAAAAGCATCAGGTCATTTTTGTCCAAAGAGAATGATCTGATGCTTTTTATATGGAGAAAACACAAGGATTTCTAGTTCAATAAAGCCAAGTATGGTATACTGTTTAGGAGTAAATTCAAGAGAATGCTAAAGGAGGATGTTTCTGTATGTCAGAAAAAGAAACATTTTATATCACCACCCCGATCTATTATCCAAGCGGACAATTACATATCGGTAATTCATATACAACAATTGCCTGTGATGCGATGGCCCGTTACAAACGCTTGATGGGCTTTGACGTATTTTACTTAACAGGTGTGGATGAGCATGGACAAAAAATTGAAAATAAAGCATCAGAGCTAGGTGTTACCCCGAAAGAATATGTGGATAAAATGGCAGCAGATGTTCAAAAATTATGGAAAACCCTTGATATCAGCTACGATAAATTTATTAGAACCACTGATGATTACCATAAAAAAGCCGTACAGCAAATTTTTGATCGTTTATTAGAACAAGGCGATATTTATCTTGGTGAATATGAAGGCTGGTATTCAGTTTCTGATGAAGAGTATTTTACTGAAACCCAGTTAGCAGAAGTATATCGTGATGAAGATGGCAAAGTCATTGGCGGTAAAGCGCCAAGTGGTCACGAAGTTGAACTAGTCAAAGAAGAATCTTATTTCTTCCGTATGAGTAAATATGCTGATCGTTTACTTGAGTACTATAATGAGCATCCGGAATTTATTCAGCCGGAATCCCGTAAAAATGAAATGATCAATAACTTTATCAAACCAGGTCTGGAAGACTTGGCTGTCTCACGTACGACGTTTTCATGGGGAATACCGCTAACGAAAGATCCTAAGCACGTTGTTTATGTTTGGATCGATGCATTATCAAACTACATTACAGCATTGGGCTATGGTTCAGAAGATGATAGCTTATTCCAAAAATACTGGCCGGCAGATGTTCATATGGTCGGAAAAGAAATCGTTCGTTTCCATACGATTTACTGGCCGATCATGTTGATGGCACTTGATCTACCGTTACCGAAGAAAATTTTTGGTCATGGCTGGTTATTGATGAAAGACGGTAAAATGTCTAAATCAAAAGGCAATGTGGTTTATCCTGAAATGCTTGTGGAGCGCTATGGTTTGGATGCGTTACGTTATTATTTATTACGTGCCATTCCATTTGGCAGTGATGGTGTCTTTACGCCGGAAGACTTTGTTTCTCGTTTGAATTATGATTTAGCCAATGACTTAGGTAATTTGTTAAATCGAACGATTGCGATGATCAATAAATACTGCGAAGGCCAAGTACCGACTTATGCGTCTAAAGTTACACCATTTGACAGCGAATTATCCACAACTGCAGCTAATGTGATTGGAAAATACCATGAAGCGATGGAAAAAATGGAGTTCAACACAGCGATTTCCGAAGTGTGGACATTGATTTCCAGAGCGAACAAATATATTGATGAAACACAACCTTGGGTTTTAGCCAAAGATGAAGAAAAGAAAAATGAACTGGACAGTGTCATGGTGCATTTAGCAGAAAGCTTACGCATCGCTGCGATTCTTTTACAGCCTGTGATGACGGAAACACCAGCGAAAATTTTCGAACAGTTAGGTTTAGATCCTGAGACGATGAATATGGAAAACATCCACTTTGGAGAGTTTCCGACTGGGATCAAGGTTGTGGCTAAAGGAACACCGATCTTCCCTCGTTTGGAGATCGAAACAGAAGTGATCTACATTCAAAAGAAAATGTCTCAAAATGCCCAGACAACGACAGAAGAAATCAAATGGGATCCAGAGGAAACAGAACTGGTTTCTACCAAAGAAAAGCAAATCAAATATGAAGATTTTGATAAAGTCGAACTAAAAGTAGCAGAAGTGATCGACTGTAAAAAAGTCAAGGGTGCAGATAAGCTTTTACAATTCCGCTTAGATGCCGGCGATGAACAAGATCGCCAAATCCTTTCTGGTGTGGCAGAATTTTATCCAGACCCAAGTGCTTTGATCGGTAAAAAGGTTGTGATCGTTGCAAACTTGAAACCAAGAAAAATGCGGGGACAAATCAGTCAAGGAATGATTCTTTCAGCAGAATCGCCAGATGGTAAGCTGCAAATCATCGATGCACCAAAAGATATGCCGAATGGGGCAGGAATTGCATAAACATAGTCATGTAACGAAAATGAATGATTCTCAGAACTCTTATCCAGTCATTTGACTGGATAAGGGAACGCTGAGGTCGTTTTTTTTAAATAGTAAAAACAATTAGAACGGTGGGACAGACATGTGTGTATTCTGTAACAAAATAAATTTTATTTTGGAAAATGAACTGGCAGGCGCTTTTTATGATACATCACCGGTAAACAAAGGTCATATGCTGATCATACCTAAAAAACATAAAGTAGATTATTTTGATTTATCCATAGAAGAAAAAATAGCAATGGACGAGCTTCTCCAAGAAGGCAAACAGTTGCTTGACGAAAAATATCAGCCGGACGCTTATAACATCGGGGCCAATTGCGGTGTTGATGCGGGCCAAAGTATATTACATTGTCATATCCATCTGATCCCTCGCTATCATGGAGATATGCTTGAGCCAAAGGGCGGAGTACGAGGAGTGATTCCTTCAAAACAAGCCTATTAGTTAGGAGTAGTTGGTATATGAAATTAAGAGAATTATGCATAGAAGATCAGTTGAAATATCAGGCTTTTGTTCAGGAATGGTCAGATGCAGGAGAAATAAAGATCACGCCAATGTCAGCTAATCTGAATGGTCTAACGTTTGAACGTTGGTTAGAGAAATTAACGAAAGATAGACAGAAGAAAAATAATTCTTTTGTGCCTGCAGATACGTTATTTTTGGAGGTAGATGATAAGCTCGTTGGAGCGGTTCAATTAAGATATGAATTGACAGAAGGGCTTCAGAAAATAGGTGGGAATATAGGCTATGGCATAGCACCATCTGAAAGAGGAAAAGGATATGCTTCTGTGATCTTGCAGAAAGCTTTACTACGTTTTGAGGATAAAGGATTTTCTTCTGTTCTTTTGACTTGCGATAAAACAAACCTTGCTTCACAAAAGACGATACAAAAAAATGGTGGTTGTTTACTAGCGGAGTATTCCGTTGAAAATAAAAAGATTCAAAAATATCAAATCAACATAAATTCTTAAAAATGAATAGACATGAATAAAAATGATTGCTCAAGTTTTTATTCATGTCTATTTTTTATCGACGTATTGTTTTCTTTGCTGTCTTGATCCGTTTAAACCTTGTAGGTAAAAGCATTACTAATAATGCATAGGGAACACTCACGATCGACCATGCGAGAGTGCGGCTCAGACTATTATTTTTGTAAAGCCAGTGTAGCAGAAAATGTAACCCTAAAACACTGATAATAACGAAAAGCATGACAGCATAGTCCGGTTCGTTTTTAAGGATGGTACGACCGATACTACCGATCAATGGAACAAGATAGAAATATGCACTAGTCAACGATATGCGCCAGCTTTTTACAACTGTTCCTAAGTTCAACAGAAAAAACAACACGGATAAAGCAATTCCCAATGGTGGGAAAAAAGCGACCAGTAAAGAATAAATAGTCCCCCATAAGATCATCAAAGGTCCTTTAACAATTGCTGCAATCGCCATAAAAAGAGCAATCAAAAAGATTTGCTGTGTCATCGTGCCATATGCTAATAAACCAAACAGAATCAAAAGCAGCCAGTGCCAAACGGTATTCCCTTGTGGTTTTCTTTGGATCGTCACATTTTTTTGAATCGTTGATTTTAAAAAATCAGAACGCTCAAAGAAATTATTCAATCGATTCCCTCCTATCAAAATTGAAAATCAGGTTGATTTACAGTTTACTGCGGAGAGAATAGAGATACATCGGACTAAAGTCTTGTTTTCAACTTACTAGTAAATATGTTTCGATCAGACCCGATCGATTCGAGCGCTGTAACAACCTCTGGCAGCATAGTGAACATGGATAAATGAGATGTTCTTGTTTGTTAAAATGTGGCAGATGTCTTTTGCTGTCAAAGTTTTTGGCTGATAGAGGTAAGCCTCGATCATCATGCCTGACGAATCATAACAACGAAGAGATGTGAATCGATTGTAAATGATAGCAGGGATCTCGTTGATCTCCAGGGCAGCCTCATCCGTTCCTGCAATAACAAAAATAGGTCCAGCTGCATCATAAGGCGATTGTTTTTTTAGATGCTGATAATTCAACAAATAAATGGTTTCACCGACAGTACCTTCTCTTAACGTAATTCTACAAGGAAATCCTGGAGAACGATCAACGATTTGTTTTTTGATATGTTGTTCTTCTAATTCTTCTGCTGTCAAAGAATCTAATGCCAGAAAATCTTTTCTTTTCAATCCCGATATTAAAAAATTGTTTTCCATACTTAGTGCCTTCCTTTCTAGTGAATAGTAGCAGTATATATGAAAAAAATACTTCCTTCTTTCGAAAAATGAACAATAAATTTGTTTAGACTGCTACACCACAGAAAGAGATGGTCTTATTATTAGGCTATTCTGGATTTTAGCATTGATTCTAATGATTCTTGCGTTATTTTAGTAAGCTGACTGTTTAATCTGTCAGTAACTCTGCCAATTCTCCAATATAAGGAAGGAATACTTGTTTCATCCCACGGGAAATAGCTGTGTACAAAATCTTCTTCTCTCTATCCGTAGTTCCGTAATGTTGTGTGGATGGATCATGGATGATCACATGATCGAATTCCAGCCCTTTAGCCATATCGATCGAGAGAATTTGTACTTGTTTTTCTTCTGGGTCCAGCAAAAGTTCGGTTGTTAATTGCTGAGCTTCAGCAGCTGTTTTTGTGATGATCGCTATTGTTTCATCTGTTGTTAAGGTGCTTAACAGTTTAGTTAGTGCTTCTAGATAGTCTTCATGATCCGTACATTGGATAAAGACAGGTTTTTCACCATCTTTTCTGATAGGTATAATATTCAGTGACTCATGGTTTGTGACCAATCGTTGAAAAAGTCGCGTGATTTCCTTGCTGGAACGATAGCTATTCAGCAGCTGATGTGTTGATACTGATCGAGAGCCGCTTAATAAACGCTCCAAATCTGAAAAACTGATCGAGGTATTGAAAATCGCTTGGTTCTCATCTCCTGCGAAAGTAAAGCTGGCTTGAGGAAATAGCTTTAATAATAAAAGTAGCTGTGCTTCTGTATAATCTTGTACCTCATCAACAAGAATAAAAGCCATCTGACGATTTGTGATGTCTTCGATGAACGTATCTTTGATCAAGAGTAAAATCACGATTTCATCAGCAGTATAAGCTGTAGCTTCCCGAACATAATCAGTTGTTGTATAGCTTTTATAAAGTGTTTCAAAAAGCTGCCATTGATCGAACCAGGAAAAGTTAGCAATGGCTTTTTGAACAGTGCGGTACTTTTGCTGCAGTCGTTTCAAAGCAAATTCACTCAATTGATGCTCTTCTTGATCAGAAAAGGTGGTATGGAAATAACGTAGTTGTTCTTCTTCAGTCAAATCCTGCATTTGATCGATCATTTGTTTCGATTTTGATTGCTTGATCAAGTAACGGTTCCATTGGCTAGCTAGTTTCTCCTTTGTCGCAGAAATACGATCTCTGATCGTTAAAGTGCCAGGGGTTTGCTGATACAAATCAAAAATCGTTTTAGCGGAAAACAAAGGTTTACTTTTAAACATGATCGGTTTGAATAATGAAGGCTGAATAGCATTTGTATCATGATAGTCCTGAATAAAGGTAACAAATTCCTTTTTTTGAATGATTTGCTGTTGTTTTGATACTCCTCCAGCTGTAATACGCGTGAAATAGTCTATCTCATTTTCGATCGTTTGTTCCTCTTGAAACGTAAATTTGAGAAATTGCAGTAAGGTCAAATTCATTGGATTACGTTCACCTAGATTAGGCAATACTTGTGAAATGTAGTCAATAAAAGTTGAATTTGGCGATAAGAGTAAAATATCATCTGCAGTGATCTCAGAACGATGATTATAAAGCAAATAAGCGATCCGCTGCATAATGGCAGAAGTTTTCCCGCTACCGGCGATACCGTCGACTACCAATAGAGGAGAGCGTTCATCCCGAATGATCTCATTTTGCTCTTGCTGGATCGTTGTTGTGATATCTTTCATATATTGAGAAGAATCTGCTTCTAAAGAATGCAGCAGCACATCATCTTGAATCGCGAGTGTTGTATCAAAAAAGTTGATCAGCTGATCTTTATCAATGATAAATTGCCTTTTCAGATTTAAATGAACTGGGATTTCTGATCCATTAGCAGTATAGCTGCTTTTTCCTAAAATGTTCTTATAAAAAAGTGAAGCAATCGGCGAACGCCAATCATAAATACGAGTTTCGCCCTCTAAATTAGTGAAATCATTCATCCCGATGTAAAAGGTGTCCTGATCATCACTAGCATCTAAAAAAGTAACATCGATTTTCCCAAAATAAGGCACTTTGAGTAAACGTTCGACTTTTTCTAGTTGCTTAGCGGTCGTTTCATTCTTGATATTGAGTTGGTCGATTTCTCTGTTTTTCATTTCCAACATGGAGAAGGTATCAAGGTTATCAAGATAGCTGTCGAAATTTAGCTTCGTATCACCACCAAATTGTTCTAAGATACTTTTCCCATCAGCGTTGACTTCTTGGATGGCTTTTTGATACGTTTTTTCTGCTTGCAGTAATTCAGTATAGATCGACTGAAGCTGCTGGTTTTCTTGTGTTTTTTCGTTGGACATAACGACTCCCCCTGACATCAAATGGTGTAACCGAATAGTATAATCTATTTAGAGAAACAAATCAATAATAAAAATTAGAAAAGAATAAATACTGTCCGTTCAGCTTTTGTAAAAAGTATGATAAAGTATAGAAGACAGAGGAGGAATTTATTTGATATTTGATTCACATACCCATTTAAATGCAGAACAATTTAATGAAGATATTCCTGAAACGATTGCCCGTGCCAAGGAACTTGGAGTTACTGAGATGGCAGTTGTTGGTTTTGATACAGCAACGATCAAGAAATCGCTAGAACTAAGTCAAACATATCCAGAGATTCAAAGTATCATCGGCTGGCATCCGACTGAAGCGGGGAGCTATACGCCGGAAATTGAAAGACTACTACAAGAACGATTGACCACACCTAAAGTAGTGGCACTTGGAGAAATCGGCTTGGATTATTATTGGATGGAAGATCCTAAAGAGGTTCAGGATCGAGTATTTAGACGTCAAATTGCGATAGCTAAAGAAATGAATTTGCCGATCAGTATTCATACAAGAGATGCAATGGAAGATACCTATAAAATTTTGAAAGAAGAAGATATCCGCGATATCGGCGGAATCATGCATAGTTTTAGCGGCGATCCTGAATGGATGAAGAAATTTTTAGATATGGGCATGCATATCTCACTAAGCGGCGTGGTGACGTTCAAAAAAGCCTTAGAGGTTCAAGAAGTAGCAAAAGAGGTTCCACTTGAGCGTTTATTAGTCGAAACTGATGCCCCTTATCTAGCACCTGTACCTTATAGAGGCAAGAGAAATGAACCAGGTTATACGCGTTTTGTCGTCGAAAAAATAGCTGAACTGCGTGAGTTGTCTTTTGATGAAATTGCTAAAAATACGACCGATAATGCCCATCGCTTGTTTAGGTTAGTCTAATGACAGAAAAACTCAGGATCGAAGAAATCATAGTGGTCGAAGGAAAAGACGACACAAGACGGATTCAGGAGGTCGTTGATGCAGATACGATCGAAACGATCGGTTCAGCAATCAATGAAGAGATTTTGGAGCAAATCGAGCATGCACAAGAAACCAGAGGTGTGATCATTTTTACAGATCCAGATTATTCAGGAGAAAAAATACGTAAAACGATCATGGAAGTTGTACCAGATGCCAAACATGCTTTCTTATCCAGACGCTTGGCGGCACCTAAAAAACGCAGGTCAAGTTTAGGTGTGGAACATGCTAGTGATGAAGCAATAGTAGAAGCTTTAGAAAAGATCGTGACACCTGTTCATGAAGAAGATGATTATCAGGAGATCCCTCGACAAATGTTGATAGAATATGGTTTAATAGCGGGAGCTCATGCAAAAGAACGTAGAGAAAAATTAGGGGATGCTCTACGAATCGGTTATACGAATAGCAAACAGCTAACGAAACGGCTCAAAATGTTTCGAATCACAGAAAAAGAGCTTACTGATGCCATGAATGCTATCATAAAAGCAGCAAGTGAAAAATCGGAGGAATCAATGTGACAGAATATAAAGAAATCGCCACTCCTTCAAGAACGAAAGAAATTTTGAAGCAGCACGGCTTTTCATTTAAAAAAAGTTTAGGGCAAAATTTTTTAACAGAACCGAATATCTTACGTAAAATCGTTGAAACTGCTGGCATCGATACACAGACAAATGTAATAGAAGTTGGCCCTGGAATTGGCGCTTTGACAGAACAACTGGCAAAAAACGCCGCTCAGGTTTTAGCTTTTGAAATCGATGATCGCCTGATTCCTGTATTAGAAGATACACTTAGTCCTTATAGCAATGTAACTGTTGTTCACAAAGATGTGCTCAAGGCAGATTTGATCACAACGACAAAAGACGTGTTTAAAGAAGAGCTGCCGATCAAAGTCGTAGCGAATCTGCCCTATTACATTACAACACCTATCATGATGCATTTTTTAGAATCTGATTTAGAGGTTAGCGAGATGATCGTCATGATGCAAAAAGAGGTAGCTGATCGAATTTCAGCTAAGCCTAGTACGAAGGCGTATGGCTCTCTATCGATCGCTGTGCAGTATTTTATGGAAGCAAGTATTGCGTTTATTGTACCTAAAACAGTCTTTATCCCACAGCCGAATGTTGATTCAGCGATCATCAAATTAACGAAACGTGACAAACCAGCTGTAGATGTCACGAACGAAAAAGAATTCTTTAAATTGACCAAAGCGTCATTCCAACTACGTCGTAAAACATTATGGAACAATTTGACGCATTCGTACGGCAAAGATGAAACGACAAAAGAATGGCTGACAAAAAGTTTGACTGAAGCAGAAATCGATCCGTCACGTCGCGGTGAAACCCTTTCTTTAGAGGAATTTGCTCGCTTAAGTAATCAGTTAGAAAAAAATCGGTCACTCTAGACGAGAACTAAAGAGAATCAAAAATAAAGCAATTCCGTTTTATTTTTGGCTCTCTTTTTTGAACAATAAAGGGCGTTATAAAAACCATTTAATTGTGACTTTGTGCAAAATAATTCGCTTTGAGTTATTGACATTTCACAAATAACGAGCATAATATAAGAAAGCGCTTTCTTTGAGTGAGGAGGAATTTTGTGGATAAAAAGGAACCGAGAAATGTTGTTTGGATGCTTACAGCTATTTTTTTAGGCTATAGTTGTATCTATGTGGATAAGATGACGATTGGTATGTCGCTGGTAACGATTGCAACGGATTTAGGCTTTGATCCGCAGCAAAAAGGGTTGATCTTAAGTGCTTTCTTTCTAGGATACACGATTTTTCAAATTCCATTTGGGTATCTATCGAATAAAATCGGTACTAGAAAAATGATGATCACTTCTGTATTTTTAGTAGGTATTTTTCTTTGTTTATTCGGCTTTGGTTTTTCATTATTATATCTAATTATGGTTCGATTTATGACTGGAGCGGTCGCTCATTCTGGGTACCCATCTTCCGTAAGTACATTTATTTCACAAGAACTACCTTTAGAAAAACGTGGGCCAGCGCAATCGACAATGATTGCTTCATCAGGTTTTGCTTCGATCATTGGGCCGTTGCTGATCGCACCGCTATTGGTAATGGTCGGCTGGCATAAAACCTATTACTTATTAGGTGTAGCAGTGATGCTGATTGCGGTCATGATGTATTTTGTGATTCCAAAAGAATTTGGCGGAGTCAAAGAGCAGCTGCAGAATAGACAATCGATTTCTTTTAAAGAAGTATTGAAGGACCGAAATGTATGGGTCATGATTTTTGCGGCTTTTTTCATCAATGCAGCTGTCTATGGATTAAACGGTTGGATGGCGACTTATTTAGTAGAAGCGCATGGACTTGCTTTGACTCAAACAGCTTACGTGTCAGCAGTTATTGGATTATTCACAATGGTTGCGGCGATGGCAGGCGGTGTAATGGTCAATAAGTACTTTATGGGAAAAGAAAAATATGTGATTTTAGTTGCTACAATAAGCGGTGGAGTCTTTTCTATTTTTGTTTCGCTTGTTAGCAGCTTTATAGCAAGTATGCTATTTTTGGCTTTGGCAGTAGCAGCAGCCAGCTTGGCATTTGCGACATTGATGAGTATTCCCCTAAAGATTTTCCCGTCGGAAGAAGTATCTGCAAAATATGCAACGATCAATGCAGTAGGCGTCTCAGGAGGATTCGTTGCGCCAACGATCATTGGTGCTCTGATTCAATTGTCTCAAGGCAATTTCTTTAGTTCATTTATTTTTATTGCAGTATCGTTTGTTGTATCAGGAATCATCACATTGATGGTTCAACGAAAAGTGTAAGTTTGAAAAAATAAAAGGATGTGAAGGTATGTGTACAGGAATTTCAGTAGAATCAAAAGAAGGAAATCATTATTGGGGACGTACGCAGGAATTCAATCTTTTGTTGGATTATGAAGGAGCGATTATTCCCAAAGATTGTGAAATAAAAGTATCACTTGATCGTTTTAGGATCCGTTATGCTGCAATGGGTGTAGCACTTGCTGAAAATCCGTTGTTGATAGATGGGGTGAACGAAAAAGGATTGATGGGCGGTTCCTTTTATTTTGGCAATTATAATCGTTATATTGAAGAAGAAAAGATCCGTTCAGCTGGCAAGCTTCCTCTAGCCGGCGCGGAATTTGTGACATATGCGTTGACGAATTATGCCTCTGTTCAGGAAATCAAAGAGCGGGTGAATCAAGATACGGCAATCGCGATCGTGGACAATCAGTTGGGTATTCCTCAACATTATGTATTCCAAGATGGAACGGGTGCATCTGTTGTTGTTGAACCTTCCGTCGAAGGTGGTTATGAAGTGTATGACAATCCAGTTGGGGTATTTACAAATAGCCCTAAATTTGACTGGCATTTAATCAATCTTCAAAACTATGTTGGACTTAGTGATCAGATAGCAAGTGATATTCAAATGGGAGATCTGCACATTTTTTCTAACGGTAAAGGTTCCGGCATGCGTGGCTTGCCAGGAGATTATACCCCGCAATCACGTTTTATCCGAGCAGCGTATTTAAAGCATTTTACAGCACCAGTAAGCGATGATCTGGTGATCGAACAAATCTTTCATCTTTTGAACAGCTTTGATATTCCAAAAGGAGTGGTGAAAGTGACTTCGGAGAAAGACGTTCAGTATACACAGTATACAAGCGCTTATGATTGCGAGAAAAAAGTTATGTATATTCATTTGTATGAAAATCGTATGATTCAAACATTATCTTTAGACGAACATTTAGAGAAGGCAACGATTCCGCAATATTTTACTTTGAATATGAAACCTGCGTATCAGACAATGGCAAAAAAGTTTTAAGCTAAAAGGAGAATGATTGGGATAAAAAATGGATCTATGGTAAATTTTAAGTATAGGCGTTCGTTTATTTATCTCAAC
The DNA here is from genome assembly GCF_020295385.1 of Enterococcus sp. S22(2020). Lineage (NCBI taxonomy): Bacteria > Bacillati > Bacillota > Bacilli > Lactobacillales > Enterococcaceae > Enterococcus > Enterococcus sp. S22(2020). The sequence goes on from NZ_JACFUD010000002.1 coordinate 493,218, forward strand.
GTTAAAAACATAGAAGTTAAAATAGATTTGATGGAAGAAAATTACGGGAGAGACTGACTGACAGCACCGAAGGAATAAATAATAATTGGGGCACCCTTTATTATGAAGATCTCAGGTAAACGGACCGTAATTGGACATCACTCTGGAAAGCATAGGCACCGAAGGAGCAACTCTTCGATGAGAAGACGAATCTCTCAGGTTTTGTACAGAGGAACAGGCACTTTTTTAAGGTGCCTGTTCCTCTGTTTTTATATACTTATTTCAGCATGGAGGTGTCAATAAAATCAGTGTGAAAAACAGATGGAAAAAATAAAAAGTAAAGGAGTATGAAGATGGATCTAAAAACACCCTTATATGATGCGCATGTAAAAGCTGGCGGAAAGATGGTTTCTTTCGCAGGCTACATGTTACCTGTACAATATGCAAAAACAGGCGTGATCAAAGAGCACTTGGCGGTTCGTAACCAAGTTGGTCTATTTGATGTTTCCCATATGGGAGAAGTCGTGTATGAAGGAAAAGATGCTTTAGCGAATTTGCAATATGTTTTAACCAATGATTTTACTAATTTAGAAATAGGTCGGGTCCGCTATACCTTGATGTGTAACGAAAATGGCGGAGTCATCGATGACCTTTTGGTATATAAATGCAGTGAGGATAAATATCTACTTGTAGTCAATGCAGCGAATAGAGAAAAAGATGTTGCTTGGATGAAGCAGCATTTGTTTGGTGAAGTTGACTTTTCAGATCAGTCGGATTCATTCGTTCAAATCGCTTTACAGGGTCCTAATTCAAAAGAAATCATTGAAAAGCTGACTGCTGAAAAGGATATTCCAAAAAAATATTATAGTTTTGTTGAACATGCTAATGTGGGCGGAATCACTTGCCTATTGTCCAGAACGGGCTACACAGGAGAATTCGGCTATGAATTATATTGTTCTGCTGAAGATGGAGTTAAACTATGGGAGCTATTATTGGAAACAGGCGAAAAATTCGGACTTGTTCCTTGTGGTCTAGGTGCACGTGATACCTTGCGTTTAGAAGCAGGGATGCCGCTATATGGACATGAAATGAATGATGAAATCACTCCATTTGAAACAGATCTAAGCTTTGCGGTGAAGATGAAAAAAGAAGCGTTCATCGGAAAAAAAGCTTTAGAGGAAAAAGGTGAACCAAGCATCACTCGCATCGGTTTAATATTGACTGAACGGGGAATCGTGCGTGAAGGAGCACCTGTGTATTTCAATGGACAGGAAATCGGCACAACTACCTCAGGAACGATGTGTCCTTATGTGAATAAAGCTTGTGCCATGGCGCTTGTGGATAAAGGTCTTGTAGAAATCGGTTCATCGATCGAAGTTGACGTACGAGGCAAGAAAATTGCCGCTGAAGTTGTAGAGATTCCATTTGTAAAAAAATAATTTGACTAGAGGAGACGGTTAGAATGGCAAAAGTAGAAGAATTGAAGTTTTCGAAATCACATGAATGGGTCCTTTTTGAAGGAGACAAAGTAAAAATCGGTTTATCTGATTATGCACAGGATCAATTAGGAGACATCGTCTTTATCGATCTTCCAGATGAAGGAGACGAAGTCACTAAAGAAGAATCATTTGCTGATATCGAGTCAGTTAAAGCTGTTTCAGAAGCATATTCTCCATTGACAGGTACTGTGTCTGCTGTGAACGAAGAACTTTTAGATAGCCCTGAATTGATCAATTCAGCGCCATTAGATTCTTGGCTGATCGAAGTCGAAGAAATCAAGGAAGTCGAAGATTTATTAACAGCTGAGGAGTATAAGAAATTCTGCGAAGAATCTGAGGAGGCTTAATTCATGGGAAATTATCTTGGATCAACAGAGCAACAGCAAAAAGACATGCTGGAAAAAATCGGGCTCAACTCGATGAACGAACTGTACCAATCGATCCCAAAGGAAATGCTGGTAGAAAAACTTGATATTCCTGCTGGGAAATCAGAATTTGAAGTACGCAGTATCATAGAGAATATGGGACGGAAAAATAAAGTATTCTCTAAAGTCTTTCGTGGAGCAGGCGCTTATAACCATTATATCCCTGCTATCGTCAAACAAATCGCAGCTAAAGAAGAGTTTGTCACATCTTATACACCCTATCAGCCGGAAATCAGTCAGGGGTTGCTGCAATCCATTTTTGAATACCAAACAATGATTTGTGAGATCACAGGGATGGATGCAACAAATGCTTCAGTTTATGACGGTGCAACAGCGACGGCAGAAGGGATCAATATGTGCTTAGAGAAAAAAAGACTGAAGGTCTTGATCTCCGAGACGACCAATCCGATGACTGTGCAAACAGCGATCACTTATTTTAGCTCTAGGGATATCGAGTTTGTGATGATCCCTGAGAAGGATGGATTAACAGATTTAGCCGCTTTAAAAGAAGCCTTAGATGAAACAACAGCCTGTTTTATCGTTCAACAGCCGAATTATTACGGTGGTATCGAAGCAGTGGAAGAAATCGAAGGGTTAGTTCATGAAGCAAAAGCAAAATTCATCATGAATGTAAATCCTGTTGCCAGTACAGTTTTAAAATCAGCTGGAGAAGTCAATGCAGATATTGCCGTAGGCGACTCACAGCCATTTGGCTTGCCGCTAGCTTTTGGCGGACCTTATATCGGATTTATTGCGACGAAAGAAAAAATGATCAGAAAACTTCCTGGTCGAATCGCGGGTGAAACAGTAGATGAAGCTGGAGATCGCGCCTTTGTTTTGACTTTACAGGCGAGAGAACAGCATATCCGCAGAGAAAAAGCAGCTTCTAATATTTGTTCCAACCAAGCCTTGTGCGCATTGACGAATGCAGCCTATATGAGCACGATGGGTGCCAAGGGCATTCAGGAAGTTGCTACACAATGTTACAGTAAAGCACATTATTTAGCAGATCGATTAAGTAAAATAGCAGGCGTTCAGCTGGCAAATGATGCGCCATTTTTCCATGAGTTTGTCACTACATTACCGGTTTCAGAAGACCTCGTTCTTGCTAAATTAGAAGAACATGATATTTTGGGTGGCTATCCTACTGAAAAAGGGTTGCTATGGTGTGTGACAGAAATGAATACAAAAGAGCAGATGGATGAAGTAGTAGCGCTAGTGAAGGAGGCATGCCAGTCATGAAATTGATTTTTGAACGAAGTGTTGAAGGCTATTATAACGAAATGATTTCCTCTTGTGATGTGCCTGTTGTTGAATTGCCAGAAACGATGAAAAGAGAAAAAGAATTACATTTACCATCTTTGCCGCAGCCTGAAATCAGCCGTCACTATACTGAGCTGGCGAATGCGACTTTTGGGATCAACGATGGATTTTATCCGCTAGGTTCTTGTACGATGAAATACAATCCAAAAATCAACGATGAAATGGCGGCATTCCCAGCTTTCTCCAATATCCACCCGCTACAGCCGGAACGAACTGTGCAAGGCTCTTTAGAAGTATTCACTATGACAGAAAGACTATTGAAAGAAATCACAGGGATGAATGCGATCACTTTCCAACCAGCTGCAGGAGCTCACGGAGAATTTACCAGCTTGTTGATGATCAAAGCTTACCATGAAAAAAATGGCCAGCCCCAACGAAATAAAATCATCGTTCCTGACTCTGCTCATGGTACAAATCCTGCTAGTGTGGCAATGACTGGTATGATCACAGTCAATATTCCGTCGGATGAATATGGATGTGTGGATATAGAGGCATTGAAAGAAGCGGTCGGTGAAGATACGGCTGGATTGATGCTGACGAATCCGAATACTGCTGGTATTTTTGATAAAAATATTTTAGAAATCACGAAAATCGTTCATGATGCTGGCGGCTTAAATTACTATGACGGCGCAAATTTAAATGCGATCATGGGCGTTGCCAGACCAGGCGATATGGGCTTTGATATCATTCATTTAAACTTGCATAAAACATTCTCAACACCGCATGGCGGTGGCGGACCAGGCTCTGGTGCGGTAGGCTGTAAAGATATTTTGAAATCATTTTTACCCAATTTTTTTCCAGTTCAACAAGGAGAACAAATCGTCTTTACTGAACCGGCAGATTCTATTGGACAAGTCAAAGGCTTTTATGGTCAATTTTCTGTCTTTTTACGTGCGTTGACTTACATTTTATTCTTAGGCTCTGAAGGGATCTCCTCAGCATCTAAAGGAGCAGTTTTAAATGCAAATTACATGCTTCATGAATTGAAAGATATATTTGAAGTACCATATGGCGATACATGTATGCATGAGTTTGTGATCAGTTTAGATCGATTGAAAAAAGAAACGGGTGTTACAGCTTTAGATGTTGCTAAAGGAATATTGGATCATAAAATGTATCCGCCGACCATGTATTTCCCATTGACGGTACCAGAAGCATTGATGGTAGAGCCGCCTGAAACAGAATCAAAAGAACGGATCGATGACGCCATCTCTGTTTACCGCAAATTGTATGAAGCGGCGCATGAAAATCCAGAGGACTTCCATAATTATCCGCTCCATGCTCAAATTCATCGTGTAGATGAAGTGAGAGCGGCGCGGCATCCAATCGTTCGTTATGATTTTTCTAAAGAATAAGGAAGGGAGTGAAAAGGGTGAGGTATGATTTAATTGTTGTTGGAGCAGGACCTGGAGGCTATGTAGCAGCAATCAAGGCTGCTCAGTTGGACATGAAAGTAGCACTTGTTGAAGAGCAAAGAGTTGGCGGGACATGCTTGAATCGAGGCTGTATCCCGACGAAATCTTTGCTGCATTCTGCTGAGACAGTTAGAACGATCAAGCAGTCAGAGGAAATCGGCATTCACATCGACAATATCGTTCTTGACATGGATAGTATCTATCAAAAAAAAGAGCAAGTAGTCGATCAATTGGTTCAAGGAGTTGAAGCACTAGTCAAGGCAAACAAAGTGGACTTGATCATGGGACGCGGCGAAATCATTGCAAAAGGTAAAGTCAGAGTTTCAGGAGAAACTTATGAAACAGATAAGATCCTGATTGCAACTGGCTCAAAACCAGCGATTCCGCCCATACCTGGAAGTGAATTACCTGGTGTTTTAACGAGTAATGAACTTTTGGCTCAGTCAAATCAATATAAGCAGTTGGTCATTATCGGTGGAGGTGTGATCGGTGTCGAGTTTGCTTCGATTTTTAATGATCTAGGCTGTGATGTGACGATCATTGAGGCTGCTGACACGCTTTTACCAAATTTTGATAGTGAGATTTCTAAGAAATTAGCATTGATCCTGAAAAAGCAAGGAATCAAGATCTTTACTAAATCTAGTGTTGCATCGATCACTAAAGATGAGCTGTTGACCTGTACATTCACTTCAAAAGGCAAAGAAATGAGTGCAGAAGGGGACGCCGTACTGATCGCAACAGGTCGTAAAGCTGCATTTGATGGACTGTTTGCCGAAGGTTTTGCTGTTGAGCTTGATAAACAGGCGATTTGGGTCAATGAAACCTTTGAAACATCTGTTAAAGGCATTTATGCGATCGGTGATGTTGCCAGCCGCGGTATGCAATTAGCACATCTAGCTTCTGCTCAAGGAGTGAATGCTGTGATGGCAATGAATCAAAAGGCAGGTGTCTATGATTTGGACTTAGTTCCATCTTGTGTGTATACGACGCCAGAGATCGCTTCAGTCGGAATAACAGAGGCACAGGCAAAAGAACAGGGAATTTCGATCAAACTCGGTAAATATCCGATGGCCGGCAACGGAAAAACGATCATTGCAGGTTCTTCTTTAGGTTTTATCAAAGTCATCGCAGAAGCCCAAAGTGATAAAATCATCGGTGCTCATCTAATGTGTGAGCGTGCGACAGATATGATCAGTGAGTTTGCGACAGCTATCGCAATTGGCTTGACAATCGATCAAGTGACGACGATCATTCATCCTCATCCAACGTACAATGAAGGCGTTGGTGAAGCTTATGAGCTTTTAACAGGGCACAGTATCCACACCATGCCTAAAAAATAGACTGGAAAAATGACGCAGCGGTTTGGTATGATAGGTTTAACGTTTTATCTGTTGTTTTTGGTTGTTTACGATAAGATCAATGCGTCGCTCGATTGATCTATGTATATCAGTTAAAGTCACATCGGATCAAAAGAAAAGGAGAAAAATAAATGCTAACAGAAAAACAAACATTATTTGCTGATGGATTACAAGAAGAACTGGTCGAAATCAGAAGACATTTGCATCAAAACCCAGAGATTGGGCTGGAATTACCTAAAACCGTTGCGTTCGTGAAAGAAAAATTGACAGAGTATGGATATGATCCCCAATCGTGCGGGGAATCAGGAATTACGGTTGTTGCTGGGAAAAAGCCGGGAAAAACATTTTTACTACGTGGAGATATGGATGCTTTGCCAATTAAGGAATTGACTGATTTGTCTTTTAAATCTGAAAATGGCTATATGCATGCTTGTGGGCATGATATGCACACAACGATGCTCTTAGGTGCTGCAAAAATCCTGAAAGAGTTTGAAGATGAGCTTGAAGGGCAAGTAAAACTATTGTTCCAGCCTGGAGAAGAGATTCTTTCAGGATCAAAAGTTTGTATCGAAAGTGGTGTGTTAGAAAACCCTAAAGTGGATGCAGGAATGATGATGCATGTCTTTCCTTTCAGCACGCTAAAAGTCGGACAAATCATGCCGACGCCAGGGGGAACCTTCATGGCAAGTGCTGACTGGTTTGAGATCAATATCAAAGGACGGGGCGGTCATGGTTCTCAACCGGAAACATCGATCGATCCAATCAATGTAGCTGTGCATATCTATACTGCTTTACAGGAGCTTTCTGCAAGAGAGATCGGTTCAGAAGAACGATTTGTATTGACGATCGGTGAATTTACAGGAGGAACACCAGGAGCTTCAAATATCATTCCTGAAACGACTGTGATGAAGGGCACATTAAGAACATTGAAAGAAGATGTACGTGTGCAGGTCAAAGAACGAATGATAGCGATCGCAGAAAATATTGCCAAAGCATTTCGTGCAGAAGCAGAGGTCGTCTTTACGAATGGATGTACTACCAATATCAATGATCCTGAACTTTCAGCCTTTACCAAAGACTCACTGACAGAAACGTTTGGCGCAGAACGAATCGTAGATATTCCTATCTCAACACCATTGATGGGAAGCGAGGATTTTGGCGAAATCAGTCAATTGATTCCAACAGCAACGGTTCTTTTAGTCGCATCAGAAGAAAATATCAATTTGCATAATCCTGCCATCGTTTTTGATGAGTCGATTTTAAAAGAAGGAGCAAAAGTTTATTTTGATACAGCAGTGAGCTGGTTGAAAAAATAGACGAAATCAAATCAAAAAATGGAGGGTCAAAATGGTCAAAACAGATATCGAAATCGCACAAGAAGCAACGATGCGACCAGTGACAGAAATCGCTGAAAAGATTGGATTAAATGAAAATCAGTTTGAATTATATGGAAAATACAAGGCAAAGATCGATGTTGATCAGATCTCCCAAAATAAAGAAGGAAAAGTCATCTTAGTTACAGCAATCACACCAACACCAGCAGGCGAAGGAAAAACAACGACTGTCGTTGGCTTAGGAGATGCGTTGAATCGAATTGGCAAAGAGACGATCATTGCACTGAGAGAACCTTCTTTAGGTCCTGTTTTTGGGATCAAAGGTGGTGCTGCAGGTGGCGGCTATGCTCAGGTGATCCCTATGGAAGACATCAATCTACATTTTACAGGTGATTTCCATGCGATCGGCGCGGCAAATAACTTACTGGCGGCAATCATCGATAATCATATTTTCCAAGGCAATGAGCTGGGCATAGACAACCGCAGAATCACTTGGAAAAGAGCAGTAGATATGAATGATCGTCAATTGAGACATATTGTTGACGGGCTGGGTGCACGTGTGAATGGGGTTCCTAGAGAAGATGGTTTTGAGATCACGGTTGCTTCAGAAATCATGGCGGTACTATGTTTATCGAATGATATTGAAGATCTAAAAACAAATCTTGCAAATATTATCATTGGTTATACGTATGATAATCAACCAGTCACCGTAAGGGAATTGAATGCACAAGGAGCAATGACCGCTTTACTGAAAGATGCCATCAAACCGAATTTGGTTCAGACGTTAGAAAACAATCCAGCGTTGATCCACGGCGGTCCGTTTGCTAATATTGCTCATGGCTGTAATAGCGTGATCGCAACAAATACGGCTAGAAAATTGGCAGATTATGTTGTGACAGAAGGAGGATTCGGTGCAGATCTAGGTGCGGAAAAGTTCATTGACATCAAGTGCCGTAAATCAGGAATTCGTCCTTCAGCAGTCGTTGTAGTCGCAACAGTTCGCGCATTGAAAATGCATGGTGGCGTGCCAAAAGATCAACTGGGAACAGAAGACATCGATGCGTTGGAAAAAGGTTTGCCGAATTTACTTAAGCATATCGAAAATACAACCACTGTTTTTGGCTTACCAACAGTAGTTGCGATCAATAAGTTTCCGACGGATACAGATGCTGAATTAGCTTTAGTTGAAGCAGAATGTAAAAAACGAGAGGTAAACGTAGTTCTTTCTGATGTTTGGGCTAATGGTGGTGCAGGCGGTGAAGAGCTAGCTCGCGAAGTTGTTCGTTTAGCAGACCAAGAAAATCATTTTTCTTTTACCTATCCAGATGAGTATTCGATCAAAGAGAAAATCAGTGCGATCGTAGAGAAAGTTTACGGTGGTAAAGGTGTGCAGTATGAACCACTTGCCGAACGTGAAATTGCGAAATTAGAAAAACTGGGATTCGGTCATTTACCGATTTGTATGGCAAAAACCCAATATTCGCTGTCTGATGATCAAACGAAATTAGGACGGCCGACAGACTTTACTGTTACTATCAGTAATATCAAAATATCCGCAGGAGCTGGATTTATCGTTGCCTATACGGGAACTATCATGACTATGCCAGGCTTGCCGAAAAAACCAGCTTATGAGAAAATCGATGTTGATTCTGATGGGAAAATTGTAGGGCTTTTCTAAAATAAGAAAAAATAATCAAGTGCATAAACTTTAAAAAACATTCATGATCGATCTAATGAAATCATGAATGTTTTTTTGTTCAGCATATGTGTCTTGACACCTTGGGGTTTTTCACGTAAAATAAACTCATTCTATGTGTCAAGACACCTTTAAGGAGCTTAGAACAATGAAAAAAAAATCAGTTAGACAGTTAACGATCGCAGCATTATTAGTGGCAATGGGTATCATTATCCCGATGGTTATGCCAAGAATCACGATTGGTCCCGCTTCATTTACCTTAGCAAGTCATGTCCCGCTTTTCTTAGCAATGTTTTTTTCACCTGGTGTAGCAATCGCAGTTAGTTTGGGGACAGGCTTTGGATTTTTCCTTTCTGCGACGCCGATCATTGCTTTACGGGCACTTTCGCATTTGTTATTTGCAACAGTAGGTGCGTTATATCTACAGAAGCATCCAACGATCGTTTTATCAAAGCATAAGGTTGTTTTCTTTAATGGACGTTTTCAATTATTCAACTTAGTGATCGGCTTAATACATTCTGCAGCGGAATTAGCTGTAGTAAGTGTTTTTTATACGATGGGCAATATGCCGGAAACCTACTATACACAAGGGTACATGTATTCCATCTTTTTATTGATGGGTTTGGGCGGGTTGATCCATAGCTTGATCGATTACAACATTGCTTATTTTGTAGCGAATGCTTTAAGCAAACAATTTGATCTTCCAATTTTTAGTCAGGCTAGAAAAATGGAGAAAGAAAAACAACAAATTCTTCCCCAAGAAGTAGAAGTACAAGTGCGTTGAGGAGACAAAAATAAGAGGATGAGGTAAAACTAGAAAATAGTTTTACCTCATCCTTTTATTTTAACGATCACAAAATCAAGGTAACTTAATGACTTGTTCTGATTCAGGATCGAAGAAATGTGCTTTACTGATATTGAATGCTAAATCAACCATTTCTTCTGGTTTGTGAAAATCACGCGCATCAACTTTAGAAATAAATTCTGTATCGCCCAGTCTAGTATAAAGCATTGTTTCAGCACCTAGAAGTTCAGAAACTACGACTTCGGAACGAACGACTGCATCAGTCATTGTGTCTAAAGCAACTTGTTCACTGTGGATATCTTCAGGTCGAATACCGAAAATGACTTCTTTTCCTTCATAGCCTTTTTCAACGAGTAATTTGTTTTTTCCTTCTGGAATCTTTAATTCAAGTCCATGGCCATCTCGGATCACGCCATTGTTCAATATAACTTTAAAGAAATTCATTGCAGGTGAACCGATGAAGCCAGCAACAAACATGTTGCTAGGTGTATTATAAACTTCTTTTGGCGTTCCGATTTGTTGAATAAAACCATCTTTCATGATAACGATTCGGTCTGCCATCGTCATTGCCTCTGTTTGGTCATGTGTAACATAAATCGTCGTTGTTTCCAGACGGCGGTGTAGTTTAGCAATCTCAGCACGCATGGCAACACGCAGTTTTGCATCCAAGTTGGATAAAGGTTCATCCATCAAGAAGACTTTTGCATCACGTACAATGGCACGACCTAATGCCACACGTTGACGTTGTCCACCAGATAAGGCAGCGGGTTTGCGTTTTAAGTATTCTGTCAGACCTAATATTTCGGCAGCATTTTCTACCCGTGTTTTGATTTCTGCTTTGTCATATTTACGAAGCTTCAATCCGAAAGCCATATTGTCAAAAACAGTCATATGAGGGTATAGTGCATAGTTTTGGAAAACCATAGCGATGTCACGGTCTTTTGGTGCAACATCATTCACGACTCTATCTCCGATCGAAAGCTCGCCCTCTGTGATATCTTCTAAACCGGCGATCATACGCAAGGTTGTTGATTTTCCACAGCCGGATGGGCCAACAAAAACGATAAATTCACGGTCTGCTATCTCTAAGTTAAAATCTGTTACAGAATAATTCTCTGCATTATCATATTTTTTATAGACATTTTTTAACGCCATTTCCACCATCGTCGTCACTCTTTTCTCTTTTAGTATAAATGTAGTATAAATGAAAGCGCTGTACATGCTCAACGGAAGGTTGCACAAGAAAAAAAGCTTTTTTTCGTCATTATGACAAAACGTGTGATCATTCCTCTAACTTTTTATTAAAAGACTTTGTTATAATAGTAAAAAGAAGAGAATCGGGGGATAAAAATGAAAATAGCATTGATTGCTCATGACCGTAAAAAAGATTTGATGGTCAAATTGACCTTGGCGTATCAGCCTATATTGAAAGAACATGAATTATTTGCTACAGGAACTACGGGTTTGAAAATCTCAGAAGCAACAGGGCTGCCTGTTCATCGATTCAAGTCTGGTCCTCTAGGCGGTGATCAGCAAATCGGTGCAATGATTTCAGAGGACAAGCTCGATATGGTTATTTTTCTTAGAGATCCTTTGGCTGCTCAGCCGCACGAACCAGATGTGACAGCGTTGATCAGATTAAGTGATGTGTATGAGATTCCTTTAGCAACAAATATCGGTACGGCAGAGATTTTGTTAAGAGGACTTCAAGCCGGTTTTGCTGACTTTAGAAATGTTGTTCATGAAACAGATAATAAACCGCTTTCTTTTTAGTCAAAATTGATTGCAGTAATGTAAGGAATATGCTATATTTCAAGTAGGCTTCGGCCTAATAAAAACAGAGTAGGAAATAAAGCGTCAAGTGCTGAAAGGATGGGATGTTGCCTTTCGGACGAAGTATGAGGTAAAAGAAGCACGAGCTGGCTTTTCTGATCATACGCGGTTTTGTTTTCGCATTCGCTGCATATTTTGTGTAGCAGCTCTTAGAGGAGATGCTAGTATTGAAGAAAAAAAGAATTGATGCACGAACCATTACGTTGATGAGTTTATTGATCGCGTTGATGGTGGTTTTCACACGGTTTATTTCGTTTGAGACCCAATTTTTACGGATCAGTCTGACATTTATTCCAGAATCATTGATGGGAATTTTGTTTGGACCATTTTGGACAGGGATCGGCAGTGCAGTTGCTGACACAGTTGGCATGATGCTGTTTCCAAAGGGACCTTATTTCCCTGGATTTACACTGAATGCGTTTATTTCAGGAGCAATTTACGGTTTCTTCTATTATAAAAAGGAGCTGACTTGGAAACGTGTCTTTACAGCAACCTTGCTTGTAACAGTGCTCATTCATCTATTTTTAACACCATTGTGGCTGGGACTGATGTATGGGGTGAATCTATCAAATATTGCCTGGTGGATTCCTAGAATTTTGAAGAACATTATTTTCTTCCCGATTCAAGTAGTTGCTACTTACTATTTAGGCAATAAAGTACCATATAAACAACTTTTGAATAAATCATTAGCAAATTTTAAATAAAAAAACCCTTGATCTTTTCTACATCCCAGAAAAGATCAAGGGTTTTTATTCATTACAATTGATTCTTAAATTGAGCTTCGTATAATGCATGATAATAACCATCTTCTTTTTCGATCAGTTCGTCGTGACTACCGATCTCAACGACTGCTCCTTGATCCATGACTAAAATTTTATCTGCATTTTTGATTGTTGATAATCTATGAGCGATAACAAAGCTCGTACGACCAGTCATCATTTGCAAAAATGCGTCCTGGATCTTTTTCTCTGTCAAAGTATCGACTGAACTAGTGGCTTCATCAAGAATCAACATAGGCGGGTTGCTGATCATCGTTCTTGCAATTGTCATCAATTGTCTTTGACCTTCTGAAATCTTGATGCCGCTTGCACCGATCAGTGTATCCAATCCTTGTGGCAAACGTGTGACAAAATCAAAGATGTACGCTTTTTTCATGGCTTCCTCGATTTCTTCATCAGTTGCGTCTGCATTGCCGTAAGTCAGATTATCACGGATCGTACTGTCAAATAGCCATGTATCCTGCAAGACCATACCGAAACTTTTCCGCAAACTATCTCTCGTTATTTGTGTGATTGGATGTCCATCAATTAAAATCGATCCACTATTTACATCATAAAAACGCATCAGCAGATTTACTAGAGTTGACTTTCCTGCTCCGGTTTTACCTACGATAGCAATCGTTTCACCTGGGTTAGCGACCAAATTAAAATTTTTGATCAGTGGTTTAGATGGAGTATAGGAGAAATCAACATGATCAAAAACAACTTTTCCTACTGCACTAGTCAAAATAATAGCATGTTCGCCATCTGGCTTTTCTTCGGGCTGGCTAATAATATCAAACGTTCGATCCAGTCCAGCTAGAGCCGTTTGAATTTGAGTGGTAATACCAGATAATTCAATAAAAGGTTTTGAAAATTGACTAGAATAGATCGTAAAACTTGAAATCACACCGACGGTTACAGTATGGTTGCCATTCAAAAGCAATAATCCACCAACAAGACCGATCGATAAGTAAGTCAAATGATCGACAAAACGTGAAAGCGGGTTTGTTAACGAAGAAGAAAACTGTGCTTTTTGTCCTCGAACATATAAATGTTGATTGAGCTGTTCAAAGCGTTGCTGAGAAACGTTTTCTTGTTGAAAAGCTTTGACGATTTTTTGATTTCCAACCATTTCAGAAACAAATCCGGATATTTCTCCGACTATTTTTTGTTGCTCAGCAAAGTTTTTTTGTGAAGAGGTTGCGACTAGCCAATTAACAAGAAAAATGATCGGCGTTGACACAAGGACAACGATCGTGAGTAGGAGACTAAGCTTCAACATGAAAAAGAAGGCAATGATCACAACGGAAATTCCTGAGAATAGCTGGTTAAAAACAGCTGAGCAAGCAACAGAAATATTATCCATGTCATTCGTAAAACGGCTGACGATATTGCCATGTGAATTTTGATCATAGTAGTTGAGCGGCAGGCGATTCAGATGAGCAAAGGCATCTTTTCTAAGTTCAGCTACAGAAAGATAAGCGACGCGATTACCTAAACGCTGGATCAACCATTGACTGATGACTGTCACGATCAAGATGCCGCCAAGCAAGCTAAGTAAATAAAACAATCTGTGAAAATCCACATTGCCTAAACCTATCATAGTGTCGATCGATTTTCCCATATAATAAGTCATCAACACAGTCGTTAGTCCGCTTAAAATACCTAAAATCGTAGCAGCTGTTATTTCTTTTGGATAGTTTAGTAAATAAGGGAGAAAACGATTAAAAGAACGAGTTGAATTTTTTTTAGTCATCATGGCCGTTTTCCTCCTCTTGTGAAGCGACAATTTCTTGATATTCTTTAGAAGAATTCAGGAGCTCTTCGTGTGTCCCTAATCCGACTTGCTTACCGCTATTTAAGACTAGGATTTGATCTGCTTGTTGAATAGAGCTGATTCTTTGAGAAATCAGGATCAAAGTCGTTTCTTGCAGGTCTTTCTTTAACGCAGTTCTTAAATCTAGGTCAGTTTGGTAATCTAAGGCACTCAATGAGTCATCTAGAATCAAAATATCTGGTTTACGAATCAAAGCCCGAGCAATCGTCAGCCGTTGTTTTTGTCCACCAGAAAAATTCTTTCCGCCTTCATAGACTAGGGTGTCTAAACCCTCGCTTAAATTTTCAACAAAATCTTTACATTGAGCCGTAGCAAGAGCTTGCCAACATTCGTCATCAGTGGCATTTTCTTTGCCCCACTGGAGATTTTCACGGATCGTTCCAGTAAATAAGACTGCTGTTTGAGGTGTAAGAGCAATTTTTTTGCGTAGTTTTTCTATAGACCAGTCGCGTACATTTAGATCATCAACATAGACATTTCCTTCGCTTGTATCATAGAATCGCGGAATCAGTTGAGTAAGTGTACTTTTCCCGCCGCCTGTTGGTCCAGTGATCCCCAAAATTGAATTTTTTGGGATCGTCAGATTAATGTTCTGTAGAGCTAAGCCGGCATCAGGGTGATAACGGAATGAAACCTGATCGAAGACGATTCCTTGTGAAGAAAGGCCGTCAGATTCATTGGATACTTTTTCTTGAATGCTGGGTGTGATCGCTAATACTTCATTGACTCTTGAAGCAGAAGCAGAAGCTCGTGTAAAGATAATGACTAAATTTGAGACAACGATCAATGCCAGCAGCATCTGATTCATATAGTTGATCAAAGCCAATACTTCTCCTTGTTGCAGTCCGCCAACCTCGACCTTTATTCCGCCAAGATAAAGCAATGCTAATATGCCAAGATTCATAACAAGAGTGGTCGCAGGCGTCAATAAGGCGGAAATATTTGAAACACGTACATAGATGGAAGCAAGATCATCTGTTACTTTATTGACCTGTTTTTCTTCTGTCTGCTTTCTAGAAAAAGCTCGAATTACACGAACACCGCTTAAGTTTTGGCTGATTTGCCGATTTAATAAATCAAGTTTTTCTTGAACTTTCTTATATAATGGAACAGTTGTTTTGATAATAAAATAAAGAATAATGCAAAAAAGTGGGAGCATCAATAAAAAGATCAACCCCATCTGAACATTGATATAAAAAGCCATGATGACAGAACCGATACTTAAAAAAGGAGCTCGAATAACTAAACGTATCAACATTGCTAATGCTAGCTGCAGTTGATTGATATCGTTAGTCATGCGTGTAATCAAGGTATCAGTACCGAAACTATTCAGTTCGGCGTGAGAGAGCTGATTGATTTTTTTCATGAGCGCATTTCTCAACTCTGTGCCAAAGCCTTGCGAGGCGATCGAAGAATAATATTGACAAATCATGACACAGATCAAACCAATGATAGACATCAAAAGCATCCAGCCGGCCATTTGCAAGACATAACCCTGATCATTATTTCGAATCCCCTGATCGACCAAGCGAGCCATAAACAAAGGCAAGACCAGTTCAAAACAAGCTTCTAAAAATTTGAAAAAAGGCCCAAGGATGACCTGTTTTCGATATTTTTTAGCAAATCTAAGTAAACCTAACATAGAACTCCTCCTTAAGTTATAAGTAACAACATTCCGCTTCGCTACACCTTGTACTGTTTAACATCAACTCAATACTTTCTTTGTGATTCTCAGAAAATAGGAAATATCGAATGCGGCGTTTTTTGCCATACTCTATTTTTGTCTTTTTTTCGAGAGAATGGCTCATGTAGCTGGATAACACGAATAATCAACACTTTTTATTAACTGTGTTTCACAGCAAAAGTAGTATTTC
The DNA here is from genome assembly GCF_020295385.1 of Enterococcus sp. S22(2020). Classification (NCBI taxonomy): domain Bacteria; kingdom Bacillati; phylum Bacillota; class Bacilli; order Lactobacillales; family Enterococcaceae; genus Enterococcus; species Enterococcus sp. S22(2020). Next base: position 509,357 of record NZ_JACFUD010000002.1, read on the forward strand.
TCGTACTGATAAGTATATCTCATAATTTTACTGTGTTTCTTATCATATTTCTAAACAAAGATTTTCTCTTCTATTCTATATCAATCTGGAAAGCAAATAAAGTTGCTCGCCTTAATCGGTACTTATTTGTTACAATAATTGTGAAAGTACTAACTATTAGAAGGAGAACATCTATGGATGAATTTATTAAAGTCGTTTTACTATTTTTTATTTACGCATTTATTGGTTGGTTATGGGAAACAGTTTATTGCTCATTAAAAGCAGGAAAATTTGTTTATCGAGGATTTTTGATCGGTCCGTATTGCCCTATTTATGGTTTTGGTATTTTAGGTGTGCTGTATTTTTTAGATCCATTCAAACAAAATATCGTGCTTTTATACATCTTATCAACCATTCTGGTAACCATTTTAGAGTATCTAACGAGTTATGGATTGGAAAAGCTTTTCCATGCATCATGGTGGGACTATAAGGATGTCCCAATGAACCTAAATGGTCGTGTAGCCTTGCCTGTATCGTTGTTTTGGGGGATCGGCTGTGTTTTGATCGTACGAGTGATTCACCCGAAAGTGCTACTATTTGAAGGCTTTTTGGCTAAACACTTTGGTTTGGTACTGCCGATCATTTTATTGATAATGATCACTAGTGATTTGATCTATACACTTATCAACATGCAAGCTTTCAAAAAAGTTACTACTCAACTCAGTACAGCAGTGGATGAAAGAAAAGAAGAATTGGCAGCTAAATTGAATGAAAAAAGAACAGAGTTTTCTTCAAATCTTTCTGAGCTGAAAGAATCTATTTCAGAAGAATTGACTGAACGAAAAAAAGCGAAGTCAAATGAACGCATTTCTTTGATCGAAGAGTTGAAAAATACACCGTCAATCAACGAGCTAGTTTCACATATTGGCTTCAATCAAAAGCGTTGGATTAAAAATTACCCTAATTTAACATTGAAAAATATTAAAAATCCATTTGAAGTAAAAGAAATTATCAATAAGAATAGAAAAAATAAGAAATAATGCTAGTTTAAATATAACAGTAGAGAGTTGTGTTTCATTTAATGCTAAAAGCTAGATAGAAGTGGGTTTCAGTCTATATTTTATGGATAGATTAGTACGGATTTACAGTAGTTATATTACAGTGAAAACGACATTTTCGTTAAAATGTAACAAATTGTAACAGTATTGAAATAATAAAGGCGTGATTGATTAGTATAATGAATAGAGTTGGATTTAGTTAGGAAAGGTGTTGGATTCAGTGAAAGTAAAAAAATTGATGCCGTTTTTAGCTGCTATCTTAGTTATGAATGTGGGATTTCCAGTCGGCGCTTTGGCAGAATCATTAGATGATCTGAACGAAAAAGAAGCACAGACTGAACAAGTGGGAGAATCCCTTAGCAAAGATATCAATACAGCTTTAAATGATGTTAATAAAAAATACGCTGAAATTGAAAAACTTAAAGTAGATATTTCAAAAGCTGAAGAAACAATCAAAAATTCTGAAGCAGAAATCACAATAACAGAGCAAAGCATTGAACGCCGGAAAGAAGTCGTTGGAAATCGTATGAAAGATATCCAATTGAGCGGGGAACATCGGACGTGGCAAGTATTGCTAGATGCCGAAAATATCTCAGATTTCTTCAATAAGGCATTTGCAATGACTACTTTACAAAATGCTGAACAAGATAAGATAGAGAGTTTGTCTAAAGACAAAGAAAAATTGAAAGATCTTCAAGAAACTGTAAAGAGCAAGCAAGAAGAGCTACAAACCAACGAAGCGAAATTACAGGAAGAAGCTTCTTCAATGGATGCGCAAGTCGCTTCTTTAAAAGAGCAATTAGCGGATAATGAATCAGCTTTACAGTTGATCGCCAGTCAAAAGCAAACAGAAGAAAAACGTATTTCTGATGAGAAAAAAGCAGCAGCAGCCCAAAAGCAAGCAGCAGCTCAAGAAGCACAGAGAAAAGCTAATGAAGCAGCATCGTCAAGTACGAGCAGCGAATCTTCAAGCTCCACTGATTCAAGCAGCAGTTCAAGCTCTAGTAGTGAAGAACAGCCAGTCGTAACACCGCCATCTGAGCCATCGGAAGAACATCCAAACCCTGGAGGCGGCGATACAGGAGGAGGCAATGTACTTTATGTACAGTCAACTGCTTACTCTTGGAGAGAAGCTGGATCTGGTTATATCACGGCTACTGGGATCGACTTACGTTCAAATAGTAATGTAATTGCTGTTGATCCAAGTGTGATTCCATTGGGATCATTTGTTGAGGTGGAAGGTTATGGCTTTGCAGTTGCTGGAGATACTGGTGGCGCAATCAACGGTCATATCATTGATGTCCATTTCCCAACAGTCGATCAATGTATCAACTGGGGACGTAGAAACAATGTAAAGGTTACGATTCAATAAGAACGTAAAGACACTTTTCGAAGTGTCTTTTTTTGTTAAGATGAAACTAAATAAACAAGTAATTATTTAAAAGAAATTAGAAAGCAATAGAATGTAATGCATTAATTTTTCATAAATGGTACACTGCTTTATAGAAAGAGAGGAATAACAATGATTCGTTTTGCAACAAAAGAAGACGGAAAAGCTATTGCTCCGTTGATCTTAGTTATTTTGAAAGACATGGAATTGCCATTATTGGACATTGTTCCTGAGGAAACCATTTTATCTGTTTTAGCTGAAGCTTCAGCTGATCCGACGTATCGGTATGGGTATCAAAGAGGCTTAGTGTATGAGCATGAGGGACAAGTCGCGGGAATCGCCTTTGGTTATCCGAATGAAGATGAACCAGTGATCGATGAACCTTTGAAGAAGGTTTTGCGTAAACATAATTTAGATGAAGAAATTAGGATTTTTGTTGATCCTGAAACATTGCCGAATGAATGGTACCTTGATTCAATTTCAGTAAATGAAAAATATCGTGGTTTAGGTATTGGCTCGAAATTACTAGATGCATTGCCGCAGATCGCTAAACGAGATGGAAAAGAAATCATTGGATTGAGTGTAGATAAAGCAAATCCTAATGCGAAAAAATTATATAGCCGTAAAGGATTTAAAGATGTGGCAGAAATGATGATCAGCGGACATGTATATGATCATATGCAAAAAAAAATCAGCGAGTAAAAATCGCTGATTTTTTTAGTTGTGTCAAACTACTGACAGGTACCCAGACCCATAATTGGTTTACGCCCATTATTCTTTTTTTTATTATATAGCCAGTAATCGAGAACAGCAGCAATACAAATACAAAGAGGGGCATCGTCATCATCAACTACGTTCAAGCTGAAGTAATCTCCAGTAAAAAGAGTTGCTTTACTCATTTCCATGATTTCATGATTCATTTGATAGATGGAGTAATGATGATTTTTTATATCACCTGAGACAGTCCAATGTAAGTGCTGGATGTAGTAGAAGTCAGCGTTTAAGTTTAGGATTTTTCGTAAAACACCGACTTTTTTAAAGCCTTTATACAGTTCAAAGCGTGAACCGAACATAAAAGAGGTTTGTTTGATACTTGCGACAAGCTCCCCGCTCATTGCATATAATGAAAGGGCATCGCCTCGAGTTCCCCAGCGTCCGACAAGTAGGTAAAGAGATTTACCATCTTCATCTTTGACAAGTGTTCTCGTGATATTGCTTAGTTGTTGTTCTTGTATAAAAAACTCAGACACCATCTCTCACCTCTTTTCATTGTTGTCTGACTGAGAGAAACGTTATAAGTCTTCTCTGATTGCTCTTAAAATAGCTTCGCCAACGCCATTTTCCAAGTTGGTCGATGTGACATATTTGGCGTGATCTTTCACTTCAAGTTCTGCATTTCCCATGGCAAAACTAACACCGGCCCATTGAAGCATACTGACATCGTTAAAATTATCACCGATCGTCATAACTTCCTTTTCAGAGATACCGCGGTCTTTTGCTACATGAGCAACAGCAATGCCCTTTTGTGCGTTTTTATGATTGACCTCGATATTGTTTTGGGCAGAAGAGGTAACAACCAGATCAGGTAACTGTCTAATTTGAGTACTTGTTGGTCCTAAAACGGTTGGTCCTTCCATACTGAAACCGATGATTTTTAAAATCTCTATATCCTTTTGCTCCAGCAGAGAACGAATGTCTTCGATATAATTGACATCTAGTAAAGATAGATGAGCTGCTGCCATCGCAATAGCCACTTTATAGGTCAAATGAGGCATGGTCGTTGCAATATGGGCGGCAAAATTTTCGATTCTTTTTTCTTGATGTGCTGAAAAAATACCTTTATTGGTGGAAACTTCAAAATATACATTATTTGCATCTAGGATATCCATGATTTCAGCTGTCGTTCCCTTTTCGATTCCTGCTGTAAAAAGTGAGTTTCCAGCTTTATCAAAGACTTTTGCACCATTCAAAGTAATCATCGCACATTCGATCCCAGCTTCGTCCAGTGCTGGTTTGGCTTCTGTATAGGCTCGACCTGTAGCGACCATAAATTCGATCCCAAGACGTTCTGCCTCGCGTATCGCTGAAGCATTGTCTTTTGAAATGCCCATTTTTGAATCTAGTAATGTTCCGTCCATGTCTGAAGCAATCAATTTAATCATAAATTTTTCTACACCTCGTTTATTTAACTTACCTATAGTTTACCATGTTTTTATGATTTCAGTGCAGAAAAAATTTTCTTGTCACATCCCATAAAATCCGCTATGCTAATCATGTAAAAGAAAGTTGGCAGAATAGACGTTTTACTTAGTGAATAATTACAGTAAAAAAGAATTATATTAAAGGAGAAGTATTAATGAAAGAAATCATTCATAATAGCTGGCAAGATGTTTTAAAGGATGAATTCAGTAAAGACTATTATCTAAAGCTGCGTGAATTTTTGAAGCAAGAATACAGTCACCAAACCATTTATCCTGATATGTATCATATTTATTCAGCCCTTGAGCTGACGCCGTATGAAGAGGTCAAAGTTGTGATATTAGGACAGGACCCGTATCATGGACCAAACCAAGCACATGGACTAAGTTTTTCAGTACAGCCTGGAGTAAGAACACCGCCATCATTGATGAATATTTACAAAGAACTTCAAGATGATCTGGGCTATCCGCCAGTCTCACATGGTTTTTTGGAAAGCTGGGCAAAACAAGGAGTTCTACTATTAAACACTGTATTGACTGTTCGAAATGGACAAGCTTATTCTCATCGTGGACAAGGGTGGGAAAACCTGACGGATGCAATCATCCAGAAGCTGAATGAGTGGGAAAAACCAATTGTCTTTATTTTATGGGGCAAGCCGGCACAGGAAAAAATCAAGATGATCGACACCAATAAACATATTATTATCAAATCGCCTCATCCAAGTCCCTTAGCAGCTCATCGTGGCTTCTTTGGTTCAAAGCCATTTTCAAAAACAAATCAAGCATTAGAACAGTTAGGAGAAACGCCGATCAACTGGCAGTTGCCTGATACAGTGTCATAAAACAGAGCTCATCTGTTATAGTGCAGATGGCTTAGTTTGTGAAAAGGATATCAGAATCAGTGTTTTTTCCACTAATACAGCAAGAAATAACTGTTATTTTCTTTAAGAATGGTGTATGATAAGTTTGTATAAATAATCATTGGAGGGTATATCGTGGAATTATTCGATAGCTTAAAATTTAAAGTCATTCGCCGCAATATCAAAATTGTTTTCCCAGAGGCAACAGATCCTCGTATTTTGGGAGCTGCCGCACGTTTGAAAGCAGAAGAATTAATGGAACCGATCTTGATCGGAAAGCAAGAAGACATTGTTGAAGCAGCACATGCTCGTGGAATCAAAACATCAAACTTCACTATTATCGATCCTGATAATTATGAAGGATGGGAAGAAATGGTTGCATCATTTGTTGAACGTCGTAACGGTAAAGTAACAGAAGAAGATGCACGTAAGATTCTTAAAGACGTGAATTATTTCGGCACAATGCTGACTTACATGGGTCTTGCAGATGGTATGGTCAGCGGAGCGGTCCACTCAACAGGTGATACTGTTCGCCCTGCATTACAAATCATCAAAACAAAACCAGGTATCAGCCGTACAAGTGGTGCGATGATCATGGTTCGCGGACGCGATCAAGAGAAATATATCTTTGCAGATTGTGCGATCAATGTAAATCCAACAGCTCAAGAACTTGCTGAGATCGCTGTTGATAGTGCAAAAACTGCTGAATTATTCGATATCGATCCAAAAGTTGCAATGATGAGCTTCTCTACAAAAGGTTCTGCAAAAGCACCTGAGGTTGATAAAGTTGTTGAAGCGACTAAAATCGCCAAAAGTTTAGCACCAGAATTGGAAATCGATGGAGAATTACAATTTGATGCTTCTTATGTTGCTTCTGTAGCACAACTTAAAGCGCCAAATTCACCAGTTGCTGGTCAAGCTACAGTCTTTGTTTTCCCAGAATTACAATCAGGAAACATCGGCTACAAAATTGCACAGCGCTTAGGTAACTTTGAAGCGATCGGACCAATCTTACAAGGATTGAACAAACCTGTTTCAGATTTATCTCGTGGTGCAAATGAAGAAGATATCTACAAGTTATCGATCATCACTGCAGCACAATCATTGATGAATTAATTATATAACTAGAGAGCTAAACAAAACGAGGGATGTTTTTGTTTAGGTCTCTAGTTTTTTTTAGGATAATTCGGTATACTACACTACATAGAAAGATAGAACAACGAGTTAGAAAAGCAGGTGAAAAAAGTGGAGATTTTAATCAATGATCCTAAAGAAACAGAAGAGATCGCTAAGCTCATTGGTTTGAGTGCAAGAGCAGGAGACACGATCATTCTTTCTGGAGATCTCGGTGCGGGGAAAACAACGATGACCAAAGGGATCGCTTTAGGGCTAGGGATAGAGCAGATGATCAAAAGTCCTACCTATACGATTATTCGTGAATATCGTGAAGGACGATTGCCGTTATATCATATGGATGTTTACCGTATTGAGGATGGCGCGGATGATTTAGGGTTAGAGGAGTATTTTGAAGGAGACGGTTTATCTGTTGTTGAATGGGGAAAACTCTTAGGTGAATTTATGCCTGACGATTATCTGGATATCACAATTGAAAAAGATTCAGAAAATCTGGAAAAAAGAAAACTTGTGATTCAAGCGTTCGGACGACGGTCTGAACTATTTTTAGTACGAATCCAGCAAAAAATGGAGGAAAAATAATGACAGAGGTTGAATTTACGATTCGAGAAGCAATTCCAACTGATGCTGCAGAGATTTTACGAGCTCTCAAAATTATTGGCAGCCAAACGCCTTTTTTAGTGATGGATGAAAAAGGACTGGAGATGACGATAGAAGAAATGAATGAAAATCTAGGGAATCTCTATGATTCTCAGAATAATGTTTTGATGGTCGCATTAGCTGATAACAAAGTGATCGGAACAGCTTCAGTGAAAGCATCAGCAAAAAAACGCATGGAACACATCGGAGAAATCGGTATCAGTATCTTAAAAGATTACTGGGGCTTTGGTTTAGGCAGTTTGATGATGGAAGAGTTGATCGATTGGGCAAAGGAAAGTGATGTGATCCGAAGGCTGGAATTAACCGTACAGCATCGGAATCAACGCGCTGTTCATGTTTATGAAAAAATTGGTTTTGTTACCGAAGCCATCATGCCACGGGGCGCTAAAACAGATGAGGGCGAATTTTTGGATGTTCATTTGATGAGTATGATGATCGATTAAGAAAGAAGAAAAAGTATTGGACAGGAGTGATCCAGCTGTTCGATGCTTTTTTTGTTACGCAGCGTAACTACAATGTCACAAGTTACCTATTTGCATTCCTGTAACGACTTCTTGTATTTCTATATACGGTCTTTCATGGAAACGCTATACTGAAAGCAGATAAATTACTAAGGAGCTGAAGGTCATGTCAAAAGGAATCAAAATTGTAACGATCGGTGGAGGTTCAAGTTACACACCAGAATTAGTTGAAGGATTTATTAAACGTTACGACGAATTACCGGTCCGTGAATTATGGCTTGTAGATATCGAAGCAGGAAAAGAAAAATTAGAAATCGTTGGAGAAATGGCTAAACGAATGGTCAAAGCAGCCGGTGTCGACTGCGAAGTTCATTTAACATTAGATCGCCGTGAAGCATTGAAAGATGCTGATTTTGTTACAACACAATTACGCGTAGGACTATTGGATGCACGTATTTTAGATGAACGAATTCCTTTAAGTCATGGCATGATCGGTCAAGAAACGAATGGTGCAGGCGGGATTTTTAAAGCATTGAGAACCGTCCCTGTGATTTTAGATATCGTTGAAGATATGAAAGAATTATGCCCGAATGCTTGGTTGATCAACTTTACAAATCCAGCGGGAATGGTCACAGAAGCTGTTTTACGTTATGGTAATTGGGACAAAGTCGTTGGGTTATGTAATATTCCAGTCAATGCCGTTTTTGAAGAAGCAGCATTGTTAGGGGAGGAAAACCGTGATTTATTCTTCCAATTCGCTGGAATCAATCATTTACATTGGCATACGATCACAGATAAAAATGGAAAAGACCGCACAGATGAGCTGATTAAAATCATGTATGGTCAAGACGATGCAAAATCGATCGTGGCAAATATCAAGGACAATAATTTGATCTGGGAACAAGTAGAGAATCTACATATGGTTCCTTGCCCGTACCACAACTATTACTACTATACAGATAAAATGCTGGCAGAAGAGTTAGAAGACTTCAAAAACAATGGGACGCGCGCGGAAAAAGTGAAAGAAATCGAGCATGAATTGTTTGAATTATACAAAGATCCAAACTTAGACTACAAACCAAAACAACTTGCAGAGCGCGGTGGCGCCCGCTATAGTGATGCAGCTTGTGAAATCATCAATTCGATCCACAATGATAAACGTACAACAATGACTGTCAGCACAAGAAATAACGGAACGATCACGGATTTACCAGCTGAAAGCGCAGTTGAAGTAACATGTACGATCACAGGAAAAGGTCCTGTTCCATATAACTTTGGCAGCTTTGAACCAAAACAACGAGGATTGCTGCAAGTCATGAAATCTATGGAAGAATTAACGATCGAAGCGGCAGTAACGGGAGATTATGGAACGTTATTACAAGCATTCACGATGAATCCATTGATCACAAGCGGAGACGTTGCCAAAGAAGTGATGGATGAATTATTAGAAGCACATAAAGCCTATTTACCAAATTTCTTTAAATAAAAAAATAAACAAGCAGCAGCCTCTTAGGTGCTCGCTTGTTTATTTTTTTGCACTTCTTTAGCCAAGTATTCTACAGTATAAAGCGCAGGGACTTGGGAGGTGATATCGCTGTCACCGATTCTCTCTGTCGAAATATAGTATGGGATATTGACATCAGATAAAGAGGCAATCGTTGATTTTTCACTATTTGTGATCGAAATGATCGCACAATCATTAGAAAGAAAATGATTTAAGTAATTGATGATCGCTTCATTTTCACCACTGACAGAAAGAGCAATGACACAGACGTTTTTTGCAATGCTTTTGTTGAAAAAGTTTACTGGGTGATTGATAGGGTCTTCAATATGAAAAGCCATACTAAAAATAGAAGAAAAGTACAACGCACCATATTCTGCAATGATTTTTGAAGAGCCCGTTCCAATAAATAGAACCAGATCTTTTTCAGCAAGTAATTTTACGGCAGCCTGCATTCGTTCTTGATAAAACGTTTCAGTTGATCGCTGTATAAAATTAGTGAACGAGGTTTCGTCAACAGCATGTGTCGTTATGGGTTCAGCTAAGGTTTTTCGATAAAGATTCAATTTGATTTTAAATTCGGAAAATCCATCACAGCCAAATTTTCGACAAAAACGAAGAATACTGGCTGTACTGCTGTGGGTTTCTTTCGCTAGTTCCCGAATCCTCATATAGACGACCTCATCGATATGAGCAGCAACATATTTGTAAATTTCTAAATCGATTGGGCTTAAATCAGGCGTGTGATCTAAAAAGAGCACAGAATTCACCACTTTCTTTTTACGGTTTACTTCACTAAATCAATGCTATAAACATAATGTTTCACTGGCAGACCAGAATAATCTTTATAAAACTCCTGAACAATGGTCATACCATTGTTTTCAGCCACCTTTTGAGAAGCACTATTTGTATCTCGAATGATCGAACAAATTTTTTGAGCCTGCAGGATATTTTTTGCATAGTTTAAACATAAGGCACTAGCTTCACTGGCATATCCTTTGTGCCAATATCGTTTGTTTAACAAATAACCAATTTCTAGTAAGTTTTTTCCTTCCACTTCTGAATAAACAATGCCGCATTGACCAACAAAGTTCTCTTCATTTTTATCAACGATCGCCCATAAACCAAATTGATTTTTTTGATAACTGGCTAAGTTCCAGTTGAGCCAATCGGTCACTTTTTCATCAGTAAATGGGGCTTCATACGCATACATCGTTTCTTCATCTTGTAAAATGGCACATAAATCTTCAAGGTCATCTTCTGAAAGTTCTCTTAAATACAACCGCTCATTTTCTATTATTTTTTTCATCGTTGATTCAGCCTCCTTTTAAAGCAATCCCATGGCCATTACATATTGCGGACCTGCTATCCCTTCGACAATCTTATCCATAGGTAAAAAACCAGATTTTTTATAAAGAGCTTGCGCTGCATTATTTTCTTTATTTACAGCAAGAACGATCTCATCAGCTGCTGGAAAGAGTTCTTGAGTAAACTTTGGTAATTGCTGCAAGACTTTTTTTGCATAGCCTTGCCCTTGATAGCGGGAGTCTGTCGAAAAAGTTCGTAGTAAAATCGCATGCTCATTTTCAGTATATAAAGAGACATCTTTCTTTTCGTCTAATACAAAAAAATTAGTTAAGCGTCCATTTTCGATTCCTACGATCGGATGAATGAAAGGATTTGTTAAAGCGATCTTTAAGGGAATTTCAGGTGTGCCTGTAAAACGAAGTTGTTCCTCAGTTAATTGGTATTGGTGGATCAATGCTGAAAATTCTTCATTATACTCGCTCAATAACATGTTCATTCTTCCCTTCCTCTTTTATTGTTGATTTCTTTCCTATTTTAACATACTCAACCCACTTTTTAACGTAAATGATCAGGGAAGGATTCAACTGTTGAAAGAAAAGTGACAGAGAACTGGGACTGTTTTAAAAGAAAATCGGAAGTTTAGACTGGTGATTTCTTTATATACTAGGTTCATCAAGTAACACAAGTCGCCCGAGACGTTAAATGAGAGGAGATGCAGGATGAAACTAGATGTTTCTTTGATGCAGCAGGATAAGGCGATAAAAAAACAATTGAAAGTTATCAAGAAGCTGCAAAAAAGGGTAAACGCAGAACAGCGTAAAAAGAATCAGCTTGCATCTCAATTAAAGCGATCGCAACACCGTATAAAAGAGCTGGAAAACCAGCAATAGTTGAAGGAGGAAATGAATAAATGACAGCATTAAGTGGAGTAGATGTAGTATGGCGTTTTCGTTTAGCCGAAGACGAAGGAAATGAACAAGCGTGGGGCTTAGCTTACAGCACAGAAAATGGGTATTCAAAATCAAAAGAAAGTGAATCAACTGTAACGAAAGACGGCAGCGTAGTCACACCAGGAGCGACCGAAACAACGGTTTCAGCAACAACACTTTATAAAATCGGTTCAACACAAATCGACAAATTAGAAAGCGCAATGGATGAAAACAAACGTGTCCAAATTTGGCGCATCAATACAAAAGAAATCGGTACAGGTGCAAATGAAGGCAAATACAAAGCTAAATATTTTGAAGGTTTTTTCACCTCATTTGAAGAAACAGATTCCGCGGAAAACAAAGTGGAATATTCATTAGAATGGGCCATCGAAGGCGCAGGTAAAAACGGATTCGCTTCATTAGTCGTTGATACGACTGAAGGCGGCGATTATGAATTTAAAGATACAGTCAAAGTAGAAGCGGCTGAGTAACGATAGATAAGAGGATGAGACAAAAGTCGTTTAGGTTTGAACAATTGGAGTAAAAAAGGACAATACGCTTTTTGTATTGCTCGTTTTTTGTGAAATTGCTGAAGAACCTGACTTTTGGCTACCGTTTATTAAGAAGTAGAGTCCAGAACAAAACTGTTTTCTCGTTTTGTCCCGGACTCTTAAAAACAGGAGGACAATCATGGAGCTTACAATTAACGATAAATTAGTAAATTTTAAATTTGGATATGGTTTTTTAAAAGAAGTCAATCAACGTTATTCTGTTGAACGCGGCGGAATGAAATTGAAATTAGGTGTAGGGGCGATCATCTCGAATTTATTATTATCAGATGTCGACACACTTTTTGAAACGTTATTGATCGCCAATTTAACAGAAAAACCAAGAGTCCAGATCAAGGATTTAGAAGCATATGTGGAAGAACATGGTACGCAAACTTTATTTGAAGTGGTCATTGAAGAACTAAAAAAGTCCGAATATACAGCGATGATGGTGAACAAAATGCTGGAGGAAGCCGAACTGTAAACTCGGAAGAAAATGATTTTGATGCAAGTTACGCTCAAGTGCAGCTTAACTGTTTGCGTTATTTGAATATCGAAGACCTCAATGAGATCGATCGATTGACGATTCCTGAATACGAGTTGCGGATCAAGGCCTATCAATTAAAAAGCTTAGATCAGCAATACAATATTCATTTACAAGCCTGGGCAACGGTCATGGCTGGACAAACCAAAAAAGGAAGACCTGTCTATCGAACCTTTGAGAAATTCTTCAATTATCAAAAAGCAGAGGAGCGAATCCTCGGAAAAGACCCTAGCTTGCCGAAAAATCAAGAAAAAGAAAAACTCCAGAATTGGATCGCAAACTTTAATTCGTAAAATTTATTAGAAAGGAGGAACTAAATGGAAAAAAAGATTGATGTAATAGCAGTATTGTCCGCTATAGACAAAGGATTAAATGGCTCATTAGATGACGTGTTTAGTAAATTAGAACGTGTAAATCAAAGTGTAGATAAATTGTTTTCATCACCAATGGATTCTTCTAACATAACTGCAAATTTTAATGAAGTAAAAGAATCGTTTTCTTCTTTAAATACCATGTTAGAAAGTTTTGGTATGTCAAATGTTCAAGGAATAGTAACAAACTTTAGTGGAATGGCCCAAAGTCAAATAGGTAAGGCTGCAGGAGCTTTTGACTTATTTGCATCAAAATCTGAAAGTGCTACGAATAAAGTAGGTAGTGTCTTTTCAAAAGTAGGGTCTTCATTTAAAAGTATTCCAGGAAGCATTTTGCCTGCATTTGATAGTGTAGAGACGAAAGTTAGTGGATTTACGAATGACGTAGCTAGAACCGTAAGTAATTTGGCGCCCAAAACTGTTTTATCAATGTTGAGCATGGAATCAGGAGTAGCCTCTGCAATGGATAAAATTGGTTTAAAAGCAATTGATGCAGAAATTTTCTTTGAATCTATCTCTGAAGGAATGAAAAATGCCACTCAAAATGTACCATTACTAACAAAATCTTTAGGTGGAATTGGATCAGTTTTTCAAAAATCAGCGGGTGTGGGTACTACAGCTTTAAGTACTATGGTTCAAGGGCTATCGTCCGTTTTTGGTGTTGCTCTTAAATTGCTTGGTCCAGCTGCAATACTTGGTGTTGCACTTGCAGGCTTTGGATTAATTAATAATCAGTTTGGGGAACAGATTCAAGGTATGCTGACTATGGTAATTGAAAAAGGTCCAGAGCTTATTACCAATTTTGTTAAAGGTATTACTGACAAGCTACCTGATTTGATTACTTCAGGAGCGCAATTAGTAGCAAGTTTAGCAGAAGCGATTTCAGTCAATTTACCAGTAATCATACAAAGTGCTGTCAATTTGATTAATGCCTTGGTTCAAGGTGTAATTGACAGCTTACCCACTTTAATTCCAGCAGCTCTAATGCTGATAGAATCATTAGCAACAAGCTTATTATCTGCAGCACCCCAACTATTATTGACAGGACTAGGTTTATTACTTGCTCTAGTTGACGGTATTTTAGCGAATAAAGACCAAATCATAACAACCGTTACAAATATTATTCAGTCATTCACAGAAAATGTGACTAATAAATTACCTGAAATTATCCAAAAAGGGGTCGAAATATTAACAAAACTTGCTGAAGGAATAGCATCTGTATTACCTAAATTGATACCAGTAGCATTAGAAGCGATTACAACTCTTGTGGGTACACTTTTAGAGCAATTACCAACTCTAATTGATGCAGCAATTAAAATCGTAGGCGCTTTGTGTAAAGGATTATGGGATAGTTTGCCGGATATTTTACTAGCAGCTGGAAAACTATTAATGACCTTTATCGGCGGAATCATTGATATTTTACCAGATGTATCAACGGCGGGATGGAAAGTAGCAAATGAAATTATCAAAGCAGTTACAGGAATAGACTTGTTTGAAATAGGAAGTAATATTATTAAAGGTTTAGCTAACGGAATTGCCAAAGGAGCAAAATGGGTTTGGGAAAAGTTAGAAGCTTTTGGAAATGGAGTCAAAAACTTTTTGGCAGAAAAATTCAACATCCACTCACCTTCCCGTTGGATGCGTGATGAAATCGGAGCCATGCTCCCAGCTGGTCTTGCTATCGGAATCGAACGAAATGCTCATGTGATCGATCAGCCGATGGATGACTTAGCCTCTAAAGTGATATTACCAAGTTTAGACAGCTTAGATCAACAAGTCGACACGGTTCAACAATTATCTGTTCATTCCAGCAGCACACAAACACAGCAAAAAGAAAAGCAACCTGCAACATTCAATATCAACTTTGGCAACCAGCAGTTTAAAGCTTTTGTCTCAGATATTTCTGAAGCAATGGGACAAGATGCTGCAATCAATTTAGCATTTTAGAAGGAGGAAAGAGATGTATTATTTTGAAGACACACTAGAAAAAGGTCATAAAGATGAGTTGATCCTTCCTTCTTCTGCAATGATGTATGACGGTGTTTATATCGAAAAAATGATCGAAGGATATCGAACCTTAGCTGTTACCGGCCGAGAAATGCTATCACTGGACATCGAAACACAGAACACACAAGTTGGAAGTATCAAATTAAATCAAAAATTACCTGCTAGAACGATCAAAGTCACCTATCAGTTGATGGGCAAAAATGCTCAGGATGTGCAAAAAAAATACCATCGTTTGATGCAGCTGCTTTATCGGGAAAAGGATGTCGAGCTGCGCTTTAAAGATGAGCTTGATTACCACTATTACGGTCAATATGTCACAACAGACGAGGTGCGTGGCGATACGAATAATATCATCGCAAGCTTTGAACTACTTTGTAATGATCCCAAAAAGTATTCGCTTTTGCTATCAACTGACAGCCAAATCACAACTTATTTACCATATCCAGTGACACCTGAAAAAATCACTGTGACGATTGCCAAATTTGGCACACTGTTGATTCAAAATGAAGATAAGACAATAAAAATTACCAGCTATAACTTAAGTGCTGATGA
Organism: Enterococcus sp. S22(2020); assembly: GCF_020295385.1. Lineage (NCBI taxonomy): Bacteria > Bacillati > Bacillota > Bacilli > Lactobacillales > Enterococcaceae > Enterococcus > Enterococcus sp. S22(2020). Next base: position 524,857 of record NZ_JACFUD010000002.1, read on the forward strand.
TCAGGTCGTATTTGATTTCTTAAAAGGCAAAGTATTTGTGAACGGAATCGACCAAACCTTTTTATTGGACTTAGAAAGTGATTTTGAAAATTTCAGTATTAAGGAAGGGCAAACGATCACATGTAGTAATGGTCCAATGACGATCGCTTATCGGGAGGTGCAATTATGACAAGTGTCTATTTTTTTGATGAACAGCAACACCTTCTTCGGATCGTAAATGAAAAGGAATTAGTAGAGGTTGTTCAGGAAAAAGAGATCACAAGCAATAAAGAAGAATTGCTCCATGATACCTTGAATGTTTCCACAATTTATGATGAGGAACTAAAAGGGGCCTCTTATATGGCTGTAAAGGAAAGTAAAGACTTTTACAGCTTGTACCGGATTGTTGTCGATAGTGAAGCTGAAAATATTCTTTCATTTGTAGGTATCGCTTTTGCACCGGATGAGTTGGATTCATATGTCATAAAAAATATTTCGGTAAAAAATGTTTCTATTAAATCAACGCTTCAAAAGTTATTACAAGAGACAGAATGGCAGATCGGTCACGTAGATAGTGGACTCCCTTCAGTAACAGCAGACTTTAGCTATTTATCGATTCGTGATTCTTTGAAAGAGCTACAGACTAAAGGCTGTGAAATCCTGTTTAAATATAAGATCGACGGTATTGGGATCACTGAAAAATGGGTAGAAGTCTATCGTGAGATCGGTATACAGGGCAATCAGCGTTTTACGTATGGTGATAAAGCACTAAGTATTGTTAAAAAGCAAGACCGCAATGAAGTCTATACAAGCTTGATCGGTCGTGGACGCGGAGAAGATGTCGGTGATGGTAAAGGGAAACGTGCTGAATTTACAACGATCGAATGGAAAAAATCAAACGGCGATCCGTTAGACAAACCAAAAGGCCAAAACTGGCTGGAATTTCCTGAGATGACGAAGCAATATGGCATTCCTTTAAAAAATGGCGGAATGCGAAAACGAGAAAAGGTCATCACTTTTGATGAAGTTGAAGAGCCAAAAGAATTACTAAAACAAACCTATGAGGCACTTGTGAACTATTCTCGCCCGCTCACACAGTTTAAAACAGAAGTCTTAGGCGGCGATGCGATCGGGAACACAGTGACGATCCATCATCATGAACGCAACTACCATTATCAAACACGGATTTTTAAAGTCAAAATCGATCGTTTGACAGGAAAAGTGGAAGCTGGATTAGGAGATAATATCACAAAAAGTATGTCAAAAGCCGCATCAGATTTAAAAGGAAATGTTGCTTCCTTAGAAGAAAAAAAGATGACATTTTATGATTCAGAAGAAATCTCTAAATGGCAAGATGATATTATTCGCGGAGCAAAAGGCGGATCGATCAAATTGATGAACGGGATCGAAACAGGAAAGTCTGATAGTCGAGAACCGTATCAGATGGTTTGGATGAATAAAGATTCCCTTGAAGCAAGTGATCATTTTTTAGTAGCTAACAGTGAAGGTATCGGTTTTATCGATGGCAAATTCAATTTAGATAATTTCAAGACAGCGTGGACGATCGATGGTAAATTCAATGCAGATTTTATTCAAGCAGGAACAATCAGAGGACGTTTGATAGAAGGTTGTGAATTTCGAACATTAGACGATGCTTTCCAAATAAAAATTCTTAATGGAACGATTATTTTTAGTGATAAAAAAGCGAATAAGCGGCTTGGATCTATAAATGCAACCTTGAGTAACGGCGTTGTAAATGGCTTTGCAGTCACTCAACAACCAGGATTTATTTTTTCTTTAAACTCTGGAAGTAAGGATAAGGATGGGATATCAAATTATGTCATCCAAATTCCAAAAGAAAGTACAATGGAAGATCCTAAGTTGAATTCTAGAGCAGAGTGGAAGCATAAAGGCGATTTACACGTTACAGGTAAACTGACTTTAGAAGGTGAGTTACACATAAAAGGAAAACTCTTCTTGAATGGGAAAGAAATCACTGGAAACGGTAATGGTAGCGGTGGTAATGGTGGAACTGGTGGAGGATATCCTCCGGAAATAACAACTCAAACAGATAAATTTGCTTGGGATTTATGGAGTTACCTAGTCTCTAATGGGTACAGCCAAGCTGCAGCAGCTGGAATTTTAGGAAATGTTCAACAAGAAACGGGCGGAACGATGGATCCTGATACAGATCAAATAGATGGGCCAGCTTATGGTTTAGTACAGTGGGATGGTTCAAGTTATCCACTGATTGGAAGTCCGACTTGGGATGGTCGTGAGTATGTTAAACGTCTTGTTGGAGCTGCTGGGATTACCAATGACTATAAATCAACATTAGCTCAAGCAAAACTGATTGATTGGTGTATGTATAATGGTCAGTGGATTGGTGTAGTAAATCCAACTGGGGTTGATGGGTTTAAAGGACTTACGGACCCGGCGACGGCAGCCTATGCTTTTGAAATGAATTTTGAACGTCCTAAAAATGCTCACCCAGAAAGACAAGGTTATGCACAAGAATGGTACAACAAATTTAAAGATTTAAAGCCGTCAACAGGAGCGGGCAAAGCAGGATTGGATCATCTAGAATCATTAGTGGGCCAATATTGGGGGAATGGACAGTGCTATGCTGTACCGGCTGAATATTCAGGCTTTTTAGGTGGTTGTGGATTAGGCGCAGAAACTCAATATGGTTTAAGTCACGTGATTGGAAACACAGCTGCGGCAGCTGATATCGGTAGTTCGTACGATTGGGCAGCAGTGGGTTGGAGAGTCATTTTTCAACCTGAATACAAAGACCTAGTTACAGGCGCAATCATCAATTGGAGGCGTGGCGGAAATATCGGAGGCTTTAATGTTGATTATACCTATGGACACACCGGCGTTATCAGAGGATTAACTGCTGGAGGTTTTCAAACCTACGAACAAAATATTGGCAAAGGTCAAATTATAGAAAGATACGAACGAACATGGGTCGGATCGAGTGAGATCAGCTCAATCGTCATCCCGCCCAAATAATCGATTTTTAGAAAGGAGTGAGTGAATGTCTATCGTTTATCCAATTTTTTTATCCATCACACAACCGAATGACAACATTCCAACGATGGTCATTCGTCAGTTCGACGAGGGCACTCAAGTGTTGGATGTTACGATCACAGAACACGGCAAACCAAAAGACATTTCAAATTTAACTCCCTTTTTCTGCGTGAAACAAGGACATCATGCCGGCTTAGGACTATCTGAACAGAAAGTGACTAAGATCATTGATGCAAAAAAAGGGAAAATTCAATATACATTAACCAATTATGATATGCAGTCAGTGGGAGAAAATACAGCCTACTTCAGCTTTAGAGAACTCCAAAAGGATCTAAGCTGGCGTCAGCAATTTTCAACGAGAGATTTTGCTTATCAAGTAAAAGAAAGTATTTACGAAGATGGAATCAAAGACAGTAATTATATTTGGACCTTTGAAGAAATCTTACGCTATTTTACAGAATGGGTGAAAACCTGTCAGGAAATTTATGATGACTGGTATCTCGTTGCACAAGCAGAATTACAGCGGATCATCAATGAATTTCAAGGATGGATCACGTCAAATCAGGAGCGTTTTGATCAGTGGACTGCTGTTCAAAGAGCAGCCTTCGATGAGTGGTTTGCTTCTATTAAAACCATTCTAGATGAGAACGCAGCGGGGAATCTGCTGAATTTGATCGAAGAGCTAAAACAATCTCATTTCACGTTGAAAAGCGGAGAAACAGGTATTTTAAGAACGATTCGTGATGATAAATTCAGCTTGAACCATGGTATGACAAAAGTAGGGACAGTGCCGCATAAAAAAGAAGCTTCAGCATTGGTCATTGCTGAAATCGACAGTCAAAAACAAGATACATTCTTTTTACGAAAGGTGGGCTCCGTTTAATGGCAAATGAAGTAGAAATCAAAAAAGTTATGGAAACAGACACAGCAGGTGTGAAACGCCAAGTGTTTCCGGAAACGCATGTAAGTGCGATTCTAGGATTTGAAAGTATCGAAAATGTAGGAACAGGTGTGACCTCTATCAATGGTAAAACAGGAGATATCACACTGACAGCAAAGGATTTAGGCGTTGAAGGGACAGGAATCACAATAGATAAGGTGGGATCAGTATGACAGATATCGTTGAATTAAAAAGCGATGGCGTCGTTGTCTATCCAAAAACGCATGTAAGTGCAGTTGAAGGGATCACAACGATCAAAGGGGAAAAAGGAGACACGGGTCCAGCAGGCCCGCAAGGACTAACAGGAGCACAAGGTCCTCAAGGAGAAAAAGGTGCACAAGGAGCAACTGGCCCTCAAGGACCTGCTGGAACAAATGCAACAACGACTGCTGTTGCAACTCAAACAGTAAACGGGTTGATGAGTGCGGCAGATAAGAAAAAATTAGATACATTACCAACAATAACATTTAATAAGGTGGGATCAGTATAATGGCAGATATCGTACAATTAGAAGAAAAAGGGAATTTACTTTATCCGAAGACGCATACAAGCGCGATTGATGGGCTAGATGAAACATTGGTGAAAAAAACGGGTGATGAAGATATTGCTGGGGTGAAGAATTTTACGGATGGATTGAAATCACAGGGGGAAATAGTTGCTACAAAATCCGATTATTTTGGGCTCGTAGCTAGTGGTGAATATGTGTTGGCTTCTAGCAATAATAAATTACCGTTAGATAAAGGTACTGTGTTAACCAGTAATGAAAATTTCTGCACTGTAAATACTAATGATGTCACTGTCAATAAATCAATTAACGCTCTTGTAAATTATTCAGCTTCGATTTTGTGGGCTAGTGCAAATGGTTGGGCGGATGTTAGGCTGTATAAAAATGATACGTTGATATCTAGTGCAGCTATGGCTACCAATGTAGAAGGGCTGTTATTATCAGGATCAGGAGCTAACATTGTAAAGTTAACTGCAGGAGATAAATTGAGTGTTCGAGTTGTTATGGATAGTAATATGATAAATAAAGTAAAAGGAAGAAATCCCAATTTGACTATTTTAGGAATTAATTAAAAGACCAGACTTAGTAATTGAAAAACTATAAAAAAAACGATGGCTAATAAAAGAAATTAGTCATCGTTTTCTGCAGTTCTATACGCCAAGAGAGATTCGAACTCCCGACCGCTCGCTTAGAAGGCGAGTGCTCTATCCAGCTGAGCTATTGGCGCATGAATAACACGACAAAATTTATTATAATGAACATGTAAAACAAAGTCAATCATTAATTAGAAATAACGCTAAAGTTTTTTTAGAAGCAGAGAAAGTAACGGAAAACTCAAGTTTTCATTGACTCTCTTACCTTATTTTGATATAGTATTACTGTTGTAATTGTGGTCTCCACAGCTACAACCGCACAGAACAAGTCTTAAGCATGAGATTCTCATCACTTGGGATGGCGAGTCTAAGTCTAGAAGAAGGAGGTGCTGTATAGCATGTACGCAATTATCAAAACTGGTGGTAAACAAGTAAAAGTTGAGGTAGGTCAAGCAATTTACGTTGAAAAATTAGACGTAGAAGCTGGCGAAAAAGTTGTTTTTGACGAAGTTATCTTAGTAGGTGGCGAATCTACGAAAGTAGGAGCTCCAACTGTTGCAGGTGCAACTGTCGAAGGAACTGTTGAAAAACACGGCAAACAAAAGAAAGTCGTTACTTTCAAATACAAACCTAAAAAACACACTCACCGTAAACAAGGTCACCGTCAACCATATACAAAAGTCGTGATCGAAGCAATTAACGCATAATTCTTTTAAGTTGCATAGGAAAGAAGGCCTATCAATGATTAAAAGTTCTTTTAAACGAAATGATGCAGGTCAGATCATTTCTTTTGAAGTAACTGGGCACGCTGAATCTGGACCATATGGCAGTGACATCGTTTGTGCAGCAGTTTCTGCATTAACGATCAGTACGGTCAATGGTATCGATGCTCTAGCAGGTTTTGAACCGATCGTTGAAACCAATGAAGCTGAAGGTGGCTACCTTTATGTTGAAATGAGTTCAAAAGCAAATCAGGAACAAACCAATATTGCCCAAATTCTCTTGGAAAACCTTTTGTTAGGTTTACAAGCAGTCGAGCAAGAAAACCTTGAATTTATTCAAGTCAAAACCATAAACAAAAAATAGGAGGTGCAGACGATGTTACTAAATATGAATTTACAATTATTCGCCCATAAAAAAGGTGGAGGTTCTACTTCCAACGGACGTGATTCAGAATCTAAACGCTTAGGCGCTAAGAGTGCTGATGGCCAAACTGTTACTGGTGGATCGATTTTATACCGTCAACGCGGAACTAAAATTTATCCAGGAGCTAACGTAGGTATTGGTGGCGATGACACTTTATTTGCTAAAGTTGATGGCGTAGTACGTTTCGAACGTAAAGGCCGTGACAAAAAACAAGTGTCTGTTTATCCAGTCGCTCAATAATTTTTGAACTAATTCGCTCTACTCTTTGTCAAACAAAGAGTAGAGCTTTTTTTTGTTTCTAGGTGGGCTAGCTATGACAAAACACAGTAGTAACAAATGTGATTTTTTTCACTTTTATAAAAGACGTGTTAAATATTAACAAAATGATTGATAAAAATACTTGCTCGTAAAAGTCCTTATCTTCTAAGAAAAGGGATTAATCGTAAGATTTACAATGTTGAAATGAGATATATTTATGATTTTTTGTATTTAAGGAGTGAAAATCGTGTTAATATTTTCAATTTGAGATAGAAATTAAATAAAAAAATGCGATTTCCTATTGTTTTTTCTTCTCTTTTATAGTACTATTTTCACAAACAGACAGGCTGCCTGTTTCTGGTTAAAGAAGCATTTTTTATTTAAAACAGGCTTTTAAATCATCGAAAGGATGTGATTTATTGACCGTAAAAAGAATAATTCGTTATGCGATATATTTTGTTATATATTTATCTTTTTTTCAATGCACAATATTTGCAGTTGAAAATGAAGAATATGGCTCTTTTGATGTAGAGGCAATTTTGCCGGAAAACCAAATTGATGATCAAGCCAATTACTTTCAATTATTGGTCGAGCCGAAAAAAAGACAGGTAATAAAAGTTAAAGTAAGTAATCATACTGATACTAAGCAGACTTTTTTAATAATGATCAATCAAGCTACAACGAACAAAAATGGTCTTCTTGTTTATGATGAAAAAAAACAAGAAGTTGATCAGAATGGAGATATTCAGTTTTCTCATATTGCAAAGATTAAAAAAAATGAAATTACCGTTGCTAGAAATTCAGAAAAGTATGCAGAAATTGAGTTATCTATCCCTGAAAAATCATTTAAAGGGATTCTTTTGGGAGGAATAACGATCTCAAAGAAAAATAATGCAGAGAAAACTAGCGAGGGGGTTGCAATCAAAAATGCTTTGAGCTACACTATTGCGTTACTTTTGACTGAAGATGAAAAAGTAGATTTCTATGGAGAAACAGATATTCTTTTAAGACAAATTCGAATCGTATCTTCTGAAAATAAAAGAGCTTTACAAATAGAAATTCAAAACCCTTATCCGGAAATTGTTAGAGATTTGAGTATAGAGGGGAATTTATATACCGAAGGGCATAAAAAATTGATTTCTGAAAGAAAACTGGATCAAGTAAAATTTGCGCCAAATAGCACCCTTTTATTTGAAATGGAGCTTGAAGAAAAAGACATTAAAAATGGTACATATTTGTTTGAAGGAACTATTTTTGGAAGTGATAAAACTTGGGATTTGTCTGAAAAATTAACCATTACAGAAAATGGAACAATGGCTGATAAAAAGGAGGATTCTCCTTTTAAGTGGTGGTATTTGATCATGCCGATCATTGGTGTAGGATTGTTGGCTATAAAAATCTATAGAATAAGAAATACTGATTAGGATATTTGTAGAAAGTGGGAGAAAGATGAAAAGAACAAAGGAAATAATCGGATTGTTGTTTTTACTGTTAAGTTTATTTTGTTTACCAATGAAAAGCCAGGCTTATACGCTTCCTTATGAGGATAAAGATTTGCCAGCAGTCAAAGATACGTACGTTCGATTTTTAGATCATAAAGGGGAAACATTCCCCGTGCAGTTGGCTTTAGAAGGAAGAGAAATTCGCGTCAGCTATATTCCGGAAGGTCCGAATAACTCAAGGAAGTTGCTAGATGATGAGCCGATTTCTTTCAGGACGGATGGACAATCAAATATATTCTACTTTGACCGCAGTGGTAATGAGTATAGGACAATGCGTCAAATAGGGTACCAAAAAGGAGTGGCAGATTGGAAAATAACAACGCCTGTTCCTTATGTCAAATATTTTTCAACAGAAGTTCCTTCAGGAGTAACTCCTGTTCCTGACTTACACGGATTTTTTTCCAATAGCACCGTTCAAGACATGTCTAGTGCTTGGAGATCGACCAGTGATAATTTTTCTGTCTGGAAGCGGTCAAATTATATATTAATAGACTCTTTGTGGGAAGAACAGGCAGATGGAACTTTTATTCAGACAAAGGGAACAGCTATTGACCCAAATAATAGAATAGTTTCCTATTTAGGGTATTCTCGTATATCAGTGAATGAAAATGCAGCAGGCGTAAAAGCATCTGGCGATTATTATGGGACTGATGGGGAAGGAATGACGTTATACGCGTATAACAAAGGGATCAAAGAAATGTTTGAAGATGAAACTGGTGCATCGATTACCGCACCTACTGGTTATACTAATGGTAAAAGAACTGAATTAACGTCTAGCCCGTTCATTTATACAATGGAAAATGGAGACAAGCTTCCTGAAACATATACAATCGATAAGCAGGTTTATAAGTACCAAGGGTGGTATAAAGGAGCAAATAATAAGGCTAAAATAGATACGACTTATCCACCAAAAATCACCTTCAGTGCAGAATTTGAAGAGCAAAAAGATGAAGTGCATATCGTTTATAAGAAAATCAATGCTGTTGATTTGACTGAAAAATATGTAGATGAAAAAGGTGCCACGATCGACAGCAGTTGGAATCAGACGATATCTGTAGAAAAAGATGCTGAATACCTTTTTACGCCTGAAAGTCCTAAAAAAGATTCTAATGGTGTGTCTTGGATTTATGAAGGCTGGAGATTGAGTTCTGATGCAGCAAATACGAAAAGAACAACACCTGTTTCATTGCCGATGAAGGGTGCTACTGAAGTTCACTATATCTATAAAAAAGCAGAACATAAAATAACCGAACGATGGGTGAATGATGAAGATCATTCGGAACTACTTGATATAACGTCCAACCCTAGTACAACAAATAAAGTAGTTTCTGGTGAAGAATATAATTTTGTACCTCAAGATAAGGTCTTGGATAATAATGGTAATACATGGCACTATGTCGGCTGGGAAAATTATTCAGATGCTCCTGGAACAATAAAACTTCCAAATGAATCTGTTTCGGTTGCAAATGTGACAAGAGATATAGAACTTGTATATTACTATAAAAGAGGACTTTCTTCAGCAGATCTTAGTTTAGTGGCGACTCCTAAAATCGTTGACAATGATGGCCAAGTTCAATGGAACAGTCGTTTGACAAATACGGGAGAAAATGTACTGACGGATTTAAAACTAAAGGTTAATCAGTGGTCTAACGGTTTATCAGTGCCGGATCAACTAGTTGTGAAGTTGGTTGATGGTTCTACCAAATCATTGATAGTTACACCTGAACAGTGGCAAAATGGGATCCAGTTAGACGGAGTAACACTTGCATCAGGTGATAACAAATTTATAGAAATTCAGTTTAAAACAACCGCTAGAGGAGTTGCTAATCAAGTTTTACAGGCTAAAATTGAAATGACGGGAAATATGGATCAAACACTAAAAGCAGAAGAGTTTGTTCGAATCGATGATCCTGATGAACCTAATCTCAATCAAAGTGGAGATGATACCTTAATCAACATTCCGGATTTCTTATTTGGTACGGTGACAGTTTCGCCTTATCCGCAAATGAAAACATTAGATGCGGAATCTTATACTCGGACGGATTATAAGCCTTATATCCGTTATAAATTAGATTCTAGTGTACAAGGAAACTGGACGATAGGTTTGAATTTGAGTCAATTTACATCTGGTTTAAACGCTTTGTCAACAAATACCAGCATTTCGTTGAAAAATGGCATAGTAAAAAAAGTGACCGATTTTAATCAAGAGAATGAATCCTTGGCAGTAATAGGTAAGATTGATGATCAAACTATTTTTTCTAACGATACCAGTGTTTCTCTTGGTACATTTAAAGAAGCTGGTGTCTATCAAATTGATTATGATTTTTCTGATATCGAGTTGAACCTTCCAGAGACAATGAATGCTGAGCTTAATTCAGTATACCAAGCAAAACTAAATTGGTCTTTAACAGCCGGACCATAATAATTCATTAAATGCATAGGTTAAAAAATCATTTGGATGGAGAATGTAAAAGAAAAGCCGCCTATAATAGGTGGCTTTTTAAACAAAAGTGATCTAGTTACAAAGTGAGTTACGAAGTATGTAAGAAAAATCGATATTCTATGAAAAGGAGATAGACTATATATATTAAAAAAGACTTGTTTATCTCACTATAAAATAGGTATAGATATTTTATTTACGAAAAACATCAGTTTTCAATTTCAGATAATGTCAGCCAGAGCGACTTACATAGTTCACGAATTTCTTCATCAAAAAGTGATAATCCCAAAAAGTTTGTAGTATTTTCCAAAAAGTTGATACGTCCATCAATTTCCTCTTCAGTACCAACTGTTTTTAAAAATAAAGGGTTAAACCAGATATTTAAAAGGATGGCCAAAAATTCAGCTGTGTACTCTGGTTCTGTGATATTCATGGAGCCATCTTCATTTCCCATACGGATCAACTGTTCATATAAAGGAACGATACTACTTTTCAAATTATCAAAGAGGAAGTTTAAAGATTCCGAACCGGATAATAGTTTTAAAAACATCACTCCTTTTGAAGTACTCATGACACCTTTGTAGTTTTCCTTCAGTAAAAGGCGGATTTTTTCCATAGCAGTTAAATCTGTGTTTTCCATTAAATTATCGAGACTAGCTTTGTAGGGTAGTAGATATTCCGGCAATGCATTTAAGATATCTTCTTTTCTTGGAAAATAATGATATAAACCGCCACGAGATAAGTTATTAGCTCGTATACGTATATCATTGGTTGATGTTTCATGATAGCCTTTTTCTATAAACAGTTCCAATGCACTGTTAAGAATCAACTCTCTGGTTTTATCGATACTTGACATATGAACCTCCACTTTGCGTATATTTATTTTATTATACAACAAAGTGACCTTAAGGAAATAAATATTTTCTTGTTTAGTCACTTTGTCTCAATTGAAGTGAAAAAAGTAGTGCTGTTAATACAGTGTTGCTTGTTAGACCATTTTTTTTTATGTTTTTAGAAGACAAGATAAAATATGACTATATCAACAAAATCGAAGACACAAGCTCCGACGAACGTATAAAATTTTTCCAAAAGGAATTACTCCATGAGCTAAAAAATACAATAAGATAGCGTATAGAGTAAAACATCTTCTGATCAACAATGAGATCTTGGTGTAAATTTTAGATGATCCTCTATCTATACAAAAATAGGATTTTTTTATAGTTACTAAAAAATACGATAATCGACTGAGATGCCATGCATTTTCTCATCAGCTCGTGAGAAGAGAGCTTGCCGATTAAGGGTACAAAAGTAATCAAATAAATTAACGATTAACAATGAATATAAAGGCATTCACCAAATCGATTACACCAATTGTAAAAATAGTGATACCAATGATTAATAAACTTCCAATTACACGGCGAATGAATAAATTTTCTGTATATCGATTAAAGGATCTCCAAACTATTGATAGGTATACTATTACACTTCCTGTTACTAAAAAACTGCCAGTACGAGGACTAAAATTTCCGTAAGTTTTATGACCATTTCGATCATAAACAGTTTGAAAGTAAAGCATCCCTTTATAACCGATTGCATTTAGATAAGCACTTAATAGTGTAGCAAGTACGACCAAAAATAAGAATATCATTACTCTTTTTTTATTAAAATATTTTTTCATTATTTCCAACCCTTTCTCCTGTGTACCATTATAACACTAAGGGAGGAACTAGAACTATCTGTAAAAATGAGGAACATTCTTATGTAGTTATATTTCACTGTTTGAAAAATGAAATATTCATAAAAAAACTTACGAGAAAAATTTTTTTATGGTAGCATAATCTCTGTTATGAAAAAAAGAGGAGTGTATGTATGCCGAAAACAAAAAAAGAAAGTTTATTTTTTACAACGATTGTCTGTTTTTCCATGGTCTTTTCAATGAGTCTTTATAATTTAGTATTGCATGATCAATTATCCTGGAGTCATCTTCTAGGTGGTCTAGTACCTGGCTTTCTAGTGGCTTTTTTAGTTGATGTGTTCGTTGTAGCAAATACTGCAAAGAAAATCGCTTTTTCATTGCCGATCAATAGAGAAAAACAGCTTCATATGGTTGTTGCTGTTTCTAGCTGTATGGTGCTTGGAATGGTCTTTTTCATGTCCATTTACGGCGTCGTGATTCAAACTGGTTTTACAGAAGAATTTTTTAGGAACTATATAGGAGCTTTCAGTCAGAATTTAGTGATGGCTTTGCCTTTGCAACTACTGATCGTTGGACCTATATGCCGCTTGATTTTGAAGAAAAGTCGACAAGCTAATTGGTTACGACAAGAATCAGTCAAGTAATCAGCACGAAAAAAACAGTCGATCAATCTCTCAACTGCATTTCAAAAGGGTTTAGCTTTTCAAAAATAGCAGATAGTTGCTATAATTGAGTGAATAGCGATAAAAAAGGAGGCCTTTAGAAATGGAGATACATGAGCGAATTGTGAGATTACTAAATTCCAGTAAAGTATTTTTACTTGCAACCATCGATAAAAGGGAATTTCCAACAGTGATTACCGTATCCGCACCCTTATGGAGAGAGGGACTGTTGAAATTACAATTTTATTTGGATGGGGAAGGGGAAACGGTCAAAAATATTCGTTGTAACCCCAATGGGTCTGTTTGTTGCTATGAAGAAATTGCTCATGAAAGTTTGCTGCTAAAAGGGAAATTTTCTGTTGAAGAAGTGGGTTCTAAAGATGAGATCACATCTAGGTTGTCTGACTATCAAAAAGAATTAAATCATCAAGCACCTGTCTTGGTAACATTTGAAACTTGGACAGCAAGAATCCATATGGATAAAAAAACAAAAGATATCATTGTTTAACAAATCAATGAAAAGGAATAAGCCTAGGCATTTTTTGCTTAAGGCTTTTTTCTTTTTTCTTAATAACTCTTCATAAAATATTCGAACCAATTTATGCTTTCGTTAAGGTTTCTCAGCTATAGTTATTCTATGATAAAAAAAGCAACACAGAGGAGGGAAGGCAATGTACGCTGTAAAAGTATTACATGGATATATCAGTAAAGACGGACAACGTACAAGAGATAAAAATCAAGCACGAGTCTTTGTTGATAAACGCTTCGCAGAAAAATTTGCTGATAAAATTGGTGGACGAGTCAAAGAATTTTCTAGATAAATAAACAGGAAAAAGATAGGACGAAATTCTTAGAATTTCGTCCTATCTTTTTTTAAATATACAGATCAAATACAGCGATTTCCGGCGGCACTCTAAACCGAGCGGGAATTTTTGTTGTCCCTAATCCCGTATTGACATAAAGTGTCGTATCATTAGTTAAATTGTAGAAGCCACTAAAATATTTTTCTGCCATGATATTTTTGATGGTTATGAATGGAAGGTTGATTTGCCCACCATGACTGTGACCGGATAAGATCAGCTGTATATCTCGGTCCACTAGTTGATCAGCTACATCAGGTTCATGACTAAGTAGAATCGTGTAGTCACTTTGACGTTCACTCAAAGCTTCTTCGATCGACGAGTTACCTAATAATGAATCATCTAAACCACTGATAAAAACACTTTTTCCATCTGCAAGAGCAATATTCATCCCTGAATTTTCCAGTAATTGAAAACCAGCTCCAGCTAATATCTCTGGATAAACACGAGTAGCGCCGCCACCATAATCATGATTGCCCCAAACGGCGAATTTTCCTAAAGGCGCAGTTAATCGACTTAAGGCAGCTGTGACATCCTCGGCAGGTCCGTACTTTGCATAGTTATCAAATAGATCACCAGTAAATAAGATAATATCCGGCTTTTCCTGATTCACCTTTGTAACAATTTTTTCAAGCTGGGCTACTGGATAGTTTTCTTGAATATGGATGTCTGAAAGTTGAACAACTTTCAGTGGTTTTTGTCCTTGATTATCGCCAAGAGTATAGTTGTGAGTGACGATTCGTTTGGGTTCTATAAAAAAAGCATAGAGGACCATGCTGATGATCGAAAAAAAGAATAATATGAAAAAAATTGCTTGCTTCTTCATCCGTAACCTCACTTTCTAACACAATTCTATCAAAAATAGCTTAAAAAAGAGTAAAGCTAGCTGCTAGATTAAAAACTTTAGAATAAATTAGAATTTTAATTTTTTTATAACTGAAAAATCATAATAGGTAAAAAAATATGATATAATAAGATTTATTTCGTGTTTTTTTCTTTTAGTTTTATTTATGAGATCGACTCGAGTTAGGGGTTGTTGTTGGTTGAGACAAAAAAATGTTTCGTTTGAATGTATGAGAATCGTTGCTTTTCTAATGGTTGTTTTTAATCACGTATTTCATTATTTATTCTACGGATTAGATCTTTCGTATGAGTGGAATGTGACAGCTGTATTAATGGTGATCGTTAAACCGGCGGTACCACTTTTTATGATGATGTCAGGAGCTTTATTGTTAAGAAGAGAGTATTCTTCAAAAGAACTTCGTAATAAGATTATCAGTGTTGTGGTGACGTTGCTGTTGTTTTCTCTAGTGTATTTTTATTTTGATCCTGAATTGAAAGGAACAGATCAAACCTTCATTCTTTTATTTTTAAATGGACGGGTCAGTAATGCACTCTGGTACATGTATGTATATTTGGGCTTCTTACTATTTCTACCATTTATAAAAAAAATGGTGGATTCCTTTAATGAAAAAGATTATAGAAGCTTTTTTCTAGTACTGTTTCTTTTGTCCATGTTTTTTCCTTATCTACTGAGATTTTTAGGAGCTGATATTTCAGAAACAGATTTTTTCAAATTTGTGTTTAGTCCGTATCTATTGTACTTTGTTTTTGGTCATTATTTTATCAATGTCAAAAAAGAAACCCTTGATCTACTTAAAAATCGCAGTTACCTTCTTCCGTTGATATATGTGGGATCAGTTGTTCTTTCCGCTCTGATGATCATTACGTCAAGATATAACATGATGGACTTTGAATTGTGGAACAATAAAGCAGACTCTTTTCAATATGGTGTGATGTCAGTAGCCTTATTTATTATGTTGGCTCGAATGAGGGTATCCTCTAGATTAATTGAAAAAGGTAGTCTATTTTTAGGCTCAAAAATCTATTTTGCTTATTTGATTTCAGATTTTGTTATTCATAATCTTTATGTTCCATTATTACAAAAATTCAATTCATTGAGTAATGTTTTAGTGCGGTTTACTGTTATTTCAATTTGTATAGCAGTTGTCTGTCTAGTATTTTCTCTAATAGCAAATGCACTAGTAGATGGATGCAAACAATTGATTAAAAGTATTAAAGATAAAGAGCAAATCGCTTAGTAAAAAATAAAATAAACGGGAACGATTTCGTAAATAAAACTAAAAGAAAAAAGTTCTTCATGATTTAATCCGAATAGGTAACAAATAACAGGAAAATTTGCTACAATTAAAGAGAACGTTATGAAGAAAGAAGGAAATGCAATGATGATCAGAGTAAATAAATTAAGAGCATTGATGAAGGAAAACAATCTAGACGCATTTTTAATCACCAGCTCGTATAATCTACGGTATTTAACAAACTTTACAGGAACTACAGGATTAGCAGTGATCACATTAGACAAAGCGTTTTTTGTCACGGATTTTCGTTATACAGAGCAAGCGGCAGCACAAGCACAAGGCTATGAAATCGTTCAAAATGCAGGACCGATCTTTGATGAGGTTGTTGCGATTGCCGAAAAAGAACAATTGAAAAATATCGCTTTTGAAGAGTTATTTGTCAGCTTTGCTGAATACAGTGTGCTGGAAGAAATCATACCGTGTGAATTAGTTCCAGTAGCTGGT
This sequence comes from Enterococcus sp. S22(2020), assembly GCF_020295385.1. Classification (NCBI taxonomy): domain Bacteria; kingdom Bacillati; phylum Bacillota; class Bacilli; order Lactobacillales; family Enterococcaceae; genus Enterococcus; species Enterococcus sp. S22(2020). The sequence goes on from NZ_JACFUD010000002.1 coordinate 541,074, forward strand.
TTGATCGAAGAATTACGTGAAGTGAAGGATGAAGAAGAGATCGCGATCATTGAGAAAGCATGTAGCATTGCTGATCTTGGCTTTAAACATATTTTGACAGTCATCAAACCAGGGATGACAGAAATTGAGATCGCCAATCAATTGGATTTTTATATGCGTTCATTGGGTGCGACGGGTGTTTCATTTGAAACGATCGTTGCCAGTGGTGTACGTTCGGCTATGCCACATGGTGTTGCCAGTGAAAAAATCATTGAAAAAGGTGATTTGATCACGTTAGATTTTGGCTGCTATTACCAAGGCTATGTTTCTGATATGACACGGACTTTTGCGATTGGGGAACCTGATACCAAGCTGAAAGAGATTTATCAAATCGTTTTAGAAGCACAATTGAAAGTTCTAGAAGAAGCTAAACCGGGCTTGACTGGTATTCAGCTAGATGCGATCGCTCGTGACCATATCACTTCTTATGGTTATGGAGAAGCTTTTGGTCATAGTACAGGACACGGAATTGGTTTAGAGATCCACGAAGGACCCAATGTTTCCTTTAGAGCAGAGAAACAATTCGTGGCAGGTAATGTGATCACAGATGAGCCTGGGATTTATTTACCAGGACTTGGCGGTGTCAGAATCGAAGATGATCTACTGATCACGAAAGACGGCAATCGTGTATTGACACATTCACCGAAAGAATTGATTATTTTATAATTTGTAGAACACGTTTTCCTGCCTCTTTTTTTGGTAGCGAAAACGATCATTTAATGATAAACTAGGTGTGAATGTAAACTTAGATAGGTATATGGACGAAAGCTTGAAAACATAGAGAAAGTTTCTCGAACATGACTATTGAGGAGGATAAAAATGACTGACGAAAAAAATCTAGTGATTAATACAAAAGATGCTTTAGGTGAAATCGTGATCGCACCAGAAGTGATCGAAGTCATTATTGGTATTGCAGCTTCTAAAGTTGATGGCGTATATGGCATGCGCGGAACATTTGCTAATAATGTAACAGAATTCCTTGGTCGTGCTGCTCACGGCAAAGGTGTTTATTTAAGAGCCGAAGAAGAAGGCTTGAAAGTCGATATTTATTGCTACTTGAATTACGGGATCTCTGTACCGAAAGTTGCCTTAGATATGCAGGATCGTGTGAAACAGCAAGTATTGTTTATGACTGATATCGATTTAGTTGAAGTAAATATCCATGTGGTGGCAGTCGTTCCTGAAAAGCTTCCTGAGCCGGATTTTGATGAATTATTCCCAGAGGAAGAGGGAGAAAATGAGTAAGCCGAGCTTTACTCGTCATGAGATTCGTGAAAAAGCACTGCAAGCTTTATTTCCTTTGGATTTTAATATCGATTTGACGAAACAAGATGCGATTTATTATGCTTTAGAATTAGATAACCGTGATATCATCAGCGAAGATGGGGAAGAATTTGTTCCGACCTATCTAGATCTATTAGTTGGTGGTGTCTGTGACCGTAAATCAGAATTGGATGAGGTCATCAAGAAACATTTAGGCACGAATTGGACGATCAATAGGATCGCCAAAATGGATTTGATCATTTTGCGCATGGCTATTTTTGAGATGATTTATGCCGGAGATGTACCTAATACAGTGGCGTTGAATGAAGCAATTGAGTTGACCAAGAAATTCAGTGATGACCGCTCAAGAAAATTTGTCAATGGCGTACTGTCAAATGTAATGAAGGATCTTGAAGAGTAAGGGACATTTGTTTCTTTTGATGAATAAAATTTAAAGTGACTAAGGATGGCTAGAAGAGTTGTTCTTAGTCACTTTTTTTGTACATGTTTTCGTTTGAGAACAGTATTATACAGTGTAAAGAGTCTCCAATCTGTGCTAAAATGAAACAATACAAACAAAAAAAGAGGAGTGATCTCATGGGAGAGTTAATCAACGGTCGTGAATTAGCGGACAAGATGCAGGCGCAAATCAAAGAAGAAGTGACAGAACTTGAAAAAAAAGGGATTAAACCAGGCTTAGTCGTGTTGTTGGTCGGCGAAAATCCAGCGAGTCAAACGTATGTGAAGAACAAAGATTTAGCAGCAGCGAAAATCGGGATTCGTTCAAAGATCGAACGTTTGCCAGAGACGATTTCAGAAACTGAGTTACTTGATGTGATCGAACGCTACAATCAAGATCCCGAATTTCATGGTATTTTGGTTCAGTTACCGTTGCCGAAACATATCGATGAAGAAAAAGTCTTACTTGCTGTTGATCCGAACAAAGATGTTGATGGCTTTCATCCTATGAATATGGGACACTTATTTATTGGTGAGCCGACAATGATTCCATGTACGCCATACGGCATCATGAAAATGTTTGAAGCCTATAACATCGATCTTGAAGGTAAGCGAGCTGTGGTGATCGGACGGAGTAATATCGTTGGTAAACCGATGGCCCAATTGATGATGATGAAAAATGCGACAGTGACGATCGCTCATTCTAGAACAGTAGATTTACCAGCTGTTGCTAGAGAAGCGGATATTCTTGTCGTTGCGATCGGCCGCGGCCATTTCGTGACAAAAGAGTTCGTGAAGCCTGGTGCAGTCGTCATTGATGTGGGTATGAACCGCGATGGAAACGGGAAGCTGATCGGTGATGTGAAATTTGATGAAGTCTCAGAGATCGCCAGCTATATCACTCCTGTACCAAAAGGTGTTGGCCCAATGACGATCACGATGCTGATGTATCAAACAGTCGAGGCCGCTAAAAAACAAAAGTAAGGTGAGAAGATGGAACAGCAATATTTAACAGTCACAGCTTTAACCAAATATTTAAAACGTAAATTCGATGCTGATCCATACTTGGAACGTGTATATTTAACAGGAGAAATTTCTAACTTTCGCTTACGGCCAAATGCCCATCAATACTTTAGCTTAAAAGATGATGGTGCAAAAATTTCTGCAATTATGTTTAAATCAGCTTTTCAGAAACTGAAGTTTCAGCCTAAAGAAGGAATGAAAGTCCTAGTTGTTGGCCGCGTATCTTTATATGAAAATGGCGGTTCTTATCAAATTTATGTTGAACATATGGAGCCGGATGGCGTTGGTGCACTGTATCAGGCACTTGCTGAATTACGTGAAAAACTAGGAAAAGAAGGCTTGTTTGAAGGGCCTAAAAAAATGCTGCCTCGCTATCCTAAACGAATTGCTGTGATCACTAGTCCTAGCGGAGCAGTCATTCGAGACATTATTACAACGGTGAAAAGAAGATATCCGATTGCTCAGCTAGTTCTGTTTCCAACCTTAGTTCAAGGGGATCAAGCAGCAGACGATATTGTTCGTAACATTCAAAAAGTGGAAGAATCGGGCACTTTTGATACAATGATCATTGGTCGTGGTGGTGGTTCGATTGAGGATCTATGGCCTTTTAATGAAGAACGTGTGGCTAGAGCAATTTATGAGGCAAAAACACCGATCATTTCTTCCGTCGGGCATGAAACAGATGTAACGATCGCTGATATGGTTGCGGATGTTCGTGCTGCTACACCGACTGCTGCAGCAGAATTAGCGGTTCCCGTTTTAAATGAAGAATTGTTGAAAATCAAAGACCGCCAAACACGTTTGGAACAAAGCTTCTTATATCAATTGAAACAAAAAACAGACCGATATCAGCGCTTGAAAAATTCATACGTATTTAAACAACCTGACCGGTTATATGAAGGACAAACGATCAAGCTGGATCGAGTTACGCAGCGATTGATCCAATCAATGGAAACTGTGTATCATCAAAAACAACGGACAGCACAAGAAATCATTGGCCAATTCAGACAGCAAAGCCCTCAAAGCCAGATCAGAGAAGGTCAGCAGCGATTAAAATTTTTAGACGAATCCCTGCATAATCGTATGGAACAATACATGAAAGACAAACAAAAGCAGTTCAGCTCTGCAATTCAACAGCTAGACCTGCTTAGTCCATTAAAAATCATGGGACGCGGCTATAGTTATACAACAAAAGAGCAGCAAGTGGTCAAATCAGTCACTGAACTAAAACCAAAAGAAAAAATCCAGATCCATTATGTCGATGGTATCGTAGAGACCATGATAGAAAAAGTTTTACCAGCGGAAGAGGAGTAGTAGTATGGCAAAAGAAAAAGCAATCGAAAAAACATTTGAAGAATCATTGACTGAACTAGAAGAGATCGTTCAGCGTTTAGAACGCGGTGATGTTCCTTTAGAAGAAGCTTTAGCGGCTTTTCAAGAAGGGATGGCATTGAGCAAACAGTGTCAGGATACCTTGCAAAAGGCTGAAAAGACCTTAACAAAAGTGATGACAGAAAATAATGAAGAAGTTCCATTCGAAGAAAGCGGGGAAGCTTGATGGAAGATTTCACCAGTTTCCGCAAGCAAAGTTTACCGCTTATCGAAAAGGAAATGGAAGATTTTATCAATCAGTACACAGCAAACGAACAATTGAAAGAAGCGATGCTATATTCGATTCGTGCTGGAGGGAAACGGTTTCGTCCACTTTTAGTTTTAGCTGTACTTCATTCATTCGATCGTCACCCACAAACACACGATTATCAAATTGCTGCGGCCTTGGAAATGATCCATACGTATTCGTTGATTCATGATGATCTGCCTGCAATGGATGATGATGATCTACGTCGTGGAAAGCCGACGAATCATAAAGTATTTGGCGAAGCTCATGCTATTTTGGCTGGGGATGGCTTATTGACAGCCGCATTTCAACTGGCGGCACTTAGTCGAATTCAATCAGATCAAAAGGTACTTTTGATCCAGCTCTTGAGTAAGGCTGCCGGAACACAAGGAATGGTTGCTGGTCAGGCTGGGGATCTTCAAGGAGAAAAACGTTCTTTGACTTTGGCTGAACTAGCGAATGTTCACGAAAAGAAAACAGGAGCGTTGATCGAATTTGCTCTTTTAGCCGGCGGGATTCTAGCTGAACAGCCGGAAGAAGTCGTTGACTTATTAGGCATTTTTGCAAAGCATTTAGGGTTAGCGTTTCAGATCAAAGATGATCTACTTGATGCGACAAGCTCAGAAGCTGAGTTAGGCAAGCAAGTTGGACGTGATGAAGCCTTAAATAAAAGCACTTACCCAAGTCTGCTTGGGTTGGAAGGCGCAAAAGCTGCACTAGCAGAACAGCTAACATTAGGAATGAAAACTTTAGGATCTGTCAAAGAAATCAGTAGTGAATTTCAACCAGCATTCTTACAAGAATTTTTAAATCAACTGCATTTATCATAGAAAGAAGGCACTTATGAAAAAAGAGCGCGTAGATAGTTTAGCGTTTAATCAAGGATTATTTGAAACAAGAGAAAAAGCCAAACGTGCGGTGATGGCTGGTTTAGTTTATAACGATAAAAATGAACGACTGGATAAACCTGGCGAAAAAATTTCAGCGGAAACTCTGCTTCAAGTCAAAGGCCAAACGTTACCTTATGTTTCACGTGGTGGGCTAAAATTAGAAAAAGCATTGAACGTTTTCGGTATAGATGTAAAGGAGCAGACTATGCTGGATATCGGTGCATCGACAGGCGGCTTTACCGATGTTGCTTTACAAAATGGTGCTCGCTTAAGTTATGCTTTAGATGTAGGATATAATCAGCTTGCTTGGAAGATTCGACAGGATGAAAGAGTCGTTGTAATGGAACGGACAAATTTTCGTTACAGTACACCAGAAGATTTTCATGAAGGGGTACCAGATATCGCGACGATCGATGTTTCATTTATTTCTCTTAAACTGATTTTACCGCCGCTACATGCGATCCTAAAGTCTGGCGGTCAAGTAGTTGCATTGATCAAACCGCAGTTTGAGGCAGGGAAAGAGCTTGTTGGTAAAAAAGGAATCGTACGGGAACCAGAGACGCACAAACTTGTTCTCAATGATATTCTGACCTTCGCTCAAAAACATGGGTATACGATCAGCGGATTAGATTATTCACCAATTACAGGCGGTGAGGGTAATATTGAATTTTTAGCCTATTTGACTTCTGTTGAAGGAGAAGGTGTCGTTGATAGCTCAGTCGATATAGATGAAACAGTTGCTGCAGCTCATCATGAATTAAAAAAATAATCCTTTTGTATTAAAAAATCTTTGCTATTTTTTAACTAATAAACAACTAATTTTCTAGATCAAGGAAAATTAGTTGTTTTTATTATCCTTTTTTTGCCTACAATAAACTATCCGAATGTTAGGAGAAATCAGTTTGTTACGTAATAACGAATTGATTGGTTAAAAAATAAATATAAATAATAGAATTTTGACCAAAAATAGAATAAATGATCTAAAAATTACAAATGATTCTATTTTTTTTGATCATAGGGATGTTGGACTTTCTCTTATAATGTGATCGTAGCTAAGCGTTTAGCACAATAGGAATTAAGAGGGGAAGAACGAATTGAGTAAGAAAAAATTAACTAAAAAGAGAAAGAAACAACTATTAGCCATGTTCATGACAACAGGGTTGATCACGAACACATTGATTTCACCAGCAATGGCATTTGCGCAAACCAATGATGAAACAGCAGCTTCTGCAGAAACTGCGCCATTGGAAGAAATCAATGGGTTAGAGGTTCTCGATGGGGAAAGTAACCTAAGTGCAGAGGCAGTAAACGAAAATGCACGCGCGTATACTGCTGTAATGAATAGTTTTTATGAAGGTGATCAGGTATTTACAGGAAAAGCAACGCCGAATAGCCCGGTTTTTATTTCAAGAGATACTAGGTTTTTTGAGTATATAAAAGTATATTCTGATTCTCAAGGGAACTTCTCAAAAACAGCTCTAGTTCAGGGGTTTTTAGGAATGAAAGCAGGCGAGGTATTCTATTATAAATGTTCGGAAGACGGAGAACCTAGTCAAACTAGTGGAGTGGGAATTAAAGCTGTAGTATTGGAAAATAAATCGAGTTTCAATGTAAACGACTTTGAACTAGAGTATAAAGAAACGTACACGAACGCTATTGCGATCACAAAAGCAGGAGCGAAAGCGACCGATAAATACGGAAATAGCGAAAGTGTGACAGTGACCTCAAACGCACTAGATACGTCAAAACCAGGTGTGTATTATGTCACGTTCAAATCAGCATCAGGAAAAACGAGGACGGTTAAAGTAACGGTCAAAGAGCCAAGTGACGATTTGGCAACGATCACAGCGAATGATTTTAGCTTGGAATATAAAGAAACGTACACAAATGCCATTGCAATTGCTAAAGCCGGCGCCAAAGCAAACGATAAATATGGAAATAGCGAAAATGTAACAGTTACGTCAAGTGTAATAGATACAACAAAGCCGGGAACGTATGATGTCACGTTCAAATCAGCATCAGGGAAAACAAAAACAGTCAAAGCAACAGTGAAAAGATCAAGTGCAAAAATCACAAGCATTGATCCGATTTATGAAGGGGATCAAACTGTTACAGGAACATACTCTGGTGAGTATAGTTCTAATAATCAATTTGGGTTATATACTGATGATCGTACAGTATACGGCATAGGTTCACATAGTAACGGCAAGTATGAGATTGAACTTTTGCCTGGTATGAAGCTATCTGCTAACCAGAAACTATTTGTGGGGATTAGAGCCTTTGCTGAAAGTGGAAATGAAGTTTTGCAAGAAATGTCAACCATTGTTTTAGCTGACCAGTCATTTATAGAAGCTAATAATGCAACAGTTTCATATGGCTCAGACTGGTCTGATGAAATCGCTAAGCAAGTAACTGAAGCGAAAGCAACAGATCGAGACGGTAAAGCTGAAGCAATCACTGTATCTGGAAATGTAGACACATCAAAAGCCGGCGATTATAAAATTACGTTGACATCTGCATCTGGTCTTACTAAAGAGGTAACGATCACGGTCAAAAGAGCTGTTATAGAGGCGCCGAAACTTGATGACTTCTTTGAAGGAGATACTCGTTTTACAGGAAGTGCTCAACCAGGATTGACAATCGTTATGTCCAAATTTGAAAATTTTGGAGGGTTTACTTATAAGACTGTTGGAGAAGATGGACATTTCTCTTTTACTACGGGTACAAATGGATTTGGTAATCTACCTGTAGGCACAATAGTCTATTTCAGATTACAAGATCCAGAAACTGGTGATAGAAGTGCTGTATCAAAACTGACAGTTTTAGAAAACAAGTCAAGTATTGATGCAAATGATTTTAGCTTAGAATACGGGGAAACTTATTCTGATGATCTTGCACTTACAAAAGCGAAAGCAAAAGCAACAGACAAATATGGCAACAGCGAAAAAGTGACAGTGAAATCCAATCCTGTCGATCCATCAAAACCTGGTGTTTATGACGTAGTATTCGAATCTGCTACAGGAAAAACGATCACTATAAAAGTAACGGTAAAAGCAAAACCGATCATTGGATCAGAGCCGATCATTGAAGCGAGTGACAAGACTTATCAAGTAGGAGAAACATTGAATCCACTATTAGGAGTAAAGGCTAGTGATCCAGAAGATGGGGATTTGACAGCAAAAGTCAAAGCAGACACCACAAAAGTAAATATGTCAAAAGTTGGTGTGTATGATTTAGTTTTAACCGTTATCGATAATGACGATAATATAACTGAAAAAACAATCAAAATCTATGTTGTAGATAAGGTAACGAGCAGCCCTGTAATTAAAGGTGCAGATGATGTGAGAATCGATGAGCGTTCAAAATTTGAACCATTAAAAGATATCACAGCGCAAGATAGCGTTGGGAAAGATATTACAAGTAATTTAACCTTCACAGGAACTGTAGATACTTCTACTCCTGGTATCTATACAGTAAAATACTATGTATTTGATAGTGCAGGCAATGTTGCAACAGTGATAAGAAAAATAACTGTTCAGGGTGAGGATAGTAAACCAGTTGTACTGAGCCCGGATAAATTGACGATCAAACTAAACAGTAAATTTAATCCGTTTCTATATGTTCAGGCATATGATAAAGAAGACGGAAATCTAACGGATAAAGTAACAGTTCAAGGACAAATCTATACAGATAGATTAGGCAAACAAATTATTACCTATAGCGTAGAAGATAGTGATAACAACAAAACGTCTAAAACAATGGAAGTAGAAGTCGTTGCTATTTTAGGAAATGCACCGGCAATTTCAGGTGCGGATGATCTAGAAATCGAAAACGGCAGTGAGTTTGATCCATTATCAGGTGTTACGGCATATGATAAAGAAGATGGTGATTTAACAGCTGAGATCAAATTCAGTGGTATCATCAATACCGGAAAAGCTGGTAAGTATGAAGTGCTTTATACTGTTTGGGATTCAGATTTTAATGTAGAAAGCGTTGTTCGTACAATTACGGTAGCAGAACCAACTGTTGATTTAGTAATTGAAGCGAAAAACTTCGATTTAGATTATAAAGCAACATTCAATGAAGCAGTAGCGATCGAAAAGGCACAGGCTAAAGCGTTCGATAAATATGGTAAAGCCGAAGCTGTAACGATGAGCGCAAATAATGTAGATACAAGCAAACCAGGTGTTTATGATGTAACATTCACATCAGCATCCAGTAAAACGATCACAGTTAAAGTAACAGTAAATGAACCAAGTGAAGAACTGGCAACGATCGAGGCAAATGGTTTTGACTTGGATTACAAAGAAGCTTTTAATGAAACAGTAGCGATCGAAAAAGCACAAGCGAAAGCGTATGACAAATACGGAAAAGTCGAAGCCGTAACGATGAGCGCAAATAACGTTGATACAAGCAAGCCAGGAGCTTACGAAGTAACCTTCACATCAGTATCTGGTAAAACGATCAATGTTAGTGTAACAGTCAAAGAACCAGGAGCAGAATTAGCAACATTTGAAGCGCATGACTTTGAATTGGAGTATAAAGAAGTCTTTGACGATGCATTGCTGATCGAAAAAGCCAAAGCAAAAGCTTATGATAAGTATGGCAATGAAGAAGAAATCATTGTATTAGTTCACAGTATAAAAACAGCTCCAGGAAATTATAGAGTAATGTTTGAGTCTGCTTCTGGAAAAAGAATTACTGTAGATGTAGTCGTAAAAGAACCAAGTGAAGATATGGCGACAATAACAGTTGAAAATGGGACTGTAGAAGTAGAATATGCATCAGAATGGAATGATGAGATCGCACGTTCGTTATTCGGTGTAAAAGCAACCGATAAATATGGAACGGATGAATCAAATAAAGTAGTAGTAACTGTAGCTGTGAACTTTAGTACGACGAAACCGGGAGATTATCTTGTTCATTTAGTCTCTCCTTCAAACAACCAGTTATCAAAAATAGTCAATGTCATTGTCAAAGAACCAAGTGAAGACTTAGCGTCACTGACTGTCATAAATGAGATGGCTGAGATTGAATATGGCTCAGACTGGAATGATGCAATTGCACATTCATTATTCGGTGTGAAAGCAACGGATAAATATGGAACAGATGAATCAGATAAAGTATTGGTAAAAGTATCCAGCGGGTTTAGTACATCAAAACCAGGAATTTACAATGTGACGTTTATCTCACCATCTAATAGCAAATTAACAGAAGTTGTGCGTATTACGGTGATGCCGAATGCAACACAAGGAGCTCCAGTTACGGTCAATTATGTAGATACAGTTGGCGAAAAAATTGCTGAATCAGATACGTTAACGGGTATTATTGATACGGCATATGAAACAAAAGCAAAAGATGTTAAAGGATATATGCTAATTGACACACCAAACAACGAACAAGGAGTGTTTACAGATAAGGCTCAAACGGTCACTTATATTTATGAAAAAGAGCAAAATCTAACGTTGAAAGCAAATGAATTTACGATTGGTCGTGATACGTATATCACAGGAACGGCTGGTACGGATGTAAAATTTGTCGATTTATATGTCAATGGCATGATCGCAAAACGTGCAGATGTAATTGATGGCACATACAAAATTTATGGTACGACGATCACGGATTTAGAAGATAACGTTCAAATCGTTGCACTTGATGCCAAGAAAAAACAATTTGATCCATCAGTAACGGTATCAGTCGAGTTGGCAGCGGTTTGGCAAGCAGAGTCTAAAATGACTGCGAACAACTATCATTTAGGAGATACCTATGTCACTGGTACTTACGACAATGATCAAGCAGATCGAGTAAAATTATTTGTTGATGGAAAAGTTGTTAATCAAGTAGTCTTTACAGATACAACAAGTGATGCATATAAAATAGTTGCAACAAGCTATATTACGTCCAAAGATCAAAAAGTAGAGGTTTTAGAGTATGATGGAACGAAACTAATCAATCGAGTAGCTGTAGATATACTGGATGCTGAGGAAGTCGCTGACTCAACATTAACTGCAAATGACTATGTAATTGGCGAAAGTATTATTACAGGAACCTACGACACTGATCGCAATATCACCAAAGTCGTCTTATATGTAGATGGCGTAGCAGTGAAAAATAGTGTCTTGAATACCGAAAACGGAACCTATAGTGTAGCGGCAAATTCTTTTATAAAAAACAAAGATCAAAAAGTAGAGATTGTAGAATCTGAAAAAACGAAAGAAGTTCACAGAATCCAGGTAAAATTGTTAGACCCAAGTGAAGTGGAATTTGATTCTAATTTGACAGCGGATGATTATATGATTGGTGCAGCTAATATTACCGGAGCGTATGATACAGATAAGAACATTACTAAGGTTGTTTTATATATCGACGGGATAGCTAAGAAGAATGGTGTCTTGAATGCAACGAATGGCACATATTCAGTTGCAGCGAAAAACCTAGTTACAAGTAAGAGTCAAAAAGTAGAAATCGTAGAATCAGCAGGAACAAAAGTAGTTCATAGAATTCAAGTAACTGTGTTAGAACCAAGCGAAGTGAAGTCGAATTTAGCAGCTGAAATGTATGCTATTGGAACAAATAATATTACAGGAACCTATGATACTGATAGAGATGTCACGAAAGTCGTTTTATATGTAGATGGCGTAGCGGTGAAAAACAGTACGCTGGATAAAACGAATGGGACCTATACAGTTGCTGCAAAATCATTTGTAACAGACAAGAATCAAAAAGTAGAAATTGTTGAATCTGCAGGTACAAAAGAAATCAATCGTATCTCTGTAAAAGTAATCAATCTGTCAGCTGATAACTATGTGTTAGGTCAAACATATATGACAGGAAATTATGATGCATCCGATGGTGTGACGAAAGTTGTTTTATATGTTGATGACAAAGTAAAAAATTCAGCATTAGACAAAGAAAATGGCACATACAAAGTTGAAGCCAAAGGATTGATCACAAGTAAAGACCAAAAAGTCCAAATTGTTGAATCAATTGGTTCAAAAGAATTTTATAGAATCAATGTAACTGTAAAATAAACAAAACAATAAGCAACTCTAATTTGTGTGTAAGTGTAACCTCCAATAATCAACACAGAAGCTTCCTACTCCTTATGATGGACTAGGGAGCTTCTTATTTTTATCATATACGTTTTTGGTAATAGGAAGGTAGCTTTTAGACTTTCAAAATGCCTGAAAATACGCTATGATAAAATGGAAATGGATTTATAAAGGAGCCAATTATTATGAGGAAAAAAGATCGGCATCGTCTGATTACTCGTTTATTAGCAGATAAAAATATTCAAAAGCAAGAAGACTTTGTAGCCTATCTACAAGAAAAAGGAGTCGAAGTCACTCAGGCAACGATTTCTCGTGATATTAAAGAAATGAAGCTGATCAAAGTACCTTCCACAGAAGGTGGATATCGTTACAGTGTTCCTGTTCAAACGCAAGAAGATACTGCTGTAAAATTAGAAAAACTATTGAAAGATGCGTTTATTTCTGTCGATCAGATGGATAAGCAAGTTATTTTGCGTACTATACCAGGGAATGCTGCGGCAGTGTCAAATTTGATTGAAAAACAGTATAAGGAGATCGTTTTTGCTGCAATCAATGATGATGATAGCATTTTGATCATTGCGCGGACTGAAAAAAATGCCGAGTATTTAAAAGCTGAATTTTTCCAATACATTTAAACGTGAGGTGAACGAACATGCTGCAGGAGCTTTCTGTACAGAATTTTGCGATCATTTCTTCTTTACAACTGGAATTTCAAATGGGGATGACCGTTTTAACAGGTGAAACAGGTGCCGGTAAGTCGATTATTATTGATGCAATGGGCTTATTGACTGGTGGTCGCGGATCAAGTGACTACATTCGGCAAGGGGCATCGAAATGTGTGCTGGAAGGTCTCTTTACAATGCCGAAAAACCAAGAGCTTATCAATTTACTAGAAGAATTAGGCATTGAAACAGATGAAGATTCGCTGGTGATCCAACGTGATATTTCGACTTCTGGAAAAAATGTCTGTCGTGTCAATGGACGTATCGTCAATATAGCTAATTTACGCAAAGTGGGTGAGTTTTTAGTAGATATCCATGGGCAAAATGAGCATCAGGAATTGATGCAAAGTGAGAAGCATTTAGGGATGCTGGATGATTTCGGTGATAAAGAATTATTGAAAATAAAAGAGCAGTATGAGGAAATTTATTCTGAGTATCGTATGATCGAAAAGAAAGTACGAAGCCGTCAGAAAAATGAAAAAGAATTTGCTCAACGCATGGATATGCTGCAGTTTCAAAGTGATGAGATCGAAGCCGCTCAATTTGTAGCAGGCGAAGAAGAGCAACTGATGGAAGAACGAAACAAGCTTGGGAATTTTCAAAAAATTGCAGATGCTTTAGCAGCTAGTCATGAAGCAATCAATGGTGAAGGGGACAGCAGTCTAGATAAAATTGGGTATGCGATGAATGAACTTTCTTCTATTGAGAACCTTGATTCTGAATACAAAGCACTCTCAGAAACAGTTCAAAATAGTTATTACCTATTGCAGGAAGCTAGTGGTGATCTGGCACGACATATCGATAGCTTAGAGCTAGATGAAAATCGGTTGAATGAAGTAGAGACTCGCCTTGAATTGATTCGTCAAATGAAAAGGAAATATGGGGAATCGATTGAATCGATCCTTGACTATTACCATGAGATCACTCGCGAGCTGGCAGATGCAGATTTTCTTGAAGGACGGACAGGCGAATTAGAAAGTCTGTTAGTTGAAAAAAAGGCTCAAGTGATCGAAAATGGCTTGAAGCTTCGTGAGATAAGAAAAAAAGTTGCGAAGAAACTAGAAAAAAATATCTTAAAAGAATTAAAAGAATTATATATGGAGCGGACAGAATTTGATATTCGTTTTTCCGAGGTCCCAGATGAGCAGTTTACAGAAGAAGGACTGGATCAAGTTGAATTTTATATTACGACAAATCCGGGTGAACCGCTAAAACCTTTGGTCAGAGTTGCTTCTGGAGGTGAGCTATCTCGTGTGATGCTTGCTTTAAAAACGATTTTTTCAAAATCACAAGGAATCACAAGCATTGTTTTTGATGAAGTCGATACGGGAGTTAGTGGACGTGTAGCTCAAGCGATCGCAGATAAAATCCATCAAATCTCTGAAGATTCTCAAGTTTTGTGTATCACGCATTTACCTCAGGTTGCTGCAGTTGCTGATTATCAGTATTTTATCGAAAAAGAAATCATTGGCAAGCGTACAGAGACGAAGGTTCGGCGTTTAGAGCCAAAAGAGCGTGTGAACGAAATAGCGCGCATGCTTTCAGGCAGTGAAATCACGAAGCTTACTATGGAACATGCGAAAGAACTACTGAACATGGCTGAAAGAGAGAAGCCTAGTAGAAGATAAAAGTACTATTATGGAGATCTGAAATCAAATTATTTAAAATTTAAATATAGGCCCAAGTGGATGTTTAGCTTGGGCCTATATTTTGTTTTAGCCAGTATTAGCACCCGTCTAACTGCTTTTCGGGAAGCTTGTCTTCGTTGTAAGCATCGATTTGTAAAGCTGTTTTAGTCAGAAAAATAGCAGATATACCTAGAATAAATAGCAGTAGACCCATGCCATATTTCCCAATAAGTGGTGAAAACGAAAGAGAGAGGGAAGCGAAGATTTTACCTGCTTGATAAATGATTCCATTAAAAGCGACATAAGAACCGCGCGATTTCTCATCAATGATATCAGCTAGAATGGTTTGACGTGTTGGCACATAGAGAAGTTCTCCAATGGAATAAATCACTGTAGCAACAAATAGAAAGAGTAGCTGATTGGAAAAAGCGGTTAAAGCAAACCCTGAACTAAATAAGAGAAATCCGCTATACATAATTGGTTTTTGAGCTTGTTTATTGACCCAACTGGCAACAGGTGTAGTGAATAAAACAATGATTACTGTATTTACAGCTGTTAATAAACTTAGAATTTTGATTCCATCAAGTGAAATGGTACCCAAATTACCAAGATGTAGAGTCATTGATTTTAATTCTTCCGCCAATCTGACAGAAATAAAGTTATTTCGTTGGAATTCGATAGACATTAAAGCAATACCGCCAAGTGTAAAAAATAGGAAACGTTTATCCACCAGTACTGATCGATAACTTTTAAATACGGCTGATAGACCAATATTTTTATCGACGTTGGAAACATTAGTCATAGTTTCAGAAAGCAGTTTGATCGTAAGAAATGATGTAAGTAGTGATAGAAGAAATAGAGAAATCAGTAAATAAAAGAGGTGTGACTGAAAGAACCAGCCGCCAACCATTACCCCGATTAAAATAGATAAATTAGTTGCCCAATAACTAATTGAATACATAAAAGTTCGATTTTCAGGCGTACTGACATCGATCAACATTGCATTTGCTGCAGGGTCGATGATTCCTTGTGTAATATTGATGACCAGCATCATGAAAAAAGTCAGCCAAACAGATGTAAAAACGGGAGAATTGGCTAAAACCAGTCCCAAATATGCACCTGCTTTTGTTACCTCTCCGATGATCATAAGCTGTCTTCTGCCGAAAATATCGGTCAAGTGACCACCGTATATCCCAGCGGCAAACTGAGCAATAACGTTTAATGTGACAAGAATTCCAGCAAGTTCATTATTCAGTTGATCAGTAAAATAAATTGCCATGAAAGGAAAAATCATGGAGCCAACTACTTTACTTAAAAACTGAATGAGGATACGTGCACGAATGTTTGGATGTAATGATGAGAACATATTTTCACTCCTTTTTTAGTAACGACTGTTACACTTTAAAAAAATTAGTTTCTATGATTTGAAAGCAAGATTTGATATGATTATAAAAGAGGAAAATAAGATTAAAAAGGGATTAAATTGTTGGGAGATGTCCCCTTTTAGCTAAAAGGAGTGAATAAGACTGGATTACGATTACTATTTATTACGTTCTTATTTTTTTAGACGGGAAAATGAGAAAAAGGTTGAATTTAAATTACAGGAACTAGCTGATCTATGGTTATGTACAGCAAAGCAATGTAAACGAAGACTCCACAATTATCAGTTAGAGGCAAAACTTATTTACGTACCGGGAATGGGGCGAGGAAACTATTCTACATTAACTTTTCAAGAAGAGTTCCAGCAAGAAATAAAAAAAATAAGCCAAAAAGCATTAAGGGAAGATCAGCTTGATGAAATCATTCAGCTGTTGCAGTTAGAGATTCCCAAAGAGTGGTTTGGCGACGTTTTTAAAGAACTTCAAGGAATGTTTGGTATTCAGCGCTATTATGGAAATCAAGAAACGATTCGTTATATTTTACGGCGCCCTTTAACATCTCTTGATCCATTGAAGACATCGATTTCAAGAGAAGCCTTCATGATTCGCCAATTAGGCGACACGTTGCTGCGTTACGATGAAAAATCAAACAGTTTAGTTCCGAGCTTAGCCCATCATTGGAAATCTTCAGATGATTATTGTAGATGGACCTTTTTTTTACGCAAAGGAGTTCAGTTTCATCATGGACGAACACTAACGAGTAAAGATGTTGAATACACGCTGCTTCGCGCTAAAAATGAGCATTCTGTTGTTGCTTGGCAATTAAAAAATGTGAAAGAGATCCATTGCATCAATGATTTTAAGATAGAAGTAATATTAAAAATAGGTGAGCCGTTTTTCGGACACTATGTGTCTACTGGAAATCTTACCATTTTGCCTCATGATATTTTGTTCGATGAAAAGAAATGGATTTCTACAGGACCATTCAAGATGAAAGCTTATTCGGAATATAAAATTGTTTTAGAGGCCTTTGAAGGCTATTATGCAGAACGGCCCTTGATGGATCGAGTAGAATTTTGGGTGGTAGAAAATCAAAAGCAGCCAATGGCAGTTGCGGTTCATAATGGAGAGCGTGAGGAATATGATTATATAGAACGAGCTAGAAATGATAATGGTGTAGAATTCCTCATATTCAATTTTAAACGCAAAACGATCGTAGATAATGCTAAATTTCGTGAAGCAATATATCATATGTTTGACGTAAATGAACTTAAGAAAGTAATGGATGATATTGGGATGCCTGCATCGAATTATTTTTTTGATCAGTCCTCCGTCATCAGAAAAGATCATCATCTTATAAATGGACTATTGAAAGAAGCAGGATATGCTGGTGAAACGCTTGTTTTAGGAACATTCGATTATTCAAATGCCAAACAAAAAGCATGGTGGTTCCAAAAGAAAGCTGCTGAATATAATGTCAATATCGAGATTCGAGAGATGCCGATAGATCAAGCTTTTTATACAAAGGAATTTGAAGAAGAAACAGATATGTTGATTTTGAGAGATATTCCTGTGACAGATAAAGAATTAGCTTTTTTAGAATTTTGCAGTAATCCTAGATTGATGTGTCAACGCTTCTTCTCTCAGAAGATGCTATCATGCTTAGAACAAAAGCTCAACGAAATGAAATTTTGTGAAAATCATGAACAGCGGGCAAAAGAAATCGAAAAAATAGACCGCTGGTTAAGTGATCATCATTATTTAATCTATATCTCACATCCGTCAGAAAGCGAGCTAATTCATTGTGCAATTGAAAATAAAGAAAAGGATCTATTTTTGAATCTTAATTTACGTCTAGCTTGGGCGGAAGATGAAAAAAAAGAGGATGCGACATAAACTCTACGAGTTATGTCGCATCCTCTTTTTTTAGTCTATTTGAATGACTTATTCGATTATCCTAAGCTCATGATAGCCGTCAAAATAGTTGATCCGGCAATGGCAATCAGCATCAACCAAACAACGATTTTAGTGACTTTAGAAAAGGTACTGGTTTTTTTATTGTTCACTGATTATACACATCCTTATACTTTACTTTCTATAGTGTACAACCTTTTTATAAAATCAGCAACAAGAAATTTTACAAAAGGTTCCGTTTCTTTAGCCTGTAAATGACAAAAATACAAGTAGCGGTAGTTGCAACAGTAATCCAGAAAAAAGCATCCTCCCGATTGGCGAAGGGCAATTTAACATTCATCCCAAATACACCGCCAATGATCGTCGGGATCGTCAAGACGATCGTAAGAGAAGTAAGTATTTTCATCACATTATTCAGGTTGTTTGAAACGATAGCTGAAAATGTATCGCTGATTTTATCAACAAGTTTCAACTGGATTTTCGTCGTTGTAGCTGCTTGTTTTGTTTCTACAAGAATATCATGAAGATGAGGCAGATGTGCTCTGGGATCACTGAAAATTCTAGCTGTATAGAGTTTATTCAGTACTTCCAAATTAGAATCGATCGCAGATTCAAAATAAACTAGGCTTTTTTGTATATCCATGATTTGATAAAGCTGGCTATTCTCAGTAGAAACCTTCAATTCTCCTTCTAATTTGTTTGTCTCTTGGATCAAATCTTTTAAACAACGATTATAATAGGTTGAAATATGCCAGGATAAATACAAAATCAGTGATTCTTGAATCGGCAATGTACTATCAGGTAGAGCTGTAGACAGTGCTTTTTGAAGAAAATCAGCTGATTTATTGATAACAGTGATCACTTTTCCACTTGTTGTCAAAATCACAGCAAAAGGAAATGTGTCCAGCTGTGTATAGCCGCTGGGACTGATCGTTGCATGTGGATATTGGAGCAGCATAAGCGCAGGTTCTTCTAATTTGTTTTGATGAAGACCTTCAAAACGAGAATTTTCATCATCATCCAGCACTCCTGTGATATAATCTTTAGGAAGCTCGTAGGTCGTTGTTAAATAATTGACTTCCTCTTCGGTCGGTTGTTCAACGGCTAACCAAATGGTGTCTTCCGTGTCCGTATGTGATGGGGTAAAATGTCCATTTTTCAAAGTTAAATAGTTGATCAAAAGCTCACCTCATTCTTTCAAGAGTTCGTTAGCTCCATTATAATCGAGTTCGCCTATTTTTGGGGAATAAAACCCTTGTAATTTAGTATTATTTAGGCATGAATTTTTAAACGAAATGAAACATCAATGTAAAGAAGATGAAGTATAGTTAACTAAGTGTGTTACGAAAGGAATTGTGTAGGAAATGGTGTCGTTTTCAGTCATTATGCTTTTTTGGTATGTATTTCCAGTAATTGTTTTATTTGCGTGTAATTTTATTATCTCAACGTTCTCATTGACGGAGCGTTATAAAGTAAAAGCACCAGATATTTCAATTCCATTTTTATTCATAGGATTAAATGAGCTGTCAAAAGATAGTTATGGGCAATCCATCGTTCCGTATATGATCATTTCAGTTCTACTTTTGGGGATTTGTGTCGCTGTTTTCCAAGCGTACTATTATGGAGAGATTTTATACGGCAGATATTTCAAAATGTTTTGGCGTTTAGTCTTTCTTTTAAGCTTGATTTTGTATGCATTATTGATTCTGTTGAATATTGTTCATTATCTTGCTTAAATCTTTTTTGATGAAAATGAACAGTATGACTTTGCGTGGGGGGAAATGAACATTTCCCTCCACTTCCCACCACTAACATTTTTTGTAATAATTTTATGAGAATGAAGAGTGGCTGAAATGTATGGTTTGATCTTTTAAATACTGTTTTATAGACGATGAGAGCGTTTTTTGAAAAACTTCCCTTCATTTTGTAATATTACAAAACTTTTAAATAACAATTAAAAGGAAGAAGATTCTACGTTTTTGGTGGTAGAAAGTGGTAGGATGTGGTAGACTGTTTCTATCAAGTGGAAAAGTGGGGAATATTGGCTATGTTTATGGGTGAATTTCAACATAATATAGATGCCAAAGGCCGACTCATCGTACCTGCTAAATTTCGCGACCAACTCGGCGAGAAATTTGTAGTCACAAGAGGGATGGATGGCTGTTTATTTGGTTATCCAATGTCCGAATGGGAACAACTAGAGGAAAAGTTGAAAGAAATGCCTTTAGCTAAGAAGGATGCCCGTACATTTGTCCGCTTTTTTTATTCGGCTGCAACAGAATGTGAAATCGATAAGCAAGGTAGGATCAATATCCCTGCTGCGCTCAGAACACATGGTAGTTTAGAAAAAGCTTGTGTCATCATCGGTGTTTCAAATCGAATCGAGATTTGGGATGAAGCCCGCTGGCAAGAGTTTTCTACAGAAGCTGAAGAGAATTTTGATGAAATTGCAGAAACAATGATTGATTTTGGTTTTTAGGAAGAGGAGCATTATGACGAAGGACTTTCAACATTATACTGTTTTATTAAAAGAGACGGTAGACGGGTTACAAGTGAAAGAAGACGGCATCTATGTCGATTGTACATTAGGTGGCGCAGGTCATAGTGAATATTTACTTTCGAAATTGAGTGAACAAGGTCACTTGTACGCATTCGATCAAGACCAAAATGCGCTGGATTTTGCATCACAACGATTAAAACAATATGTTGATAAAGGCATGGTGACTTTTATCAAGTCGAATTTTCGACATCTTAAAGAAAAATTGGCTGAACAAGGAATCGATCAGGTTGATGGTATTTTATACGACTTAGGTGTTTCTTCACCTCAGTTGGATGAAGCCGAACGAGGATTCAGCTATCACCAAGATGCACCTCTCGATATGAGGATGGATCAAGAAGCGGAATTATCTGCATATAATGTAGTTAATGAATATAGTTATAATGAATTAGTGAAAATTTTCTTCCGTTACGGGGAAGAAAAATTTTCGAAACAAGTAGCCAGAGAAATTGAGCGTGTTCGTGCAAAAGAACCGATCAAGACAACTGGTGAGTTGGTAGAAATCATCAAGACAGCCATTCCGGCACCGGCCAGAAGAAAAGGCGGTCATCCTGCAAAACGGATTTTCCAAGCGATCCGAATCGCTGTGAATGATGAATTAAGTGTTGTAGAAGAGTCATTGGAGCAAGCAATTGCTTTATTAAATAAAAATGGTCGGATCAGTGTGATCACGTTTCACTCTTTAGAAGACCGAATCGTTAAAACAATGTTTAAAGAATACAGCACGATACAAGATCTACCTCCGGGAATCCCAGTCGTGCCGGAAGAGTTTCAACCAGAACTAAAAGTAATCACAAGAAAGCCAATTTTACCAGGTGAGACTGAATTGGCGGAAAATAATCGCTCAAGAAGTGCAAAACTAAGAATTGCCGAAAAGGCAAAATCAATCAATTAGAGGAAGGGGTACCGAGATGGCTGAGTTAAAAAGACTGGATGATTTTCAATACGATGTTCCAGTAATGGATGAGCCAATCGTAGAGGTTGAACATGAACCAAAAATTCAAAAAAATCCAAACCTACCCCAATCTCCGAAAAGGAAGCTGAGAAATATCTCACTCTTAGAAAAGACCATCGGCTTTTTGTTGTTAGTAGCGATTATTGGTATAGCGGTTCTCACCATTCAAGTACGTACATCTATTACACAAATGACGAATGAAATCACTGAAACGCAAGCGACGATCCAAGAAAAAGAAGAGTCTGCTCTGAAATTAGAACAACAAAAAAATGAATTATCAAAAGCAGATCGAATCAAGGATGTTGCAAAGAGCAAAGGACTTTCAGATAACCTTGATAACATAAGGAACGTGAAATAATGAGTATGAAAAATAAAATAAAGAATTTTGTCAAAAAGAAGAACTTAAATCCAATGAACAATCGTAAAAAAGTAGGCATTATTTTATTTGCTACGAGTATTGGATTGTTCTTTTTATTTGCCTTTAGATTGACGTATATCGTCGCTGTAGGAAAAGTAGCGGGTGTTTCGCTACCTGAGAAAACAGCTGCTCTTTACCAAGGCAGTCGTGTAGTGAAAGCAAAAAGAGGAGCTATTTTAGATCGTAATGGCGAAGTGATCGCAGAAGATGCAACATCCTATTCTGTTTACGCGATTTTGTCTGAAACTTATTTAGGTGAAGAAAACAAGAAACTTTATGCACAAAAGAAAGATTTTGATGCGTTAGCTGAGATTTTAGATAGAAACACAGAGCTTAGCAAAGAGGAAGCATTAAAATATTTGAATGCGGGAGTGAACGAAGACGGTACCGTGAAATTCCAAGTCGAGTTCGGTTCTAAAGGAAAAAATATCACGTTAGAGACACGGCAAAAAATTGAAGATGAATTAAAAGAGAAAAAATTGGCTGGTCTTTATTTTGAAGGACATCCAGCTCGGATTTATCCTAATGGCGTATTTGCCTCTCATTTTATTGGATACACAGATGCAGCAGATGCAGACGATGATGCTAAAGGTCTGGTTGGAAAAATGGGCTTGGAAGAATCTTATAATGATATTTTAAGCGGAACAGACGGGAAAATCGATTATAAAAAAGATGTCTATGGCAATCCGCTCCCTGGAACGATCGCTAGTGAGAAAAAAGCAGTTGACGGAAAAGATATCTACACAACATTAGATATGCGGATCCAAAGTCAATTGGAAACACTCATGGATCCTGTTTTAGAAGAATATAAACCAGAAGAAATGACTGCGATGCTGATGAAAGCTAAAACTGGTGAGATCATCGCTATGTCACAACGGCCGTCATTCAATCCTGAAACTAAAGAAGGGTTAGGCAAAGATGCTATTTGGCGTAATCTTTTAGTTGAGGATAAATTTGAACCTGGTTCTACGATGAAACTATTTACTGCAGCAGCAGCGATTCAAGATGGAAAATTTAATCCAAATGCAACGTTTGCTTATCCGGCTGGCGGCTATAAGCTGGATGACCGTACAGTAAACGATCATGATTTTGGTGCGATCGGTACGTTGACTTTCCGTCAGGCCATCTCTTGGTCAAGTAATGTTGGGATGCTGACGCTAGAACAAAGTATGGGCGGCGAAAAGTGGAAATCCTACTTAGAAAAATTTGGGTTTGGTAAATCAACAAATTCAGGTTTAGCGGGTGAATCTGCTGGAAGCCTTCCAGGAGATAACTGGGTCGATCAGGCGATGTCTTCATTTGGACAAGCAATCGATGTGACCAATTTTCAAATGATGCAGGCCTTTACTGCTATTGCTAACGATGGCTCGATGCTGAAGCCTCAATATATCAGTAAAATCGTAGATAAAAATACAGGTGATGAGAAGGTCACTCAGCCGCAACAAGTTGGACAGCAAGTTGTTACACCTCAAGCGGCAAGTGATATTCGGACATATATGATAGATACAGTGGAAGATCCAACGTATGGAATTGCCTATGATGTGTATACTGTACCGGGCTATCATGTTGCTGCTAAAACAGGAACGGCTCAAATCACTGGTGATAATGGCTATATGGCTGGTTTGACAGATTACACCTATTCTGTTGTCGAAATGGTTCCAGCAGACAATCCGGAATACATTTTATATCTAACGATGAAAAAACCTCAAACATACACAAGAGAAGCACTTGCAAAAATTGCTAATCCATTGATGAAAGTTGTGATGGATTCTGCAGATAGTCAGTCAACGGGAACAGTTGAAACTGCAAAATAATTAGTTAAAAATGCTGGGTAACATAAAAAGAGTGGAATAATTAGGAGAGATATCATGGAGTGGACGCAAATTTTTATCCCGATCGCCTTTAGCTTTGCTATTACAGTAGCAGTGATGCCGGTGTTTATCGGATATTTTCAAATGAAAAAACAAGGTCAGACAACACGAGAAGATGGACCGACTTGGCATAATGTGAAAACAGGTACGCCGACTATGGGCGGTTTGGTTTTCTTAGTTGCTAGCTTTATCACATCGCTATTAGTGGGATTGTGGAAACAAGAGTTCACTCCTTCTTTACTTATTATTTTGTTTATTTTAGTTCTTTATGGGCTATTAGGTTTTCTTGATGATTTCATCAAAGTGTTCAAAAAAAGAAATATGGGCTTGAACTCACGTCAAAAATTAGTTGGACAAATTATCGGTGGAGTTGTTTTTTATGCAGTTTATCGTTCAGAAGGCTTGCCGGATTCATTAGATCTTTTTGGAATCACTACGTTGCCGTTAGGCATTTTTTATGGCGTATTTGTGATTTTTTGGCTAGTTGGTTTTTCAAATGCAGTGAATTTAACTGACGGGATCGATGGGTTAGTTGCTGGATTAGGAACGATTTCATTTGGAACTTACGCTATCATTGCTTGGAAACAACAACAGTTTGATGTAGTGATCATTTGTTTAAGTGTGATCGGTGGTTTGCTTGGTTTCTTCCCTTATAATAAGAAGCCGGCCAAAATATTTATGGGTGATGTTGGTTCACTTGCTCTTGGCGGTTTACTTGCTGCAATTTCAATTATCTTACGACAAGAATGGACATTGTTATTGATTGGTTTAGTCTATGTCTGTGAGACGGCAAGCGTGATTTTACAAGTGACTTCATTTAAATTATTCGGCAAAAGAATTTTTAAAATGTCACCGATCCACCATCACTTTGAAATGTGCGGTTGGTCGGAATGGAAGATCGATATTGTCTTTTGGCTTACAGCGTTAGTTTGTTCAGGAGTTACTCTGTGGATCATTTTCTAACGATTATTCATTGATGTATCTAGAAGCAACTTTTAAGAAAATAGACGATCTTTGACTGGAACGAAGAGTGTTCCGATCAAAGATTGCTAATTTTCTACAGAGTTATCGGCTTCTTTCAGCTTTTAAATGTCTAGCTTCAAGAAGCAACTCTTAGGAAAATAGATAATCTTCGACTGGAACGAAGAGCGCTCCAATCTCAGATTCCTAATTTTCTACAGAGTTGTCCGCTTCTTTCAGCTTTTCTAAGATAAGGAGAATAGATTATGAAAAAAATTACTGATTATGAAAACAAAAAAGTCCTTGTTCTTGGGCTGGCAAAAAGCGGTGTTAGTGCAGCGAAATTACTTCATGAGCTAGGTGCATTTGTAACAGTGAATGATTTTAAACAATTTGATCAAAACCCGGAAGCCCAAGATTTATTAACCTTGGGTATTCGTGTTGTTACGGGTGGACATCCAATTGAGTTATTAGATGAAGATTTTTCTTTGATCGTCAAAAATCCAGGGATTCCGTACACGAACCCATTGGTAGAAAAAGCGCTGGAAATGAAGTTGCCGATCATTACAGAAGTTGAACTAGCTTATCAAATTGCTGAATGTCCAATCATTGGTATTACTGGAACGAACGGTAAAACGACAACGACAACGATGATCGGATTACTCTTAAATGCTGAACGCGCTAATGGTACAGCTAGATTAGCTGGAAATATCGGGTATCCTGCAAGTGAAGTAGCTGAGGAAGCAAAAGAAGTTGATGATATCGTCATGGAATTATCAAGCTTTCAATTGATGGGGATTCAAACATTTCGTCCGCATATTGCGGTCATAACGAACATTTATGAAGCGCACATCGATTATCACGGATCAAGAGAAGAATATGTCAAAGCGAAATGGGCACTACAGGAAAATATGCAAGAAACAGATTTTCTTGTGTTAAATTGGAATCAGGAAGAATTACAAGATTTGAGTAAAACAACAAAAGCAACGATCATTCCATTTTCAACAAAAGAAAAAGTTGCTGGTGCCTATCTTTCAGAAGAGAAAATTTACTACAAAGATGAATATATCATGGATGCTGCAGAATTAGGCGTTCCTGGTAGTCATAATATTGAGAATGCCCTTGCTGCAGTTGCAGTTGCAAAATTAAAAAATGTTTCGACAGCTGCGATTAAGCAGACCCTGATGGTATTTACTGGAGTTCCGCATCGTACGCAATATGTCGGAGAAATAGCCAGTCGCAAGTTCTACAATGATTCAAAAGCTACCAATATTTTAGCGACAGAAATGGCTTTAAGTGGATTCGATCACTCTACACTTATTTTGTTAGCAGGCGGATTGGATCGAGGAAATGAGTTTGATGAGCTGATTCCTTCATTAAAAGGTGTCAAAGCGATTTATTTATTCGGAGAAACAAAAGGAAAATTGGAACAAGCTGCTCTTGCAGCTGGTGTGAAAGAGATTCACTTGACTGAAAATGTCCAGACAGCCGTACAAGATGCCTATGATTTTTCCGAAAAAAATGATACTATTCTATTATCGCCTGCATGTGCTAGCTGGGATCAATATCCTAACTTTGAATTACGCGGAGAAGCGTTTATTCAAGCGATGCAGCAGCTAAAAGACAAAGAAAAGTGAGAGAATTATGAAGATATTGATAACCGGAGGCGGAACAGGCGGACATATTTATCCAGCATTGGCTTTTGTTGATCACGTTAGAGCATTAGAACCTAATACAGAGTTTATGTATGTAGGAACAGAAAATGGATTAGAAAGTCAAATCGTTCCGAACTATGATATTCCATTTAAAACAATTGAGATACAAGGATTTCGACGCTCATTGAGTCCGCAAAATTTTAAAACGATTTATCTTTTCCTCAATAGTATTGGAAAAGCTAAAAAAATCATTAAAGAGTTTCAGCCGGATGTCGTAATCGGAACTGGGGGGTATGTTTCAGGCTCTGTCGTTTATGCAGCGAAACAATTGAAAATCCCTACGATTATTCATGAGCAAAACAGCATACCGGGGATAACAAATAAATTTTTAAGTAGATATGCGACAAAAGTAGCTATCTGTTTCCCAGATGTGGCTGAATATTTTCCTAAAGAAAAAATTGTTTTAACCGGAAATCCTCGTGCGCAAGAAGTTGTGATGACTGAAAAAACAGATGTTTTAAAAGAGTTTGGACTGCGTTCTGATAAAAGAACAGTGGTCATTTTTGGCGGCAGTCGTGGTGCTTTGAAAATCAATCAAGCATTTATTGAGGCGTTTCCTTTATTCGAAGAAAAGGAATATCAGGTTTTGTATGCTTCCGGAGAGCGATACTACAAAGAATTAAAAGAAACATTAAAGCTTTCAGAAAAGAAATTGACGAACATAAGCATTCAGCCGTATATTAATAAAATGACTCAAGTGCTGGCAGCGGTCGATCTAATGGTCGGTAGAGCTGGAGCAACGTCTATAGCTGAATTTACGGCTCTAGGTTTACCTGCGATCTTGGTACCAAGTCCATATGTAACAAATGATCACCAAACAAAAAATGCACAAAGTTTGGTTAAATCAGGAGCAGTTGAAATGATCACTGATCAAGAGCTGACTGGTGAAAAATTAGTTGCAGAGATCGATGCCATTTTGTTGAATGATGAACGCCATCAAGCAATGGCTCAGGCTTCTAAAAAAGAAGGTATCCCGGATGCTAGTGATCGTTTATACGCAGTGGTGAAAGAAATTACTTGATGGGGGGTGTAAAAGATTAGTAAGAAGAAAGAAGATCCAGGGGCAACAAAAGACTCATCGGAAGAAACAGTCGAGTCGATCGATGAACAATCGTTGACCCCATGGCAAAAAGAAAACTTGGAATATTTAAAAACACAAGGAGATCAACCGAGCTGGAATCCTTCTGTAGTTTCTGATGATACGGAAGAGAGCGAGGATGAAAAAGAAGCAGAATCAATAGAAGAAATACCATCAGAAGATTCTGAACCTGAGGAAAAACAGCAAAAAACTTACGAATCTTTTGCAGACCGCTTACCAAATATAAAAAAAGTACGTAATACGAGATTGTATCGTCGATTGACATTGATCGTGTCTGTTTTTCTGATTGCAATTCTGATTGTACTTTATTTTGTTTCACCGTTGAGTAAATTGGGCAATATCGGTGTCACTGGAAATAAGTCTGTAGATAGTCAAAGCGTGATCACACAGTCCAAGCTTGAAAAAGGCACAAGTCTTTGGGAACAGTTTGGTGATAGAAAAATTTACGAAGAGAAAATCAAACGCCAACTGCCGCGCGTGAAAAAAGCAACGATTTCATTGAGTGGTATCAACTCTTTTAACATCAAAATTGAAGAATATAAAGTAGTTGCGTTGGAGTCAGTTGGTGGGATATATCATCCTATTTTGGAAAATGGCAAGATTTTACCAGAAGAAATGAAGGCGCCAGCCAGCGGAATGCCGGTTTTTCAGAATTTTAAAGATCAGGAAATCATCCGAAACTTAATAAATTCTTATAATAAGCTGCCGGAAGAGACTAAGCAAAATATCTCTGAAATTCGTTACGCACCTTCTAATGCAAATAAGGAATTGATCAATCTTCATATGAAAGATGCGAATGAAGTGATCGTAAATATTTCTCAATTAGAGCAGAAAATGGCGTATTACGGGAAGGTAGCCAGCCAAATGGAGGACCCTGGGATTATCGATATGGAGGTCGGGATTTTCTCATATCCTTTTAATAATGGGGAGACCGAAGACAGTACGGAAGAAACATCTGAGGTGCTGGAATAAAATTAAGAAAATAAAAAGAAAAAATAGTAGAATCTGCTTTCTAAAAAGCCCTTGTTTATGGTAAAATTGAAAGAAGTGAGTATTCATAAAAAATATATATGTCAGCAGGACTTTTTAATCCTGTTGCATATTGGAATTAATAGGAGGAGGAACCCCATTCATGGCAAAGACAGGAATGTATGTAGGCCTTGATATTGGTACAACATCAGTAAAAGTTGTAGTGGCTGAATTTATTGAAGGTCAAATGAATATTATTGGCGTAGGTAATGCAAAATCTGATGGATTAAATCGAGGCATCATTGTCGATATTGATAAAACAGTAAATGCAATTCAAAGAGCAGTAAGACAAGCAGAAGAAAAAGCGGGAATTCAAATTAAAAGTGTGAATGTGGGGTTACCAGCAAACTTACTTGAAGTGGAAAATTGCCAAGGAATGATCGCTGTAAGTAGTGAGTCAAAAGAAATCACTGATGAAGATGTACGGAATGTAGCATCGGCAGCTCTGGTTCGTTCAACTCCTCCTGAACGTCAAATCGTTGCAATCTTGCCTCAAGAATTCACAGTAGATGGATTTGAAGGGATCAAAGATCCTAGAGGAATGATCGGCGTTCGTTTAGAAATGTTCGGCGTGGTCTTTACTGGACCAAAAACAATTATCCACAATACAAGAAAATGTGTCGAAAAAGCTGGCTTAACAGTAAATGAACTAGTAATCATGCCGTTAGCATTGACTGAAACAGTTCTCTCAGATGGAGAAAAAGATTTCGGTACGATCGTTATCGATATGGGCGGAGGTCAAACAACGACTTCTGTAATGCATGATAAACAACTGAAATTCACACATGTCAATCAAGAAGGCGGCGAATTCGTCACAAAAGATGTTTCGATTGTGTTGAACACATCATTCAACAATGCAGAAGCATTGAAGATCAACTATGGTGATGCTTATCCTGAAAGAACGTCTGTCAGTGAAGAATTTCCTGTTGATGTGATCGGTAAGTCAGAACCTATCAAGGTTGATGAACGTTACCTTTCAGAAGTCATCGAAGCTCGGGTAGAACAAATCTTCAAGAAATCAAAAGAAGTATTAGATGAGATCGATGCACTTGAATTACCAGGCGGTGTCATTTTGACTGGTGGCGGCGCAAGTCTTCCAGGCGTGGTTGATCTAGCACAAGAAATTTTCGATGCCAGTGTGAAATTGTATGTCCCTAATCATATGGGCTTACGTAACCCAGTGTTTACAAATGTGATCAGTATTGTAGAATATTCAGCTCAGCTTAGCGATATTTACCATATTGCTAAAGGCGCGATCCCTGGTGAAAAAGTAAAATCTTCACCATCAGTTGCCGTTCAGCAAGAGGTTCAATATGATACATACGCTGATAGTGTACAGGAAGATTACGATGATTCAGAAATCCATGAATCTGGTGAAAAAGTTACTGGTAAAATCAAAGACTTCTTCTCAAACATTTTTGACTAACAACTAAAACAGGAGGAAACGATACTATGGAATTTTCTTTAGATAATAACATTAACAATGGCGCTGTCATCAAAGTTATCGGTGTGGGCGGCGGCGGCGGCAATGCTGTTAACCGCATGATTGAAGAAAACGTCAAAGGCGTAGAATTCATCGCTGCTAATACAGATGTACAAGCTCTTAAAAACTCAAAAGCCGAGACAGTGATTCAACTTGGACCTAAATATACACGCGGTTTAGGTGCAGGTTCTCAACCGGAAGTTGGCCAAAAAGCTGCAGAAGAAAGTGAACAAGTGATCTCAGACGCTCTACAAGGAGCAGACATGATTTTTATCACTGCTGGTATGGGGGGCGGAACAGGAACAGGCGCTGCTCCTGTTGTTGCTAAGATCGCCAAAGAATTAGGAGCTTTAACAGTCGGTGTTGTCACACGACCATTTAGCTTTGAAGGACCAAAACGTGGACGTTTTGCAGCAGAAGGGATCGCTCTTCTAAAGGAAAACGTCGATACCTTATTGATCATCTCAAACAACCGTCTATTAGAAGTTGTTGATAAAAAGACACCGATGCTTGAAGCATTCCGTGAAGCAGATAACGTATTACGCCAAGGTGTTCAAGGGATCTCTGATTTGATCACAGCCCCAGGCTATGTCAACTTGGACTTTGCTGACGTGAAAACAGTGATGGAAAATCAAGGAACAGCCTTGATGGGAATCGGTGTTGCCAACGGTGAAGACCGTGTCATTGAAGCAACTAAAAAAGCTATTTCATCACCGTTATTAGAAACATCTATTGATGGTGCTGAGCAAGTGCTATTAAACATTACAGGTGGCCTTGATATGACTTTATTCGAAGCACAAGATGCTTCTGACATCGTTACAAGTGCAGCGACTGGGGATGTCAATATCATTCTTGGTACATCGATCAATGAAGATCTAGGTGATGAAATCCGTGTAACAGTTATTGCAACTGGAATCGATCCTTCAAA
The DNA here is from genome assembly GCF_020295385.1 of Enterococcus sp. S22(2020). NCBI lineage: Bacteria > Bacillati > Bacillota > Bacilli > Lactobacillales > Enterococcaceae > Enterococcus > Enterococcus sp. S22(2020). Next base: position 572,076 of record NZ_JACFUD010000002.1, read on the forward strand.
AAAAGATCGTAAATCACCACGTCAAAATAGACCAACACAAATCCAAACCGTTCAACAAGCACCTGTGCTTGATATGGAACAGTCAAAACCATCACAACCTCAACCGCAAGAAGAGACAAGTGCATTTGGTGACTGGGATATCCGTCGTGAACAAAACGTAAGACCTAAAGTTGATGATTCAGCTTTTGATAATGCTGAAAAGAAAGACTTTGAAACATTTCATCGTGATGAACCAACTCAAAATAACGACGATGAATTAAACACACCACCATTTTTCCGCAGAAAAAGATAGGAGCGATTTTTGATCATGCTGGCTGAAAACTTAGAACAAATAAATCAAAAAATTCAGCTGGCATGCCAAAAGTCATCACGAGCAGTCGATGATGTAACCATGATCGCTGTGACTAAATCAGTGGAAAGTGATCGTGCCAAGGAACTTGCTGAACTTGGTATTGAGAATATGGCTGAGAACCGAGTAGATAAATTACTCGAAAAAAAAATGGCACTTAGTGATTTTTCAACAATTAAGTGGCATTTGATTGGTAATTTACAGCGTAGGAAGGTAAAATTAATAATCAACGAGATAGATTATTTTCATGCGTTAGACAGCTTAAAATTAGCAGAAGAAATACAAAAACGAGCGGAGAAGCCAATTGCTTGTTTTGTTGAAGTGAATATTACTGGTGAAGAAAGTAAACACGGTTTTCGATCAGATGAAGTACTTGATTTTATTCATCAACTAGCTTCATTTGATAAGATAAAGGTTATAGGGCTAATGACTATGGCACCGTTGGATGCTTCTGAACAAGAGCTTCATGATGTTTTTTCTAAGTTAAAAAGAGTGCAGTCAACAATAAATAATCAGCATCTGTCACATGCACCATGTACAGAGCTCAGTATGGGAATGAGTAACGACTTCCCAATTGCTATCGAAGAAGGTGCAACTTTTGTACGAATCGGAACAGCAATATTTAGAGGTGCGTAAAGGAGGGGAATCTATGTCAATTTTTAGTAAAAATGCGTTATCGAGCTTTTTTGGATTATCTGGTGAAGATGATTATGATAATTATGATGAATACGAAGAGCAAAAGGTTGTCAATGAAAGACCTAGACAGACGGTTCGACAAACATCAGCACAGGTACAAAGACCAGCTGGACCAACTGAGCCTTTAACTGAGAAGCCATCTGCTCGTTATCGTTCAACAGAGACACATCAAGATAAAAAGGAAAGCCGTCAGGAAACAGCATTTAATGAGAAAAAGGTTGTCTCCATGCGTAGTTCAAATAATTCAAATACTAAACGTTCGCAAGAGGCACATAGCTCAAGCAGAGCCGGCAAAATTACAATTATTGAGCCGCGTGTTTATTCTGAAGCAATGAATATTGCTAAACATATTATTGCTAGTGACGCTGTGTTGATCAATTTTCATTTAGTAGAAGAGCATCAGGCTAGACGGATCGTTGATTTTTTAACTGGAACTGTCTATGCATTGGATGGAGACATTCAACGTGTTGGTGATGAAATTTTTCTATGTACACCATCAAACATTGAAATCGATAGTGCAACAGCACAGTCTTTAGCTAAGAAACAAATGTTTGATTTTTAGTTAGGAGGTCGTTAGTATCGTTCTATTTATATACTTACTATATAAAGCTGTTCAAATTTATTCAGGACTTTTAATCATTTATGCATTATTATCTTGGTTTCCGGGCGCATATGAATCTACATTTGGTCGCCTGATCGCAAGGATCTGTGAGCCGTATTTAAGTTTATTCGATCGTTTAAATTTAAGAATCGGTATGATCGGTTTTAATGTAATGATAGCAATTATTGTACTGAATTTAGCTGCCGGCGGATTAGGCAAGATTTTACAATCATTGTTGTATTAATATAAGAAAGGATGATCTATCTATGAACGCAAATGTATACCAACATTTCCGCAAAGATGAGCATCCTTTTATTGATTCTGTGGGTGATTGGTTAGAACAAGTCGAAAGCCAGTATGCTCCTTATCTAACGGATTTTTTGGATCCTAGACAAGCGTATATTCTAGAAACACTGATTAGACAAGATAGTGAACTTGAATTTCAGTTTTATGGAGGCTATGAACAAGCAGAACGAACAAGGTGTTTGATTTATCCTGATTATTATCAGCCGAAACAAGAAGATTTTGAAATCGAATTAGTTGAAATCGTTTATCCAGTAAAATTTTCAACGCTTTCTCATGGTAAAGTCTTGGGTACACTTGTAAACACCGGGATCAAGCGTGAATATTTTGGGGATATCATTTCTGATGGAGAGCGTTGGCAAGTATTTCTTGCTAAGGAAATCGCCAATTTTGTGTCTGTTCAGGTAGAAAAAATGGGAAAAATATCTGTCCGTTTAGAGCCGCGTAAATACACTGAATTGATTCTTCCAAAAGATGACTGGACACATGAACGAACAACTATCAGCTCATTACGTCTGGATAATTTGATCTCCAGCGTATATAATATATCTAGACAGAGATCGAAACAGTTGATCGAGTCTGGTAAAGTAAAAGTGAATTGGACGGAAAATACTAGACCGGATTTTTTAGTAGACTTATTGGATATCGTCTCTATTAGAGGGTTTGGTCGGATTCAAATTCAAGAACTAGAAGGTAAGACGAAAAAGGACAAGTTTCGTTTGTTATTGGGAGTTTTACGAAAATAATCCAAAGAGGTGAAGGAATATGGCATTAACTCCATTAGATATTCAAAACAAAAACTTCTCTACAAAAATGAGAGGATACAATCAAGACGATGTCGATGATTTTTTAGATCAAGTAACGAAAGACTATGAGGATGCGCTTCAAAAGAACCGTGAACTTGAAAAATCTTTGAAACATGCAGAAGAAAAATTACAATACTTCAATGAATTGAAAGATGCATTGAATCAATCGATTATTGTAGCGCAAGATACTGCAGATAAAGTGAAAACTAGTGCAAACAAAGAATCAGAAGTTATTGTTACTTCTGCCGAAAACACAGCGAATGAAATGATTTCATCTGCAGAAAAACGTTCGACAAATCTAGTCGCTTCAGCAGAAGAAAAAGCTAAAGAAATTTTAACTGATGCAACTGACCGTGCGCGTCAATTAGCTGCTGAGACAGATGATTTGAAGAAAAAAACACGTGTCTTCCATCAACGTTTAAGCTTGATGCTTGAAACACAGTTAGAACAAGTGAAGAGTGAAGAATGGAATGAATTATTGAAACCATTCTCAAGCTATGTTAGTGACTCTCACACAGTGATCAAGGAAGTACTTGCTGAAGAGCTAGATAAAGAGGATGAGGCTTCAGCATCAGGAACTGTTACAGAACCTGTAGTAGATGAACAGCCTACATTAGAGCAAGCAGCGATCGATCCAAAAGCAATGCTTGACCTTTTAAACAAAGAACCTAAATAATTTTAGTAAAGAAATAGAACAGAAAAGTCAACAGCCATTCTTTTAGCGAGTCAATGATAGTGAAAGATTGACAGACCCTGGTGTTGAAAAGATCCTCTATTTTACTCAAGTTTGAATATAGTAAAACTTGACGAGTGATTTCGTTACCAATCACAGAGGAGATAATCATGACTATTGATTATTTTGAATTTGGGTGGTAACACGAGTACTTTCGTCCCTAGGGATGAAGGTACTTTTTTGCTTTTCAACACTGCGACTGGCTATGCCAGAGCAGATGTTGAAAAGTACTTGGCGAGCAGAGTGAGCGAAGTGTCCCTAACACCGAATCACTGCGACTGGCTATGACAGAGCAGATGTTGAAAAGTACTTGGCGAGCAGAGTGAGCGAAGTGTCCTTAACACCGAATCACTATGATTAGCTATGTCAGAGTAGATGATGAACAATCGTAATGAATCACCAAACTGCCCAGGTGAAAAGTCAAAAATCCAAAAAGGTTGTTCAAGCACAAATACAACTGACAAAAAGAGCTGAAAGCGTAAACTTGCATCTCTTTAATCTATATACCAAACTGCAACAAAAGAAAGTGAGGAATAAAAATGAAAATGAAAGAAACATTGCAATTGGGAAAAACAGCTTTTCCAATGCGAGGAAATTTACCAAATCGGGAAGTCGAATGGCAAAAAGATTGGGAAGAACAAAAAATTTATGAAAAGCGTCAAAAATTAAATGAAGGCAAACCGACATTTATTCTTCATGATGGACCTCCATATGCGAATGGGAATATCCATTTAGGTCATTCTTTAAATAAAATCAGTAAAGATATCATCGTACGTTCGAAATCAATGTCAGGCTTCCGTTCACCATATGTTCCAGGCTGGGATACTCATGGTTTACCGATCGAGCAGGTATTGACAAATAAAGGCATCAAAAGAAAAGAAATGTCATTGGCCGAATATCGTGAAAAATGTGAAGAGTATGCTCGTTCGCAAGTCGATACACAACGTAATGATTTCAAGCGTTTAGGTGTAGCTGGTGATTGGGATCATCCTTATATCACTTTAGATCCATCTTATGAAGCTGCGGAAATTCGTGTTTTTGGTAAAATGGCCGAAAAAGGGTATATTTATAAAGGACTAAAACCGATTTACTGGTCACCTTCAAGTGAATCATCATTAGCAGAAGCAGAAATCGAATATAAAGATGTCAAATCACCATCGATCTATGTTGCGTTTAAAGTCGTTGATGGCAAAGGATTGCTGGATACAGATACATCATTTGTTATTTGGACGACGACTCCATGGACCCTTCCAGCGAATCTTGGAATCTCCGTGAATCCAGCATATAAATACGTGGTAGTAAAAGCTTACGGGAAAAAGTATGTAGTAGCAAAAGATCTTTTAGATACAGTCAAAGAAGCAATTGGTTGGGAAGATGTCGAAATCCTTGATACTATTTCAGGACAAGACATGGAATATATGACTGCTCAACATCCTTTCTATGACCGTACGTCGTTAGTTATGTTAGGGGATCACGTTACCTTAGATGCAGGTACAGGTTTAGTTCATACAGCACCTGGTCATGGTGAAGACGATTATATCGTTAGCAAAAAATACAACTTAGATATTCTTTCACCAGTAGATAATCGCGGGGTGTTTACTGATGAAGCTCCTGGATTTGAAGGGATTTTCTACGATAAAGCAAATCCAATGATCACAGCACTATTAGATGAAAAAGATGCGTTATTAAAGTTAGATTTCTTTACGCACAGTTATCCACATGACTGGCGTACAAAAAAACCAGTCATCTATCGTGCAACGCCGCAGTGGTTTGCGTCGATCGATAAGTTCCGTGAAAACATTTTAGATGAAGTTGAAAAAGTCGACTGGATCTTACCATGGGGCAAAACTCGTTTATACAATATGATCCGTGACCGTGGGGACTGGGTGATTTCTCGTCAACGCGCATGGGGTGTTCCGTTACCGATTTTTTATGCAGAAAATGGCGAAGCGATCATCACACCAGAAACGATCGATCATGTGGCAAACTTATTTGCAGAGCATGGATCAAATATTTGGTTCAAGCGTGAAGCAAAAGAATTATTGCCGGAAGGCTTTACGCATCCAGGTTCACCAAATGGTACGTTTACTAAAGAAAATGATATCATGGATGTTTGGTTTGATTCTGGTTCTTCTCATGAAGCTGTTTTACGTCAACGTCCAGAATTGTCATTCCCAGCAGATATGTATTTAGAAGGTTCTGACCAATACCGTGGCTGGTTTAACTCAAGTATCACGACAAGTGTTGCTATCAACGGTGTGGCACCATATAAAGCTGTTTTATCACAAGGCTTCACTCTAGATGGTGAAGGACGTAAAATGAGTAAATCATTAGGGAATACGATCTTACCAGATAAAGTTATCAAGCAAATGGGTGCAGATATTCTACGTCTGTGGGTAAGTAGTGTGGATTACGAAGCAGATGTTCGTGTATCGATGGATATCTTGAATCAAGTATCAGAGGTTTATCGTAAGATTCGTAACACGATGCGCTTCTTATTGGCAAATACGAGTGATTTCCAACCTAATGAACATACCGTTCCTTATGAAGAATTACGTTCTGTGGATAAATATATGGTTGTTCGTTTAAACCAAGTAATTGAAGAAATTCGTGAAAAAGGATATGAGAAGTATAACTTCATGCAAATCTATCGTTCTGTGATGAATTTCTTAACAGTGGATCTATCTGCCTTCTATTTAGATTTTGCGAAGGATGTCGTTTATATCGAAGCAGAAAATGATTACCAACGTCGCTGTATGCAGACGGTATTCTATCAAACTGCTGTGGCATTGACTAAGTTGTTAACACCGATCATTCCGCATACGTCAGAAGAAATTTGGAGCTTCCTGAAAGAAGAAGAGGACTATGTTCAGTTGGCTGAGTTCCCTGGTTATGAAACATTTGCAAATCAGCAAGAGCTCTTGGATCTATGGGCAGCATTTATGGACTTTAGAGATAACGTCTTAAAAGCGTTAGAAGAAGCACGGAATTCTAAATTGATCGGTAAGTCATTAGAGGCTAAGGTAACCGTTTATCCTAATGAACAAATCCGCGAGTTATTAACAGCTGTAGATGCTGATATTGCTCAATTATTGATCGTATCAGATTTTGAGGTAGCTGATAAGGCTGCAACGGTGCCGGATGGTGTCGAGAAATTTGAAGACATGTCGATCCTTGTGGAAAAAGCAGAAGGTGAAACTTGTGATCGTTGTCGTGCAGTTCGTACGGATGTAGGAGTAGATGAAAAATTACCTCATTTATGCGGCCGTTGTGCAACCATTGTGGAAGAAAACTATCCTGAAGCAGTAGCAGAAGGATTTGAAGAGTAAGAAAAGAATTAAATCACCTATTGAAAATAGCCAGCTATTTTCAATAGGTGATCCTTAAAAAAGGAACTAAAACGACGACATTTCGTTTTAGTTCCTTTTTTAGTTTATTTAGTAACGATCGTTGCATTTGTATTTAAATAGCCAATCCATTTTCCGCTGGTATTATCATAAAGAGAATAATAAGAAGCACCAGAGAAGTGATGGTAGATTCCTTTGGCATGATAAGTTTCACCGTATATCTCGGTAGTATTTCCTTTTTTAGCAGAAAATGTATCAATTTCAGACCAAATCGTATAGTCTTTCTTATTGATTTTTACTTGTTCGTCATTCTTGATCCAAATGCCCTGTGAACCAGGTGCAACAGTTGCTGCACTTGAATTTAGATAACCGATCCACTTTCCATCATTATCATAAAGAGAGTAGTAGGTAACGTTAGCGATATGATTGTATTTTCCTTTAGCGTGGAAAGTTTGCTGGTAGATATCAGTTGTGTTTCCCTTTTTACTAGAGAAATTATTGATATCCCCCCAAAGAGTCGTATTTTTCTTTGTGATCGTTACATAGTCATTATTGCTTAGCCAAGTCCCTTGAGGTCCAGGAGCGACAGTAGGTCCATTGGCATTGATATAACCGACCCATTTGTTGTTATTATCATATAAGGAGTAGTAAACGGCACCTGCAATATGATTGTATTTTCCAGAGACTTTGTATGTTTTTTGATAAAGATCCGTTGTGTTCCCTTTTTTACTGGAGAAGGTGTTGATGTCGCCCCAGATTGTTTGGCCCTTTTTAGTAAACGTTACATATTTATTTTCACTTAACCAAGTCCCTTGAGGTCCTGATGCAGAACTTGCAAAATCTGAGTTGATATAACCGATCCATTTTCCATTATTATCATAGAGAGAGTAGTAAACAGCCCCATTAGCATGGTTGTACTTCCCAGAAACTTTAAAGGTTTTTTGATAGTGATCACTTGTACTACCTTTTTTACTAGAGAAGGTGTTGATATCGCCCCAAATCGTTTGTGACTTTTTCGTAAGTGTTACGTATTTGTTTTCGCTTAACCATAGACCTTGAGCGCCATTCGCTTTTGTCGTTGCTTCGGCATTGACATAGCCTTTCCAGTTTCCATTGTTATCATAAAGAGAGTAATAGGTGCTACCGTTCATATGCTGGTATTTTCCAGTAACCTTATAGGTTTTATTGAAAATATTCGTTGTGTTTGTCAAAGCTGAATTAAAGTTGAAGTTTGACCAAATAGAGTAATTCTTTTTAGTGATCGTCACGTATTGATTAGCACTCAACCATTTTCCTTGAGCACCATTCTCCAGATACCCAGTATAATCCATTGAAATATCAAAAGGATGGGCAATACCAGGAATATAATATTGAGAAGACCACTGCCATGAAGAAAATTCATTATTCCAGTTCATTCCAGCAGTAGGCGTATAAGGATATTGCGCAACCCACATATTTTTTGCACCAAAGGTACTTACAGAAAAATGTCCGCTCGTTGCATAAGTTCGGTTCATGTAATACATGATATTTGAAAAACCATTGGCTTTTAAAACATTTACAAAACTAGTTGTATTTGGCGTTAGAGAGCCATTTAGCATTTTCCCTTCCTCGATGTCGATGACCATGACAGTCGACTTAGGTAATCTAAAGGTATTGGCTAACGAAGCAAAGTAATTCGCTTCACTAGAAGCAATCGCGCTGGATGTATAATGGGCGTAATGATAGGCCGAAACTTTCAGACCAGCCGCTGTTGCGTTGTTGATCTGCTCTTGCGCATAGGGATTGACATAGCTAGTACTTTCAGTCAGCTTAACTACAACCCCTTTGATTCCGTAGTTCTTCATCTTTTGAAAGTTTGCCACTGAGATCGAACCGTTATGAGAAGAAATATCGATAAAGTGTGAGCTTGGTCTATTCGCCTCTCCTGCATTGACGACATCCATCGAAAGAGCTGGAGTGATACTGCGACTTTGGATCGTCGGATTTAAATCTGATCGATTCGATGGTAAAAAATAGTCATCGAAGTAAAGAGAGCTATTTACTGCTTGTGTTTCAGTACTTTCTTCGGTTGTTTCAGACGTAGTGGTACTTGACTGTGTTTCCTCTTCAGTTGCATTCATTGTGCTTTCATCCGTTGAATTTTGAGCTGGTGAAAGGACGTTGCTTCTTGTTGTTTCAATATCTGAGCTGCTGACAGTTGTGCTTTCTTCAGCATAGGAAAGAGTATTCAATCCGAGCGTCAGAAGGGCAGCAGTACAAAAAAGCGGGATTTTGATCGTTAGTTTATTCATTTATTCCTCCATAAATATTAAAGTTTGCCACGTTCGCGGTACCAGTTGTCCGGTTGCCATTCCCAAGAAAAATTGTCACGAGCAAGTAAGTCAAAGGCAGCATCAGGCCCCATTGAACCTGCTGCGTAATTAGGGAAATCAACCGATGTTTTATCCCAAGCTTGACGTATGATATCAACGATCCGCCAAGATTGAGCTACTTCATCCCAATGAGAGAAGTTTGTGCCGTCACCATTTAAACTATCCAATAATAGTTTTTCGTAAGCTTCAGGACTATTTCCTGTTGTTTCTGCGCTATGACGGTAGTCTAACTTGACAGGAGTCGTAGAGAATCCTTGACCGATTTCTTTGCCGTTCAAGGTTAGGGAGAACCCTTCTGTCGGTTGAATATAAATCGTTAAAACATTTGGCGGTAGATCTGTTTTCTCTCCGCAATGATCGACGTCATCTTTAAAGACATTGATCGGAACTTGTTTAAAGACGATATTGATGCGTGTTCCTTTTTCAGTTAGACGTTTTCCTGTGCGGATATAAAATGGAACGCCTGACCAACGGAAGTTGTCGATCAAAAACTTACCTGCAACAAATGTTTCTGTTTGAGAGTTTTCATCGACGTTTGGTTCCTCACGGTAGCTAACAAAGTGTTGATCTTCCAATTTGCCGGCACCATATTGACCGCGAACAAAGTTTTCCAAGGCTTCTTTTTCAGAATACAGACGAATCGCTTGCAGCGCTTTAACTTTTTCTGATCTGATTTCAGCTTCTGAAAAGGCAACAGGCGGTTCCATCGCTAACAAAGCAACGACTTGTAAAATATGGTTTTGCACCATGTCTTTCAGTGCGCCGCTATGATCGTAATAGCCGCCGCGATCTTCAACACCAAGCCCTTCAGCAAAAGTGATCTGAACATTATCGATGTAGCGATTATTCCATTGAGATTCAAAAATATTATTGGCAAAACGAATCGCAGAAATGTTTTGGATCATTTCTTTTCCTAAATAGTGATCGATTCTAAAAATATCTTTCTCAGGGAAAACAGCACGGATTTCTTCGTTTAGCTGATAAGCAGACTCATAATCAGAGCCAAAAGGTTTTTCAATGATCAAACGATCAAAGCCTGTTTCCGTTAAAATCTCTTGGGATTTCAGGTGCTGAACGATCGTACCGAAGAATTGAGGAGCCATTGCTAAGTAGTAGATATGGTTTCCGCCTAGCTCGTATTTCTCATTTAGCTTGTCTGACAATTTTTTTAATGTGTCATAATGCTCTGAGTCGTTCACATTGTGAGATTGGTAGTAAAAGTGGCTTGAAAAGGCTTCTGCTTCTTCTGCAGTCGGATTTAGATCTTTGATTGTTTCACGTACGATCTCACGATAGTGATCATCTGTCCATTCTCTTCTTGCCGTACCGATAACAGCAAAGTGCTCAGCTAGATTTCCTTTACGGTATAGTCTGAATAACGAAGGATATAGTTTTCGTTTCGCTAAATCTCCAGTACCGCCAAAAATTGTGAATAATGCTATTTTTTCATTCATTTCAATTCCTCGCTTTCATTTATTGGATCAACAAAAATCGTACTTGCAGCTTTGTAGCTGACCGCCAATTGTTTTTGCTTATTACTGATGCTGATAGGTCCTTCATATGCAGCGATCTCATCTATCTGATATTCCTCGTGGATATTCAGGTCAATAGAGACTAGGTAGTCTAATAGGTCTTTTTCATCCAATACACGAGCGATTCGGATTGTCGTCCCAACAGGATAGTCGATCAAGGTTTGACGCTTTTCTTCATGGACCGGCTGATCATCTTCCGGGATCACTCCGCCATGGGGACAAAATTTTGGCTGGTTTAAATACTCTGATAAGCGATTAGCCAAAGTTTGAGAAGTAACGTGCTCCAGTACTTCCGCATCATCGTGAACTTCATTCCAGGAATAATTTAAGTGTTCAACTAAAAACACTTCCCACAATCGATGCTTGCGAATCAGTGTACTAGCTTTTTTCAGTCCTGATTCTGTGAGCTGAACACCTTGATAAGGTGAATGTTCGACCAGCTGTTCTTTTACTAATTTTGAAATCATCTCGCTGACAGATGCTGCGGAAACATCCAGACCTGAAACAATTTGTTTGTTGTTGATCTTCGTTTCATCGCCGCCTAATTCAAAAATTAGTTTTAGGTAGTCTTCACGATTCGGGGTCATATATTTCATCCTTTCAAAAAAGCCATCACGATAAGTTTATCAGAAAAAACTTTTTTTGACCATTTAATAATATGTTAATCTTTAAAAAAACGACTGTTTCGTTTATAAAATAGAGATGTGTAAAAAAAACATAGAAATGGTAACGTTTTCTATGTTTTTTACTACATGATCTCTTCTTACTCAAAAATGAAAGAAGTCCATGCAGTAGAGAAATATTAAAATTTGATTAAGATAAATGCAATGGAGAAATTTAAGCTTCATCAGATTGATGTTATAATGATAGAAACAAACGATAGTGAGAAGGAATCACGAGTGTTTTGATCAAAGGAGGACAGTTGTATGACAGAATATGTTCCTAAAGTTTGGCAGGAGTTGACAAACCATTATCAAGAGATCCAACCTGATCTGCGTTTGCGTACATATATTCAATCCTATTGGTTCAGCTACACTCGAGCAAATCAGGAGCCGGCTCGCATTATTCCAGATTTATGTTCAGACTTGATCATTCAACTGAGTCTGTCATTAGAGATTTTATCCATTGAACTTTGCGGTCCGAGTACTGCTTTTTTTTATTCCTATGCTGAAAAAGAACTCCTTCATTTAGGGATTCGTTTTCATTTAGGCGGGATGTATCCGTTTATAAATCATTCATTCAAAGAAATGAAAAATCAGCTTAGACCATTGGCAGAAGTGGAAAAAGCTTTAGCTGAAGAACTGGCAGTTCAGCTTTCAGGAAAGACAACTGTTGCTGAGCTGATCTTGGAGTTGAATCAGCATTTCCTAAAGCTACTAAATCGTGTGGATAGACAGATTTCTGCACCGATACCACTCTTCATCCATGTTTATTCTGCTTATAGATCCTATGACATGCTTCTTGCTAATACACTGATTTCAGAACGGAGCTTACAACGTTTGTTCAAAGAAGAGATTGGGTTGACTCCGTATGAAGTATTTGATGTATTGCGTTTTCAGAAGGTTTATCAAGAGATCTTAATGAATCCTCAGATAAAACAGCTGGACTTGGTAGAAAAATATGCATTTTTCGATCAGTCTCATTATAGTAAGAAAATGAAAAAAATGACCGGTTTAACACCACAGAAGATCAACAAGCATGTCGGAATAATACAAGACAAAAGTATGACACTTGATTATACTAAAGAAAAAACAAGAGAAGGTGAAGTCAAATGAAACTTGATATGGTAGGAATCATCGTAGAATCGATGGAGGATGCGATTCTATTTTACGAACGACTAGGTTTCCAAGCGGTGGGAGATAAACAGGCGGACTATGTTGAATTAGATCATGCAGGAATCAGAATTTCATTGAATACAAAAAAGATGATCGCAGGAATTTACGGTTATCCGCCAAAAGACGCGGGAGATAAAATCGAGTTGGCATTTCTATGTGAATCTACTAAAGAGGTAGATCAAGTCTGTGATAAGATGAAAGGATTTGGCTACGAATTATTTAAAGAACCCTGGCACGCTTTTTGGGGACAATATTATGCGATCATCAAAGATGTGGACGGCAACCTGTTGAGTCTTTTTTGTAATGAGTAGGAGGAAGTTAGGATGGATGAAAGAATCGATTATTTAAAAGAGGCTGCTAAGAAATGGCCAGGAGCTTCCGTTTATTATCGTGAAGATTGGGATTGTGACTATTTTGAAGTCGAGAAGAAAGGATTTTGCATGCTTGGTCAAAATAATCAGGGTGAGCTAGTTATGACAGTTAAAGGCTTACCTGAAGAAAATGAGATTTTGCGGGAACAATATTCAGATGTCGTTCCAGGTTATTATGCGAATAAAACTCATTGGAATTCGTTTAAGTTGGAAAATTCCTCCTTTACAGAGGAGCAGCTGGTATCCTTTTTAAAACAATCTTATGCGTTAGTTTTAAGCAAATTACCAAAAAAAGTTCAGGAAAAATATAAGTAAAAAGCAACACTGCTTTCGACCGATCAGTCGTCAGTAGTGTTGCTTTTTTAACGGTGAACTGTTGTAGCAATCAAGGCAATCAGCCATAAATGGGCTGGATAAAAAACATAAAAAAGATATTTAAAGAACGGACTATTGCTGCCTTTTTGTCCATTATACAAATGAATGAACGGAATTACAGTGATAAATAGAAATTCCGGATTTGTTTCTAAAGTCATTTTGATTGTTTCTAGCGAGTAGTCAGGTAAACCAACGATCACCATGAGCAATAGACAGACAGAAAAAATCAAATACCCCAAATCTCTTTTCTTTGAACGAGTTCTGAAAAAATAACTAATCAGCATAAACGGAATAATAACAAATCCACCTTCAACCATTCCAGTTATAGAAATAGCGAGTAAGATGAATGCCAGTATACTTGCAGAGATTCTAAAAAACGGTTCTTTGATACGAATGGCAAAATCGATTGCCCATAAAAGGCTGACACCGACCGCTAAGGTCAGAAAAATATTGTTATGGAGCTGCCAAATCGATTGTTTCAAAACCGTCATGTTCAGTAGCGTGTTACCTGCGAACATGATAAAGGACCAGCTGTATAAGCGGAGCAGATAGTTTTTTCGATTACGAGTGTAATGGAAGCCTTCAACAGCCATAAATCCGAAAAATACACCAACACAACGCGTCAATATATTGAAGGGGACAACAAATTGTGGAGGTAGTAACGGAGCTAGATGATCCAGTACCATCAAGCCCATCATAAATAGTTTTAATTGGTTTGCGTTCATTTTTATTCTCCTAAATCAATTATTCATTACATTTACCAGTATAAAAAAAATAATCCATTTTAGCGTGGGATTTAACGAACAATCATCTTACAAAAATGTGCGTAGACGAGCAAGTCAATGCAAGGTAAGTAGCTATGTCAGCCATTCAATGATGTTTATTTTCATTGCAGGGTATGATAAGCTTGATATAGGTTGGTTGATTGGATTAAAGGAGAATATACAATGAAAAAGACGATCATCGTTTGTGGGTTGATGCTGTTATTTATCAGCGGCTGCGGACCCAAAAAAGAAATAGAAACAGAGAATACAACAAAAGAAGTAACGATTTCGAGCAGTACGGTTGGAAGCACGACCAAAGAAACAAAGTACAGTACGAAAGAAAAAGAATCTTCAAGTACAAAGGAAAGCAGCAAAGAGAATACAAAAGGCAATGAAGCGCTAAATGACTCGCTATTTGTTCCGAATCCGGAAGATGATGATGAAGAGGTAAGTTATGAATCGTCAGGTGATGGAAATATTTCCGCGTTTGTGCCGGATTATTCACAATATACGAAAGCTGAAGTTATCAGTAAACTAGGTGAGCCAAGTCAAATCATTACAGATACAGCGGTGATCAGTGAGCGACTTGAGGGCGGAGAGTGGGAGTTGATCAAAGCTCAATTTGACGAAGGCAAGCTAACTGAAAATCAAGCTAAAGCGTTTATGTTTCAAACGAAAGACTTATCTTTGGCCGCATCGTTCAGTATGGAACTTGAATTACTTGTATATGAAGATCAAAATAAGCCAAATGTTTACCTGTCGGAAGACAGTGTTCAATTTATCACACCAATGACAGACTATATCCACTTTAATGGAAAGATCGAGACACTTTAAAAATATAAGAATGATCCAACACTACCTGTTCTGAAAAATTGCACTGAATTGCCTGCAGTTTTTTAGAACTTTTTTAGAATAAATAAAAATCAAGAGGAAAGAAGGAAGCAAGATGAGACCGGAAATCCAGTGTACGTATCAAACAATAGGAGCAGCTGCAGCAGAAAGAAAAAGTCAAACAACCCTTAAAATCATGCAATTATTTATCGAAAACGGTCAAATCAATATCGGTGAAAAGAGCTATCCGATCGTCTATGGAGATCTTTATTTTATCGCTGAAAAACAGAGCTACTCAATCACTGAGACCAATGAAGAGCTTATTCAAAGTACGATAGAAATTTCAGCTGAACATTTAAAAAAAGTAGCGAAATTGCTTGATTTTGAATCAGAATATAAGCAGATTTTCGAAGAACGAGGCAGCTTTCAAGTTGCTTCTCCCAGATATAAAGCGATCGATCACCGATTCAAAGAGGCTGCTAGTGTATTCAAAAAGGACCAACCTTTTGCTGAAGCATTGTTTTTTTCACGTGTGCTTGAATTATTGAATTATGCTGTAGTGATGATCAAAAAGACAACGTAAAAAAGTTTACGATTTACAGTTGACCTTCCCCTTACTGGAAGCTATATGCTAAGAATGTCTCGAGGCAAAAATAAAAAATCAGGAGGTAACCATGCTATCGATTGGTGATTTTTCAAAGGTTTCCCAAGTGTCAAAGAAAGCATTGCGTTATTACGATGAAATCAATCTATTAAAACCAAGTTATACAGACGTAGCCAGTGGCTATCGTTATTATGATGTCGATCAGCTGGAGACGATTCTGCTGATCAAACGGCTAAAAGAATATACGTTTTCTTTAGAAGAAATCAAACAAGTATTGAATAGCGGACAAGATCAAGTGTTGCTGCAGCAAACGATCACTCAAAAGAAACTAGAAATCACCCGTAAGATGCAGGATTACTCCTTGTTGCTGGATCGTTTAGATAATGATCTGTACACACTAGAAAAGGGGAAAAAACTAATGACTTATTTACAGAAAATCGAAGTGAAATTAACTGAGGTACCAGAGAGAAATATTCGTTCGATCAGAAAAACTATGAATGTGAACGAATATGGTCAATGCTTAGCCGAGTTATTTGAGAAAATAACGATAGAAAAACTAACACCCACAGCTCCGCCAATGACGATCTATCATAGCCCGGACTTTGATCCGGAAAATGCTGATATGGAACTGGCAGTTCCGGTTGCGGAACAGACAAAAGAGACTCAAATCCTTTCTTCTTCTTTATGCGCATTTTCTACGTATGTCGGTCCGTACGCTGAATTAGATTCAGTTTACAGTAAGTTAGTAAAATGGATTGAAGAAAAAGGCTATAAAATGGCTGGAGCACCTTTTGAGATTTATCAAACAGATCCGAATACGACAGAGGCAGATAAAAATGTTGTGGATGTTTATTTTCCGGTGATGCTTTAACAAAAATAATGAATAAGCAAAGAAGATAAGAAAAAGTGGTTATTTCGAAAGGGCGCCTTTTTTCTGACTATCTATTCGGCTTTGAAGACCGAAACAAAACTGATACTTCGTTTTGTCTCGGTCTCCTTGTTTGTTTAGTGACTGATTTCTTTAAAAATTGATTGTATCAACTTTTGTTGATGGATGATAAATGTCAGCATGTTCCGATTAGCTGCTGCCAAGCGTTTAAACGTCTCATCTTTGTTTTCTTGATCTTCAAAATAGGCGACACAAATCAGTTGAATAGCGCAAACAACATGGAAACCTACTGCTTTTTCAGCTTGTGATAAAGGTGATTCTAAATCGTACCCCTGCAAAATAGCGGCTAAAATTGACGGCCATTCATCATACTGACTTGGAGTCATTTGACTTAGAATACTGGTGGCGCAATAACAGGGATCAAATAAACGAATATTTTTCTCAGATAAATCAAAGTCGATGAATCCGTTGACAGTTTTTTCTAAGAATAGGATATTGCTAAAATTAGGATCGCGATGGATGATTTGAATCGGCAACTTTCCTTGGAACTGTTCAAACGCAACAAGATAGTTGTCAAAAAAATCATTTGGAATAGCTAGATTCCATTGCTGTGCTTGCTTTTTTACGTTAGGAACAGCCCAAGTTTTGAGTAACGAAAATAAATCAGAGGTGTCGCATAAAATTTGAGTATCCAACGCTAAAAATGCTTGGTGAAGTCGGGCGATTGCTTGTCCATAAGCGAGTGCATATTGTTTTGATCGCGATGAAAGGATATCTTTGAGGGATAGAGCGGCACCATCGATCCCTTTTTTTAATAAAATCAAAGAGTCGTTTTCAATAAACAACTGTCCGTTTCTTGTAGGAATTGGCAAAGAAGAAGCAAAGTTTTGTTTTTGCAAAGCCTCTGCGATGGCGATATTTTTAAGCTCGCCACTTCGATCTGTGGTTTGATGCAAAAAGTATTCTTCCCCAATTGCCCAGACATTCTTGGTATGATTGAAGCTTTGAACAGGAGAAACATTGTTTATTTTTAAGGTTGGATCGATAGGCCAATTTTTTAGTAGCTCTTTTATTTCTCGTGTGTTTAAACGCATAAAGGTCACCTCCAGGAGTTCTATATTTTTTATTTCATTTTTATGTATTGCTAAATATTTTCTAGGGGAGCAGCCGTATTCTTTTATAAACGCTTTGTAAAATCCAGCGTAAGTATCAAACCCATACAACGCAGAAGCGGATGAAAATGTTTGCCCTTGTTGGGCAGCTTGAAGAACCTTTTTTAAGCGTCGGTCTAATTGATAAGCTGAAAAAGATTTTCCTATATTCAAAGAGAATAGTCGATAAAAATAGTAAACAGAATAACCGCTCTTTTTTGCTAGTTCTTCTGCTGTCAGATCGACAGTCAGATGTTCCTCGATCTCGTTCAGTAAGTGATTCAACATATCTGGTGTCATAAAAAACTCCTTTATTACGAATAAGTTTAGTATACCTGATATGTTTGCTAAAAAGATTTCCTGTGGTGCGAAGTTGTATTTTCCCAAAATAACTATTGACTAAATTCAAAATTCGTGATAAATTGTTTAGAAATATATGAGAATCAAATGAAAAAACGGTGATCAGAATAGTAAATGAATCGATTCGTTTCAGAGAGTTTCCGGATGCTGCAAGGAAATAGCGATTCCTCATTGAACACGCCTGTCAGTTGTTTTTCTGAAAAATCATTCGGAAATTTATTATGAATCAGTAGGAAAAATCGGAGAGCCCGTTATCGCTTTTTAGTTATTGAACTAGCAGAGGTTTTTGTCGTGAGATAAAGACGAATCTGAGGTGGGACCACGTGAAAATTTCTCGTCCTCTTGGCTTATTTGCCAAGGGGACGATTTTTTTATTTAACAAACAGCTTTTGAGGAGGGAAAAAAATGAAATGGAACCGCAGCTTACCATCAGGAACGAGAGATAAATTATTTCGAGAAGCTAATGGTGCTTATCAATTAGAAAAAAAAGTCAATGATGTTGTGACACATAGAGGTTATCAACGGGTAGATACACCGATCATCGAGTTTGAGGAAGTTTTTTTGAATAAAGACAGCAATCTGCAAGACTGCTACCGCTTTTTTGATAAAAATGGACGATTGTTAGTTTTACGTCCTGATATGACTAAGCCGATCGGTCGGGTAATTGCTACAGCAGGAATCCAGCCGCCATTGAAATTATCATATAGCGGGAAAATTTTTAGAGCGAATGATGAAATGTTAGGAGAACAAAATGAGCTGACACAAGCGGGCATCGAATTGATCGGTTATTCTTCGCTGAAAGCAGAAGTGGAGTGTTTGGCTTGTGCAGTAGACATCTTAAATACATTGGCTATTCCCAACTTTCACATCGAGTTAGGGCATGCCCAAATTTTTCGTTTGATCGTTTCGTCATTAAATTTAAACGCAAAAGAAAAAAGTGGCTTACAAAGCTGTTTTGAAAATAAAAATTTGACTGATCTATCACGATTCACGGCAAAACATCCAAGTAAACTAGATGCGTTTATCCGTGCTATCCCGGAATTGTTTGGTGAAGCAACAGAAGTTATAGAGAAAGCAAGAACGATACTGCCAAAGGAATCAGAGATCATGCAGGTGATCGGGGAATTGGAAGAATTGACAACAGTGATGAACAGACAATATCCAGACTTGTCATTGACGCTTGATTTAGGTCATGTGGCATTGATGGATTATTATACAGGTGTTTTATTCAGTGGCTATGCAGACCTTGCAGCAGATATCTTTTTACGGGGCGGTCGTTATGATCATTTAGCTGAACAATTTGGCTCGAAGATGATTCCGGCTGTTGGTTTGGGCATCAATTTAGATACTTTAGTAGCGATCCAGTATCAATGCGGAGAACTGGCTGCTTTGAATCAACCAACAACATTAGTTCATAGTTCACTAGCTTCCTTGCCGCAAGCAGAGGCTTTAGTCAAAGAAAATACGGGGTATCAATTATCTCTATTTGACTCGTTGGAAGAAGCACTGAATTACGGGAAAAAATGGCACTATAAGCAAATCATTGAAATCGATGAACAGGGAATCCAGACGAAAAAGGCGGTGAATGAATATGACTAAACTAACGATTGCCTTGACCAAAGGACGATTAGAGAAGCAAACGCTGGCACTTTTTGAAAAAGCGGGGATCGATATTTCATTTATGATGGACAAACAACGGAAATTGATTTTCGACAGTCCTGATCGAAGCTTTACTTTTTTATTAGTGAAGGCAGCGGACGTGACGACCTATGTTCGTCATGGTGTGGCAGATATTGGGATCGTCGGGAAAGACGTTTTGCTGGAAAATCCCTTTGGTTATTATGAAATGCTGGATCTTGGGATCGGAAAGTGCAAATTTTCAGTCGCTTCGATACCAGACTATCAGCCGAATGATTATAAAAGAAAACGGATCGCTACAAAATATCCCACTGTTGCTTCTGAACATTTTCGAGCGAAGGGCGAAGATGTAGAAATCATCAAGATCGAAGGCTCTGTCGAAATCGCGCCTGTTTTAGGATTAGCAGATGCAATCGTTGATATCGTTGAAACAGGAACAACACTAAAGGAAAATGGGTTGGAAATTTTTGAAGATATTTGCCCTGTTTCTGCACGTGTGATCGTCAATAAAGCGAAGTTAAAACGAAAACGTCAAGCGATTTTTCAATTATTTACGGAGCTGGAAGCGGTTATTGAAAGAGAGGAGCGATGAGGATGAAAAGATTAAAAGGAGAAGCATCTGAAATTTTAACAGCATTGCAACGTGAACATACGCAAGTACAAAATGATACACTGGAAGTAGAAGTACAAGTTGAAACAATCATTAAAGAAGTTGCACAATATGGGGATCAGGCACTTAGACGCTATTCCAGCCAATTCGACCACGTCGAACTAACGCAGCTGGAGGTTAGTAAGGATACGATCGAACAAGGCTATATCCGTGTAGAAAAAGAAGTGATCGACAGCTTAAAAAAGGCTAAAGAAAATATCATTAGTTACCATGAAAAGCAAAAGCAGTCTAATTTTATGGACAGTGAAAAGTCAGGTGTGATACGCGGACAATTGGTTTTACCTTTAGAACGGGTAGGGGTGTATGTGCCTGGCGGGACAGCAGCATATCCTTCTTCTGTATTGATGAATGTCTTGCCGGCAAAGATCGCAGGAGTGAAGGAAATCATCATGGTCACGCCGCCGACAAGCTCGGGTATTCCAGATGTGATCTTAGCAGCAGCAAAAATTGCAGGAGTTGACCGAGTGTTTCAAGTGGGCGGCGCACAAGCCGTAGCTGCACTAGCTTATGGCACGGAAAGTATTTCTAAAGTGGATAAAATCGTTGGACCTGGAAATATTTACGTAGCCACTGCTAAAAAGCAAGTATTTGGCTTAGTCGGTATCGATATGATCGCGGGGCCTTCAGAAATCGGAATTTTAGCAGATGAAACAGCGAATCCAGTGTATATAGCAGCAGATCTACTTTCTCAAGCAGAACACGATGTCTTAGCGAGAGCGATCTTGGTGACGACTTCTGAACGATTGGCAGATCAAGTAGAAAAAGAAGTTTATAAACAATTACAAACACTCCCTCGTAGAAAGATTGCCGAGCAGTCTATTGAAAACAAGGGACAAATTATTATCGTTCCTACAATCGAAGCAATGTTTACCGTCATGAACGAGATCGCTCCAGAGCATTTGGAAGTTCAGCTTCCTGATCCGATGAGCTACTTACATGAAATAAAAAATGCCGGCTCCATCTTTTTAGGTGCCTATGCCTGTGAACCCGTGGGTGACTATTTTTCTGGTACAAATCACGTGTTGCCAACAAGCGGTACAGCAAAATTTTATTCACCTTTAGGAGTTTATGACTTCGTAAAATATAGTCAAGTGACATACTATACAAAAGAGGCATTAGCAGATGCGAAAGATGCGGTGACTATTTTAGCTAGAAAAGAAGGCCTGGAAGCTCATGCTCGCGCCGTTGATTATCGTTTTGACTAAAGTTAAGGAGGAAAGAATATGAGAACAGCAGCATTAAACAGAAGCACTGCAGAAACGAAGATCGAATTAAGGTTGAATTTGGATCAGCAAGAACCTGTAACTATTCAAACTGGTGTTGGCTTTTTCGATCATATGCTAACATTGTTTGCTCGTCACAGTAGGATCTCTTTAGAAGTTAACGTGAATGGCGATTTGGAGGTGGACAGCCATCATACTGTAGAAGATGTAGGAATTGTTTTGGGTCAGTGTATAAAGGATGCGTTAGGAGATAAAAGAGGAATAAATCGTTATGGAACAAGCTTTGTACCGATGGACGAAACATTGGGAATGGCTTCACTGGATTTGAGTGGCCGTTCATTCTTAGTATTTGATGCAGACTTTGATAATCCTAAATTAGGCGCATTCGATACAGAATTGACTGAAGAATTTTTCCAAGCGCTAGCTTTCAATACACAAATGAATCTACATTTAAAAATTCTACATGGAAAAAATACACACCATAAAATCGAAGCATTGTTCAAAGCAACGGGTCGCGCATTACGAGAAGCGATAACAGAAAATCCGGAGATCCAGGGAGTCAACTCCACGAAAGGAATTTTGTAGATGATCATTATCATTGATTACGATACAGGAAATACACGAAATGTTCAAAAAGCCTTAAATCACGTAGGACTTGAAAATAAAATTTCTGCAGATCCACAAGAAATTTTAGCTGCAGAAGGACTGATTTTACCTGGTGTGGGTGCTTTTTCTTTAGCGATGAAAGAATTAAAACAACGCGGATTAGTAGAAGTGATCAAAGAAGCAGCTCAGCGAGGAACACCAATATTAGGCGTATGCTTAGGGATGCAGCTATTATTGGAGGGCAGTATGGAAAATGGGTTTACAGAAGGCTTGGGATTGATCGAAGGCATCTGTGAGCGACTGCCGGAAGATCCTGCAATGCCAGTTCCGCATATGGGATGGAATGAATTGGTCGTGACAAATGACACACCACTCACAAAAGAAGTACATGGAAAATATGTTTATTTTGTTCACTCTTATTATGCTGATTGTGAACCGGATGTCATCGATGCGTTTGTACAATACTCGATCAAAGTACCTGCGATGATTTCAAAAGGAAATATTTTTGGCACACAGTTTCATCCAGAAAAAAGTAGTGATGAAGGATTGACCATTTTACAAGGGTTTAAGGAGGTTATTGTTGATGCACGTATTACCAGCGATTGATATTCGTGAAGGAAAAGCAGTTCGGTTAGTCCAGGGAGATTTTTCAAAGAAAACGATCGTAAATGAAGACCCATTAGCTCAAGTCAATGAATTTCACAAGGCTGGTATCCAGATGATCCACGTCGTGGATTTGGACGGGGCATTATTGGGACAGGCAGAAAATGCTTCATTGATTCAGCAAATGAAAGAAAGCACAGGGATCAAAATTGAAGTTGGCGGAGGTATTCGGACATTACAGCAAATCGATGAGTATGCAGCGCTAGGGATCGATCGAATGATCATCGGATCTGCTGCATTGACTGATCCAGACTTAGTCAAATCATCGGTTGAAAAGTATGGCGATAAAATTGCAGTAGGGATCGATGCGAAAGAAGGGCGAGTTGCAGTCAGCGGCTGGCTGGATGTCAGTGAAACAGACTACTTACAATTAGCGAAAGAAATGGCTGCAATCGGTGTCCAGACGATCATTTACACAGACATCGCAAAAGATGGCACCTTGACAGGACCAACGATCGAACACTACCAAGAACTAAAAAAAGTAGTGCCGCAGATGAAGCTTATTGCTTCCGGCGGTGTTAGTTGTAAAAAAGATTTGACTGATTTAGCAGAGTTGGACCTTTATGGGGCGATCGTAGGGAAGGCTTTCTATAATGGGGCGATCACATTAGCAGATATGCTGGAGGTGGAAAATAGTGCTGACTAAACGAATCATACCTTGCTTGGATGTGACTGAAGGGCGTGTCGTAAAAGGGATCAATTTTGTAGATCTTAAGGATGTGGGCGATCCCGTTGATATTGCGAGAGCATACAACGAACAAGGGGCAGATGAACTTGTTTTTTTGGATATTACAGCGACCAGTGATGAACGAAAAACAATGGTCGAGGTTGTTGAAAGAACAGCAGCGGAAGTATTTATTCCTTTGACAGTAGGTGGAGGTATTCGCTCTGTTTCAGACATGAAACAGCTGCTACAAGCAGGTGCAGATAAAATATCTCTTAATTCGGCAGCTATCAGTCGACCTGCTTTGATTCAAGAAGGTGCTGAAAAATTCGGTTCCCAATGTATCGTAGTGGCGATCGATGCGAAAAAAACAGGTGATTCCTGGCATGTTTTTGTAAAGGGCGGTCGTGAAGATACTGGGCTAGATGCAGTAGAATGGGCTAAAAAGGCAGTTGCTTTAGGTGCAGGGGAAATTTTATTGACAAGTATGGATGCCGATGGTACTAAAAAAGGATATGATCTTGCTTTAAATCAAGCGATTTGTGCAGCGGTCAATGTTCCTGTCATCGCTTCTGGCGGCTGTGGAAATGCTGAAGATATTGTAGAAGTCTTTAAAGAGACGACGGTTTCAGCAGCATTAGCTGCAAGTATTTTTCATTATGGAGAGGTCAAAATACCAACCTTAAAAGAAACACTAAGAGACAATGGAGTGGAGGTGCGCCGATGAAGCCAGATTTTTCTAAAGGATTAGTACCAGCGATCATTGTAGAAGAAAGCAGCAAAGATGTGTTGATGTTGGCATATATGAATGAAGAGAGCTATCAAAAAACGCTCGAGACGAAAAAGACTTGGTTTTATTCTCGTTCGCGGCAAAAGCTCTGGAACAAAGGCGAAACAAGCGGAAATCAGCAAAAGGTCAAAGAAATTGTACTGGATTGCGATCAAGATACATTACTGATCACTGTAGAACAGACGGGACCTGCTTGTCATACAGGTGCTCACAGCTGTTTTTATAATGTGATTATTTGAAAGGAGCATAATGATGATCGAACAATTATATGAAGAAATTCTATTACGGAAAAAAGAACCCAGAACCGGCTCATATACAAATTATTTATTTGATCAAGGTCTAGATAAGATTCTTAAAAAAGTCGGAGAAGAAGCAACTGAGGTAGTCATTGCAGCAAAAAATGATCAAGCAGAATTAGTTGCAGAAACCTCAGACTTGATTTATCACATGTTAGTCTTACTGGCAGAAAAGGAAATTCCTTTAAAAGCCATTGAACAAGAATTAAAAAGCCGAGAGGGTCAGTTAAGCAAGACCGAAGAGAGAAAACCGATCGACAGGCTTTAAGAATAATTATTCAGATAGCAGAATTTTTTGAGTTTATGCTATAAAAAAAATGAAAAGAGTGCAGTACTAATGCCAGTAAAGCAAATAATTCATTACTTTAATGAACCTAAACAATATGAAAAAAGTGAACGGGAATTTTGGCTAGATCCCTATATTTCTAAGCAGCTATTGAAAGCACACTTAGATCAGACGAATGATGGTGCAAGTAGAAAGCTTTCAGTGATCGACCGCTCAGTTGATTGGCTAAATGAAGTTGTTCCGGTCGTTGATTTTAAAAAAGTGATCGATTTAGGTTGCGGCCCAGGGCTTTATGCAGAACGCCTAGCAAAAAAAGGATACGAGGTCACTGCTATTGATTTTTCCAAAAATTCAATTGATTATGCAAGATCAGCTGCTAAAGAGCAGAATTTGGCTATAGATTATCGATGTGAAAGTTATCTTTCATGGAAAGAACAAGATCAATATGATTTGGCTCTACTCATTTATTGTGATTACGGAGCCTTATCTTTTGAGGATCGAAAATTATTGCTGAAGAATATCCACGCGTCTTTGAAAAAGGGTGGAAAGTTGGTTTTAGATGTTTTTTCACTACAGAAACTAACTGATTTTCAGTCTGAAAATAGCTGGAAACTTTATGAGAGTGATAGTTTTTGGTCAACTGGAAAACACGCGGTGATATCAAGAAACAAACGATATGATCATGGCATTACTTTAGAACAGACGATCCTGTTGAAAGAAGATGACACGGTCGAAAATTTTAATATTTGGCATCAATATTTTGATTTACACAAAATAATAAGTGAATTGGAAGATGCTTCTTTTGAAATTACTGCTTACTATGCTGATGTTTGTGGAAATGAATATACGGAACAAAGTGAAACAATTTGCGTGATCGTAGAGAAAAAGGAGTAGGACAATCAGCCAATTACCTCTTTTGAAGCAGTGATAATAAGTAGGGAAGTAATAGAGGCTGAAATAGAAATGACTTACCGAAAGTTCTTTTTTCTATATTAGTCTTTTATTTTTCAGCGAACAATAAAAAGCCCTATAAAAGTTGTACGTTAAAATGACAACTTTTATAGGGCTTTTTCTGTCAAAGTAGCTTTAAGCAAGAGCCTATGTTAAGCCTATTTGATATACTCCTAAGACACCGCTTCTAAAACATATGTCGCATCATCCGCTTCATCATACAAAGATACAGGTTCATCATTGATACATTGGACGATCAGATGATACCCATATTCATCTTGCACAACTAAGCGCTTACTTGTTAATTCGATCAAGCTATGATCGAGATTTTTTCCATCGATGCTGATTTGTAAGTCCTCTTCGATACTTAACGTATGCTGTGTTGCTTTTTGTTTATTGACGAACCACCATTTACCGATATAACTTTTATATAAATTAGGAATACTAGTACCTGTTTGTTGTTTTTCTTGTTGCTTTTTCAAAAACAACGAGCCGGCGATTCCAGTAATAAGTGATGCGCCTAAAAATAATGACCAGTGTTTTTTCATACTATCAATCCCCTCTAGTTCAATCATAGCATGAAACACAAGAACCGACTATTGGAAAATCTTTTCCTATAAAAAAACTTAATGAACGCATGGCACATAAAATTGAATGAAAAGTTTGACAATGATTTTTCAGTCGAAATATGGTATTGTTTTGATGAGAGGGTGTTACAATGATCACATATCCAAACGTGCATTTAGCACATTTTATAGATAGACCAAATCGTTTCATTGCCACCTGCAGGATTCAGGCAACTGGTGAAATCGTGACTGTTCATGTGAAAAACACTGGTCGATGTAAGGAATTGTTCTATCCAGAGGTGGAAGTTGCCTTATCTTATCAATCGTCGCCAAAAAGAAAAACAGCGTACGATCTGATCGCAGTAAAAAAACAGGATGCTTGGTTCAATATCGATAGTCAGGTTCCTAATGCTTTAGCAAGTCAAGCAATTTTAGACGGTACGATTGTTTTGCCTGGACTTAAAGGAAAGATCACTTCTGTCAAGAGAGAAAAACGCTTCGCTCATTCACAGTTTGATATACTAGTAGAGACAGATACAGGCAATCAAGCGTTTGTTGAGGTCAAAGGAATGACGCTAGAAAATCAAAAAATCGGTGCATTTCCTGATGCACCGACGCTCCGTGGCCTAAAGCATGTGACAGAGCTGATCGAAGCACTTAAAGAAGGGTATCAAAGTTATGTTTTGTTTGTTGTTCAGTTTCAAAATATTCAGGAAGCAACGATCCATACAATGATGCAGCCGGCATTAGCGGAAATGATTTTATCAGGACAAAAACAAGGATTAAGCGTCATTGCTTACAATTGTCTTGTTACACCTGATACAATAGCAGTAGCACATCAAGTTCCATTTGATGTAATGAAGAAGTTTGAAGATCCAAATTCAGAAAGGTGAGGGTAAAGATGATTCACTTAGGTATTATTGGAACAAACTGGATAAGCCATCAATTTGTCAAAGCAGCATTAGAAACAAATCGTTATGATTTAACAGCGGTTTATTCACGTAAATTAGAAACGGCACAAAAATTTGGTGCAGAATATGGCGATGTAGAGTATGCAACTGATTTAAAAACGTTCTTTGGCATTGCACACATGGATACTGTATATATTGCTTCACCTAATTCCCTACATTTTGAACAAGCGAAACAAGGGATTTTGGCAGGGAAAAATGTCATCGTTGAAAAACCAGCTTTTTCTACACCAGAAGAAATGGCTGAAATCATTGAATTAGCGAATCAACAAAAGGTATTTTTCTTTGAAGCTGCTCGAAATGTTCATGAAAAAAGCTTTAAGAAAATCGCAGACTTATTACCACTTAAAAACCAAATCATGGGTGCAAACTTTACCTATATGAAATATTCTTCCCGCTATGACCAAGTGTTAGCTGGACAAGAACCAAATATTTTTTCTCCACATTTTTCTGGCGGAGCAATCGCTGATTTAGGTGTTTACCTAGTGTATGCAGCAGTCGGTTGGTTTGGTATGCCAAGTGAAAGTCATTATTTTGCCCGTAAGCTGCCGACAGGCGTCGATGGTATGGGCACGGCAATATTACGCTATGACCTATTTGATGTAACACTGCAAACGGGTAAAAATGCAGATGCCTTTTTAGATTCTGAAATTTATTTTGAAGGCGGCACGTTGATTTTAGATAGTGTGAATGCAATCAGTAAAGCAGAATTTCATGACCGCAATCACCAAGAACGTGACATCATTTCGATTACGACAGAAGAAAATCCAATGATCGAAGAAGCACACGATTTTGCGGATGTTCTCGAAAATCCTAATGATCCAGTTCAGGGTGCCCGTTACGAAGAATGGGTGGAGTTATCACGCAATGTCAATAAAGTATTAACAACCTTAAGAAAAAGTGCCGGCATTGTTTTTGATGCGGATAAAGAATAAATCGTTTTAAATAAGAAAGGATTACTATGACATTTATCAAGAATACACCAGAAGCTTGGCAAGAACATTGGCAAGCTTCTGGTTTTAGCGAGCCGTCGATCATCCAGGCAAAAAGCTTTCAGCCACTTAAAGAAAAGCAAAACGTTTTAGGGATTTCACCCACAGGCTCAGGAAAGACCTTAGCCTATGTACTGCCCCTTCTTCTAAATGTAGAAAAAGCGCAAGGGAGTCAGTTACTGATTTTAGCACCATCACAAGAGCTGGCTATGCAGATCAGTCAGGTTGTTCGTGACTGGGCATCACTACTTGAGCTAAAAACACAATTGTTGATCGGCGGTGCTAACGTTAGCCGCCAAGTAGAAAAGTTAAAAAAGAAACCAGAAATTTTAGTAGGGACACCAGGACGTGTGCTGGAGTTGATCAAAGCTAAAAAAATCAAAAGCCACCTACTGAAAACGATCGTGATGGATGAAGTCGATCAATTGTTCCATGAAAAAGAAATGAATTTGACGAAACAGATTTTGACTAGCGCTCCGACCGACTTTCAGCTTGTCTTTTATTCTGCGACAGCGGATCGAGTAACTGAAGAAGCACAGAAACTAGCAGAGCAGCTGACGATCATCGATGTGACGGATGAAGATCATTCTGCTGGAACGGTCAATCATTATTATATGAACCTGTCTCCGCGAAAGAAAAGCGCATATTTAAGAAGCTTGTCTTATACATCAGATTTTCGCGGCATGGTTTTCTTTAATCAAGTAGCTGATCTAGGTGCTGTAGAAGAAAAATTAGTTTACGAAGGACTTTCAGTCGTCAGTTTAGCTTCAGATCAAAATAAAGCATTGCGCAAATTAGCGATCGACCAGTTTAGCAATAAAAAAGCGGTCATGCTTTTAACGACGGATATTGCTGCTAGAGGATTAGATTTTGAAGCAGTGCCCTATGTGATCAATACAGAGGTTCCATTATCTGAGGAAAGCTATATTCACAGAGCTGGCCGAGTAGGCAGAATGGGTGCTTCTGGAACTGTGATCACATTTGTCAATGACGCGACGAAAAGAGACTACCAACGTATATTGAAGAAGATAGGCTTGAACACTCAAGAAATTTTTCTTTATGAAGGTGCGCTGCATTTGACAAGAAAAGAAAAAAGTTTAACTGAAGAACGAGCTGCTTCAAGTGAAAAAATAAAAAAGGTCCCAACTGAACAACGAAAAGAGAAAGTAAAAAAGAGACCTAAAAATTCTAAGAATAAAGGGGCTAGACGAAAAACGTCCCAAGGCCAAAAAGAGTAACGATGTAAAGGTCCTGATTTAAGGAGGATATCCATGAAATCTAGAAAAGATGAGATTCTTTCAGTATTAGAGTCGAAAAAACAAGGGATGACAGCAGCAGATGTTGCTGAAGAATTGATGATCGATCGTAGTAATGCCAGTCGTTATTTAAGTGAGTTGTACAAAGAGCGCAAGATCATCAAAAGTGACGGGCGTCCGGTTGTCTATTCCATTGCCGCAGAAGAAGAAAAAGTTCATGTTGATAGTTCCAGTGAAGTGACCTTTGACAATTTAGTTGGAGCCAACGACTCATTGAAAGTCAGTATCCAGCAAGCCAAAGCCGCTATTTTATATCCGCCTCGCGGGTTGCACACCATTATTTTTGGAGAAACAGGGACAGGGAAATCCCTATTTGCTGAATGTATGTATCATTTTGCAGTCGATTCTAAAACCTTAGCACCGGATGCACCATTTGTGTCCTTTAACTGTGCAGATTATGCACAGAATCCTCAATTGCTTTTCGGACATATTTTTGGAGTGAAAAAAGGTGCGTATACAGGCGCCAATGAAGATAGTCCCGGCTTGATGTCTGAAGCGGATGGCGGTATTTTGTTTCTTGATGAAATTCATCGTTTGCCGCCTGAAGGTCAGGAAATGCTATTTACTTTTATCGATAAAGGAATTTACCGTCCTTTAGGTGAAAGCGGGCAGACTTATGAAGCATCGGTACAAATCATTGGTGCGACAACAGAATCTTCGGAAAGCTTCTTAACAACATTCAATCGGCGTATTCCTATGGCGATCACATTGCCTTCATTAGATGCTCGTTCACTTGATGAACGGTATGAAATCATTTCCTTGTTTATCAAGCAGGAGGCTAACCGTTTAAATCAACGCATCGATATCAAACGTGATGCGATCCTTGCATTCATGCTGTATGATGCAGAGGGCAATATCGGTCAGGTAAAACGTGATTTGAAATTAGTGTGTGCCAAATCCTTTCTCCATTATCGAACACACAATGAAGAAAGTTTAGTAATTAGAAAAAGTGACTTGCCGCTGCAAGTGCAAAAAGGACTATTGAAAATCAAAGAAGTTTCTGATCGATTGGATCGATTTGTAGACAGTAAAAGTAATTATCTTTCGTTTGAGCCTGGTACAAACGAAGTTGTATGGTCTCAAGATCCGGCACGTGATATGCAGGTTTATAATGAAATCGAAGAAAAAGTTGCAAAGCTGTCAGCCAATGAACTAGAAAACGTCGACTTAGAGCAATTGATATCCAGTGATATGGATGCCTATTTCCAAACCTATGTGGATGAATTGACCCAAAATCCTGTGCACAAAGAATTATTGCCGGAGCATATTTGGAAATTGACAGACCGCTTGTATGATATTGCTGAAAAAAGATTAGAGCGTACATATAACGAAAAAGCACGTTTTGCCTTTGCGTTGCATTTACAAAGCACAATCGAGCGTGTGCGGGAAGGACATGTGATTGTACATCCCAATTTAAATAATGTACGCAAAAACATGAAAAAGGAATTCCAAGTCGCAATGGATCTTTCTGCGATCATTGAAGAAGAGAACAATATTGAGATTCCCTTTGACGAGATCGGTTTTATCAGTATGTTTTTATCGATCAATTTAGGCAACAAAGAAAAAGTTCATGTCAATAATGTGGGTGTAGTCGTACTGATGCATGGAGATTCAACAGCTTCCAGTATGCTGAAAACAGCGCAGGAACTTTTGGGGACGGAAACGGGCGTAGCGATGAACATGCCATTGACGATGGAAGTTCAAACGATGTATGAACAGCTCAAAAGCTTTGTTTTATCGCATCGGGAAGAATTAGCGAATGGCATGCTGCTTTTGACGGACATGGGTTCACTGAATTCATTTGGAAATCTGATTTTCGAAGAAACTGGGATTCGCACAAAAGCTATTACGATGACAAGTACGATGATCGTTTTAGAAGCGATCCGAATGGCAAGTGTAGGTAGAAGCTTGGAAGATATTTATCAAAATATCCAAATGTCCTTTGAAAGTATCATTAGAGAACAATTCCGAACAAGTCCGCAAAATCAAAAGGAAATCAAAAAAGCGGTGGTTGTCACGTGTTTCACTGGGGAGGGCGTTGCAGCAAAATTATATCAACGGATCTTACCTGTGATCGATGAAAATAAAGTTGAGATTATTCAAATGCAGTTTTTGGAACGCGAAGCTTTTAAAAAACATATTGACGGTTTGATGGAAGAATATGAGATCAAAGCAATTGCTGGAACGGTGGATGTTGAATATCAAAATATCCCCTTTTTCTCAGCCTTCGATATTTTCGACGATGAGAAGTTGAACGTGCTAAAACGTATTGCCGGCGATGAGGTTCCAACAGAAAAAATCGTGAAATCATTGAGTGGAACAATTACAGCCGTCGACTCACTACAAAAGCTGATCGTCATGCTGCAAAAAACGGTCCATCAAATCCAAACGGATATGCATATTATTGTAGAACCTGGCGTTGACGCGGGAATCGTGATCCACTTAGCATTTCTAGTGGATGCTAGTTTAAAAGGAGAACCGACCAAAGAATTTGATGGCTTAGCATCATTCTTGAAGAAGAACCGTTTGGAAGCAGACGTTACCAGAACAAATTTAATGGTGATCGAAAAGGCTTATCGGGTCTCTTTCACGGAATCGGATGTCGCTCATGTCACAAGAATGTTTTTAGAAAATAAAATAAAAACAACAACAGAATACACACACAATTAAGCAGTGTGTATGATGAAAAATAACAGTGTGTACACAAAAATAAGCAGTCAAATCCCTTTGTAGTAATGGGTTTTGATTGCTTATTTATTTTGGCACGCTTCTTGCTTATATAAAAGTATCACCAAACAAAAAAATGAAGGAGTGTCAGAAAATGGCCAAAAAAACAATCATGTTAGTATGTTCAGCAGGAATGAGCACAAGCTTACTAGTAACAAAAATGCAAAAAGCAGCAGAAGAACGTGGAATGGAAGCAGATATCTTCGCTGTATCAGCATCAGATGCAGACAATAACTTAGAAGCAAAAGATGTAAACGTCTTATTATTAGGTCCACAAGTTCGTTTCATGAAATCACAATTTGAACAAAAATTAGAACCAAAAGGAATTCCATTAGATGTGATCAATATGTCAGACTACGGTATGATGAACGGCGAAAAAGTATTGGATCAAGCAATCTCTTTAATGGATAAATAAACAGTCAATCAAAAAATAAAAAGTGGATAGGAGTTTTACAAATGGAACAACAAAATTTAGAAGCAGTAATGGGTTTGATCATGTTCGGTGGAAATGCTAAAAGCGATGCAATGGAAGCGATCGCAGCAGCCAAAGCTGGGGACTTCGAATTAGCAGATCAAAAAGTGAAGGATGCAGAAGAATCTCTAGTACAAGCACATCACGCGCAAACAGGCATGCTAACTCAAGAAGCACAAGGAAACCACATGGAAGTTACATTATTAACAGTTCACAGCCAAGATCACTTGATGACATCGATCGCCTTCACTGACTTGGCAAAAGAAATCATCGACTTATATCGTCGTATGGATAACAAATAAGAAAAACAACGTTTTTGAACGGGACGTTGTCAACACGATTTGAGAAGCATTCAGCTTTTTAGATAAATATTGTTTAGGGGGAAACACAAAATGAACAAATTTGTTCAATGGATGGAAAAATACTTCATGCCAAAAGCATCTGTGATTGCGGCACAACGCCATCTAGTGGCTATTCGTGACGCATTTGTCGTAACGATGCCGTTAATGATTTTAGGAGCACTTGCAGTGCTGATCAATAACCTACCGATTCCAGGATTTTCAGACTTAATGGATAAGCTATTTCCAATGCTTGTCAATGATGCACCGATCTGGAAGAGCTTCGGTGGAAATATCTGGAATGGTACCTTTGCTATTTTCTCAGTTTTGATTGCCTTTTTAGTTGCTTATAATTTAGTAAAATCTTATGGTAAAGACGGCATCGCAGCCGGAACTGTATCTGTTGCTTCGTTCTTCGCAGTTGGCGGACTTAGCGGTATGGATGCAACAGGATTATTTATTGCTTTAGTTATTGCACTTATTTCAGGAGAAATCTTCCAAAGATTAGTTGGAAACGAAAAATTAGTGATCAAAATGCCGGATGGTGTACCACCAGCAGTGGCTAAATCATTTGCTGCATTACTGCCAGCGATGATCACGATCAGTTTATTCAGCTTGATCACATCTATTTTCTTCGGATTCGGCGTTGAAAATATTGTTGTATCATTCTACGAAGCAGTTCAAAAACCATTTATGGGCTTAGCAAATAGCTATCCGTCAGCATTATTGTTGGCATTTATTACACCATTCTTATGGTTCTTCGGTTTACATGGTGCAAATATGGTCGATCCACTGATGCAAACGATCAATGTACCAGCGATCGATGCAAACATCAAAGCACTTGAAGCGGGCGAAAAAATTCCGTATATCGTTAACAAACCTTTCTTTGATTCATTTGTAAACTTAGGAGGAACAGGCGCAACATTAGGTCTGTTGATCGCAATCTTTATCGTAGGGCGCAAAAACAAACCTTACAAAGTCATCACAAACTTAAGTTTAGCGCCAGGACTTTTCAATATCAATGAGCCAGTGATGTTCGGACTTCCGATCGTATTAAATCCGATCATGTTTATTCCATTTATCATCACACCAATGGTTCTTGTGACAACAGCTTATGTTGCTACAGCTAGCGGGCTAGTGCCAGGTGCGACATTTATGCCACCTTGGGTAACACCACCGATCATCGGCGGGTTCTTGGCAACGAAGAGTATTGCCGGCGGTGTTTTAGCCGCAGTCAACTTATTGATCTCAGTTTTGATCTACATCCCATTTGTTAAAGTGGCAACGGATCAATTCTTGAAACAAGAACAAGAAGAAGCAGCGAAGTAATAAGTAAAAAACGCTCGATCATTGAAAAATGATCGAGCGTTTTTTTGTATGATGTAAAAGCTATTCGATAGGATGGATGTTGATTTCATAAAAAAATGCACTTCAAAAATGGAAACCAATGTGTGGTTAGATTATTGAATGCTGCTGTATCGTTATATACAATGGCTCTGTAGGCACATTAAGTGTGCATTTTATTTATGTTGAATAATGGACTAGTAAATATAGGATAAAACTATTATTTGAAAAAAATGATAAATATTGCGAGTGTAAGGAGAAATCAGTTTTTTTGAGCAGATGTGGAAGGATCGTTTTCTTTAAGTTAGGACTAAGTGTAAAAATGTCTATGCCAAAAACTATATGTCTATAACCGATGTTTATGATATGCTTTAAATAGAGGTGATTTAATGAAATACACATATTGTTTGATAGTGGATTTAGTGAGATTACTTCTTTAGGGAAAATTGAAACATTATGTGGATTGTCAAGGATTAAAGAAATTAGATCAAGGGTTTAGAAAAATAGTGATGGTAGTTTTTCAATTAGAAGCAATGTATGGATAAATGAATAGGGTGATTGGAAATGATTTTTCACCAAGGAATTCTAATGGATGAATAGGCCGTCAAAATAGATCAATAACTAAAGGAGAAAATGAATAATAAATGAAAAAGATTTTTATAGCAAGTCAAGTTTTATTAGCAATTAACCTGTTTATACTCATTGTTCCACCATTTGTGTTTTTAATTGTATTTAAACTTTTTCCGGGTATAGATTCGACTGAAAATGGACTTGGAGCCTATCCATTGTTTTTCATGATATGTGGAATTGCAGGTTTATTTGTAACTATTCCATTATCAGCCATAATGATTGTACTATACTGGTTATATAAATATAAATTCAGCAAAAAGCGTTGATCGAAGGGGACTCAAGTATGTTTATTTTACTAATACCGACTCTTATTTTTTTGAAGTAGGAATTGTTCATTTGAAACAATTATAGGAACTCAAGAACATTCTGCTGCCACTCTTAATATTGGAAAACTGATTGAAATTGGAGATATTATGATTATACGGTATGATTTGGAGATTAATAAAGGTGGATCAGGTCTATTTGACTATATTGAATTTGAGGTACCTATTGAGAACGCTAAAAAATTGAGATATGTATAGAGAATTTAAAAGGATTATTAATTGAAGAAAGAATGAGAGAGAATGATTTCAAGAACTTGGCATGGCGCTGTCCCAATGAAACATAAACAAGGATTTTATGAATATGAATTAATTACTGGAGTTGAAGAAACAAAAAATACTAAGGGGAACTTAAGCACGTTTTTGAAGGTTGTTGATCAAGGAGACTACTGTCATTTCTTTTTATGTTCGATATGGGAAGATATTGGGGCAATGAAAAGCTTCGCTGGGGAAAACTTTGAAATCGCTGTTACTTATCCTGAGGATGAAAAATATGAATTGATTTCAGATCCGTTGGTAATAGTACAAGAAGTAGTTTCTGATAAAAACCCGTTTGATATTATATAAATAAAACTATGTTATCCAAAAGGACCAGTGTGCAAATTATTTTGGAAATAGACTAGAGCCCCAAAAAGGAGCTGATATTATTTGGTATTATTGTCGGAATTCTTTTGTACTCTTCTGAAAAAATACAGAATACAGCAAAGTAAAAAGCTTAGAATTAGAGTTCCAGCTATCCCAGCGATAATTGTTGTTGTGGTTAAAGAATTTGGATTTCTTGAGATATTATAGACAATCAAAAAAGTACTACAAAGGATTGGAACCAAATAGACTGCCTTTGATTTCTTTTCTGAGAGTGAACAATAAAGTGTTGAAATAAGCATAGCAAAACTAACAATAGTTGGAGTATTCATAGATAAATAACCTCTTTCCTTATTTGATAAATGAATCATATCATTTATCATTTGCCATTCATGCTTACAATCGTGTAGTGATTCTTACGGATTTGTAAGGAATACTTCTGTTTTAAAGTTCAAAATAAAAGAAAGTAATTATGAATAAAATAGTAAACTTGATTTAGTCGAACATTTCTAAAAAGGATCGTTTGGAAAAGTAATTGATTTTTGTTAACTGAAATGTGAAGTCACCAAGGAATAATCAAAAAATTTAGAAGGTGAATAAATGAGAAAATATAAAAAAAGAAGAATAATTTTATATGTTTTGGCAGGTATCATTGTATGCGAGCAATTGAAATAATAAGAAATTACGACTCTGAATATATATTAGGAAATGCTACCTAAAAGGATCAGTAGTAGCATGCATAAAATCCAAAATCAATAGTTAGGATGGTAATCAATGAAAAATAATATAAATGATGCTCTACAGCTAAGGGAAGAAGGTAAACTAGAAAAATCTAACCAGTTGTTATTGGAACTATTAAAAAATGAAAATGATGATCCTTATTTAAACTATCAGGTTGCTTGGAGTTTTGATATCTTAGAAAGAGAGTCTGAAGCAGTAAATTATTACGAAAAATCGATCAAGAACGGTTTAGATGGTGCCGACTTAGAAGGGGCATTTCTTGGTCTGGGCAGTACATATAGAACATTGGGTAAGTATGATCTAGCTGCAAAAACATTAAAGAGCGGGATAGAAAAGTTTCCAAATAATAATGCGCTTAAAGTTTTTTATTCAATGGTGTTATACAACTTGAATCAGTCTTCAGAAAGTATGGAAATTTTGTTACGCTTAATTGCCACAACCTCTGAAGATAAAGAGATTAGAGCTTATCAAAAAGCAATAATGTATTATTCAGATAAATTGGATAGAATTTGGCGAGAAGGGTTCTATTGAGATATGTATAGAGAAGTTAGTGCTTTAACAAATAGGATGAGTATTGAAATGACTGGATTTCTTAAAGAAATAAATGGTAACTTATATAGAAAGATCACTAAGAATCTTAAAAAGAATCGGTAGCAACATGAATGAGATCCAAAAACTATCATTAGGCGGAAAGCAAATGGAAGAGAATGATAAATATTATGAAAGTATTTGGATATGGAAGACTTTTCTGTAATTGTGAACGATTTTGAAAATTGGACTGAAGCAGCGCAGAATATGTGGGCATCTAAAAAAGGATCAGTAACAAGTGCCTGCCAGAGGGACTTGTTACTCGCATTATGACCCTGAGCTGCAAAGGCGAATGATGCTTATCATGTAAGGAGAGAAAAACTTTTACCATCCCATTTAATAGAAATAAT